>NZ_LN609302.1:2017895-2645395 GCF_001499675.1 Acetobacter ghanensis
AAGGAATGTCGTATGAAATGCGGCTCACGCTTAAATCGAACACACGGATGCAGTCTCCCCAGACCACAAACACAATACATAGGCAGGCACACACTAACCTCCCCACCAACGAAATGGCGTTAGTCGCTCACAAGAATCGTAAAACGCTCACTTACCTCTCAAAACCGAGGCGTTTTGGCCCCAAAAAGCTAACACAATTTATTACTCTAAATTTCTAACGCCATATTCGATAGCAGAGGTAACTGACTGCGCTGCCAACTCCCTTCGGCGGCAGTTACGCCCCATGCCGCCCTCATATTATCGCTCAATCCGGCACAATCGATAGCACCATACGAACAAGCCGTCAGATGCGGAAAACACTGCAATCGTGTGCCATAGTGCGCTCACGAGTAACGCTGCATTCCAGCATTGGTTTCCCTCACCTTACTTGCGGTCTTCCCTTATTTTAGCCACCTTTCCACTTTGTAAGGACAGTCCCAACACCATCCATTGGCGACATACCAAACATAATGCCGTGTCATTGCTTGGAAATAGTGTTTTCAGCCTGATTTTCTGCGGGAAAGATGATGCCTCAATCATGCCTGAGCAGACGCCCTGCCCCAAAGCGCTTCGTCCCCACCTCAATGGTGTCCGGTACACCTAATGACGGGGCCGACCGACCTTCCCGGTCTCATGATACTTTCATAAATCTGCAAAAAGACTATATACGCCTGACGTTCGACCTTCTGGGGGACGGACTAACTGCGCCGGTTGGCGCCGCCGCAATTTCTGATTTTCTTCGAATGGCCAACTGATGAACATTATGAACCCAGCCTCTGCACCCACCACGGAAGTCACGCTCCAGCCGCTTCCTTCCGCGTCTGGACAGCTCCGCCGTTACGGTGATTTTGCGACATTCCCGGATGCGCTGGATTATGCAGCACTGGGTAATGCCGGGTTCAACATCTATTCTGGCAAAGGCGTTCTGCTAGAAGCCTTGCCGTACAGTAAGCTGCGGGTACAGGCCATTGAGACAGCAAAACGCCTGCTGGGGATGGGATTGCAGGCGGGCGACCGTGTAGCCATTGTTGCGGAAAGCGACGGTGACTTCGCCCGTATCTTTTTTGGCTGCCAGTACGCAGGCCTTGTTGCGGCCCCCCTCCCCTCCCTGTCGCGTTTGGTGGCAAAGACGCTTATCTAAGCACCCTGCGCGGCATGATCACCAGTGCACAGGCCAGCGCTGTTGTTATTCCGGACATTATTGAAGGCTGGACGGATGATATTGTAAGCGGGCTCGGCCTCGTTTTTGCTGGCTCTCCCAGAGAGCTTATGGCTCGCCCCGTGCCCGATATGGAACTGAGTCCGGTTGACCCCGAGGCCCTCTCCTACCTTCAGTTTTCTTCTGGTAGCACCCGCTTCCCAATGGGTGTTTGCGTCTCGCAGCGTTCCGGCATGGCCAATGTTGCCGCCATTGCTCATGATGGGTTGCAGGTCAAAGAAACCGGCGACCGCTGCGTGAGCTGGCTGCCACTGTACCATGACATGGGGCTTGTTGGCTTCTTTCTGACCCCCATGACCTGCCAGCTGACGGTTGATCTACTGCCAACGCGTGAATTTGCACGCCGCCCGCATGTTTGGCTGGACCTTATTAGCCGCAACCGTGGCACCATCGCCTACAGCCCCTCTTTTGGCTACGAGCTTTGCGCCCGCCGCCCTGCCGCCGCTGGCCTTGACCTCTCCTGCTGGCGCGTAGCCGGTATTGGTGGCGATATGATCCGCGCCCACATTCTGCAAGAATTTGCGGAACGGTTTGCCCCTGCCGGATTTAGCGCAAAAGCCTTTGTAGCCAGCTACGGCATGGCCGAAGCCACACTTGCCATCAGCTTTGTGCCCCTCAATACGGGCATTGAAACAGATACGATTGACCTCCCTCTGCTGGAAAGCAAAGGGATTGCCCGCGCACCAACGTCCCCCTCCACCCCCAGCAGAACCTTTGTCATCTGCGGGAAGGTGCTGCCCGGACACGCCATGGAAGTGCGCGACCCGGACGGACAGGTACTCAAGGACCGTGAAATCGGCACCATTTATGTGCGTGGCCCAAGCCTTATGTCTGGCTACTTCCGTATGCCCGAAGAAACCTCGCAGGTTCTGGACAAGGACAAATGGCTGAACACGGGTGATCTGGGCTACATGCTGAATGGCCAGATTGTTGTCACCGGTCGCGCCAAAGACCTGATCATTATCAACGGCCGCAATATCTGGCCGCAGGATCTGGAATGGTCGGCCGAAACGCATATTCCAGCACTGCGCAGCCGCGACGTTGCTGTTTTCTCCTTGGAAAAAGACAACCATGAGGAAATTGTGGCGCTGATCCAGTGCCGCACAACCAACCCTGAAGCGCGCGAAGCCCTGCGCACAGAAACAGCAAGCCTCTTCCGCAGGCTGCATGGGGTTGATGTCTCGGTTGTTCTGGTTCCGCCTCACACGCTGCCGCAGACTTCCTCCGGCAAACTGACGCGCGCCAAGGCCCGTACGATGTACGTGAACGGAGCATTTGCCCAGCAGCCCGAAGTGGCCTGACAGGCATACCGTTCACCCCCTGTGAGGGAGAGGCTGGTCAAATCCGGTTTTTTCTCTCATAAGGCGGCCACAGCGGGCAGAAGCTCGGCTTGATATTACTGCCATAAAGGATGAAGGACCCAACATGAGCGAAACCGTTGAAAGCGTTTCCGCGCTGATCATCCAAAAGCTTCTTGCCAATCCCAAAGTCCCACGCGACATCGACGGCAACTGCAAGATCATGGAAGATCTGGCATTTGACTCTCTCGCAGTCATGAACTTTGTCATGGAAGTGGAAGACAGTCTGGACGTATCCGTCCCGCTCGACAAGCTGGCGGACATTCGCACGATCAATGACCTTGCCGCCTGCATTGTTGATCTGAAGAACAAAGGGTAAGCGTGCATGGCGTCTCTGTTTTCCAAATTTGAGGGCCTTGCGGGCGCTCTTGGCTCTGTTGTAGCGGCTGGTGGACGTAATCCTTTTGCCGTTGTGATTGAGAAGCCGATCTCATCCACTGTTGGGATTATCGAAGGGCGGGAAACCCTGCTGTTCGGCACCAACAACTATCTGGGCCTCAGCCAGTCGGAGCGGGCCATCAAGGCGGCGCAGGCAGCAGCGGCAACCTGTGGTGTTGGCACAACCGGCTCCCGCATTGCCAACGGAACGCAGTCTCTCCACCGCAGTCTGGAACGCCAGATCGCCGATTTTTTCAAACGGCGTGACGCCATGGTGTTCTCCACAGGGTACCAGGCCAATCTGGGCATGATATCGGCGCTGGCCGGGAAAGATGACTTTCTGCTGCTGGATGCAGATAGCCATGCCAGCATTTATGACGGCAGCCGCCTAAGCGCTGCACAGGTTATCCGCTTCCGCCACAACAGCCCGGATGATCTTTACAAGCGCCTCAAACGTCTGGATGCCCCCAACAGCGCCAAACTGATTGTTGTAGAGGGCATTTATTCCATGACGGGCAATGTTGCCCCCATGGCAGAGTTTGCCGCAGTCAAGCGGGAAACTGGCGCTTACCTGATGGTTGATGAAGCCCATTCCTTTGGTGTTCTGGGCGAGCATGGTCGTGGCGCGGCTGAAGCCGAAGGGGTGGAAGCCGATGTTGACTTTGTTGTCGGCACCTTCTCCAAAAGCCTTGGCACAGTCGGCGGCTACTGCGTTTCGGACCATCCGGAGCTGGAACTGGTTCGTCTGAACTGCCGCCCTTACATGTTTACCGCGTCACTCCCGCCTGAAGTTATTGCGGCTACAGGCGCAGCGCTTGAAGATATGATTGCGCACCCCGAACTGCGTCAGCAGCTTATGTCCAACGCAGCACATCTCCACGCGGGGTTCATGAAGCTGGGGCTGAACGCCAGCAAACGGGTCAGCCCGGTTATTGCCGTAACGCTGGATACGGTTGAGCAGGCCATTCCCATGTGGAACAGGCTTTTGAAGCTTGGCGTGTATGTCAACCTCAGCCTGCCACCTGCCACACCTGATTCACGCCCATTGCTGCGCTGCTCTGTTATGGCGACACACACGCCAGAACAAATTGATCAAGCCATTGCGGTATTTGGTCAGGCGGCTGTGGACTGTGGCGTGCCCCTACAGGCAAACGCCGCATAACCCTCTAACGCTGTTTAAAGGCCCCTTGCCGCCAGAGCTTCCACAGCACTGGCGGAGCCGCCAGAAGTGGATGCTTTTCCGCAAATGGACTAAGGGCTATTTCTATTCCGCTATGCCGCCTGACTTTCCATGCGGCATAGCGCGCACTCCCCTTGAATGTATAAACGGCCTTGATAAGCCGTAGAATATTGAGCGGACGCCCCAGACGGGCGCGCAAACGCCACTGATGCTGGGCTTTTGCCCTTTGGCTCTCCGCAATATCCGGGGCCACATTCCCCGCGTCCTGCACAAACGTTATGCCAGCAAGTTGCCAACAGGGTAGCAGGACGCGTTCATAATGGTCCTGATTGGCATCAACTATACCGCTACTCCGCCGACCGTTTTCAACCCGCAGTTCCGCTTTATAGGTGTTTGCGTATAGCGCGTTCCAGAACGCCGTAAGTGGCCCTCTGTCTGGCCCCAGCAGAGCCGCCCACCTTGCTGCCGTAACGTTGGCCCGCAGAATGCACTGCGTTATGGCATGACCAGCTTTTATATTCTGCTGCCAGACCAGACGCACAGGTTGGGAAAAGCGCGCCCAGACCGTGGTATTGAGCGTAGCAAAACCCGTTAACGTACGCAGTTGCGCCAAAGAAAGAATAGCAACCTTGGCCCGCATAGCGCGCCCCGCAACCTGCAACTCTTTATATTCAACATTGGGAGGCAGCACGGCATTGGCCAGGCAGGCTAGCCGGGAACGCGGCCAATCCGACTGCTTGCTTACAATAATGTAAAAATCGAGCAGCGTATCGTCATCAATCCCGCTCCGAAGGCCAGAGCCGTAAAACAGAACTCCCAGTGGCCGCACGGTCCCCAGCATCTGCTCCACAAACTGCGTCACCTCGGGGGCTACTGGTGTAGCCAGTTCATGCGCGAGCAAATGCATCAGCTGGTGCGTCGCCTCCCTGCGCATACTGCGTTCGGTCCCTGCCATTTGTTCAGCCATTACGCATAAAGAAAGGAAACAACTGGCCCCGCCTCAATGGTGAAGTCTTCGTCCTCTCCCGGCTCCAGAATTTCACCATCCAGCACAAACGCCTCGGCTGTGTGCATTTGGAGTGCCTGCACTGACCCACTCTGGTAAGCGGGCATCCGACGCAACCACTCAGGCGCTTTACCACGCAACAATGACCACACGGCCCTCATCAGAGAGGGCGGGTAAGCCGCCACATCCAGATAATGCATACCATGACATGCCGCGCCACCGGCCCGCCAGAACGGCCAGACACCATAGGGCAATGTGTTCAGAGCCGTGCAAAGCACCATAAAATGGTTCCGCACGTTACTGGCCTTGCCATCGTACTCCAGTCTGGCAGGCGCACCAGCCATCCAGCCATCACGCTGGCGCGGAAGCAGAAGTTGCATAACAGTCATAACCAAAGTTGCCACAACGGCCATGTCATGCGCATAGCGTTTAAGAACAGCCGGGTGGTGCGCAATGCTTATGCCACGGCCAAAAGCTCCCATTCCGCCAAAAAAGCCAAGCACATCTGCGCCATCATGCCCTTTACGCCGCACAACCAAAGGCCGCCGCTGTTTGACTTTGAGCATCGCCTGCCCCGAGCGCAATTCGGCCTGTAAAAAGCGCAAAGCCTCAGCCCCACGCTTGCCATAACCAACATCCGCAGCAATCAGGTTGGTATTGCCTGATGGAATAACTGCAACGGGCGGCCATTCGTCTTTTGGCCAGGCAGAAGCATGTAGGGCGCTCAGCACCTTGCCGACTGTGCCGTCCCCTCCGTCGACAACAATACAGGACACTCCACGCGTGCGCAGGTCCTCCACAGCAGCCTCTAGGGCCGCATGTGTGCTGGGTGCGTAAAACAGCATATTTGGCACAGCCTGAAGGCTTTGGAGGTAGTCCGGTCCGTTTTTCAGGTTTTTCCGGCTAAACGGATTGTAAATAAGGGCTAGATGGTCGGGCACGCAGGTACTCTATAATGCACATGTTGCAGGTCGGTGCTTTTGCCCCGGCTCGGCTCAGTGGTATAAAGAGCCGGAGCGCGCTTGTCACATATTGTACGCTGGCAGCGCTCCTGACTGGAGAACTAATTTTTTTGGCCAGCGTTCATATTGCCCATTTTTCCGACCCGCATCTGCCACTGACCAGCCTGCCTTCATGGCGGGAATGGCGCGTAAAGCGTGTTTTAAGCCTGTTCAGCTGGTTCTCCCGCCGCAGGCATCTGCACACGCCTCCGCCGCTGGAGCAGGTCATGCGCGATATTCATCAATTCCACCCGGATATGGTAGCCATTACGGGGGACATGACTAATCTGGGCCTCCTGTCCGAATTCCGGGCGGCGCAACGTTGGTTACAAGACCAGCATCTCCCTCCCACCCTGCTCGTACCCGGCAACCATGAAGCTCTGGTGCGTGAGCGGAGCGCCGAAAAACGCGCTCTATGGGCTCCCTGGCTCCATATGAGCGAGAACCAAAAAGCGCCCTCTGTTCTGATCCGGGATCATGTAGCACTCATTGGCCTGAACACGGCCGTCCCTTCTTTTCCTTTTCTGGCTACAGGACGCGCCGGGCGGGAACAGCTGGACCTTCTGGCCAAGACGCTGAAAAATCTTGGAGAGACTGGTTTATGCCGCATTGTGCTGCTACATCACCCTCCGGTCACCAGACTGGTGGACAAGCGTAAAGGGCTGACGGACCTGAACACCCTTCAGGACGTCCTGCGGCAGGAAGGGGCGGAACTGGTGCTGCATGGACATTCCCACCGCGCAACCTTCTGCACTATTCCGGGAACGCAGATTCCTGTTGTGGGAACAACCTCCGCTTCCCACATTGCAAATAGCCCGGAAAAAGCCGCAGGCTGGAACCGGATTACCATTACCGCCCTACCCGGCACATGGGGTATTGATGTGCAGCGCAGAGCACTTGGCACGGATGGTTTGATGCACAACTGTGAGACTGGCGGCGTTTACACACTCAATCGCCATTTACCGAAAACCACAGTATGACACCCTCCATGCTGAACGTGCCTGTTTTACGCCGCATTGCCCAGCGGTTCATGCCGACAACGCTTGACCGTTACCTGATCAATCAGGTCATCCCACCGTTTGCCATCGCGCTGGCTGTGGTCATGACGGCGCTTTTGCTTGAGCGGCTGCTTGTTCTGTTTAATCTGCTGGCAGCGGGCAACAACAAACTCGGGACGTTTGTTGAACTTCTGACTGCGCTGCTGCCCCATTATCTGGGACTTGCCATACCGGCAGCACTCTGCGTGTCGGTCTTTGCCGTCATGCGGCGCATGAGCCAGAATGAGGAAATTGACGCAGCCAACAGCAGTGGCCTTTCCCTACTGCGAATTACACGCCCCTATATCCAGTTAGGGGTCGTTCTGGGGGTCGTCTCCTTTTTGCTTTACGGGTTTATCCAGCCCCACGCACGATACGATTTCCGGGCTGCTTTTTACTTTGCCAGTCACACCGGGTGGGCACCACGCCTGCAACCCCGGATGTTCGCCCGTCCATCGTCCGATCTGACCCTTGTGGCCGAGGATGTTACACAAAGCGGGTCGGAACTGAAGAATGTGTTTATTCACGACACATCAGAGCATCAGGAACGCAACATAACCGCCCATACAGGCCATATCCGCCTTGCTCCAGATGGAAGCACCGTACAGTTGGATCTGGAAGACGGAATTATGGTGTCTGATTCGGGGGATAAGGCCCCTACCCTGACCACGTTCCAGCACTCCACGCGCTACCTGACCCACGCGGCCCAGACTGCCCCGTTCAGAGAACGAGGCGAGGATGAGCGTGAGCTAACCTCACCAGAGCTGATCCGAAACCTCATCCACCGAAGCGGGAATATTGCACAGCCGCATATGTGGTCGGAGCTACACTTCCGCCTTGCCCGTAGTTTGACCATTCCATTTATTCCCCTGCTGGCAACAGCACTGGCCATGGCCCGCAAGCGCCAGCGCAACAATGCTGGCCTGCCTATTGCTTTTATTCTGATGGTCAGCTTCGACCACATCCTGCAATTCGGGCACAGCATGGTCGCAACCAAAAAACTGTCCGTGCTGATCATCTGGCTCCCCGCTTTGGTGTTTATCGCACTTTGTGTTGCGCTGCTTCTTTACCGTTCGGGTACATTTGACCTGTGGCGCGCCCGCGGAACAAAATCGACCGCAACCCGGCCGGCATGAAGAAAACCGTATCATGAGCAAGCCCTCCCCAAACTCACGTTACGTTCTGCTGCGCTACCTGTCGGGCGCTCTGCTTTTTCGTGTGGTGTTCTGCTGCTGTGTGCTGGTCAGTCTGCTGGAAATTCTGGCTTTGCTGGAGCAGACAACCCCTATTCTGCAACGCCACCTTGGTATTTCGGGCATTGTGAATTACGCGGCCATGCGGCTGCCATTCCTGCTGTCTGGCGCGCTCCCGCTTAGTGTACTCATCGGTGCGTTGCTGATGCTGACGCAAATGACCCTTGCCAGCGAAATGGCCATTCTTCGTGCAGCGGGTCTGTCCACCCTTGGGTTATACAAATACCTTGTCCCAGCAACGCTGCTCATCGGCATGGCGGGCATTGTTCTGGACGACCAGATAACCCCACGCTCCGAGCAGGCGCTGGCCGCATGGTGGAATCGGACGGACCCGGCGCCGGAGGATGGGCACTCCTTCTGGTTCCATGAGGGCAAAAACCTAACCTATGTGGACCACGTTGCTGATGGTGGGAACGTACTAGGCACCGTTAATGTGTACATACGGAATAACCAGAACATGCTGGTTAGAACCCTACATGCCCCTAGAGCCCATTATACCGGCGCTGATGGCTGGACCCTGTATGATGTGGACGGCCTGGATATTGACCTGAAAGACCAGAAAGTCGACCGCCTGCCCCGGCTGCCAGCCATGCCGTGGAACACGACTCTGTTCCCGCGGGACTTCATCCGGCTCTCCACGGGTAACGCGCCGCTCTCCACATCCACAATTATTGGCATGTTGCGCGGGCAGGTTCCCTCCGATTCAAGCCCCGGCTTTCTCAAGGCCGGACTGATGGAGCGGTTCCTCCGCCCGGCATCACTTCTGGTTCTGTTGTTGATCGCAATGCCAGTAATCTATATCCCTCCACGGACGGGGACACGCAGTTGGTTGCCAGTATGGTGTTTAGGGGCCGGGCTGCTGTTTATTGTTGTGCAGGGACTGTTGCGGGCCATGGGTAATGCCGGCCTGCTCCCGCCTCCGGTTGCAACAGTTCCCGCGTTGATCATTTTTACATTGGGAGCACTGACTGTGCTTCTGAGGAACGAAACACGATGAGCGGAACTCTGAACAACCCCTCCCTCAAAACTGGTCGCAGTTTTGATCTGGGCAAGATGGATCTCCGGCAGCTGTGGATCGCCTATCTGACGTATCCAACCATCCTGCTATACTTTGCCCTTGTTATTGCCAGCGCATTTGTTTCTGCCCATTTTTTTGCTGGCTGGCCTAAAACTCTGTTCGCCATGCTGGCCGTGGTGCTTGTGTATCCGGTTGTATGGTACCTGCTGCACCGCTACGTGCTGCATGGACGGCTACTGTACAAAATCAAATGGACCGCGGCTCTGTGGAAGCGCATCCATTTTGACCATCATCAGGACCCGCATCTGCTGGACGTCCTGTTTGGTGCGCCAGTCACCACCCTGCCTACCATTGCGGTCATCACGCTCCCCATTGGGTACCTCATTGGCGGTGCTGGCACGGCGGCAGCCGCATTTAGCACCGGCGTTGCCATTACCTGCATTTACGAATTCTTCCACTGCATCCAGCATCTGAACTACAAACCCCGTTCAGCCTGGATCCAGCGCATGAAAGCGCGCCATGTGCTGCACCACTTCCACGATGAAGATGGCAACTTTGGCATTACCAGCTTTGTTGTAGATCGGGCTCTTGGCTCTTACTATGTGGATGCAAAGGCACGCCCACGCAGCCCCACGGTGTTCAACCTTGGGTATGATGTTGCAGAAGCATCCCGTTACCCTTGGGTCATGGAACTGACCGGCGCTCCCCCGCGTGACCGGCCCGATGGTGCCCGCCCCGAGCAGAAACGCGCGGCATGACCGCCGCTTCCGCCATTACCGCTCTGGTTCTTGCCGGCACACGCCCCGGCAAACCAGATCCGGTTGCCGTAGCTGGAGGCGTTTCCCACAAGGCACTGCTCCCTATTGATGGCGTGCCCATGGTTGTACGGGTGGTTAACGCCCTACAGGCGGTGCCCGCCATTGGTCAGATTGTGGTTTGTCTGGAAGACCCGACTGTTCTGGACGGGGTTTTGCCCGCAAGTGTGCAGGTTGTTCCCTCCCGCCCGGAAGGACCAAGTGCAAGCGTGCTGGACAGCCTTGCCCGGCTAGGCACGCCCCTGCTGGTCACAACAGCGGATAATGCCCTGCTTCAACCCCAATGGGTGGAAGAACTACTCAATAAAGCTGCCGCTCAGACCGACCTTGCCGTTGGTGTGGCAACGCAGGCCGCCATCCAGCAGAGCGTGCCACAGACAAAGCGTACCTATATCCGCCTGACGGACATGGTGTTTTCGGGCTGTAACCTGTTCTACTTCAAAACCTCAGTTTCCGCCCGCGTTGCAGACCTATGGCGAAGCGTGGAAAAAAACCGCAAGCACCCCCTACGGGTCGCATGGACCCTTGGTCTAGGTATCCTGTTACGCGCAGTTCTGGGTAAGCTCTCCACTCAAGCGCTCTATGCCCGCATCTATGCCCTAACCAGCGCACGCGCCGAGTTGGTGCCACTCTCCGATGGGCGGGCTGCGGTAGATGTGGACAAGGAAGCCGATATTATTCTGGCTGAAAAACTGGCGCCGCTCCTTAAGGCGCAATACGGAGGCTGAGCCGGGTTTATCCCGGCTTTCATACTGGCATAATACGCGCCAGCAACGTTGGAATATCCTGCATGGCAGCGGCTTTTACTACCGCCTTATCTGCCAGTTCCGGTGCTCCGTATCCCCAACCAGCAAAGACAAACGGGCAACTGGCCGCCTGAGCCGCCAGGCAATCTGGCGGCATATCTCCCACCATAACACTACGTTCCGGGGCGCTACCTGCCTGCGCAATGGTGCCCAGCAGATGCCGCGCATCGGGCTTGCGGGCGGCAAAACTATCGCCTCCTCCCACAGCGGCAAACAAGTCCTCCAACCTGAAATCCGACAATATGCGGCGTGCGGCTTTTTCGGGCTTGTTGGTGCAAACCGCAAGCAGCCACCCCTGTGCCCGCAGGGTACGCAACGCGTCTTCCGTACCGGGAAACAGGCGGGACAACCGCGTGGCGCGTGGCGTGTAGGCCGCCATAAAACGGCTGACTGCCTCCTCGGTAGAAATCGGCATGACCTGAGCCCTGCCAGACTCTTCTGCTTTTTTATCCAGACTGGCCCTGAAGGCCCGCTCCACCAAAGCCTGCACTCCGTTCCCCACCATGCTGCGTACCTGCATATCAGACAGTAGCGGCAGGCCACACTGGGCCAGAATTTCGCAACAGCACTCCGCCAGATCAGGCAAGGAATCCAGCAAAGTCCCGTCCATATCGAACACGGCCAGACGTAATGCAGACATATTGTGCCCCCTCCCCGTAAACTTCAGAAAACTTTTATGATATTGGCATGGAGTTTTTCCATAGGCGAGACGTTTGACACATGCCGGAGCTTGGCTTACCGCATCAATCATGACGTCTGATCCCGCATTCCGTCCAGCCACCGCGGTTCTTCTAGCCGCCGGGCTAGGCACCCGTATGAAGTCCTCCCGGCCCAAGGCCCTGCAACATCTTGCTGGCGGGCCCATGCTGGCCCACCTGCTTAAAAATGCAGCAGAGGTATTTGACCGTCTGGTGGTCGTAATTGGGCCGGAAATGGCAGATGTGGCAGACGTTGCCGCCCCCTACCCTGTGGTCGTCCAGCACGAACGGCTGGGCACTGCCCACGCTGCCTTGCAGGCGGCTGACTGGTTTGGGGAAGGAGATGTTGCCGTTCTTTATGCCGACAATCCCCTTATTTCCGCACAAACACTGGCAGCTCTGCTGGAAGAACGACGCAAGCCCGATGTAGGGTTGGCCCTGCTAGCCATGCGCCCGGCAGACCCAGCCCGTTATGGCCGTGTTGTAACCAATGCAGGCAATGTGGAACGCATTGTGGAATGGTCGGACGCCACCCCGGAAGAACGCAGCATAGACCTGTGTAACGCAGGCGTTCTCTGCGCCGATGCGGCCGACTTCCGCCGGTGGCTTCAGGCTGTACGGAATGATAACGCCAAGGGAGAATTCTATCTGACGGATGTTGTGGATCTGGCCGTTGCCGAGCACGTGCAGGTCCGCGCAGTGGAAGCGGCAGAAGATGAACTACGCGGCGTTAACTCCCGCAGCGAACTGGCTCAGGCCGAGGCGGCTCTGCAAAAGCGGCTGCGTCAGAACGCCATGGACAACGGGGTTACGCTTGTTGCCCCGGAAACTGTCTTTTTATCCACCGACACGCAGCTTGCCGCGGACGTGCTGGTTGAACCCAATGTTGTTTTTGGCCCCGGCGTTATTGTGCATGAAGGTGCGGTCATTCGAGCTTTCAGCCATCTGGAAGGCTGCGAGGTGCACTCTGGCGCAATTATCGGCCCGTATGCACGCCTGCGACCAGAAACCTCCGTTGGCGAAAACGCACGGGTCGGCAATTTTGTCGAACTCAAAAGTGCAGAGCTTGGCGCGGGTGTTAAAGTTAACCATCTGTCCTATATAGGGAATACACAGGTAGGTTCACGCTCCAACATCGGAGCGGGAACCATTGTGTGCAATTACGATGGTGTTTTCAAACACACCACATCCATCGGCAAGAATACGTTTGTCGGCTCCAACTCCGTGCTGGTAGCACCGGTAGAGATAGGGGATAACGCCCTTATTGCCGCTGGCAGCACCATTACGGAGAATGTGCCGCCAGATGCACTGGCTCTGGCACGCGCACGCCAGACCACCAAACCAGAGCGTGGCAAACTGTTTAAGAACGCCCTGAAGGCAAAAAAGGAAAACGGCTAATGTGTGGAATATGCGGCGTTGTCGGGTTACGCCACGCAACTCCCATTGTGCTGGAAGGTCTACGACGGCTGGAATACCGTGGATATGACTCCGCTGGCATTGCCACGCTGGTCAATGGGCAGGTGGAACGGCGCAGGGCCGCAGGCAAGCTGGATAATCTGGCCAAATTGCTGGAACAGGACCCGCTGCCGGGTAAAACAGGCATTGGCCATACCCGCTGGGCCACCCACGGCGCCCCCACAACCTGCAATGCCCACCCTCATGGCACGTCCCGCGTAGCCATTGTGCATAACGGCATTATTGAAAACTTCGAAACCCTGCGTCTGGAACTTGAAGCCGCCGGACAGGTTTTTGAAACCGAAACCGACAGTGAAACCATTGCCCTGCTGGTGGACTACTATCTGCAACAGGGTCTCACCCCCAAGGATGCAGCTCTTAAGACGCTCAAACGTTTGGAAGGGGCATATGCCGTTGCCATGATCTTTGCCGGTCATGAAGGGCTTATGATCGGAGCATGTAACAATGCACCGCTGGCTGTCGGCTTTGGGGATGACGAACTGTTCCTTGGTTCGGACTCTCTGGCGCTGGCGCCGCTAACCCGCCGCATTACCTACATGGAAAATGGGGACTGCGTTGTCATTACCCCCAAAGGGGCGGAATTCATGACATTTGATGGCGCGCCGATTGAGCGCCCCATCCAGATTACCGCTCTGACGGCTGGCTCCATTGGCAAGGATGGCTACCGCCATTACATGGAAAAGGAACTGCACGAACACCCTCTGGTTATCGGGCAGACCCTCCAGCGCATGATCGACCCGGCAACACGCAAGGTCGTACTACCCGATATGCCGTTTGACCTGGCAACCGTGCCCCGCGCGGTCATTACCGCCTGCGGGTCGGCCTTTTATGCCGGTATGGTCGGCCGCTACTGGCTGGAAGAAATTGCACGTCTGCCGGTGGATATCGACGTCGCCAGCGAAATGCGCTACCGCAACCCGCCGCTAACCGCAGGGTCCTTGGGTCTGCTCATCTCCCAGTCGGGTGAAACCGCAGATACACTGGCAGCCCTGCGTAGCCTGCGTGAAAAAGCCATCCACATCCTCTCTGTGCTCAATGTTGAACACAGCACCATGGCGCGTGAGAGCGATGTGATGTTGGGGACGGTAGCAGGACCAGAAATTTCTGTGGCGTCAACCAAAGCCTTTACCGCACAGTTGACTGTACTGGCCTGCCTGACCATTGCCACGGCCCGCGCCAGAGGCAAGCTTGACCCCTTGGGTGAGGAAGAGCTGGTAGCCGCACTGATGGACCTGCCTAGCCGCGCAGCAGAAGTGTTCAACCAAGGGGACGCCATTCGGCGGATGGCCAGCATTGTGGCCGAAGCGCGGGACGTTCTTTACCTTGGTCGGGGCAGCATGTTCCCCGTAGCCATGGAAGGTGCGCTCAAGCTGAAAGAAATCTCCTACATTCATGCAGAAGCCTATGCAGCGGGGGAAATGAAGCACGGCCCCATTTCCCTGATCGACCGTACAGTGCCGATTGTTGCCAGCGTGCCGTCCACACCTCTGTTCGACAAAACTCTGTCCAACCTGCAGGAAGCCAAGGCCCGTGGCGGCCGCCTGCTGGTGTTTACCGATACAAAAGGAGCAGAGCGGGTTTCGGCCATTGCCGAGCAGATGGTTGTTCTACCGCATGTGCACGACTTTGTTGCGCCTATACTGCAAACCATCCCTGTGCAGATGCTGGCGTACGAAGTGGCCGTGTCCAAAGGCACCGATGTTGACCAGCCGCGCAATCTGGCAAAATCCGTAACGGTGGAATAACCGAACGTACAAAAACTGGCTGTGATCGTTATGACCACAGCCAGTCTTTGTGCACACACTTACGGAACCTGTTTGGGGGTCTCGTCCAACCGCAGGACAATATGCCCCATTTTTGGATGTTCAATTTCCATTCTAACAACTGACATCCCAATATTGGGGATGTTCTCAAACCACACCCGTCCGATCTGTGGTTGCCTGAGCTTGCTGAACTGCCCGTTGGCGGTAAAGCCCTTGACCTGCTGCAAAACAAAATTGCAGGTCACAGCCTCCTTCCCCCAAGCTTTTTCTGCCCCCGCAGGGGGGCGTCCTGCCCCCGTATTGCGCACTTCCAACGTGCTCAGCCGCAATCCGTCAAAAAGCTTCTGCGGCGCCTCCTGACAACGCTTCTGGGTTTGCAACTGGTGCAGCAAGCCAACAAGAACCGCCACAACATCCTGTGCGCCCGTCCTTTCCTCCTGCGTTACCTCTTCACGGCTTCCTCTGGGTGGCTCCTGCACGGTAATCTGAGGGACACCTGCCTGATACACCATGTGCAGATGACTCTGCTCGTGGTTGTAGGTCCCGGCACTGTCATACTGGTTTGGTTCGGCCAGCCCATTGGCAAAAAACTGTCCGGTTCCCTGCATCCGCATATCTGTTTGCACAAACAGGCCAAAAAAACCGGCAGTCTGAACCTGCGCAACCCCGCTATAGGCACTGTCTCCCAACCTGTAGGAAACATCGGCGGTCAGAACATGCAGCCCATGCACGTTAATAAGGTAACGCGCGGATGTCTGGGGTAAAACCTGCTCCGCCCGCACCTGTGGCGACAAAAAAGAGGGAGCTACGGGCAGCAGACCGCTCATCCATACAAAGGCAATGCCACACGCAATACGGCAGCGGAAGTTTGTCTGGCTCCTGCTACCCAGAACACCGGCAAAAAGCATTTTCTATTCCTGTCTGCCTGCTATGGAGGCTATCAACCCGCGCGGTATCCAAGCCGGAAGGAAACAGCCTCGGCCAACCGGGATGCAACTGCCCCCAGCCGCTCCACACTGTACCGCCCCAGTTCGGTCTGCGGCAGGCTGATGCCTATACCCGCCATGGCACGACCTGAATGGTCTTTGACGGCAGCACCAAAACACCACAGCCCGTCATGCACCTGCTCATCATCCACCGCGTAACCACGTTCCTTGATTTCACCAATCTCACGCACCAGCGTTGTCACGGAGCAGATACCGTTCGGTGTTAGCGGCTGCGGCCATGTTGTAACCGGATGTAGCGCCAGCCACTCCCGAAAAGATGCGTCATCCATACCAGCCAGTATGGCATTACCTGTGGCCGTAAATATGGCAGGTAGGCGCATACCGACCCGAAAAGAAGCCCCCAGCACGGTCGCGCTGTTACGGCAGGCCACATAAACAACCTCTGCCCCCTCCAGCATGGTGAGCGTGACGGTAAAGGACTCCAGATCGGAGCGAGTCTCCAGCACATGGTAGAACTCAGTCACCAGATCCCGCTTTTCCGTCACGTCTCCTGCCCAGTCGAGCAGACGTGTACCAAGCCGGTAGCCTTGGGTAGCTGTTTTTTCCAGCAGCCCCAGCTCCTGCATGACCGCCAGAAGGCCGTGGACCGTACTGCGCGGCAGATCAAGCTGTCTGGCCACATCGGCCGCCAACGGCGGCTTGCTGGAGTCCTTGACCAGATCAAGAATGCGAACGGCCCGGCGAAGAGCGGGAACCGTATCCTGCGATTTGGACATGTTATTCTTATTTTCCGTGTTGACAGGAGAGGCTCATATCTTCATATTCCACATACGGGATCGAGTTCAATATAATGAACAACAAAAAGCAGAACACGATCTTGCCGCGCACAAGATGTGGTGGAAGTCTGGCACAAGAACCCGGAACAGGGCAGCAGGCTTCCACCCACTACAGGCAGACTTCATAACATCTCGCTCCTTCTCCTGTGGTGCGCTACATTGGGTGCCTTTCCTGCCACAAAAGCAGCAAGAGGGCAGCACCTTGGTAACAAGCATTTACGATTTTACCCTACCCGCACTGGATGGCACCAGCATTGACCTGAGTGCGTATAAAGGACAGCCGATCCTGATTGTGAACACGGCTTCCAAATGCGGGTTTACCCCACAATACGAAGGATTGCAGGCTTTGTGGACGCAGTTCCGCAAAGCTGGGTTGGTTGTTATTGGCGTACCCAGCAATGATTTTGGGCAACAGGAACCCGGAACATCCGAGGAAATCGCCACATTCTGCCAAAAAAACTATGGCGTTGACTTTCCCATGGCCGCCCGCAGCCCGGTCAAGGGGGATGCAGCCATACCACTCTTTAAATGGCTGGATGGAGAACTGGGCTATCTGGCCCGGCCACGCTGGAACTTTTTCAAGTATTTAATCGGCCGCAATGGCCAGCCCGTTACGTGGTTTTCCTGCCTGACGTCCCCAACGTCCGCGCGTGTCCGCAACGCCGTTGAACGGGCTCTGCTTCCAGCCTGACAAACCCGAAAACAGAAACAGCGGCAAAGCCCCCTCTTAAACAAAGGGCTTGCCGCTTTTTTTGTTTTACCGAGGGACTAGCTTGCCATCCCGTAGGGTCACAACCCGGTCCATCCGCGGCAGGAGTTCTTCGTTATGGGTTGCCACCAATGCGGCCAACCCCCGCTGACGTACAGCCCCCAGCAAAGCAGCAAACACCGCATCCGCCGTGTGCACGTCTAGATTACCTGTTGGTTCATCCGCCAGCAGCAAAGACGGTGCATTGGCCAGAGCTCGCGCAATGGCCACACGCTGCTGCTCCCCACCCGAAAGCTTGCCCGGCAGGTGGTTGACACGATGAGCCAACCCAAACATGTCCAACAGCCGCTCGGCTTCCTGCCGGGCTGCGCGTTTGGATACGCCCGCTATCATCTGTGGCAGAACAACATTTTCCCGCGCGGTAAATTCACCGAGCAGGTGATGGAACTGGTAGACAAAACCAATTTCATCCCGCCGCAGGGCGGTGCGCCCGGCATCTGCCATGTTCCGGGTTGATTGTCCGCTAATAACAATATCACCCGCATCTGGCGTATCCAGCAGCCCTGCCAGATGCAGCAGCGTGGACTTACCGGTGCCAGATGGCGCAACAAGGGCCACAATCTCCCCCGCGTGCAGGGTAAAGTCAGCCCCCCGCAAAATGGGCAGCACGTCGTGCTCCCCACTCCGGTAGGTTTTTTGGACGCCTTGCAGGCGTAGCACCACATTATCACTCATGACGAAGCGCCTCGACCGGGTCCGTTTTGGCCGCACGCCATGCCGGATACAATGTTGCCAGAAGCGAGAGCAGCAGCGCCATGGCAATAACCTGCCCAACCTGCCCCCATTCCAGTTTGGCAGGCAGATGCTCGAGGTAATACACCTCCGGGTTAAACAGGTTTGTGCCCGTCAGGCTTTGCAGAAGCTGGCGAATACGCTCAATGTTCATACAGAACACAATGCCAAGCGCTGTGCCCGCCACAGTGCCGGTTACGCCGACCGAGGCGCCGCACATCAGAAAAATACGCATAATGGCACCACGGCTAGCTCCTATGGTGCGCAACACCGCAATATCCGCCGTTTTATCCTTCACCATCATAATGAGGGAAGAAATGACGTTAAACGCCGCCACAACAATGATCAGGGTCAGGATCAGGAACATAACATTCTGCTCCACCTGAACAGCGCCAAACAGGGCGTTATTTGCGGTTGTCCAGTCCAGCACGCGCAGACCGGGGTCATCCACCGCTTTAACAATAGCTAAAGTGACCGGGCGCACATGCTCCGCATCCTTTGTGGCCACCTGAATTTGCGTCACCTTGCCCGGCATCTGAAAATAGACCTGAGCCGCGTGCATGGGCAGGAACACAACGCTGGAATTATAGTCATTCACACCAGCATCAAAAATAGCGCTGACATGGTAGGACCGCACACGCGGCACAGTGCCAAATGCAGTTGCGGCCCCTTCGGGCGAGACCAGTGTGAGACGTGAGCCAATAGACAGGCCAGCCCGCTCCGCCATGGTTACACCCACCACAATGGAGTCATCTCCCTGACCAAACTGGTCGAGTGAGCCTGCCACCAGAGAACCGCTTACAGCCTTAAGGTCCTGCAAACCCTGCGCCGTAATGCCGTGCACAACGCCACCTGCGCTGTACGAACCAGCACTCAGCAGCACCTGCCCTTCTATAATGGGTGTAGCACTTAACACATTGGGGACGGAGCGCACTTCCTGCGCCACATCCTCATACTGCGAGATGGTGCGCCCTGCGCCATAAACGGTCAGATCCCCGTTCAGGCCCAGAATACGCCCCATAAGATCGGCCTGAAAACCGTTCATCACCGCCATGACAATGATAAGCGTTGCCACACCCAGAGCAATGCCAACCAGCGAGAAGATGGCGATGATGGAAACAAATCGCTCCCCTCGCCGCGCGCGAAGGTAGCGGCCAGCCACTGCACGCTCGAAAGGACCGAACATGATGGTCAGCCTGCCAGAACCAGAGCCAGCGCCTCATCCACGCTCAGCTCCTGCCGTTCACCCGTTGCACGGCGTTTGAGTTCCACCCGGCCTTCCTTCGCACTGCGTGGCCCCACAACAATCTGCCACGGATGACCCATTAGATCCGCATCCGCAAATTTGACCCCGGCACGCTCGGCACGATCATCATACAGGAAGTCTTCTGGCGCCTTGCTGTAAATCTGCTCGCATACGGCATCGCACAGCTCATCCCCCGATTTCAGGTTCAGAATGACTGCGCGGAAGGGCGCAACGGAATCTGGCCAGATAATGCCGTTGTCATCATGGCAGGCCTCAATAATGGCCCCGGCAAGACGCGAAACCCCAATGCCATAGGACCCCATTTCCGGGAAGAACTGCGCACCATCAGCACCGCTGACGCTCACACCCATGGATTCCGTGTATTTGGTGCCAAAGTAGAAAATATGCCCGACTTCAACTCCGCGGCCTTCCCGCCGCTGGGCTTCCGGCACAGCTTCCCACGCAGTGGCATCGTGCATCTCATCCGTAGCCGCATATGGCGTGGTAACACGGGTAAAGAACGCTTCCAGAGCCTCGGGGCTGTTGGTGTCCACGGGCTCATCTAGCCAATCCTGATCTTCCAGAGCGGCATCATAGAACACACCGCTCTCGCCCGTTGGGGCCAGAATCAGGAATTCGTGGCTCAGTTCACCACCAATCGGGCCTGTGTCAGCCCGCATGGGCACAGCCCGTACACCCAGACGCTGGAAGGTACGCAGGTAGGCCAGCATCATGCGGCGATATGTGGCCACGGCGGATGCGTAGTCTACATCGAAGCTATAGGCGTCTTTCATCAGGAATTCGCGGCCGCGCATCACACCAAAACGGGGGCGCATTTCATCGCGGAATTTCCACTGGATATGGTACAGAACCTGCGGCAGATCTTTGTAGGACTTGACCGTCTGCCCGAACAGGTCCGTCACCATTTCCTCATTGGTCGGCCCGTACAGCAGTTCACGTTTGTGGCGGTCCTGAATACGCAGCATTTCCGGGCCATAGGCATCGTAACGGCCTGAGCGGCGCCACAGATCGGCGGACTGCAAGGTTGGCATCAGCACTTCCTGTGCATCCACCCGGTCCTGCTCTTCCCGCACGATCTGGCTGATGTTGCGCAGCACCTTAAGCCCGGCAGGCAGCCAGGCATAAATGCCAGAAGCCGTCTGGCGGATCAGCCCTGCACGCAGCATGAGCCTGTGAGAGACGATCTGCGCCTCTGCCGGATTTTCCTTGAGGGTGGGAAGAAAGCTGCGCGAAAGACGCATGTGCATTCGGCCTTGTCAGTTGGCAGACCTCCGACAAAAAGAGGTGCGCCTGTGTTGTCTGTTATTGAGCTGTAAAACAGCCATGAACGAAAGAAAACCCGGCAGAACCGGGCTTTCTTGTTCGTATCGGTATGACGTCCCTTAAACGCGCAGCACGTGCACATCCACCAACGGACGTTTTTGCAGCTTCCGCCCCAGAGCGCGGCGCAGGGCCGTTTTGGCGGCCTCACGGAAAGCATCGTCTTCATTCCGCAGTTCGTCAGGGATGACGTCCAGCGCATTGGCGAACTCTTCACGCACCCGTACGCTTTCCAGATCATCCGGGTCCAGCAGGCCGGGAGCGCTCACCTTGGGGTCGCCAATCACAAAGCCTTCGTCATCCACCGCAAAGCTGCCGATAACAATGCCGTTGAACAGCATTTTACGGCGCGCAGCCAGCACGCCACCGTTCATGGGCAGCAGGCGGTTGCCGTCCAGCGCCAGACGGCCTGTGGGAGCGGTATCCACCACTTCCAGCTTACCGGGAGAAAGACGCAGAATATCGCCGTCTTCCAGTAGGATGGGAGCAATACCCATTTCCTGTGCCAGAGCGGCCTGTGCGGTCAGGTGCCGCCATTCGCCGTGCACTGGCACCACGTGCTGGGGCTTGAGCAGTTCGTACATCTTCTGCACATCACCACCCGTGGCATGGCCAGACACATGCACAAAGTGTTCGCGGTCGGTAATGACCTTAACACCGCGCTTTGCCAGATTATCCTGCACCGCCATAATGGCCCGTTCGTTCCCCGGGATCATACGGCTGGAGTAAATGACCGTATCCCCTTCCCCGAGGGAAATATTGGGGTGCACATCCATGGAAATGCGCGACAGGGCCGAGCGCGGCTCGCCCTGACTGCCCGTGATGATCATGAGCAGCTGGTCATCGGGGACATCGTTTACGTCCTGCTCGCTCAGGAACGGCAGCACGCCAGACAGATAACCACACTCACGCGCAGCCGTGTCCAGATTACGCAGGGAGCGCCCGACCAGCACGACAGTCCGCCCCGCGGCCTGCGCCGCCATGGCTATGGTTTCCACACGCGCCACGTTGGAAGCAAAGCATGTAACCGCAATGCGGCCCTTAAGGCTGGCCACCAGTTCGGTCATGCTCACACGCACTTCGGACTCGGAGCGCGAGGGGCCGGGCTTCATCACATTGGTGCTGTCACACACCAGAGCGAGCACCCCTTCCTTACCAATTTCGGCAAGGCGGTTCAGGTCCGTTGCCGGGCCAACCAGCGGTTCTGGGTCAAACTTCCAGTCCCCTGTGTGCACCACAACGCCTGCCGGAGTGCGCAGAACCATGGACTGGGCTTCTGGCACGGAGTGCGTAACGGGGACAAATTCAATATCGAACGGCCCCACATCAAAGCGGGCTCCGGGCATGATGACCCGAATAGGCACATCCACCAACCGTGCTTCCGCCAGCTTGCGGCGCAACACAGCCGCAGCAAACGGTGTAACGTAAATGGGGCATTGCAGCATGGGCCATACATGCGCCACGGCACCAATATGGTCTTCATGCGCGTGGGTAATAACAAGCCCGGCCAGCTTGTTCCGACGCTCGACGATAAAGGCGGGATCTGGCACCAGAATTTCCGCTTCTGGCGTATCATTCCCACTAAAACCAATACCGCAATCAATAGCCAGCCATGTATCGCCCAGACGATACAGGTTGAGGTTCATGCCGATCTCACCCGTTCCGCCCAAGGGCAGAAAGGCCAGATCGCCGTTCTGTTCAGTCATATTATCCAGTTATCCTTCAGCCAAAAAATCTCGTTCTACTGTCAGTTTCGGCAGGGGATTCCGCCCCGCCAGCAAGCGCAACCCATTAAGGGTCAGCATTGAATCCACATGGTCAAAGACCGTTGTTCCTTCAGAGAAGAGCGGAGCCAGACCACCTGTTGCGAGCACCTTCATGGAAGGCCCCACTTCACGGCGGATCCTCTCGACGATCCCCTCAATCAACCCGACATACCCCCAGAATACCCCTGAGCGCATGGCTGCAACTGTATTCCGCCCGATAGCGGACTCCCCCACCGGACGCCCTATACCAATCCGAGGAAGCCGGGCTGCGGCCTGATGCAATGCCTCGACCGACAGATTAATGCCGGGCGCAATAACACCGCCGCAATAACTTCCTTCCTGGTCCACCACATCGAACGTGGTGGCTGTTCCAAAATCAATCACTGTCAGCGGGCCGCCGTACGTATGGTGCGCGGCAAGCCCGTTGAGCAGACGGTCCACCCCCACTTCATCCGGGTTGTCCATCTTTATGGCAAATCCCCAGTCCAACCGGGCAGAAGCCAGCAGAGGCTCTACAGCAAACCACTGACGGCACAACGTGCGCAAATGGTAAAGGGCTGCGGGCACCACCGTGCCAATAACGGCCCCTTCAATATCATCCGGGGTCAGACCCTGCGACTTCAGCAGCGCCAGCAACCATACCCCATATTCGTCGGAAGTCCGCTGGGGCTGCATGGTAATCCGCCAGACACCACGCCACTTCTCGCCGTCGTGCACTGCAAACACAACATTGGTGTTTCCTGCGTCAATGACAAGTAGCACTCCTAAGCGCCCTTTTCCATAAGCAGAACATCCCCTGTTGCGATTGTCTTCATCCCACCTTCCGTGTTCAGCAGCAGCCGGCCATCTTCTGCCAGACCAGCAAAGTGCCCTTTCTCATAAGTAGTCCCGCCCTGAACGACAAGAGGGGTTCCCACAGGATGCGCCCTCTCCAACCACGCAGCGCGGATAGAGGCGAACCCCTTTTGCCGCCAAAGGCCATGCCATAGTGCCAGCCCGTCCAGCACATGCCGGGCCACGCTCTCCACATCTGGCACCGCACCACATTGCGCCAGACAGGCAACAGGGCGCGCAACCAGATTCTGGGCAGGAGCGGCGGCCAGATTGGCGCCAAGGCCAATAAGAACATAGCCCCCTTCCCGTTCGATCAGAATGCCGCCAACCTTCTGCCCATCAAGCAGAAGGTCATTGGGCCATTTGATCATCAGACGGGATTGAGCAGCGGGAACAGCACGCAACAGCCCATCGTAAAACCCTAGAGACGCCACAAAAGGCCAGCCGCCCAAGGCGTCTGGCCCAGCCTGCGCTGCCTCCAGCACAACGCTGAGGGCCAGCCCCTGCCCTCCGTCCAGCCATGTGCGGCCACGGCTGCCACGCCCTTTGGTCTGCCTGCGGGCCAAAACCGCCAGACCGGCGGCATCATGGCCCGAACGACAGGCATTCAGACAGTAATCAGAGGTCGATGGCAGCTCATCAAAACAGGAGAGCCGCCAAACATCACTTTGCCCGCTCATCCAGCCAGAGCAAGCGCGGCCTGATGCGCCACGGACATGAGTGGCCCAAGAACAAGGATAAAAGCAACTGTGGCAACACCCATCCCGCCCGAAACAAACAGCAGGCTAGGAGCAGGCCGGTCCAGCGTAGCGGCTGGCGCATCAAAATACATGACTTTTACAATCCGCAGATAATAATAGGCTCCCACTACGCTCGACAATGCGCCAATTGAGACCAGCACGTAAAGGCCAGATTGCCACGCTGCGGCAAAAACCATGAACTTGCCAAAAAAACCGGCCAGCGGCGGAGCCCCCACCATGCTGAACATAAACACCGCCAATGCCAGCGCCATACCCGGGTCGGAACGCCCCAGACCGGCCAGATCGGCAATGGAGTTAACCTCCCGCCCATTCCGCCGCATGGCGGTAATGCCGGCGAACACCCCAGCATTCATGACAAAATAAGCTGCCAGATAAATAAGCGTTGCCTGTGTGCCTGCGGTAGAGGCCGCGGCCAGCCCCATCATGGCATAACCCATATGCCCAATGGAGGAATACGCCATAAGCCGTTTGATATTGGTTTGCGGGATAGCAGCAAACGCCCCGTAAACCATGGACAGGACGGACACAGTCTCAATCAGGATCTGCCAGCGAGGCGCCATAGTTCCAAACGGCCCAGCCATGACACGCAGGAACAGGGCAAAAGCTGCAAACTTGGGTGCGCCCGCCATGTAGGCCGTCACAGGTGTTGGAGCACCCTGATACACATCCGGCGTCCACATATGGAACGGAACGGCGGAAAGCTTGAAGCAGAGCCCCACCACAACAAACACAATGCCAACCACAAGCCCCATGGGCGGCATGACCGAGGCCCGGACCGCATCCACCAGCCCGGTATATTCCATGGTCCCCGCATAGCCGTAGACAAGCGAAATCCCATACAGCAGCAAGCCAGAGGCCAGAGAGCCGAGAATAAAATACTTCATGCCCGCTTCGGACGAAAAGACATTATCCCGTTCCAGCGCACAGAGTATATAAATGGAGAGGGAAGACAGCTCGAGCCCGACAAACAACGTCATCAGATTAGCGGATGACGCCATGAGCATGGCACCCAGTGTGGAAAACAACATGAGCACGGGCGTTTCAAACGGCAACGTCTGGCGCTGACTGGTGCGGTAACTGACACACAGAGCCACAGCCACAAAACCACCCGCCAGAATCATCTCCTTCATGAACCGAGCAAAGCCGTCATTCACGAATGTTCCCGCATACCCGGCCCCGGAAGGGGAAAGCAGGACCAGAAAACCACAGACCAGAAAGGCAACAAGGCTAAGTATGGCAGCCGGAAAAAAACCTTCCCCTTTACGCTGGAGCACACCAGCCACCAGAATGATGATACCCGACAAGGCAAGAACAATTTCGGGCAGGGCTACAGTCCAGTTGAACACTGTCACACTCATTGCGCTGCACTCCGCAGAGAAGAGGAAGAGAACACGGTCGGAATGGCGTCAGTCATGTTCGATCACCCACACAACGCAACAGTCAGCAACACCACAAGGCCTGCCAGCATGGTAAAGGCATAAATGGCGATGGAACCGGTCTGGAGTTTGACAGCCTGCAAGGCACCGTCCCGCGTGGCCCGCACAACGTCCAGCGGCAGACCTTCCACAACGCCTTCGTCCCCTTCCTTCCACAGCACACGCGCCAGAGCAGTATAGGGTTTTACGAAAATTGTGTTGTACAGCTCATCAAAATACCACTTGTTGAGCAGGAACCTATAAACCGGCCCAAAAGACCGCGCCAACGCGGCGGGAATATGCGGTGCGCTCACATACAGCACAAAAGCCAGTGCAATACCCGCAAGCCCGGCAAGGCTGGGCAACAGGGCGATTGCCGATGGCACATGCTCGAACGCCTCCATAATGTGGTTGGTCGCACCATTAAAAATGGCACCGTTCCAGAACATGGCCTGATGAGCGCCAATATAAAACGGCGCCAGAAGCACACCGGCCAGCACAGCCCCTATGGAAAGCACCAAAAGCGGCACGGTCATAACTGCCGGGCTTTCATGCGCAGCATCGCGGGCACGAGCATCGTGCGGCTGACCATGAAAGACAAGAAACAAAAGCCGCCAGCTATAAAACGCCGTCAGGAATGCTGTAATAGTGCCCATGGCCCATGCATAATGGCTGAACGAGGCATTGGACGCCCATAGCGCGTTGAGAATGGCATCCTTGGACCAGTATCCGGCAAAAGGAAAAACCCCCGCCAGCGCTAGACTACCCAACCACATAACCCCATAGGTCACGGGCAGTTTTTTCCACAGACCGCCCATCCGAAACATGTTCTGCTCATCGTGCATCGCATGAATAACGGACCCTGCGGCCAAAAACAGAAGGGCTTTGAAAAACGCATGTGTCGTCAGGTGGAATACGGCGGCCTGATACGCCCCCACTCCTACAGCCGCAAACATGTAGCCTAGCTGCGAACAGGTGGAATAAGCGATGGTCCGCTTAATATCCGGCTGCACCATGCCGACAGTTGCCGCAAAAAAACAGGTGGTTGCGCCAATAAGAATAACAAAGATGCGCGTGCCCGGCGCAAACTCCAGCAATGGAGACATCCGCGCCATAAGGAATACACCCGCTGTTACCATTGTTGCCGCATGAATAAGAGCAGATACCGGCGTTGGCCCTTCCATGGCATCGGGCAGCCATGTGTGCAGGAACAACTGAGCCGATTTGCCCATAGCCCCGACAAACAGTAGAAAACAGATAACTTCCAGCATACGGAAAGACACACCACAAACCGTGTAGGGCGTATTCAGCACATCTGGCACGGCAGCAAAAATGGTGTCGTACTGCACAGAATGGAACAGCACGTAAATCAGACCAATGCCGACAAGAAAGAACAGGTCAGCCACACGGTTGACCACAAAGGCCTTGATGGCCGCAGCAGCTGCGGCCGGGCGGTCATACCAGTAGCCAATCAGCAGGTAACTGGCCAACCCCACACCCTCCCAGCCGAAGAAAAGCTGGATCAGATCATTGGAGGACACCAGCATGAGCATGGCGAAGGTGAAGAGCGAAAGGTAGGAGAAAAACCGGTAAGTCGGCATGCTCTCGTGGCTCATGTAACCAATGCTGTAGCAATGCACGAGCAGCGAAACGAGCAGCACCATTGCCGTCATGGTGACGGAGAGTGTGTCAAACCGCAGGGTCCATGTTGCATCAAACCCACCGGCATGAACCCACTGCGCCAACGGCACGCTGGTATGTGGAAAACCAGCCAGCCACGCGCCATACAGCGCACCAACACTGCACAAGGTCGCCACCGCCATGCAGGCAATGGTTATAACTTTGGCGAGCGTATCGCCCATAAACCGACCACCAAGCCCCGCAACAATGGCTCCCACCATGGGCGTAAGCACGGCAACGGAAAACAGGTTGAGTTCTGTTTGCATAACGCTGCTCATCCCTTCATCATCGTCACGTCTTCGACCTGGATGGAGCCGCGGTTACGGAAGTAAACCGTAACAATAGCCAGCCCAATGGCGGCTTCCGCTGCTGCAATGGTCAGCACAAACAACACCATGACCTGCCCCGACAGATCACCATGTGCGGCGGAAAACGCCACCAGATTAAGGTTGGCGGAAAGGAGGATCAGCTCCATGGACATGAGCAGAACAATAATGTTCTTGCGGTTCAGAAAGATACCGAACACCCCCAGAACCAGAAGTGCGGCGCTGACAAACAGGTAAGGTCCAAGCCCCACAGACGCGATTGCCGTATTCATGCGCCTTTCTCCTCAGTTTCCGTCTTTTCCGGTTCACCCGCACCATAGGAGCCGGGAACCGCAATTTCGTAATAGGAGCCTTTGGGGCGCAGGAAACCACCCTGCTCAAACACGTTTTCGCCAAGTGGCAGATTAACAAGCTCCAGCGTTTCTTCACGTGTGCGTGCATGCTGCCTGCCGATGTTCTGGCGGCGACCAGTTGGGGTGTCCCGCAGGGTCAGCACAATGGCCCCTATCATGGCGACCAGCAGCACCAGCCCGCAGGCCTGAAACAGCAGCACATAATGCGTGTAAATAACCGTGCCCAAAGCCGCAGTATTGGTCAGCCCCGGCGCCACAGCCAATGGCGCCACAACGCCAGCGGGCGCCATACGCCAGTTGCTGAAGGCCATAATTAGTTCAGCCAACAACACGCCACCAATACAGACACCTAACGGTGCATAACGCTGGAACCCTTCACGCAGGCGAGTGAAATCAATATCCAGCATCATCACCACGAAGAGGAAGAGAACCGCCACCGCCCCCACGTAAACAATGACCAGAAGCATGGCCAAAAACTCGGCACCAGCGACCAGAAACAGCCCCGCCGCGTTAAAGAAGCCAAGTATCAGGAACAAAACAGCATGAACCGGGTTGCGTGCGCTAATGACCATAGCGGCCGACAGCAGCAAGACCGATGCAAAAACGTAAAAAACGAGCTGTGCCATCATTGACCAACCTCCTGCCCAAACGTGGCCTGCATCGGTTCAGCGATACGGCGCATCGAGTTCTAGCCTCCGTGCAAGCAGAGACTCCCAACGGTCCCCATTCGCCAGCAGCTTGTTCTTGTCGTACATGAGTTCTTCACGGGTTTCCGTGGCAAATTCGTAGTTGGGACCTTCAACAATTGCATCCACTGGGCAGGCTTCCTCACACAGGCCGCAGTAAATGCACTTGGTCATGTCAATGTCGTAACGCGTGGTACGGCGGGAGCCATCATCACGCTCTTCGGCTTCAATGGTAATGGCCTCAGCCGGGCATGTGGCCTCACACAGCTTGCAGGCAATGCAGCGCTCTTCCCCATTGGGGTAGCGCCGCAGAGCGTGCTCCCCCCTGAAGCGGGGAGACAGCGGACCTTTCTCATAGGGGTAGTTCAGTGTGACCTTGGGCTGAAACATCATACGGAAGGTGGAGACCATGCCCGCGGCCAGTTCCTTGAGCAGAAAAGACCGCAATGTGGTGCCAAGAGCGCTCATGAATTTACCCCTCCCATGTGAGGCAGCAGACCTGTTGCCATAAGGAACCCGGCCGTGCCGATCATCCACAGCAGAGAGAAAGGCAGGAACACCTTCCACCCCAGCCGCATAAGCTGATCGTAGCGATAGCGCGGGAACGTGGCGCGCACCCAGATAAAGACAAACAGGCAGAACAGGATTTTAAAAATCAGCCAGAGCGGGCCGGGTATCCATGTCAGCGGCGCAATACCCAGAGGGGGCAGCCAGCCACCAAGGAACAGAATGCTGACCATGGAGGACATGAGGATCATGTTCGCGTATTCGCCCAGAAAGAACAGGCCGAAAGCGAGCGAGGAATATTCCACAAAAAAGCCCGCAACCAGTTCACTCTCCCCTTCGGGCAGATCAAACGGTGCACGGTTGGTTTCTGCCAGAGCGGAAATGAAGAAGACGATAAACATCGGGAACATGGGCAGGCAGAACCAGACATGCCGCTGCGCCAGCACAATATCGTTCAGGTTCAGGCTACCAACCGCCAGCAGGACGGACACAATGACAAGCCCGATGGAGACTTCGTAAGAAACCATCTGTGCCGCAGAGCGCAAACCGCCCAGAAAGGCGTAGCGGGAATTGGAGGCCCACCCGGCAATAAGCATTCCGTAAACCCCAAGAGAGGAAATGGCGAGCAGATACAGAATACCAACATTAATATTGGCAACTGCCAGACCATTCCCCGTGGGAATAACTGCCCATGCCGCCATGGCGAGCGAAAAGGTCAGAAATGGTGCAAACAGAAACAGTGCCCTGTTGGCTCCCGCTGGAATGACCGTTTCCTTCACAATCATCTTGATTGCATCAGCAAAAGCCTGCAACAGACCGAATGGCCCATTAACGTTTGGTCCACGCCGCCGCTGCATTGCGGCCATAACCTTGCGCTCCATAAGCGTAAGGTAGGCAACACCAATCAGCAGTGGCACCAGGACCGCCAGAGTTTCCAGCAGCATAAGCAGGATCTGGCCCACCAGGGTTTGGTAGAAAAAATGTGCCATTGCCCTTACTCCGCCGCTACCGCAGGCACCGTGCCATAAACTTTTGAACATTCAGCCATGGTCAGGCTGGCACGGCTTATGACATTGGTCTGGTAATAATTCTGAATAACCGGCTGCAACGGTGTTGCCATAAGCTCACCATCACGCGCACCGGCACGCTCAGCCGGGACACCTTCTGCCCCGGCCAGACGTGGCGCACTCTTGCCTGCTACGGCAAAAACCGGGTTAACCTGCGCCATATGCGCCCTGAGTTGCTCCAGCGAGTCATACGGCAGTGTATGCCCAACCACTTCGGAAAAAGCCCGAATAATCCGCCAATCTTCCCGTGCCTCACCCGGCGCAAATACGGCACGAAAAGCACGTTGCACACGCCCTGCCGTATTCACATACGTTCCGGGTTTTTCGGTATAGGCTGCTCCGGGTAAAATAATATCGGCCCGTTTTGCCGCCGCATCACCATGATGCCCCTGATAAACAACAAATGTTTCTGGCGGAATACGGTCCAACTGTACGTCATCCGCCCCCAGCAACCACAGAATTTCTACACTCCCGCGAAGCATACTGGCAGCATCGCACCCGTGCGCACCGGGCAAAAAGCCAAGGTCCAGCGCACCAACGCGCGACGCCGCCGTGTGCAGAATGTTCAAACCATTCCATTCCGGCGTGAGCGCTCCACAGGCATGAGCCAGCTCCCGGCAGGCTGCGTAAATTGCAGGGGCGTCCCTACGCGTCAGAGCGGCATGACCTAGGATGATCATGGGTTTCTGAGCATCTTTGAGAACGTCTGCAAAAGCGCTCTTCCCGCTCAGAATATCGGCCAGAGTATCTGGCCCGGCCCCCAACATACTGACGTCATACGTCATATCTGCCGTCGGCACGCCAATCATACCTATGGGAAAACCACCCCGACCGGCCTCTACAAATCGTTTGCGAATACGCGCATTCAGCACAGGTGCTTCGTGCCGGGGCATGGTGCCAACAAGCAGCAATGCATCCGCCTGATCAATCCCGCTGACATCGCTGTTAAACAGGTAGCCGGAGCGTGTCTCTGTGTCATACCACGCTCCATCCTGACGACAATCCAGATTAGGAGACCCCAAACTTTGCAAAAGGTCTTTCAATGCACAGAGGCTTTCTGCATCACACAGATCACCTGCAATCGCACCTATTTTATCGCCTGACACACCATCAAACCGCCTAGCGAGTGCAATCAGCGCATCTTTCCATGATACAGCGGAAATTTTTCCATGCACCCGAACCCATGGGCGGTCCAGACGCCTGCGCTTGAGACCATCAACTGAAAAACGACCTTTATCAGACAGCCATTCTTCATTAACCTCATCATTCACACGCGGAACAATCCGCATGACCTCGCCACCACGCGCCTGCACCTGAATATTGGTGCCCAGAGCATCCATAACATCAATACTATCGGTTTTCTTGTATTCCCATGACCGGGCATGAAAAGCCGATGGTTTGGCTGTTAAGGCACCAACAGGGCAAACATCTATCAGATTCCCCGAGAGTTCAGATGTCAGTGCTTTTTCTACATACGTCGTAATTTCGGCATTTTCACCACGGGAGACCATGCCCAACTCCGGCGTGCCCGCTACCTCCGTGCTAAAGCGCACACACCGTGTGCACTGGATGCAACGCGTCATAACGGTTTTGACCAGTGGCCCCAGATCCTTGTCCGTTACCGCCCGCTTGTCTTCCTTATAACGCGAGATACCGGAACCATAACCATAGGCCTGATCCTGAAGGTCACACTCCCCACCCTGATCGCAGATCGGACAGTCCAGTGGGTGATTGATCAGCAGAAATTCCATAACCGCCCGGCGGGCACGACGCACCACCTCGGTATCGGTAAAAATCTGCATCCCATCGGAAACAGGAAACCCACACGATGCCACTGGTTTGGGCGCACGCGCCACTTCCACCAGACACATGCGGCAGTTCCCCGCGACTGACAGACGTTCATGGTAACAAAAGCGCGGAATTTCTTTACCTGCGGCCTCACAGGCCTGCAACGCGCTGGAACCGGGAGGAACGTCTACCGGTGTGCCATCAACGATTACCCTGACCATTGCCGTTACTCCACTGCTGCCGGAACGCCACCGGCGGGAACCTGCACCAGCCCAGTACCGCCATGCGCCGCCTTGTACTGGCGGATACGCTCTTCCATTTCAGGACGAAAATGCCGGATAAGGCCCTGAATGGGCCATGCTGCGGCGTCTCCCAGCGCGCAGATTGTATGCCCCTCAACCTGCCGCGTAACCTGTTCCAGCATATCAATTTCATCAATCTCCGCCCGTCCTTCGACCATGCGGTTCATAATGCGCATCATCCAGCCGGTTCCTTCCCGGCATGGCGTGCACTGGCCACAACTTTCATGTTTGAAAAATTTAGAGAACCTTGCGATAGCTTTTATAATATCTGTTGACCTGTCCATCACAATCATACAGGCCGTGCCCAAACCTGACCGTTCTGCGCGCAGACTGTCATAGTCCATCAAAACCGTTTCACAGACGGATTTTGGTAAAAGAGGCACGGAACAGCCACCGGGAATGACCGCCAGCAGATTATCCCACCCACCACGCACGCCACCGCCATGTTTTTCTATGATCTCTTTAAGCGGCACACCCAGCTCTTCTTCAAACACACAGGGTGTGTTGACGTGGCCGGAAATAGCCATAAGTTTGGACCCGGCATTATTGGGCCGGCCAAGCCCCGCAAACCATGCGGCTCCCAGCCGCATAATGGTTGACGTAACGGCAATACTTTCCACATTGTTTACGGTTGTCGGGCACCCATAAAGCCCTACTCCGGCAGGGAACGGCGGCTTCATACGGGGTTGGCCTTTTTTACCTTCCAGGCTTTCCAGCAAGGCCGTTTCTTCACCGCAGATATAGGCACCCGCACCACGGTGGATACGGAAATCAAAATCCCAACCGCTGCCTGCTGCATTTTTTCCTAAAAGGCCAGCTGCATAGGCTTCATCAATCGCCGCCTGCAAACGTTCAGCTTCGCGGCAGAACTCCCCACGGATGTAAATGTAGGACGTGTGCGCTCCCATCGCAAAAGATGCGATCATGGCGCTTTCTATCAGCTTATGTGGCTCATGCCGCATAACTTCCCGGTCCTTGCAGGTACCGGGTTCGGATTCATCCCCATTGATGACCAGATAATGCGGCCGTCCATCGGACTGCTTGGGCATGAAGGACCACTTCAGCCCGGTGGGGAAACCCGCCCCACCGCGCCCACGCAAGCCAGATGCCTTCATTTCCGCAACAATGGCATCCCGGCCCTTGGCAATAATCTCTGCCGTATTGCTCCAATCACCCCGCTTGCGAGCCGCTTCCAGCCGCCAGTCATCCTGCCCATACAGATTGGTGAAGATCCGGTCCTTGTCAGCCAGCATGGCCGTCTCTCCTATTCCTTGTCCGCCGTGGAAGATGCCAGCAGCGTCTTACGGCCACCCTCAGGCGCAGAAACACTGCGGTTAATGGTTGGTCCCGGTGCCGGACGCCGTCCTGCCCGCAACGCCTCTATGACCGCAGCCGTGCGCTCGGCGTTCATATCTTCGTAAAAATCATCATCAACCTGAAGGATGGGAGCATTGGCGCACGCCCCAAGGCACTCCACCTCCGTCAGAGTAAAAAGCCCATCGGCGCTGGTTTCGCCAAAATGCTGAATCCCGGTCGCTTTCTGGCAGGCATCCACCACATCATCAGAACCGCGCAGCCAGCATGGCGTGGTCGTGCAAACCTGCAAATGGTAACGCCCGATGGGCCGCGTGTTGAACATGGTGTAAAAAGACGCCACCTCGTACACCCGGATAGGCGCCATACCCAGCCGCTGGGCAATAACATCCATGGCAACTACGGGCACCCACGCACTCCCGGTCAGGCGTCCCATCTGCCGCTGCGCAATGTACAACAGAGGCATAACAGCACTTGCCTTGCGTTCCTCAGGATATTTGCTGAGAACGCCCGTAATTTCCGCTTCTGATGCAGAATCGAATACAAAGCTGTCCGGCTGTTCAGCCGGTGTCCAGGCTGCGTTCATCGATCAACTTCCCCAAACACAAGATCAAGCGAGCCAATAATGGCCACCATGTCAGCCAACATGCCGCGGCGTGAGAGTTCATCTATGGCCTGTAGATGCGCAAAGCCCGTCGGACGGATCTTGCAGCGATATGGCCTGTTGCTGCCATCTGCCACCAGATAAACGCCAAATTCACCCTTGGGGCTTTCTACCGCCGTATAGGTCGAGCCCGCAGGCACATGGTACCCTTCGCTAAACAGCTTGAAATGGTGAATCAGTGCTTCCATAGAGCGCTTCATTTCCGCCCTCGGGGGCGGACTGAACTTGGGGTCCTGTACCTTGACGTCTCCGGGCTGCATCTGGCTCAGGCATTGCTCAATAATCCTGACGCTCTCACGCATTTCTGCAACACGCACGAGATAACGGTCATAGGAATCACCCTGCCGGGCAACAGGCACATTGAACTCAACCTTGTGGTAATTGTCGTAAGGCTGGTTACGGCGCAAATCCCACGGCACCCCAGATGCCCGCAAGCAGGGGCCACTAAACCCCCATGCCAATGCCTGCTCGGTTGTAAAAACACCAATACCAACAGTGCGCTGTTTCCAAATCCTGTTTTCCGTCAACAAGCCTTCCAGCTCGTCAATCCATGAAGGAAATTCCTTGGCCCATGCGCCAATGCGGTCTTCCAGACTTGTCGGAATATCGCGCGCGACACCGCCGGGCCGAAAATAATTGGCGTGGAACCGGGCACCCGATGCTGCTTCATAAAACTCCAGAAGCTTCTCGCGCTCTTCATATCCCCATAGGGCTGGTGTAACCGCCCCACAATCCAGACCCATGGCAGTCAGATTAAGAATATGGTTTAGAATACGGGTAATTTCCGCAAACATAACGCGCAGCCACTTGGCGCGTTCGGGAATATCAACCCCCAGTAGCTTTTCCGTTGCCAGAGCAAAAGCCTGCTCCTCACACATGGGAGAGACATAATCCAGACGGTCAAAATAAGGCAGCGCTTTCTGATACGTCTTATATTCTATAAGCTTTTCCGTACCGCGGTGCAAAAGACCGATATGGGGCACCGCACGCGCAACAAGCTCCCCCTCCATTTCTAGCACCAGTCGCAACACACCATGCGCGGAAGGATGCTGCGGGCCAAAATTAAGGGCATGGGAGTCAATTTCCACAACCTTATTTTCAACTTCCAAAGCTTTCTCTTCTGGCAAGAGACTTTGGGGAATATCGTCTCGCAGGACAGTTTGCGCAAAAGCGAGAGATTCCGTATTTTTTTGCTCTGTCATCAGCCGGACCTCTTCATACCTTGCCGCACTTCATGGGCTTTCTCATCCCCCGGTAGGGTCAGCATCCCCTCCCAAGGAGAAACAAAGTCGAAATCCCGGAAATCCTGTGTCAAAGAAACAGGTTCTTTCACGACCTGTCGGCGTTCGACGTCGTACCGAACTTCCTCATACCCTGTGAGCGGAAAGTCCTTGCGCAGGGGATGTCCTTCAAACCCATTATCGGTCAGAATTCTGCGCAAATCCGGCTGGCCAGAAAAGAGCACGCCGAACAGGTCGTAACATTCGCGCTCCCACCACGTTGCACATGGCCAAAGATGGTGCACAGAAGGCACGGTGCTATATTCATCCGTGCAAACCACAACACGGATACGACGGTTATACGTGACGGATAACAGGTTATAGACAACCTCGAACCGCTCTGGACGGGCAGGAAAATCCACACCACACAAATCCATCAACTGTTCAAACCTGTAACGCGGATCATCGCGCAAAAGGGTCAGAAACGGCAGCAGATGCTCCCGCGTTGTACGCACGACCAACTCCCCCTTTTCCACCGCCGCATAGGATACATGCGGCTGGGATGAAAGGAATGTGAACGCCAGAGAGCACAACTGCCCTTCCAGCCGGGCCTGCCTTGGGTTGGGAGAAAGATCAGCCACGGAGAATGGTCCCTGTCCGACGAATTTTTTTCTGGAGCAGCATAATGCCGTAAATCAGCGCCTCGGCGGTGGGTGGGCAGCCGGGCACATACACGTCCACTGGCACAATCCGGTCACACCCACGCACGACCGAGTAGGAATAATGGTAATAACCACCCCCGTTGGCGCACGAACCCATAGAAATAACCCAGCGCGGCTCCGCCATCTGCTCGTACAGACGCCGCAGCACTGGGGCCATCTTGTTGGTCAGCGTGCCAGCAACAATCATCACATCAGACTGCCGGGGCGATCCGCGGGGAATAATACCCATACGGTCCAGATCATACCGCGGCATATAGGCATGGATCATTTCCACCGCACAGCATGCCAGGCCGAAGGACATCGGCCACAAGCTCCCCGTCCTCCCCCAGTTGACCAGTTTATCCAAGCTGGCAACCACAAACCCTTTTTCCGCCAGAACACCCGTAATACCGCGCACCACGGCATCCTGCTCCGGCCCGGGGGGCAGAGCCTCCCTATTCCACATAATGGCGTTATCGTCGTGATGTGTGGTCATGCTGGCGCTCCCTCAATCCCAATCCAGCGCGCCTTTGCGCCATTCATACAAAAAGCCTATCCCCAGCACGGCCAGAAATCCCAGCATGGACAAAAAGCCGAATAGCCCGATCCGTCCAAGGCTGATGGCCCACGGGAACAGAAAGGCGACTTCCAGATCGAAAATAATGAAAAGAATGGCGACCAGATAAAAACGCACGTCAAAACGACGCCGCGCATCATCAAAAGGGCCAAACCCGCATTCATATGCTGTAAGTTTTTCAGGATAAGGTTTCTGGTGTCCGCTTAGCAGAGCCATGCCAAGCATGGCCGCGGCAATAACAACCGAGACACAACCAAAAATCAGGACCGGGGCGTAATCGCCTAGAACAGACTGCATGGAAAGTTCCTGCACGCATGAAAAGCTGCAAACAGCTCATTTGATGCAGTCACCCTAGACCCGCAACATACGGACGGCCATGCACGAACGCGTTGGGTCGTAGCCACTTTGTTGTGAGTAACGAATTTTTATCTGGGAAATAACGGTTAGCCTGCCTTGGGCAGGAAACCATTAACAGCAGGATTATAAATCCTGCCCTCAACATAAAATGTTGGGAATGGTGGGCGATGACGGGATCGAACCGCCGACCCTCTCGGTGTAAACGAGATGCTCTACCGCTAAGCTAATCGCCCGCGCCCTATGTGTCACAAAACAAAACGGCCGGCAACCCCTTTTTTCAAAGAAATTGCCGGCCGTTCTGAAAAAAATCTGAAAGCGGGGATTAGTTGCTTACCGCGTCCTTCAGTGCCTTGCCCGGCTTGAAGCGGACAGAGGTAGAAGCCGGAATATCAATTTCCTCGCCGGTACGGGGGTTACGGCCTTTGGCGGCCTTGCGGGTTGCCGTCACGAATGTGCCAAAGCCCACCAGACGCACTTCCTGCTTTTTGGACAGAGCTTTTTCAATCGCACCGAATACGGCGTCGACCACTTCTCCGGCCTTAGCCTTCGGCAGGTCAACGGCCTCTGCTACTGCTGAGACGAGCTCCTGCTTGTTAAGCGGCTTCTCCATCTTACGCCTTTCACTTTCTTTCAATTCATAGGAGCGGCGGGCGGGTTTCGTCCGCCTCTCCGCTGCCTGAACGCACTATGAAGCCGTTTTTTCCTACGTCAACCAAGCAAACGCAAACTTCGGACTTCTCGTGCATTTTGGTTAATGTGGCAGCACGGGAACCACGGTCTGCGTGCCATTTGCTGGCACGGGTTCGGGCACGTCTTCCCAATGAATCGGCTGGGGCTTGCTCACCAGCGCACGGGCCAAAACTTCGTCCACATGCGAAACGGGTACAATTTCCAGATTCTTCTTCACCGTGTCAGGAATTTCCGCCAGATCTTTCTCATTTTCCTGCGGAATAAAGACCGTACGGATACCCGAACGCAGAGCAGCCAACAGCTTTTCTTTCAGCCCGCCAATGGCCAGCACACGCCCCCTGAGTGTGATTTCACCCGTCATGGCCACATCACGACGGACTGGAATTCCAGTCAGAACACTTACCAGAGATGTCACCATTGCCACGCCGGCCGACGGGCCATCTTTAGGAGTCGCACCTTCGGGAACATGCACATGAAAACTGCGCTTATCGAAGATGGTCGGCACGATTCCAAAACTGGCAGCCCGACTCCGCACGAACGAGAACGCCGCAGAGATGCTCTCCTTCATCACGTCGCCCAGCTTACCGGTTTCCACGATACCGCCCTTGCCCGGAACCATAACGCTCTCAATGGTCAGGATTTCCCCTCCCACTTCGGTCCATGCCAGCCCGGTTACAACGCCCACCATATCCTCCGCTTCGGTCTCACCGTAACGGAAGCGCTGTACGCCTGCGTATTTTTCCAGATTCCGTGCGATGACAGAAACCTTTTTGGCTTTCCCGGTCACGATCTCCTTGACCGCCTTACGGGCCAACTTGGCCAGTTCCCGCTCCAGATTACGCACGCCTGCCTCACGCGTGTAGTAACGGATCAGGTCCCGCAGGGCTTCCTCGTTAATCGACCACTCACCGGGTTTGAGGTTATGGGCCTCAAGCTGCTTGCTGATCAGGTGACGTTTGGCGATTTCGACCTTTTCATCTTCCGTGTAACCGGATAGGCGAATGATCTCCATACGGTCCAGCAGAGGCTGCGGCATATCCAGACTATTGGCCGTTGTCACGAACATGACATCGGACAGGTCATAATCGACCTCCAGATAATGGTCCGCAAAGGTGCTGTTCTGCTCGGGGTCAAGCACCTCCAACAGGGCTGATGCCGGATCACCACGCCAGTCAGCGCCCAGCTTGTCAATTTCATCCAGCAGGAAGAGCGGGTTGGAAACCTTCGCCTTCTTCATTCCCTGAATGATCTTGCCGGGCATGGAGCCAATATACGTGCGACGGTGCCCACGAATTTCCGCTTCGTCCCGCACGCCACCCAACGACATGCGCACATAGTGACGCCCCGTTGCCTTGGCGATGGAGCGCGCAAGCGAGGTCTTACCAACCCCCGGCGGGCCGACAAGGCACAGGATCGGCCCCTTGAGCTTCTGGGAACGGCTCTGAACCGCCAGATACTCCAGAATACGTTCCTTAACTTTTTCCAGACCGTAGTGGTCGGCATCCAGAATATCTTCTGCTTCGACCAGATCGTGCCGCACCTTTGTCCGTTTTTTCCACGGGATGCTCAGAATCCAATCCAGATAGTTCCGCACAACGCCAGATTCGGCGGACATCATGCTCATGCCACGCAGCTTTTTCAGCTCGTTTACGGCTTTTTCGCGCGCTTCCTTGGAGAGCTTGGTCTTGGCGATCCGCTCTTCAATTTCGGCCGTTTCGTCCTTGCCGTCCTCACCTTCGCCAAGTTCTTTCTGAATCGCTTTGAGCTGCTCGTTCAGATAGTACTCGCGCTGTGTCTTTTCCATCTGGCGTTTGACACGGTTGCGGATTTTCTTTTCCACCTGAAGCACGTCAATTTCTGCTTCAATATGGCCGAAAACTTTTTCCAGCTGCCCCTGCACAGTCGGACATTCAAGAATTTCCTGCTTTTCGGAAATCTTGAGCGACAGATGACTGGTCACCGTATCCGCAAGCTTGGACAGATCATTAATCTGGTTCAGCGAGACCAGAACTTCGGACGCAATTTTTTTGTTGAGCTTCATATACTGCTCAAACTGCGACACGATGGACCGCCCTAGCGCCTCGGCCTCTGGGCCTATGGCGGATTCAGCAGGCATTTCCTCAATGTCGGCTTCAAAATGTCCGTTCACCTCATGCAGCGTTTTCACGCGCACACGGCGGACACCCTCCACCAGCACTTTGACCGTACCGTCAGGCAGCTTGAGCAGTTGCAGAATGGTGGACAGCGTCCCAACCCGATAAATGTCATCGGGGGTTGGGTCGTCTTGTGCCGCATCTTTCTGGGCTACCAGCAGAATATGCCGGTCGTCCTTTGTAACCGAGTCCAGCGCACGTACGGACTTTTCCCGCCCGACAAACAGCGGAACAATCATATGTGGGAACACCACAATATCACGCAACGGCAGAACCGCGACATGCGGACTTCTGGTATCGGATTCTGTTGCCGTGTTTTCAACCGCTGGAACAGACTGCTCGGACACGACCGGAGCAACCTGATCGCTCTTGCGCCTGCGCCGTGGTGCCGGTTTTTCGTTATCAGCCATCGTCATGACCTCCCGATAAGGACGATCGGTGCCGGGCACCCGTCTGGCGGCATACCCCTGCACTGAGGGAGGCATCTCCTCTAAAAGAGATACCCCTGTGATTCTCTTATGTTGTTATGCCCACAACCCGGAACAATAGGGCAGAGGCAAGAACAGCACGAACAGGTGACCCGCTCGTGCTGCTTACATCAAAACTCAGACCTGCTCAGGCAGACTGCTCTGCTGGCACGTCCTTCTTTTTGCCATAGACATAGACCGGACTGGTTTTGCCATCCGCCACCTCGCGGTTAACAACAACCTCTTCGACCGTATCAAGCCCAGGCAGATCAAACATGGTGGACATAAGGATACTTTCCAGAATGGAACGCAATCCTCGCGCCCCCGTCTTACGAACAATGGCCCGATCGGCAATGGCCTTGAGCGCATCATCCGTAAAGGTCAGCTGAACGTCTTCCATCTGGAACAGACGCTGGTACTGCTTGACCAGAGCATTTTTGGGTTCGGTCAAAATCTTGATCAGTGCGGCTTCATCCAGATCACCCAGCGTTGCCAGCACTGGTAGCCGCCCGATAAATTCTGGAATAAGGCCGAACTTCATCAGATCTTCTGGCTCAACATCATGCAGGATTTCTCCCATACGACGGTCGTCAAGAGAGCGCACATCCGCCCCAAAGCCGATACCAGTGCCCTTACCACGCGCAGAAATGATCTTATCCAGACCGGCAAAAGCACCGCCGCAGATAAAGAGCATGTTGGTCGTATCCACCTGCAGGAATTCCTGCTGCGGATGTTTACGCCCACCCTGCGGAGGTACAGAAGCAACCGTGCCTTCCATCAGTTTAAGCAGAGCCTGCTGCACGCCTTCGCCGCTGACATCACGCGTTATGGAAGGATTGTCCGACTTTTTGGAAATCTTGTCGATTTCATCAATGTAAACAATCCCGCGCTGCGCACGCTCCACATTGTAATCGGAAGCCTGAAGCAGCTTGAGAATGATGTTTTCGACATCTTCCCCCACATACCCTGCTTCTGTCAGGGTCGTGGCGTCAGCCATGGTAAACGGCACATCCAGAATACGTGCCAGTGTTTGTGCCAGCAACGTCTTGCCGGACCCTGTGGGGCCGATCAGCAGAATGTTGGACTTGGCAATTTCAACATCGCCAGCCTTGGTCACCTGCGACAGACGCTTGTAGTGGTTATGCACCGCTACAGAGAGGACCTTTTTGGCCTGCATCTGACCGATAACATAGTCGTCCAGAACCTTGCAGATTTCCTTGGGAGTAGGCACACCCTCGCGTGATTTGACCTGCATGGTCTTATTCTCTTCACGGATGATATCCATGCAGAGTTCGACGCATTCATCGCAGATAAACACGGTGGGGCCAGCAATAAGCTTGCGCACTTCATGCTGTGATTTGCCACAGAACGAGCAATACAGCGTGTTCTTGGAATCTCCGGACTTTGTACTCATCAGCCCACTCCCCCGATCATCCCAGGCCCCACAGAACCGAGAGCCGAGTCCCAGACCTTTTCTGCCTGCCTGAGGACAGACTGCCTCCTTATTGTAACAGGAAGCGTAAAGTATGCCAGATTAAGGATGGTTTTTATCCTTTTTACCTGTTTCCGCCGCTTTGTGGTGACTGATCACTTCATCCACAATACCAAAAGACTGGGCTTCCACTGCGGACATATAACTATCACGCTCAAGCTTCTGCTCGATTTCTTCCAGTGTACGGCCTGTATGTTCACGGTAGATTTCATTCAGCCGCTGACGGATAATAAGAATTTCCCGCGCCTGAATTTCTATGTCACTCGCCTGCCCCTGTGCGCCACCAGATGGCTGATGCACCATAACGCGAGCATTGGGGAGCGCAAACCTACGCCCTTTTTCACCACCGGCCAGCAGCAGGGACCCCATGGAGGCAGCCTGACCGATGCACACTGTGCTTACCGGACTGCGGATGTACTGCATGGTGTCGTAAATAGCCAGACCAGCGGACACAACGCCCCCGGGGCTATTGATGTAGAAGGAAATTTCCTTGGTCGGGTTCACACTTTCCAGATACAGAAGCTGCGCAGAAATGAGCGAAGCAACCTGATCATAGACCGGCCCGGTCAGGAAGATGATCCGTTCCTGCAGAAGGCGGGAATAGATATCAAAAGCCCGTTCACCGCGAGAGGTCTGTTCGACCACCACCGGCACCAGTGCATTGCTGAAAATCTCAACGGGATCACGATCCCTCATACCACTCATTCCCGTACAAAAAACTTAATCATCCCCTCCCTGCCTCTGCCATGGACAGAACCAGGGTCAGGCACACTGATTCAAGATAGAGATAAAGTGGCAAGATGCCACCCCAGAAAAGAAAAACAGCCCCAAAAAGAATGTCCCGCCAGTTCACACTGGCGGGACAGAGCCGTTTTATCAGATATTAGCTGGGGGAATATCTGATAGCTCTTCCAAACTCACGTCCTTGTCCGTGACCTTGGCAAGTTCAATCAGGTAATCAACGACCTTGTTTTCAAAGATCGGTCCACGCAGGGACTCAGCAGCCTGCGGATTCTTCTGGAAGAATTCGAACACCTGCTTTTCCTGACCGGGGTAGCGCATGGCTTCGGCCCGAACAGCACGTCCAAGTTCTTCCCCGCTGACGGAAATACCGTTCTTGCGGCCAATTTCAGCAAGCAGCAGACCAAGCCTTACGCGACGTTCCGCAATTTTGCGGTAATCGGAGCGCAGGGTTTCTTCGTCCTTGTCCTTGTCTTCGTCATCAAGCTGACCAGCCTTACGGTCGGCTTCCACGCGGCTCCAGATCTGCTCGAACTCGGCTTCCACCATTCCTTCCGGAGCGGGGAAGTCAGCCTTGCCGGAGAGGATATCCAGCAGGTCGCGCTTGATGCGCAGACGAGACATCTGGTCGTATTCGCCCTCGATCTGCTTACGCACCAGATCCTTGAGCTGTTCAAGGCTTTCAAAGCCCATCTTCTTGGCCAGCTCTTCGTCCACCGGGGCATCCACAGCCTTTTTCAGCTGGTTTACCTTAATGTCGAAGGTTGCTTCCTTACCGGCAAGCTCTTCCGCGCCGTAGTCTTCGGGGAAGGTCACGGTAATGACTTTTTCTTCACCCGGCTTCATGCCTTCAATCTGCTCTGCAAAGCCCGGAATAAAGCCTTCGCCGCCGATTTCGACATTCACGTCCTGAGCGGTGCCACCATCAAACGCAACGCCGTCCTGCTTACCCACAAAATCAATAGCGACAACGTCGCCCTTGGCTGCGGGACGCACTTCTTCGATCACTTCGAAAGTACGGCCACGCTTGGCAATGTCTTCCAGAACCTTGTTTACGGCTTCGTCACTAACAGGCGCCTTCAGGCGGGTCAGAGCAAGGTCGGACAGATCCGGCAGAGTGATTTCCGGCAGAATTTCGCTTTCCACCTTAAACTCGAGGTCCGCACCCTTGCCGTCCTGACCCGAAACCAGATCAACCTTGGGCTGACCGGCGGGACGCAGGCCGCGTTCTTCAAACACGGTGCGCATGGCGTCGGACACAGCCTGTTCCAGCACTTCGCCCCAAACGGCATCGCCATAACGCTGGCGCGCCAGAGAGACAGGCACCTTGCCCGGACGGAAGCCCGGCAGGTTCAGATTGCCAGCAACTTCCTTAAGGCGCGCATCACGCTTAGCCTCAAGCTCCGCAGCCGGAACTGTAACTGTGAAACCACGCTTCAGCCCTTCAGAAAGGGTCTCGGTAACCTGCATCGGCCAGGCCTTCCTCTCGGTACAAAAAATCAGTCACCCGCTGCAATGCGCCATTAAGGCGACGGCGGACTGCGGACGGGAGCATGAAAATCCATTGGTACGGGCGGAGGGACTTGAACCCCCACGACTTGCGTCACCAGAACCTAAATCTGGCGTGTCTACCAATTCCACCACGCCCGCGCACAAAACACTCACCGTCGGCAAGATGCGTGGACTTAGCCCAAAGTCCCGCACACGGCAAGCCACCGAAATGGATTTTGCGCAACAGGCATTACCCCTGCGCCTGTTCCGCTTTCTGCCGGGCCTGCCCCAGATGGCAATCCAAATCCTCCGCCACCGGCCACGGCCCAGACTGAAGACCCGCCTCCCCGTGCAGCCAGACACCTGCGCAAGCGGCCTCCCACGCGGGCATACCAGCTGCCAGCAAAGCCGCAATAACGCCGGACAGCGTATCCCCCGAACCAGCGGTTCCCAACGCGGAAGTCGCATGAATATTAATAGCCAGCCGGCCATCTGGCGCTGCGATCATGGTGGATGCCCCCTTAAGCACAACCACGGCATTAATCTGCCGAGCTGCCTGACGGACCTGCTCCGGCGGGTTGGCACCTACGGGACCAAATACACGCGCAAACTCCCCCGTATGCGGCGTGATGACCGAGACCCCACGCAGTTTATCCGGCTGACCAGTGCAGGCCGTCAGCGCCCCGGCATCGGCCAGCACACTCCGCCCCGACTCCAGCAGCATGGGCAGAGCATCCTGCACTTCCGCCTCGGTCAGCCCCGGCCCACACACCCATACATGCCTCCGCTGATCCTCCAGCAATGTCGCCAGTGGGGCCTCATCCACTATCAACCCCGGTTGACCCAACTTGTACGCTGGCGCGGCAGAGCCTGCTGCAACGCGCACAAGGCCAGCCCCTGCAGCCCGCGCGCCTGAGGCACACAACCGCGTTGCCCCCGGCATGGACTGCCCGGCGCAGATACTTACAACACCACGCGTGTATTTATTGCTCTGCGCCCCCAGAACCGGGAGCTTCCACAACCCCGGCTCATTTTGCCATGTGTTAGCAGGCACGGAGGCCAACACAGCGTCGGGCACACCAATATCCGCCAGAATCAGCCGCCCCAGCAAACCATGCGCTGGGTAAAGCAGATGCCCCGGCTTGTACCGGCAGAATGTAACCGTCATGGCGGCCTGCGGTGCGTAGCCACGCACCTGCCCGGTTGCGCCATCCAGCCCGGAAGGTATGTCGATTGCAACAATCCTGCGCGCTGCCTTCAATGTTTCAACGGGCAACCCGGTCACGTCCCGGCTAAGCCCGGCTCCAAACACCGCATCGACAACCAAATCCACCCGAGCGGCTTCTGCGGGAGCAAACGGCACACGGGGACCGGTAAATGCCGCCGCCGCGCGCCCTGCATCTGTATTAGCTTTAGGCGGCACAAGTTCAGCCACGGCAACAGGCCAGCCCATGGCGGCAAGGTACCGGGCGGCCACGTAACCATCTCCCCCGTTATTGCCTGGCCCGCACAGCACCAGCACACGTGCGGGCTGCTCATACCGGCGTATGGCCCGCGCAACTGCTCTACCGGCATGTTCCATCAAGACGGAAACAGGCACATTCACCGCGCTCAGACGGTCCACTTCCCCCATCTGCGCTGGGGTATAAAGGCTTAGGGATGATGGGGAACGAGGTTGCATGGCATGGCTCCGCACAGTCTGTGTGAATGACGTCAGGCACAATAGCCCCTTGCACCCGCCCCGTCCCCTTGGCAATCAGGCAGGCAGATACGCACCGCGCATGACGCTCCCCAAAAAGCAGCCTCATACGCCCTATCCCTGCCCAACCGTGCCAATGCGGAGACACCATGCCTCATTCCATCATCTGGAGCCTTGTTCTCGCTCTTCACCTTGTCAGCATCATCATGTGGGTTGGTGGTGGCGCCTATGCGGCCGTCATTCTGCGCCCCAGCCTGAACCTGCTGGACCAGACTCAGCGTAATTCCGTGCACCTGCAGACCATGGCCCGCTTTTTTAAGGGTTTGACCCATGCCATTCCCACAGCCCTGATTACCGGCTGGCTTCTGGTGCTGCATGAAGGGGGTTTCTCAAACGCACCGTGGACCACCAACATCATGCAGTTGCTGGGCATTATCATGGCTCTGCTGTTCGTGCGGATGTACATGGGCAGCTACCAGAAGCTGCGCCGGGCCATCCGCCCGCAGGCATCTGGCTTCGACTCGGTTCGTAAACAGGTGCTGGTTATTGTGGCGCTGGGAATCCTTGCCGTGCTCTCAGCCTGCCTCGGCCACCCTTTTATGTGAAGAAAGCAAGTATTCCTGCCAAAAACTTGATTTTAGGCAGAAAGACCTTTATCGGGACTAGCGCCTGAGTGGCTTTGAATTTCCATGGAACAACTGGCGAATGATCTGTGCCAGAACATGAGCAAAGCCACCAGTAAGCTGACAACGACAGACCTAGTTCCGAGAGCATATTGACAGCCAAGACAACCGCCCGCCCCCGCAAGACGACAACTCGCAGCCGGAAAAAGGCGGCGGTTCCCGCCAGTTCAGCCGTATTGGACGCACAGAGCGCAGAGGTGGAAGACACCGCGCCTCCTGCCGATGCAGATGCCCCGGTCGAGGCCAAGCCTGCTCCCAAAAAGCGCGCGCCCCGCCGCCGCTCCACTAAAGCCGATTCGGCTGTGGAACCTGTAGCGCCCCCCACTGCTGAAGAAGCCGTGGCCGAAGAAGCCGCTCCCCCCAAAAAAGCTGCCCCGAAAAAAACACGCGCTCCCTCCAGACGGCGCACAAAGGCTGAACCTGCTGTAGACGCTGCCCCTGCACCGGAAGCACAGGACGCATCCCCCGCAGAAAAACCTGATGCAGCACTTGTAGAGGTCACAGAACCCGCACCGGCCAAGACCGAGGCACCTGCAACACCTCCTGTGGAAGAAGAGCCGACCATCACCTTTGCGGATCTGGAGCTTTCCAAGCCCATTCTGCAAGCCATTGACGAGATGGGTTACAAGCACCCCACCCCCATTCAGGCACAGGCCATTCCTGCCGTGCTGATGGCGCGTGATGTGCTTGGCGTTGCCCAGACCGGAACCGGCAAAACTGCGTCCTTCACGCTGCCCATGCTGGAAATCCTGAGCGATTCCCGCGCACGGGCCCGCATGCCGCGTTCGCTCATTCTGGAGCCCACGCGTGAGCTGGCTCTGCAGGTTGCCGAGAACTTTGTGCAGTATGGCAAGCACCTCAAACTCAACCATGCCCTGCTCATCGGCGGCGAGAGCATGTCTGACCAGAAAGAAGTGCTCAACCGTGGCGTGGATGTGCTAATTGCAACCCCCGGCCGGTTGCTTGACCTGTTTGAACGGGGTGGCCTGCTCCTGAATCACACCAAAATTCTGGTCATTGATGAAGCTGACCGGATGCTGGATATGGGCTTTATCCCTGACATTGAAAAAATTGTCAGTCTGCTTCCCCCGACCCGGCAGACTCTGTTCTTCTCCGCCACAATGGCTCCGCCCATCCGTAAGCTCGCGGATGCGTTCCTGCATTCCCCCAAGGAAATTACGGTTGCGCGCCAGTCCTCCGTGGCTTCCACCATTACAACCGGTCTGGTCATTGTTGATGAGTACAGCAAGCGCGAAACACTGCGCCTGCTCCTTAACGACCCCACACTGCAGAACGCCATTGTGTTCTGCAACCGCAAGCGCGATGTGGATGTTCTGACCAAGTCTTTGACCAAGCATGGTTTTTCCGTCGGCGCGCTGCACGGGGACCTGCCTCAGTCCGTGCGTTTTTCCACGCTGGAAAAATTCAAGAATGGTGACCTGAAGGTGCTGGTCTGCTCGGATGTGGCGGCACGCGGTATTGATATTGGCGGCCTGTCGCATGTGTTCAACTTCGATCTGCCGTTCCATGCGGAGGATTACGTTCACCGTATTGGCCGCACAGGGCGCGCAGGGCGCGAAGGTCATGCCTTCAGCATCGCAACGCCTTATGACAAGACGCTGGTTGAAGCCATTGAAAACCTGACTGGCAAACCCATTCCTCGCCTGTCCATTGATGGTGTGCAACAACTGGAATGGTCGGAAGAAAAACGCCCCCGCGGTGGCCAGTCCCGCACTGGACAGAACCGCAAAGACAAAGCGGCTCCACAGCGTGAACGCGAGCCTGCGCGTACAACGCGCGAAGCGCCACAGGAACGCGAAGCAACGCGTGAGCGGGAACCCCAGCGTGCACCCCAGCAGCAGCCCGCAACACGGGGTCAGAACCACAAGGGAGGCCGCAACCAGCGTGATGAAATTCCGCCCGCACCCGCTGGCGAATTTACAGGGTTTGGTGACCAGACACCTGCCTTCATGCTGCTGCCCCGCCGCAACTCATCGCGCCCGGCCACGCCGGGAACGCTCGAAAACACCGAAACAGCGCAGGATGTGGCTCACGTTTCTGACGTGGCATCCTGACCTAAGGAAAATTTGTGTCTGACATACTGGAAGTCACCATCTCCCACCTTGCGACTCAGGGAGATGGTGCCGCACGCCTGCCTGACGGCCACACCGTATTTGTTGCAGACACACTCCCACAAGAGCGGGTTACTATCCGCCTGACATCCGGCGGACGCGGCCAACTGGTCGACATCCTGACCCCGTCTCCACACAGAACAACCCCGCCCTGCCCGTTGTTTGAGCGCTGTGGCGGCTGCACATTGCAGTATATGGACCTACCTGCCCTGCTTGAATGGAAGACGGGCCTTGTAGCCCATGCGCTGGAAAAAGCAGGGTTTGAGGTTCCCACCACAATCCAAAGCTATCAGGTCCCGCTCCATAGCCGCAGAAGAGCTGATCTGGCCGTACGCCGGACCGAGCAGGGCATTGTTATCGGCCTACATGCCAAAGGCAGTCAGGACGTAACAGACATGACAAGCTGTGCGGTGCTGCACCCAACTATTGTCGCCAGCCTGCCCGCTCTTCGGGCAACGCTACGCAGCCTGCGTGCTGTACACAAAGCTGCCGACCTGCACATCAACCTGCTGGATTCGGGGCTGGATATCCTGCTCAGCACCGATTCGCCGCTCATCGCTACAGACCGGCAACGCCTGACAGCTTTGGCAGAAGAGCTGGATATTCCCCGCATTAGCTGGCAACGGATGAAGACCACGGGTCAGTCGGAAACAGCCGTGCAGCGTGCCCCCGTCTTCCAGACGATTGCCGGGCACCAGCTTACACCGCCGCCGGGCGCTTTTTTACAGGCGACACCCCAAAGCGAATCCGCCATTCAGAACGCTGTTCTAGAGGCCCTGCCAGCACGTCTTGGCAAACGCGCAACCGTAATTGAGCTTTACGCAGGATGCGGTACGCTCAGCCTGCCCTTGGGCGAGCGTTGTCAGGTACAGGCTTACGAAGGGTACGAGCCGGCTCTGACCGCTCTTAAAAGTGTAGGCAAATCACGCATTACTTCCATCTGCCGAGACCTCAATCGCCAACCTGTCATGGGTAAGGACCTTGGTAAGGCAGAAGTTGTTGTGCTGGATCCACCCCACGCAGGGGCCAAGCTGCAAATGCGGCAGATTGCGCTGGGCAAGCCTGATTATGTTATTTACGTCAGCTGTAATCCGGTCGCCCTGAGTAACGATACAAGCCTACTGGCCTCTGCCGGATACAGACTGGAAACGGTTTCGGTCATTGACCAGTTTTTATGGTCAGCCGAAACCGAGGCAGTGTGCTGCTTTAAACGTGAAAGCTCTCGCCGCAGCCGCAACGCCCTTTCTCATTGGGGTTAATGAACACAAACCCCTCTTCCAGATCGCTCTCCCGGTAGTCCATTTCTGAACCGATGAGGAAGAGGGTGGCCTTACGGTCCACCAGCAGGGTGAGGCCCTGATCTTTTACAACCTCGTCCCCTTCCCCCGGCTGGGCCACAAACGCCATATCGTAGGCTTTGCCGGAGCACCCTTTGGTGGACACAGAAACACGCAGCAACTCACCTGCATGAGCCGTGGCATACAGATGCCGCAGGCGTGTTGCCGCAGCCTCTGTCAGACGCATAAGGGGTGGCAGTTCCCTTTTGGTCGATGAAATGGTCGCACTTTGTGACATGTCACTTCATCCTTTCCGTCAGAACATATTCAGAGCAAGGCGGGCCTCATCGCTCATACGCGACATGTCCCACGGTGGATCCCACACCACTTCCACTTCGGCCGATTTGACGCCGGGCACTTTTTCCACCGCGTCCTTAACCTGAATGGGAAGTTCCTGCGCACTGGGACAATTGGGGGCGGTCAGCGTCATTTCAATCCGCACGCGCCCGTCATCATACAGGTCGATGGCGTAAATCAGCCCCAGTTCGTAAATATTGACCGGAATTTCCGGGTCATGCACGGTTGCTATGGCCTCGATCACGGCATCTTCCGATGCAGGACCGGCGACCTTGCTCTCCGCCTCTCCGGTGCTGGGCTGGGCAGCATCGTCACCTTCTGGCGTCCACCCTTCCACCTTGGCAGCGGATGGTGCTTCCGTCTGGTCATGCCCTGCGTGCAGAACATTCTCAACCGGCAGGCTCTGCGCCTGTGATGATGCCTCTTTTTGCACCTGAACGCCTTCTTCAACCATCGACATGAGAAAAAGCCTCCTCCAGCGCAACCCAAGGCAGTTCTGCGCAGCGTATTCGTGCTTTGTGGGACCGTAGAGGCGCAAAAACCTCCAGAGGCCCCAAGGAAACAAGGTTATCTTCCGCACCAGCAGAAGACGGCGCACCTACCAGCAAAGCCTTAAACCGGTCGGACACCTGACGGGCCTGTGCAACAGTACTCCCCCGCAACCGTTCCGCCATAAGGTCCGCCGCAGCAGAACAGATGGCGCAACCACGGGTCTGATGCCTGATCTCCTGAATATGGTGCCCGTCCAGAGCAATATCCAGATGCGTTTTGTCCCCACAGAGTGGGTTACGACCATCCCCCTGCACATCCGGCGCATCCAGCCGTCCGGCGTGGCGTGGTGTGCGGGCACGGTCCACTATATGCCGGTCATACAGGGCATCACGCTCGGCTGCGGTGGTGTTCACACAAAAAAGTCCCTGATGCGCACCAACGTATCGGCCAGCACGTCAATTTCTTCTTTCTGGGTGTAAATACCAAAGCTGGCCCGTGCCGTGGCGGTCAGGCCCAAACGACGCATAAGGGGTTCGGCACAGTGGTGTCCGGCCCTTATGGCAATACCGTTGCGGTCCAACAGTGTTGCAATATCGTGCGGGTGCACATCGGCCATAGTGAAGGACACAACCCCACCCCGTACGCGCGGACTGCCGACAATGCTCAGCCCCGGCACTTCGGCAAGCCGCTGGAGCGCATGGGCCGTCAGCTCAGCTTCGTGCGCGGCAATGGCCTCAAACCCAATTTTGCTCACCCATTCTATGGCAGCACCCAGACCAATGGTTTCCACAATGGCCGGTGTTCCCGCCTCAAACTTGTGGGGCACATTGGCCCATGTGGAGCGCTCGAACGTTACGGTGGAGATCATATCCCCGCCGCCCAAAAAAGGAGGCATCTGCTCCAGCAGGTCCCGGCGAGCCCACAGCACGCCAATACCCGTGGGGCCATACAGTTTGTGCCCGGTAAAGGTGTAAAAATCCGCCCCCAGCGCCTGCACGTCCGTTTTGTGATGCACAACGGACTGGCTGCCATCAAACAACACCTGCGCACCAGCGGCATGGGCCAGATCTGCTATCTGCTTTGCTGGCGTTATGGTGCCCAGCACGTTGGACATGTGTGTAATGGCCACAAGGCCAACTTTACCGTCTGCCAGCAGAGCCTTGTACGCGTCCATGTCCAGATCGCCTGCATCGGTAATCGGGGCCACACGCAGCTCAATGCCAGCACGGTCACGCAGCATCTGCCACGGCACGAGGTTAGCGTGATGCTCCATCTGGGAGATCAGCACAGCCTGACCGGGCTTAAGCAATGCACCAAAGGAATGGGCCACCAGATTGATGGCTTCCGTGCTGTTGCGGGTAAACACAATTTCCTCGCGCGAGGGCGCGTTGAGGAAATCAGCTACCAGATCACGCACACCTTCATACGCCTCGGTCGTGCGTTCACTCATCCAGTGCAGACCGCGATGAATATTGGCATACTGGTGGCGCATGGTGTTGGCCATGCAGTCGATCACCGCATTGGGCTTCTGGGCCGATGCGGCGCTATCCAGAAAAACCAATGGGCGGTCATGCACCTTTTCCCCCAGAATGGGGAACTGCTGCCTAATGGCCTGCACATCCAGTTGTGGCGCGGTATGGGTTGTTGATGAGGTCATGCCACCTCTCCCTTATGCGCAAAGCGGGCCGCCATAACAGAACGGCAGAAAGTCTGGGCCGTTGCATCCACCACAAGAGCGATGGCCTCATCCAAAAACGCATCGATCAGAATCTGACGGGCTTCCTGCTCGGGTATGCCTCGGCTGCGCAGATAAAACAGTTGGTCATCATCCAGTGCGCCAACGGTCGCACCATGGCTGCACCGCACGTCATCCGCATAAATTTCCAGCTCCGGCTTGGCGTCAATCTCCGCATCGGGAGACAGCAGCAAAGCCTGATTCATCTGGTAGCCATCGGTTTTCTGGGCGATCTGCTCAACCAGCACTTTGCCCTGAAAAACACCGCGCGCGTGGCCATCCAGCACGTTGCGCACGGTCTGGCGGGATGTGCAGTCGGATGCCGCATGGGTAATGACGCTGGTAACATCCCCAACCTGATGCCCAGCCAACCGCTGCGCACCATTAACGTGGACAACAGCACGGGGGGCACTCAGACGGGCATGAACCTCGTGCCGCACAAGCTGGCCACCCAGCCCCAGCACAAAGCTGTCATACACACTCTGGTGGCCAACATGCGCATACAGGGTGCCAAGGCTGATGGCCTGCGCGCCCTCCGTCTGCAATGTTACGTGTTCCAGCGTTGCGTCATCTTCCACCCGAATATCCATAACGGGATTATGAAGATACGCCCCCTGCCCGGCCTGCACACAGATCAGCCGCAGCTTTGCATTCTTTTCCACGGCAATCGTGTGTCTGGGATGAAAGGATACAGGCTCCTCCCCCGCCACACCGAGGGAAATAAGCATGACATGCCCTGCATCCACCCCGGCTGGCACGCGCAACACCGCACCGTCTTCCGCCAGTGCCGTATTCAGGGCCACCAGCGGGTCCCGGTCAGGAGCCGCCTGCAAACCGAACTGCGGTGTCTGGGCAAAAAAGGACAGGTCAACCTCATCCGGCAAAGCGCTGAACGCGGGCGCATGACGGCCGTTGACAAACACAATACGGGGCAGCGCTGCCATGGCCGGATGTGCCTGCAAGACGCCATCCAGCAGAGCACGAACCGCATTATCATCCACCTGCGCAGGCGGCGCTCCATAGTCCCGTTTACCCAGCGCGCGCAGAGCCGTGTACTTCCACGCCTCCGTCTTACGGTCGGGCAGACCTGTTCTGGCCAGAGCACCAACGGCGGATTGCCGCTCTGCTCCGGTAAGAGTGTTCAGCCTGTTGGCAAACAGCGCTAACGGGCCGGACATATCTTTGCTGAGTGCGTTCACGCCACCTCCGCCAGAAACTTGGTGTAACCTTCCTGATCAATCTGGCGGGCCAGTTCCGGCCCACCGGACAGGATGATCCGCCCACGCGCCATAACGTGAATACGGTCTGGCACCAGATAATCCAGCAGCTTCTGATGATGCGTGATCACCAGCGCCGAGAAGGTAGGAGCGCGCAGTCGGTTCACGCCTTCTGCCACAATGCGCAGGGCGTCCACGTCCAACCCACTGTCCGTTTCGTCCAGAATGGCGAAGGTCGGCTGGAGCAGGGTCATCTGCAACACTTCGTTGCGTTTTTTCTCACCGCCCGAAAAGCCGACATTCACATTGCGCTTGAGCATGTCCGGCGCCATGGAGAGGGACTTGGCTGCCTCGCGCGCCATTTTCAGGAACGCCACGGCGTCCAGTTCGTCCTGCCCGCGGGCGCGCCGCACGGCATTAACCGCGGTGCGCAGGAAGTTGGCGTTATTGACGCCCGGCAGTTCGATAGGAGACTGAAACGCCAGAAACAGGCCAGCAGCCGCACGTTCCTCCGGCTCCATGGCCAGCAGGTCCTGCCCGTGGAAGCTTGCCGTCCCCGCCGTAACCTCGTAGTCCTCGCGCCCGGCCAGAACATAGGACAGCGTGGATTTACCAGAGCCGTTAGGCCCCATGATGACATGCACTTCACCCGGCGGAATGCTCAGATCCACGCCACGCAGAATCTGCTTTTCCTGTCCGTCTGCGTCAATCTGCGCGCACAGGCCGGAAATTTCCAAAAACTGGCTCATACTCTGCTCTCCTTTAACCCACGCTGCCTTCAAGGCTGATCTGCAACAGTTTTTGCGCTTCCACGGCAAACTCCATGGGCAGTTCCTTCAGAACATCCCGGCAAAAACCGTTCACAATCAGGCCGACGGCGTCTTCCTCAGACAGGCCACGCTGGCGGCAGTAAAACAGTTGGTCTTCTGAAATTTTGGATGTTGTTGCTTCGTGCTCAATGCGCGCGTTCATGTTGCGGCTTTCAATGTAAGGCACGGTATGTGCCCCACACTGGTCGCCAATAAGCAGGCTGTCGCACTGGGTGAAATTGCGTGCACCAGATGCTTTGGGCTGCACCCGCACCAATCCACGATACGTGCTGTCTGACTGGCCCGCACTAATGGTCTTGGCAATAATGGTGGAGCGCGTATTGCGGCCCAGATGGATCATTTTGGTGCCGGTATCGGCCTGCTGGTGGTTATTGGTCACCGCAACGGAATAGAATTCCCCAACAGAGCCCTCGCCCTGCAGAATGCAGGAAGGATACTTCCACGTAATGGCGGACCCGGTTTCCACCTGCGTCCAGGATATTTTGGAGCGGGCACCACGGCATGCGCCGCGCTTGGTCACAAAATTATAAATCCCGCCACGCCCATTCTCATCACCGGGGTACCAGTTCTGCACCGTGGAGTATTTGATGGAGGCATCATCCATGGCCACCAGTTCCACCACTGCGGCATGGAGCTGATTCTCGTCCCGCATGGGGGCCGTGCAGCCCTCCAGATAGGAGACGGACGCGCCTTCCTCCGCCACAATCAATGTGCGTTCAAACTGCCCGGTATTTTTGGCATTGATGCGGAAATAGGTGGACAGCTCCATGGGGCAGCGTACCCCCTTGGGCACGTACACGAACGAACCATCCGTAAACACGGCAGAATTGAGGGCGGAGAAGAAATTATCACCCGCAGGCACAACCGTACCAAGGTACTGCCGCACGAGGTCTGGATGTTCCTTAACCGCCTCGGAGATCGGGCAAAAAATCACCCCCGCCTCTTCCAGCGTTTTGCGGAAGGTGGTGGCAACGGACACGCTATCAAACACGGCATCCACGGCAACTGGCGCGCGCTCGCCCTCGGGCACTTCCACACCGGCCAGCAAAGCCTGCTCATGCAGGGGGATACCCAATTTTTCGTAAGTCCGCAGCAGTTCTGGGTCTACTTCGTCCAAAGACTTGGGGCCGGGCTTCTTGCGCGGTGCTGCGTAGTAATGCGCGTCCTGATAGTCGATCGGTGGGTAGGCGACCTTGGCCCATTTGGGCTCCTGCATGGCCTGCCACGTTTTATAGGCAGCCAAACGCCATTCCAGCATCCATTCTGGCTCTTCCTTACGGCTGGAAATCAGACGGATAATGTCTTCATTCAGCCCTTTGGGAGCCATATCCATTTCAATATCGGTCTCAAAGCCCCATTTGTACGTGGACTGGCCCAGCTTTTCGACTGCTTCACGCGTTTGTGTGACTGCTGGCATTGTTCAGGCCCCTTCCCGCATTGTCTGGGTGGCATTGAGCTTATTGATCTGGGAGAGAACCGTGGAGCACGCCTCTTTTGGGCGCATACTCTCGAGCGAGATCCCTTCCAGCGTCGTCTGTATTGCCGTGTTGATAACATCCCAGCTACCGCACAGCCCGCAGGATAGCCCGGTATCGCACTCGCGCCCACCAACGCAGGCGGTCAGGGCAATCTGCCCATCCACTGCGGCAATCACACTGGCAACAGACATATCCGCCAAAGGCCGGGCCAGACGATAACCACCTTTTGCGCCACGCTGGGACAACACAAAACCATGCCCGGACAGAACCTTGAGCACCTTGGCAACCGTAGGTTCAGGCACACCGGTAATGGCAGCAAGAGCAGGAGACGTTACAACGCCTTCCTGTTCTCCCAGTTTCACAAGTATGACGATCGCATAGTCCGCCAGACGGGAAAGTTTCAGCATAATCCGGCTTTCACCTAATTAAAGACCTGAATGGTCCTGTTTCGGATACATGGCGAGAAGCGTTGCCAACGTCAACCCAAAACGTCCTGTTACAGGCGGACCATTCCTGCCTTCCTACGCATATGTGATCTGCATCCGTCCTGAACGGGTGCATTTATCCGAGCTTACGCCCATCCCTACGGCACAAGCTCTTCCATATCCGCTCAAGTGCCATGCACCCAGCAAGGCGGCTGTGCCTTACTGCGCGTTAATACCGAAGGTCAGTCTAAGAACAGCAAACAGAAGCGCCCCCACGGCAAACCCCACCAAGGTGCCGTTAAAGCGAATGAACTGGAGGTCCTTACCCACGCGTAGCTCCAGCTTTTCCGCAATTTCCACTGCATTCCAGCCAGAAACGACGCGGGCAATAAACTCGGACATCTGCTCGCGCACAAACGGCAAGGCCTTGCCTATTGTGCCATCAACCCGTGCCACTATGCGCTGGCGCAGCACGTCATCATTCCGCAGTTGCCCTGCCATGCGGGTCAGCACATCACGCAACAGGTTCGCCGTGCGGCCCTGCGGGTCTTCCACATCGGCCTCCACCATGCGACGAAACCGGAGCCAGATATCCGCCCACCAGCTCACAACACTTTCGTGCGACAAGACGGATGTTACAGCCTGCGTAAACTCCCGGCCGCGTTCGGGGTCTGTTTCTATGCGGTCGATCTGGAGTCTGACCCAACTGGTAAAGCCTTCACGCAGACTGGAATTTTCCGGATCGATTCGGTCCAACTCCTGCGCGGCAGCCGTCAGCACCTTGGTGGCGATGGACCCACCAATCGCCCACCCCAGAATACGCCCGCCCTGCTCGCGCACACGGTCCTCAATCATATCCCGCAGGGCGCCTTCCTTGGCCTTGAGGCCATCCTTGAGCTGACTCAGAAAGTAGGAGAGCACCTCCTGATGCCGGTCATCATCCACAAGGCTCCGCAAGGCTTTGGCGATAACGGGCGAGAGGTCACTCCCCCCCAGCAAACCGGGTATAATCCGACCAATGGCGTTACTGGCCCGGCCATCTTCCAGCCTATCCAGAAGCTGCGGCATGGACCGGGCCATGGCCCCCACCACCGCATCCTGCGTGGCCGGGTCCTCCAGCATGTTAGCTATAAACCCCGGAACATCCACCTTGGAGAGGACGCACTCCACCTCTTTGGCTGTAAAGACCTGACTGGCCACAAACCGCCCAAGGGCACGGGCAAGCCGGTCCTTTTGCGCAGGCAATATGGCCGTGTGTGGAATGGGCAGCCCCAAAGGGTGGCGGAACAGGGCGACCACAGCAAACCAGTCCGCTACCCCGCCCACAACACCCGCACGTGCACCGGCGCGCAGCATTTCCAGAAAAAAGCCATCCTCTACCCAGCCGGCGGCAGGGGCGGCATAGCCCAGAACCGTCACCCCTCCCATAACCACCAGCAGGCCTGTGGCTGCATTCTGGTATCGCCGAAGTGCCTGCCGGGCGGCGATGTCCCCTTCCTTATCGGTATGCGCTGTCATGCAGGTATGAATAGCACTCCACCCGCCCCACCCCAAGTGTGCGTGAGGCGGTTGCGCACAGAAAGCAGACATGGAAAGCTGCACATAAATTATTACCCTACCGTTTTGTTTCTTTTCCGATTCAATCCGCAAGGATATAGAGCGCGCATGAACACGGATTTTTCTTCCCTTCCTCCTCGCATCGGCAGCGTGCTCGCCTCCATTGCCAACACGTCGTCTGCCGGAACTCCGGCTGAGGGCACCAACCCCGTTATGGGCACGGCCCTGCGCCTGAGCGATGCGGTGGAAAGTGGGGCCATTACGTTTGAGGATGTGACCCAACTGGTGCACACCCTGCGCGATGAGGCCTTTCTGAGCCGCTCACGCCGCCTGCACCGCTACGTAGGAGGCGCCGCACTGGATACAGCGCAGGACAAACTGCGCCATGTTGCCGAGCAGATCTGCGCTGATCTGCCTGCCTCCTCGTTTGAGGCGTATCGCCAGCTTGTGTCTTCCATCCGTTTTGCGGCTGTTTTTACGGCCCATCCGACCTTTGCCCTGAGCAACCCGGTTTATGATGCTCTGGCAACAAGCGCCTCGCAGGAAGTCCCGCCTGAAACGGCACCATTTTTTACAACACACCGCCGCGCTGCGCCCCCAACGCTGGAAGAAGAATTTACTCTGGCGTCCCAAGCTATTACCCGCGCGCGGGACGCCATAGACCAGTTGAATGTGGCTCTGTTGACCACGGCCCAGAACACATGGCCCGACCAATGGAGCACGCTCTCCCCCTGCCCTGTCATTGCCACCAGTTGGGTTGGTTACGATACGGACGGACGGACGGATATCGGGTGGTGGGATACGCTACGCCTGCGTTTACGCATGAAGCTTTTCCAGCTTATGCGGCTGGAGCGCCAGATTGCCCATGAAGGAATTCTGGCCCCCGACCTGAGCAATACGCTGCATCGGGCCATAGACTGCGTTAAGGAACAGATCAGCGCTGTGCCCGCTGGTCCTTCGGACGGGCAAGCCGTAGCCCGCTTTGCGGAACTGATGGTTAACGGGCGCAAAACCGCCCTGAGCGCAGCATCGGACCTGAACGACCTATTGCAGGCCGCCATAGATGCTGCACCGCCTTCTGCGCAGGTGCCACTCGCCGTAGCCCGTGCTGGGTTTATGGCCCACGGCCTTGGATTGGCCCACACGCATGTGCGGCTCAACGCCAGCCAGATCCATAACTTTGTCCGCCAGAAGCTGAACCTTCTGGACGACCCGACCAATCTGGCCCAGCGCCGCGCCCTGCTCAACCGTGTTAACGAGGCGCTGGACGCGGTTACGCCCGTACCGGTGGACTTTGGAGCCCTTCTGAGCGACCCCTCCTCTGCCGGGCGCCTGATGATGACCATCGCCCAGATTGTCAAATACGTGGATTCCGCAACCCCTGTGCGCTTTCTGATTGCGGAAACCGAAACAGGCTACACCCTGCTGGCCGCACTGTGGATTGCCACCTACTTTGGCGTTGCGGACCGTATTGAAATTTCTCCCCTGTTCGAAACCGAGGATGCTCTGGTCAAAGGGGAACACATCGTTGAGGAAGCTCTCCGCTCCTCTGCATGGCGGGATTATGTGCGCCGCATGGGCCGGATATGCTTCCAGTTCGGCTATTCGGATTCGGGGCGCTATATCGGCCAGCTTGCCGCCTCCTACCAGATCGAACGCCTGCGCCTGCGCATTCATGACCTGCTGGTGCGTTGGGAACTGACCGATGTGGAAGTCGTGTTCTTTGATACGCATGGCGAGAGCATTGGTCGGGGTGCCCACCCGTTCCGCATGGCTGACCGGCTGGACTACCTCTCCCCCGCCCATGTGCGGAAACGTTTTGCAAGCAGCGGCATCCACTGCCGTGAGGAAACCGCTTTTCAGGGAGGAGACGGCTACCTGCTGTTTGGCAGCCCCGAACTGGCAACCGCCACACTGGCAACCATTGCTGAAAACCTGTTCCTGAGCGACCAGCAGAAAAGCGACCCGATTTACGACCACCCGGACTTTTCGGCCGACTTTTTCTCCAGCGTGATCGACACTATGAAAGGTCTGGTCGCAGACCCCGGCTATGCGGCTCTGCTGGGTGCTTTTGGCCCGGCCCTTATCGACCGTACAGGGTCGCGCCCCCCAGCCCGCCAGAGCGCCGAGGCCGCAACGCGCAGCCGGATTACGCACCCCAGCCAGCTCCGGGCCATTCCCAACAATGCCATTCTTCAGCAGTTAGGCTGGTGCGCCAATACGTTGCAGGGCCTTGGAGCTGCCGTCCAGCGGCACCCAGAAACATTTGAAACACTGAACACCTCCAGCCCGCGCTTTCATCGTGCGTTGGACTTTGCCCGCCATGCTCTTGCCTGCTCGGATGACAAGGTGCTCAAAAGTGTTGTGTGCATGCTGGACCCCGGCTTCTGGCTGGACCGCGCTTCGGAGGAAACTTCTCCCCAGAAGCAGAAAGCTTTTCTGGCCATTATGGGTGACCTTGAGCGCCTGAACCTTTCAGCCGAATTGCACACCATGTTCCGCCGCATTCAGGCAGACCACCTTGCCCTGCGCGAGGCATGGCAACACGCCCCCCGTACGGAACCGCGCATTCGCCTGCTTCATGCCATACGCATTATGCTGATCGAACGAATCTGGCTGCTGGCATGTCGCATTCCATTCTTCATGCCGCGTGGGGGCTTCAACCACGAAATGATGATGCAGCATATCCTGTGTCTGGATATTCCAACCGTCCTAAAGGAAATGAAGCATATTTTCCCCACCGGCACGGGACCATCAGATCTGGATTTTCATGAACCCCGAGGGCCGCGTGAGGAAGGCATTTACGTGCGTGAGCACCGGGACATCTTCACCCCTATGGGCGAAATGTTTGAACTCCTGCGCGAGATCAGCGTCGCGCTTATGCACGATATCGGAGCATTTGGTTAATTACCTCCGATCTTCCGCTGGCGGCGGATACTCCACACATTTGCCGCCAGACTGACTGGCGAAAACGCCACCAATAAAAACAGAAAGGAAGCGCTGTATTCAACAGCCCTTCCTTTCCCTCCCCATCAAAAAAATAAGCTGTAGTGCTCTGGCTCTGGCTCTGGCTCTGGCTCTGGCTCTGGCTCTGGCTCTGGCTCTGGCTCTGGCTCTGGCTCTGGCTCTGGCTCTGGCTCTGGCTTGCGCAACGCAATCTGGCAGGATGCACAACAAAAAAGCCGCTTCCCCGAAGGAAAGCGGCCTTAATGTTCTTTTCAACCCTAAAGCTGAAAGACTTATTTGGACTGTGCCATAATCTCGTCTGCCACGTTGCGCGGCACCGGATCGTAGTGATGGAACTGCATGGTGAAGGATGCACGACCCTTCGTCATGGAACGCAGATGAGAAATGTAACCAAACATTTCCTTCAGCGGCACATGTGCACGCACCATAACCGTGGAACCCGAGGTTTCCTGACTCTGGATCATACCACGACGACGGTTCAGGTCACCCACAACGTCACCAACGTGATCGTTCGGGGTAGTGATTTCCACGTCCATGATCGGTTCCAGAATAACCGGACCAGCGTTCTTCATACCGTCACGGAAGCAAGCCTTAGCCGCGATTTCGAACGCCAGAGCGGACGAGTCAACGTCATGGTACTTACCGTCGAGCAGCGTGAACTTAAAGTCCACCGTGGGGAACCCAGCCAGCACACCCGTGGAAGCCTGCATGCGGATACCTTTTTCAACCGCAGGAATATATTCCTTCGGAACGGTACCACCGACAACCTTGTTCTCAAACGTAATACCTTCGTTCCGTTCAACCGGTTCAAAGGCAATCTTCACTTCTGCGAACTGACCGGAACCACCAGACTGCTTCTTGTGGGTGTAGGTTTCCGTGTGCGGCTTGGAGATGGTTTCGCGGTATGCAACCTGAGGCGCACCCACGTTTGCATCCACACCATATTCACGACGCAGACGGTCGATAATGATGTCCAGATGCAGTTCACCCATACCGGACAGAATGGTCTGACCCGTTTCCTGATCGGTCTTGAGCTGCAGGGAGGGATCTTCACCAGCCAGCTTCTGCAGGGCCAGCGTCATCTTTTCCACTGCGTCCTTGGTTTTCGGCTCAACAGAAATGTCGATAACCGGAACCGGGAAGGACATACGTTCCAGAACAACCGGATCGGCAGGATCGGCCAGCGTATCACCCGTCTGGGAGTCTTTCAGACCAACAAAGGCAGCAATATCACCAGCATGAACTTCGCTCAGTTCAACGCGCTTGTCAGCGTGCATCTGGTAGATACGACCAATACGTTCCTTGTGGCCCTTGGTGGTGTTCAGAACGGTGTCACCGGTCTTGAGAACGCCACGATAGACGCGAACAAAGGTCAGCGTGCCGTATTTGTCGTTGATGATCTTGAACGCCAGACCAGCAAACTTGCCGTTGGGGTCAACCGGCAGGATGGGCTGAGCGGCTTCGTTTTCTTCTTCACCTTCCGGCGGAGCGCAACGAATACCTTCAACGTCGTTCGGAGCGGGCAGGTAGTCGATGATCCCATCGAGCAGCGGCTGCACACCCTTGTTCTTAAAGGCCGTACCACACAGAACCGGACGGAACTCGCCGGAAATGGCACCTTTTTTGATGCAGCGCTTCAGGGTTTCGACGGAAACGTCACCCTTTTCGAAGTATTCTTCCATGGCGGCTTCATCAACTGCCAGGGCCGTATCCAGCAGGTTCTGGCGTGCTTCTGCAGCCTTTTCCTTCAGGTCGGCAGGAATTTCTTCGTCGTGGAACTTCGCGCCCAGTTCACCACCTTCCCAGATGATGGCCTTCATTTCCACCAGATCGACAACGCCGAGGAACTGGTCTTCCGCACCAATCGGCAGCTGCAGGGGAATAGCAACGATGTCCAGCTTTTCCTTCAGCGTGTCGAATGCACGGTAGAAGTCAGCGCCAGTACGGTCGAGCTTGTTGATGAAGATAAGGCGGGGCACGTTGTAGCGGTCAGCCAGACGCCAGTTGGTTTCGGACTGCGGCTGAACACCGGCCACACCTTCAATAATGAACACGGCGCCATCGAGCACACGCAGCGAACGGTTCACTTCGATATTGAAGTCGATGTGTCCGGGGGTGTCGATGATGTTGATCCGGTGATCTTTCCAGTCACAGGTCACGGCGGCGGAGGTGATGGTAATACCACGCTCACGTTCCTGCGCCATGTAGTCCGTGGTGGTGTTGCCTTCGTGCACTTCACCAATCTTATGGGACACGCCGGTGTAGTACAGAATGCGTTCGGTCGTGGTTGTCTTACCAGCGTCAATATGCGCGGTGATACCGATATTACGGATCTTGGACAGATCAGATGTGGCGGACACGAAAACCTCCAGAAAACAGGTAAGGCGCGACAGGAAAACCCTCGCGCCTGTGGCCGCCGAACGCCGTAAATGCCACCTGAAAAAATATTTCTTCAGGAAGCCGGCTGCCGGACACCGGCCGATAGACAGAAGCGCCTGACAAGAAAAGGCAGACGCCTGAACCGCAGAAACCGGGCTCTGTCACCTAATGTGCCAGCCCCCGGTCCATACGGATAAACAAAGCCCTGAATCAGGCGCCAGCGGCGGCCTGCTTCTTGGCCTGCACGCGCAGCACGCGGCGCTTGATGACCTGTGCTTCCGTGGGGAGCTTGCGGTTAGGCGTGCTCAGCAGGAATGCATCCAGACCACCATTGTGCTCAATGGTGCGCAGGCCGCGCGTGCTAACACGCATACGGACAGCGGAGCCCAGAATTTCGGACGTCAGGGAAGCTTCCTGCAGGTTGGGCAGAAAGCGACGACGGGACTTGTTGTTGGCATGACTGACGTTGTTTCCGGTCAGCACGCCTTTGCCGGTGATCTGGCAACGACGGGACATTGTCTCATCCTTGTCTTAAACAAAAAAGGAACTAGAGGGCCGAGACAAATGCCCGGCGACCACATTCAGGATTGGCGCGGCTTATGACTTAGCCATCGCTTCCAGTCAAGGGTTGAGCTTAGGCTTTCTCGCTTTCATCACCACCATCGGCCATGACAGAGGCATGAACATCGCCCGAACGCACGCTTTGTGCGGCAGAGTCGAGAATGCGCAGAATGGTCTCCTTGTCCATGCTGCGCGCCATGACACCCAGCGATCCGCCAAGCAATGCCGAGGCCACAGCCAGTGGCGGGAACTTTTCGCTCCGCAGGTGGTCAATGGCGTGTTCGATCACCATTGCACACCGGGCGAGGTCTTCGGGCACTTCTGGCCGTGCGCCTGCGCCGGTTGCATTTTCTGCCTCTGGCGTGGCGTGTGCGTGCGTATCCGCCATGTTTTTACTCCTTCGTTTTTTGCAACATCCGCCGGATTCGGCAGGATGGCAACGACCTACTGGTCAGGCCTCCCCCGTGGCCTGTGCAGCCCACATGGCCGCGTACTGGCCCTGTGCGGCCAACAAATCGGCGTGTGTGCCGCGTTCCACTATCAGCCCCTGCCCCATGACCAGAATTTCGTCCGCATCCACAATGGTGGACAGTCGATGGGCGATAACAAGGGTGGTCCGCCGCGCCGAAACAGTCTTGAGGGCAGCCTGAATTTCTTTTTCCGTATGTGTGTCCAACGCGCTGGTAGCCTCGTCAAGCACAAGAACGCGTGGGTCTTTCAAAATCGTGCGGGCTATGGCGACCCTCTGCTTTTCCCCACCTGAAAGCTTTAACCCCCGTTCCCCCACCTGCGTTTCATACCCTTCGGGCAAGGTCATGATAAAATCATGTATCTGGGCCAGACGGGCCGCTTCCTCCACCTGTGCCGGAGATGCCCCCAAACGGCCATAGGCTATGTTGTAGCCTATGCTGTCGTTAAACAGCACGGTATCCTGCGGGACTACACCTATGGCCGCCCTGAGGTCTGCCTGCCGGTATGCGCGCACGTCATGCCCATCGACCAGCACAGCCCCCGACCACGTATCGTAAAAACGAAACAGCAGACGACTTATGGTCGATTTACCGGCCCCGGTACTGCCCACAATGGCAATCTTGTGGCCGGGCAGAACATCAAAGCTGACACCATGCAGAATTTCCCGGTCGGGACGGTAACCAAAATGCACGTCACGGAACGCAACCCGCGCAGGAGCGGACTCTGCCAGCCTTGTTGCTATAGGGAGCGGATTGGGCGGATCGGCCACCTCCACGCTCTCCTCCGTCAGGCTCAGCATATGCTCCAGATCCACCAGTGCCGTGCGGATTCCTGAATATACGGACCCCAGAAAATTGAGCGGCCCATAAAGCTGGAGCAGGTAGGTGTTGACCATAACAAACTCACCCACCGTAATCCGCCCCGTTTCCACATCATGCCCGCCAAGCAGCATGATAGCCGCCAGAGATATGGCAATAATGGCAGCCTGACCGAAGTTGAGCAGCCCCAGCGAGTACTGGGTCTTCATGGCGGCTTTTTCATACCGGGCTTGTGCATTATCGTAGCGTCTGGCTTCGTGCTCCTCATTGCCAAAATATTTTACAGTTTCATAATTCAGCAGGCTGTCCAGCGCCCGGCCGGATGCCTCGCTGTTGGTCTCGTTCATGCGGCGGCGAATACCCAGCCGCCATGACGTAAAGCGGACCGTAAACACAATGTAGGTCACGATCATCAGCGCAATCATGCCCACATAAGTCCAGTTAAACAGCCGCCAGATCACCACCATAACCAGCAACGCCTGCAAAATGGTGGGAGAGATGGACATCAGCATCCGCAGCAGCGTTTCCACCGCCTCGGTCCCACGCTCTATGGCCCGCGTTACCCCACCCGTGCGCCTGTCCAGATGAAAGCGCAGGGAGAGGCGGTGCATATGCTGGAAGCTGCGATAGGCCGCCTGCCGCGCCACCCTGAACCGTACAGGCGCAAACAGGGAATCCCTCAGGTTAGTCAGCGCGCCAGACACAAGGCGTACCAGCCCGTAACCAACAATCAGCAAAGCCGGAGCCATCCCCAAGCTATGGGGATGCACAAACCGGTCCACGACCTGGCTGTACACAATGGGCACAGCCAGCGTGGCCAGTTCACCTGCAACAAGAACCACCAGCACCAGCACAACACGCCAGCGCAGTCCTCTGTTTTCCTGCGGCCACAGATATGGCAGCAAACGGGCAAAGGTATAGGAAACCGGCCTGTTAAGTGGGCCTGACACTGCTCTACGGCGGGACATGCTTCCGGATGTGACACGTCAGACGGTTTTTGCAACCCCCCGGCACCTTGCCATGCCTGTTTTATGCCCCGATAACAACAGTCGTGTTTTGGCACAGCAAGACAGGACCATTGCCCTTATGCCCTCCGATGCAAGCCCGTTCCTCCGCCACCTGAAAAACTGCAACACTGCCACTCTTCCGGGAGGACGCGCCCCGCTTGCCCTTGGGGGGACTCCCTCCGGCTGGCTGACGCCAGAACTGTTTGCCCGTATGGAAAAGGCAGGCTTTGGCACACCCACCAAAGGGTTTGACATACCTAACCCCGCCGACCTTGAAGCCTTGGGAGAAACTCTGGCGCAGGAAGGGTTTTACAAATCCCACCACGAACTTTTTGACGTCTATCCGGATATGGACAGGCCTATTGTCGGGCGTATTGACCGTGGCGCCCTCCCCCTGTTCGGGTTTGTCGCCACAGGCGTGCATATGAACGGGCTGGTGCGTAAGGCTGATGGACTTTACCTGTGGACGGGCCGCCGGGCTGCCAACAAGCGACTGGACCCCTCCAAACTAGACCATCTGGTTGCAGGCGGTATGCCAGCAGGCCATACCCCGCGGGAGGCGCTGATTAAGGAAGCAGCGGAGGAGGCCAGCATTCCTGCCGATCTGGCTGAGCAGGCCGTGCAATCCGGGCGCCTTGTTTACGCGCTGGACCGGCCAGAAGGGCTACGCCGCGACATTCTGTACTGCTACGACCTGTACCTGCCTGAAAGTTTTGAGCCGAAGGCTGCGGATGGCGAGGTTGAATCCTTTGCCCTTCTGCCGTTGGCGGAAGCCTACCGCATTGTGCGTGATACGGATGAATTCAAGTTCAACGTCAATCTGGTGCTGATCGACCTGTTCTTGCGCACAGGGCTAATTGACCCAACCAGCGCGGAAGGCATGACCCTGCGGACCGGGCTGGACAAGGGGCTTTCCCCCGCCAGCCCCGGCCGAAGCAGTGTTTCAGGCTGAATACCGGGCATCGGCACAGGCGTTGGCTTCGGCCTCCGCCTCTTTCAGCCCGGCCAGCAGACGTTCACGGATTTCTTCCAGCCGCTTCTTGTCCGTAATTTTCAGCCCGAACAGGTCCTTAACGTAAAACACATCCACTGCCCGCACGCCGTAGGTGGTGATATGGGCAGAAGCGATCTGAAGGTTCTCGCGGCTCATGGCGGCCGTTACGTCATGCAGCAGGCCGGGCCGGTCGCGGCCGTTAACCTCGATCACCGTGTAGGTGTTGGACACACCATTATCCACCACCACGCGTGGCGGAACATGAATGGCCCGCATACGCAGCGGCATGTGGCCAAAGCCCGCCCGGGCTATTTCCGCCCCAATATCCAGGTGCCCGCTCAATCCCTGCTCAATCAGCGATGTCAGGCGCGCCAGACGATGCGTTTCCTCATAAGCCTGCCCTGATGTGTCCTGAATCCAGAAGGTATCCAGCGCCATGCCGTGGGTCATGGTATGAATGCGCGCATCCACAATGGACGCCCCGGCCAGTGCCAGCGCCCCCGCGATCTTGGAGAACAGGCCCGGCACGTCCACCGTATAAACGGTGACTTCTGTTACACCGCGCGCGGGCAGAGGCAGAACTTCAACCGTCAGCGGTGCCTTGCGTGCATCGGCATCGCGGATCAGGCGGGCGTGGCGGCTATGCGTCTCATAATCGAACGACAGCCAATACCCTGCATACCCCAGCCCCAGAAAGTGCTCGATGTCACGCGGTGGCACGCCTTCTTCACCCAGAATTTCGGCTGTTACATCCTTGGCATGGCGTACACGCACGTCCCGCTCTGTGGTGGACAAGCCACCGGCCAGAACTTCCGCCACACGTAGATACAGCTCGCGCAGCAACGTGGCCTTCCACGCATTCCATACGCGCGAGCTTACGGCGCGCATGTCCACAATGGTCAGCAGCAGCAAAAGGCGCAGCCGTTCGGGCGACTGCACAATATCTGCAACGTCCAGAATGGTTTTGGGGTCGTCAATATCCCGCTGGAAAGCCGTGTGGCTGAGCAGGAGGTGGTGCAGGACCAGCCACGAAACCGTTTCCGTCTCCTCGCCCGACATGCCTAGGCGGGGGCAGAGCTCAGCGGCAATTTCAGCCCCGATTTCCGAATGATCCCCACCACGCCCCTTCGCCACATCATGCAGCAGCACGGCCATATACAGCGCACGACGCGAATGCAGCCCTTTGATCAGCTCATAAGCAATGGGAATTTCGTCCGCCATACGCCCGGCGGCCACTTCGTCCAGAATACGAATGGCTTCCACCGTGTGCTCATCCACTGTGAACACATGGTAGGTATCAAACTGCATCTGCCCGACAATACGGGCCCAGTCGGGGATAAGGCGGCCAAAAATCCCCGTCTCGTTCAGAATATGCAGCCAGTAGGAATGGCCCGATGGCGGGTGACTACCGTAGGCTGCGGAGTACACAGGGGTATTTTCTTCCGCAGCCGGAGGGGCGGCAACGGCCCCAGCACGCCTGCGCGGACGCTCCTCCTCCGATGTATCTCCACACAGCAGATCCAAAAAGATCCGTGCGGCTTCGGGGTTGTCGCGCAATGTAATGGCGCGCCGCTCCCACCGGATAAGCTGGTGCCGCGCCAGAGGATGCAGCGGACGACGGCGTATGCGTGCCCAATCCAGAATCTGCATCATTTTAATGGGGTCCTGATCGAAAGATACGCCCCGATCAGGCAGAATCTGGCCATCCAGCAGAGTAAACCCGGCCTCACGCATGGCCTCGTCCGGCTTGGCCGCATTGGCGACCGGCCCCTGCGCCTGCCGTAGCACGGCAGGTTCGAGCACGTGGGTCAGACGCATGACCTCCCGCGCGGTCAGGAAGTAGTGGCGCATAAACCGCTCAACGCCGTTCTGGCGTCCATGGCGGGTATAGCCCATGCGCGCGCCAATAACTGGCTGCATATCAAACGTAAGGCGCTCTTCCGCCCGGCCTGCCACGTAGTGCAGATGCAGACGCACGGTCCACAGGAAGTCCCACGAGCGACGGGCGCGGGCTGCCTCCTGCTCCGTTAACAGGCCCATCCATATAAATTCGGGGGCAAGCAGATCCCGCACATGGCGTGTGCCAAAGGTGTTGCGGCACATCCAGTACAGGGTTTGCAGGTCCCGCAGGCCACCGCGCCCTTCCTTGATGTTGGGCTCGACCAGATAGGGGCTATCCCCAAACCGGCGGTGCCGCTCCAGCCGCTCACGCCGTTTGTCGTGGATAAAGCCCGCGGCTCCCGCCTCCACGCAGGAGAGGATGTAACGAGCCTCGAACATGGCGAATAGAGCCGTGTCCCCTTCCAGCAGCCGCGCATCCAGCAGCGCCGTACGGACCGTTGTATCCTTGGACGCCTCGGCAATACATTCCTCAATCGTGCGTGTGGCGTGCCCGACCTTAACGCCCAGATCCCACAGGAAATACAACACGTATTCGACCACAGGGTGCGCCCGCTCCCCGGCACCTTCCGCAATCAGGAACAGCAGATCAATATCGCTGAACGGAGCCAGCAATCCGCGCCCGTACCCCCCGGTTGCCGCAACGGCAAAACCGGACCGCCCGACCAGAACGGCAGATTCATCCGGTGTGGTTGCCCTTACCGCCAGATCAACAATGGCGCGCAGCATCACATCAGCAAAGGATGCAAGAGTCTTGGCTGCAGCAGCTCCCTTGAGTTCATACTGCTCAAAACGCTTGCGTATGTCCGCTTGGTAACGCCCCAGATGCCGACGGAAAATGGCAACGGCCTCATCCCGCTCAGGGATGGCCGCATCGTCAGGCGTGGCGTCTCTGAGCTCCCGCGTCAGGCACGCGGCAAGGGCTTCAGGCGTCAGGGTTGCCAGAACGGACATGTCGGTCTGCTGCCCGGCGGCAGGCTGTGCGGAAGAGGTGGGCATAGGGTTACGGGTTCAGCTCCTGAGGGTGATCGGGAATTAGGCGGAATCAGCTACTGGCGGGCTGGTCTGTCTCCTGCCCGGCCTGCTTGTGCAGATCGTACAGAATATCCAACGCGGCCCTTGGGGTCAGACTGTCCGGGTCAATCTCCATCAATCGTTTCTTTAGCGTATTTTCGCATGGTGGGGGTAATGTCTTCTGTGTGTCAAAAAGCGGTAGCGGTTCGGGTATGGTATTTTCAGCACGTTCAAGTTCCCGCAGCAGCCGACCGGCCCGCTCCACCACGGCCACAGGCACGCCAGCCAGACGCGCCACATGCACACCCCAGCTTTTTTTTGCTGATCCTGCAAGCACTTCGTGCAGGAAAACAATCTGCCCACGCCACTCCCGCACGGCCATTGTATGCAGGCACAAACGGGGAAGCGTATCGACCAGACGGGAGAGTTCGTGGAAGTGGGTTGCAAAAATTGCACGACAGCGCACCGTTGAATGCAGAGCCTCCAGCACGGACCATGCAATGGCCAGCCCGTCCAGCGTTGCCGTGCCACGCCCGATTTCATCCACCACCACAAGTGATCTTGGGCCAGCCTGATTGAGGATGGCGGCTGTTTCGGTCATTTCCACCATAAAGGTGGAGCGCCCGCGCGCCAGATCGTCCGATGCCCCCACGCGGGAGAAAAGCTGATCCACAACACCAATCTGCGCCCGGTCCGCCGCTACGGGAAAACCGCCCTGAGCCAGAATGACGGCCAGAGCCGTCTGCCGCAGAAAAGTGGATTTACCAGCCATGTTTGGCCCGGTTAGCAGCATAACGCGCCGTTCGGGCGCCAGCACGCAGCCATTGGGGGTAAAGCGCGCGCCCGGAGGCAGGGCTGCCTCCACCACAGGGTGGCGGCACCCTTCCAGATGGAAGGCCGTGTCATCACTCACCTCCGGCCTGCACCATGTGCCACCCGTGGCCAGAGACGCACAGGACTGCAACACGTCCAGCACAGCCAGAGCCTGTGCCAGTTCGGGCAGTTCACGCTCCGCCAGCACCTTGGCGGTCAGTTCCGCAAAAACCAGCTTTTCGCGCTGGGCTGCTTTTTCTGCCGCCTCCGTAATACGCACGTTCAGGCTGGCCAGCTCTTCCGTAGCAAACCGGGCCGTGCTGGCCGTGCCCTGCCGCAGAATAAGGTCCGGGTTGTCCTTGAGCCGCGCACTGGCGGCTACCGGCACCTCCATAACGTAACCAAGCTGGGCATGGTGACGGATCTTGAGGTTGGGCACCCCAAAGCGGGTTGCATAATCCGTCTGCAAAGCAGCAATCAGACGGCGGGAATTATCCCGCAATGTCCGATATTCATCCAGCTCCGCATCATACCCTTCGGCAATCACACCGCCATCGTCCAGACGGGCGGGGAGTTCCTCGGCTAGTGCTTTTTGCAATTCGGCTTCCAGCGCCTGTGCTGCACCCAACCAGCCTACGGCATGGGTCAGGAGGGTTGGCAGCACGCCCTGAGAGGCGGCTTCCGGCTGCGCCAGAATACGTGCGGCTTCCCGTGCGGCCCTCAGCCCGTCACGTATGCCTGCCATATCCCGCGGGAGCCCCCGCCCGAGGGAGAGCCTACCCAGCGCACGGGCTATGTCTGGGGCCTTCTTCAGCGCCTCACGCAGTGCTGCGCACCGGGCGGCATGGTCCTTGAGCCACCACCAGCCATCCTGCCGGGCGGCAATAGCGTCCACCTCAGTGAGCGGAGAAGCCAGCCATTCCGCCAGCATTCGCGCCCCAGCGGCACTGACCGTGCGATTGATAGCCGTAAACAGGGTGTGTTCCACCCCTCCGTCCCGCGCCCGTAAAATGTCCAGACTGGCGCGAGTGGCCGGGTCTATGCCCAGAACCCCGCTCTGACTTTGAGGGATGGGGTGCGCCAGACGGGGCAGCTTGCCTGCCTGACTGCGGCGCACATAGTCCACCGCCATGGCCGCTGCCAAACTTTCCTCGTCCGAAAACGTGCCAAAGGCTTCAATACTCGCCACATCAAAGGCGGTAGCCAGCCGCTGCCGGGCGGTGCCGGGCGCTGGCAATGTGGCCTCTGGCGCGCGCCTGCCCTCGTAGTCCCCCAACTCCACGTTTGATGTCGCCAGAATTTCCGCCGGGTCCAGACGCCCAAGCAGGGCTGGCAGGGCTTTGGTCGGCAGGCTGGCCGTCTCAAACAGGCCGGTGGACACATCAATCCACGCGGCTCCAAGCTGCTGCACGACTTCGCCTGCTTCGTCCTTCCTGCGCTTCCCTTTGGTAGCGCTCTCCAGCCAGACCAGGGCCAGCAGCAGGTTGGACCGCCCCGGCTCCAGCAGTTCATCCTCTGTCAGGGTTCCCGGTGTTACCACCCGCACAATGCCGCGTGCCAACGGCCCTTTGCTGGCGGGCCTACCCTTGCGGGGCGTCTCTGTCTGCTCTGCCACCGCCACCCGGAACCCGCGCCGGATAAGGCGGGAAAGATAGGCTGGAGCCGCAGCAACCGGCACGCCACACATAGGTATGGGCTCGCCACCGTGGTTGCCTCGGGCTGTCAGGGCAATATCCAGCGCAGCCGCGGCGGCTGTGGCGTCATCAAAAAACAGTTCGTAAAAATCACCCATCCGGAAGAACAGAAGGGCTTCGGGGTTTTCCGCCTTGAGTGTGAACCACTGCGCCATAGCTGGAGTGGCGCCATCGGGAGAGATACGTGTCATGCCTGCATCATAAAGCTACATTGTGTGGGAGCAACAGCCCGCCCCTTTACTCTTCTGCCGCCTGCGCCAGCCAATGCGCGGCAACTGCGAGTGGGTGCTGCCAGCTGGGTTTTTCCTCAACCGGAGCAGGCTGCCGAACGATCTGCACCGATGGGTACCACAAACTGCGCGCAAGCGCACCGGCTGGCTGAGCCTGAGCAATAGAGCCACGCGCCCAGCGCCAGTCCCCCCCATACCGGTCTAGCAGAAGGGTGGGCTTACCCAGTAAGCCTGCCAGATGCACGACCATGGTATCCACGCTCACCACCACATCCAGCCCGGCCACCAGCTTTGCTGTTGCCAGCAAATCCCCTTCCGGCAGAGGAGCTATGGGCATCGGCACTTCCAACAAATCCGCAGAGGGTTGCAGAGCCTGAAAACGCACGCCTTTCACCCCCGCCAGCGGAGCAAGCAATGCTGGTGCAATGGAGCGCCGTCGGTCAAACTGGTAACGCGGGTTGCCCGCCCAGCACAGCCCCACACGCAATTCTGCCTTCCTGCCCGGCATGATGTGCTCTGCAAAAAGAGCCGTATCCGGTTGCCATGCAAACGGCTTCACCACACCCAGCCTGTGGGGCAGGCTTAACAGACTGCAACAAACCTCCGCCTCGCCCACCTGTGCGGGCGTGCATAGCTGGACGCGCCCGGACCACACAGGCAGCGGGCAATTTACAAAGCTGCGCAGGGCCTCTGGCACCAGCAGCATAATCCGCGCCTTTTGCGCTGCCAGCCCAACGTAGCGCAGGAACTGCAAACTATCGCCCAGCCCCTGCTCGGCATAAAGCAGCACGGTTTTTGCTGTAACATCCCCGTCCCACTCAGGCAGGGAGGACACGCCAACAGGTGGGGGCAGCAGGTCCCTGCGGGCTTCAAACAGCGCCCAGCCTTCCACAAACCGACCGAGCGACAGGCAAAGGCTGGCAAGGTCCAGCGTAGCCCGCGCCTTGTCCTGCACAGTGGTAGCCCGCTGCATGGCCTGTTTGAACAGAACTTCGGCCTCCTGCGTGCGCCCAAGGTCCTGCAAAACCGTACCGTAATTGAGGGCAAGACGGGCATCCTGCTCTCTTAACCTGTAGGCGGCCCCCAACTCCCGCTCGGCCCCATGCAGCCTGCCCTGCGCCATCAGAACCAGCCCAAGGTTGGTGCGGGTTTCCGCCACATCCGGGGCCAGTGTGGCGGAAGCGTGCAAAATATTTTCCGCTTCCTCATACCGATGTTGAGCAAACAGGGCTGCACCGTGGTTTGCCAGCGCTTGGGGGTTATCTGGCATAGCGCGTGCCACGACACCAAAATGCGGCTCAGCCTGTGCCATGCGCCCCGCCTGTTCCAAAATCATGGCATGGAGGTTGTGCGCCATAACGGCATTCCCCTCTAGCGCAACGGCACGGGCTGAAACAGTTACGGCCTCCGCCACCCGGCCACAACGCGCCAGAAAAGCGGCGAGCGCCATATGCCGCTCCAGCTCCAGTGGACGTAGGGAGAGTGCTTTTTTCAATGCCCGTTCGGCATCAGGCAACCGCCCCATCTGCTCCATAATGCGTGCCATGGCATCATGCGCACGAGGGTCGGTTGGCGTGGACAGCACGGCCACATTGGCTGCTGCCCGAGCCTGCTCCACATGCCCCAGCTCCAGTAACGCCAGAGCTAGCGTGATATGAAAAAACGGTTCTGGTGCCAGCGCGACCGCCCGACCCGCCAAAGCGACCGCCGCCGTGGCGTTACCGCCTGCCCGCGCAACACACGCCATGGCGTGCCAGCCCTGCGCATCCTTCGGATTCAACCGCAGATGTGCGCGCAAAAGGGATTCGGCCTGTTCCGCATCCCCTTGCGCCAGCAGAGCCAATGCCGCCTCGGCCGGGGGCAACACGCTGGCGGGCGCTTCTTTTTTACCATCCATGCGACCTGTAGCACCCTCGTTTTGCAGCAAAACCCCGTATTAAGACGTGCCATTGCACGATCAGATACTTTTCGTCCGCCTGCATGATGCTGTACCATGACCCGCATGAATAAAGCCTATCTTTCCCTCGAACGCCACTTTGCGCGCCTGTCCTCCCTCAACGATGCCCTTGGTATTCTGGGGTGGGACAAGGAAGTCATGATGCCCTCTGGCGCAGCGGAGCGCCGGGCGGAAAATCTGGCCATGCTTGAAGGCCTGCGACACGAAATTCTGACCGCGCCGGTCATGGCCGACCTTCTGGCCGAAGCCGATGCGGGTGATGACGTATGGCGCGCCGCCAATCTGGAACAGATGCGCCGGCAGCACATACAGGCCACCGCCCTGCCGGGTGAACTGGTGGAAGCCAGCGCACAGGCCACCTCCCGCTGTGAGATGGCCTGGCGGACTGCGCGGGAAGAAAGTGACTTTAAAAGTCTGGAACCGCATCTGGCCGAGGTCCTGCGCCTGACCAAAGAAACAGCTGTGGCCACGGGCGAGGCCATGGGGCTGAATGTTTATGATGCCCTGCTGGATTCCTTCGACCCCGGCACGCGGCAGGCCGATATTGACCCTATTTTTACAGCTCTGGCCGCAGACCTGCCGGAACTGATTGGCGCAGTCATAGACAAGCAGAGCAGCCTGCCCGACACGCCAGCCCCCACAGGCCCATTCCCCATTGCCCGGCAGGAAGCCCTTGGACGCCGCCTGATGCAGCGGATGGGTTTTGACGTAACGCGCGGCAGGCTGGACGTTAGCGCGCACCCATTCTGCGGTGGCGCCACGCATGACGTACGCCTGACCACACGGTATGTAGAAAGCGACTTTATTCCCGCCATGATGGGCGTGCTACACGAGACAGGCCACGCCCTGTACGAAATGGGCCTCCCGGCCGAATGGGCCAGTCAACCTGTTGGCCAGTCCGGCGGTATGACACTGCATGAGAGCCAGTCCCTGCTGATGGAAATGCAGTTCTGCCGCTCCCTTACCTTTACAAACTGGCTGGCCCCGCAGGTCCGCGCAGCGTTTGACGTAGCCGACGGAACCGCAGGCTGGGATGCCGCCAGCCTGCACCGGCATCTAACACATGTTGAACCCGGCTTTATCCGCGTTGATGCAGATGAAGTCACATACCCTGCCCATATTCTTGTCCGTTACGAGCTGGAAAAAGCCCTGATATCCGGTGATCTGGCACTGGCTGACCTGCCTGCCGCGTTTAACGAGCGCCTGCACGCCCTGCTGGGGCTACATGTCCCAGATGACCGGCGCGGTTGTTTGCAGGATATTCACTGGCCTGCCGGGCTATTCGGCTACTTTCCCTGTTATGCCCTTGGCGCCATGACGGCGGCACAGTTGCGCAACGCCGCCTGCACGGCCAACCCGGCCATTATGCCCGCCATTGGTCAGGGAGACTTTGCGCCCCTTCTGGCCTGGCTGCGCCAGAACGTGCATGGCCGCGCCCGCAGCGCCACCATGCCGCAGATTGTGCAGGATGCGACCGGCAAACCGCTGGATGCCACCGCCTACCTGACCCACATCCGCCGCCGTTACCTTGAGCGCGCACCTGATGCCTGATCTGCCTTTGGCACCGACCAACCTGCCCGCCTCCAGTTCCACGGCACGGCCGCCCTGCGCAGAAGGCGTTTGTGTGGCCTCGCCATCGGGCGGAAACTCAGGCCACACTTTTATGCCTGAAGCCTCATCAACCGGATGCCTGCGCGCATGACCCTGTCTTTTTTTCGTCCGCTTTCCCTCCGCCGCCGCGCAACTTTTGGCCTGCTGGCAACCGTGCTGGCGCTGCCACTAGGGGCGCCCCCCTCATGGGCGCTGCACATGCCCAAGGTGGCGGAACTGCCAGCCAACGCGCTCCAGCCCTTCATGCAGTCCAACTCTCAGATATGGGATGCCATTCTCCCTCTGCCGGATGGACGTATGCTGCTGGAAGCCCCGGCATGGGTGGGTAATACAGGCCCGCAGCTTTTTGTGCGCAACACCAATGGGCAACTGGAACCGTGGCCCAACGCGGCATGGAACGCTACCGAGGGGGATGTAAACACCCGCTTTGTCGCCCTTGGTGGGCTGACCAGAACAGCAGATGGGCACATCTGGGTGTTGGATAGCGGCGTACCCAACCGCAAACAGCCCCCCGTAGCCGCCCCCAAGCTGATTGAAATTGACCCGACCGAAGGCACCGTGCTCAGAGTGGTGCCGGTGGAAGCCAGCGCCCTGCGGCAGGGGAGCATCCTCTCCGGCATTGCCGTGCATGGGAACACTGCCTACGTGCCGGATTCCGGGGTAGCCGGACTCTTGGTGATCGACACGGCATCCGCCAAGGCACAGCGCTTTTTAGACCACCACCCGGACCTTATCGCCAGCCGCCCCATTGTCACGCCCAACGGCCCTGTACGGGACAACACCGGGCGTTATGCCGCGGTTGACGCCAGCATGATTGCCGTCAGCCCCGATGGATCATGGCTTGTGCTTCAGGCTCCGGGGCAATACCTCTCCCGCGTCTCCACCTCCATCTTCACGGACCCGGATATAACCCCCGCCGCGTTTGAAGAAAGCGTGACACAGTGGTTCAAAACCCCCTCACTGGGCGGTATGACCATTGATAATGACGGAACTCTGTACTGGTCCGACATCACAACTTCCAGTATCCTCAGCTACACAACCGGGCGTGTTCCGCGCAGACTGATAACAGATCCACGCCTGCAATGGCCCACAACCCCCGGGCTGGACGGGCACGGCCATCTGTTTGTTTCCGCCAGCCAGATTGACCACAGCACGGCTTTTGGCGCCCCCGCAGCTTCCATTACATGGCCCATCACCATTTATGAGCTAACCCTGCCAACCACGCCACCGCCGGGCTAGGCACACCCTTAATTTATCGTACAAGGCCACTTCGCGGCATCTGTCATTCAGGATATAAACGCCCTCATGCGCTACATTTCCACACGCGGGAATGCTCCCGTTCTTTCCTTTTCCGATGTTCTGCTGACAGGCCTTGCCGAAGACGGCGGACTGTACCTGCCCGAAACGTGGCCCGAATTTTCGCTGGCCGACTGGCAGGCCATGCGTGCCCTGCCCTACCCGGAACTGGCCGCACGTATTCTGGCCCGGTTTGCAGCCCCGGATATTGATGAGGAAACGCTCAAAACCCTGTGTGCCAAGGCTTATGCGGGCTTTGACCATCCGGCCATTGTGCCGCTGACACAGGTTGAAGACGGGCTGTTTGTGCAGGAGCTGTTCCACGGCCCTACCCTTGCGTTCAAGGACATGGCCATGCAGGTGCTCGGCCAGCTTTTTGAACATGTGCTGACCCAGCGTGACGACCATGTGACCATTGTGGGCGCAACATCGGGCGATACCGGCTCCGCCGCCATTGAGGCCTGCCGTGGCCGCAAGCGCTTGTCCGTTATCATCCTGCACCCCAAAGGCCGCACGTCGGAAGTGCAGCGCAGGCAGATGACCACCGTGCGTGAACCCAACGTGACCAACCTTGCGGTTGAAGGCACGTTTGATGACTGTCAGGATCTGGTCAAAGGCCTGTTCGCGGATATTCCTTTCCGCCGGGAAATGCACCTGTCGGCCGTCAACTCCATCAACTGGGCCCGTATCGCCGCCCAGATTCCTTACTATGTGCACGCAGCTCTTGCGCTGGGCGCACCGGAGCGTGAAGTCTCCTTTGCTGTCCCCACGGGCAACTTTGGCAACATTCTGGCAGCTTGGGCCGCGCGCAAAAATGGGCCTGCCCATCCGCCAGCTCTGCGTAGGGTCCAATCGGAACGATATTCTGACCCGGTTCCTCAACGCCAATGACATGACCATCAAAGGGGTTGTGCCCAGCCTCTCCCCCTCCATGGACATTCAGGTTTCCTCCAACTTCGAACGCCTGCTGTTCGAACTGCTGGGCCGCGATGCAGCTGCCTGCGCGCGCACCATGACCGGCTTCCGCAGCACAGGCCACATGGATGTGCCCGAGGAAGTCTGGCAGAACGCCCGAACCCTGTTCTCCGGTCTGGCGCTGGATGATGCCCAGACGGAGGCGGAAATCCGTACCCTGCACCAACGTTCCAACTATATGGCCGACCCGCACAGCGCCATTGGCATTGCCGCCGGCCGCCGCTTCCGCCAGCCGGGTATTCCCATGGTAGCGGAAGCCACGGCTCACCCAGCCAAATTCCCGGACGCCATGGTGGCAGCCACGGGTATTCACCCCGCCCTGCCGCTCCATCTGGCTGACCTGTTTGAGCGTGAAGAGCGTTACCGCACAGTCCCCGCGACCGAAAACGCCATAAAGGATGCGGTTCGCGCGGCGGTACTGTCCAACGCCAGCTGATCCTACACCCTATCCCATTGCAGGGCTGCCCGCGAGGCAGCCCTGCTGTTTTTCAGGACGAGAATGACAGACCCCATCCAGCTGACCCGACTGCCCTCCGGCCTGACTGTTGTGACCGAACGCATGGACCGTGTGGAAACTGTTTCCTTCGGTGCCTATGTTTCTGCCGGAACCCGTAATGAAACTGCGGCCGAAAATGGGGTCTCCCATTTTCTGGAGCACATGGCCTTCAAAGGCACGGCCCGCCGCTCCGCCCTGCAAATTGCGGAAGAAATTGAGAACGTGGGCGGGCACATAAATGCCTATACCGCCCGCGAACAGACGGTCTTTTACGTCAAGCTGCTCAAGGAAAACATGGGGCTGGGGATCGACATTATTGGCGATATTCTGACCCATTCTACATTTGACGCAGCCGAACTGGAACGCGAACGCGGCGTGATCCTGCAAGAAATCGGTCAGGCGAACGACACCCCCGATGATGTAGTGTTTGACCATTTTCAGGAAACAGCATTCCCCAACCAGCCCATGGGCCGCCCCATTCTGGGCACGGAAGGGTTGATCCGGGATATGCGCCGGGACACGCTCATGTCCTACATGCGCACGCACTACAACCCGTCCAACATGGTCGTCGCGGCGGCTGGCAATCTGAACCACCATGAGGTTGTGCAGCAGGTGGAACGGCACTTTGCCGATCTGCCGACCACACAGGCCCCGGTCATGGACGCGGCACAGTATGCTGGTGGTGAATTCCGCCAGATCAAGGACCTGGATCAGGCCCATATTGTGCTCGGGTTCCCTTCCACCGGTTACCGTGACCCGGACTATTATGCCGCTCTTATCCTTTCCACCCTGCTAGGTGGTGGCATGTCCTCCCGCCTGTTTCAGGAAATCCGGGAAAAGCGCGGGCTGGTCTATTCCGTCTATTCCTTTAATGCACCGTTTGAAGGCGGTGGCGTGTTTGGCATTTATGCTGGCACGGGGGAAAAGGAATGTGCGGAGCTTATTCCAGTTACGCTGGAAGAACTTCGCAAGGTTCAGCTTTCCGTCAGTGCGGATGAACTGGCGCGCGCCCGTGCGCAGCTCAAGTCCTCCCTGCTCATGTCGTTGGAAAGCACGGGCAGCCGGTGCGAACAGATTGCGCGGCAGTTGCAGATTTTTGGCCGTATTATCCCCACGCAGGAAACGGTTGATCGGATAGAAGCTGTAACGCAGGAAGACATCTGCCGGACGGCAGCCCGTATTTTTGCTGGCACCCCCACGCTTGCAGCCCTTGGCCCCATCGGCCACATTCCTTCCCTGCAGAGCATCAAGGAGACACTGGCAGCATGACGCAACAGACCCTCGACCTTATTGCCGATCTGGTCAAACACGCTCGCTCCGCCGGAGCCGATGCCGCAGATGCCGTTTTTGTCAGCAGCACCGCTGTTGGAGCCGGTGTACGCAACGGCGTGACAGAAGAACTGGAACGCTCGGAAACAACCGATCTGGGTCTGAGGGTCTTTGTCGGCCGCAAGAACGCCATTGTCTCCACCACGACCCCCGACCGCGCTAAATTTGGCGCATTGGTGGATCAGGCGCTGGCCATGGCCCGTGTTCTACCCGATGACCAGTATGCAGGCCTTGCGCCGGGGGCGTTGCAAGGCACCGTCCTGACCAACGAACTGGAACTGGCAGACCCGGCCGAACCCGATACAGCCGCCCTGCTGGAGCGGGCCAAGGCGGGCGAAGACGCTGCCCTAGCCATAAAAGGTGTGACCAATAGCGCAGGCAGCAGTGCCTCCTGGGGGCGCACGGACATTACACTGGCAACGTCCGCCGGATTTGCGGGGACTTATAGCCGTACAAGCCATTCAAACTCGGTCTGCGTTCTGGCAGGCACGGGTGACGGTATGCAGCGTGATTACGACTACCACGGCACCGTCTGGCTTAAGGACCTGAAAGACGCAGCCACACTGGGCCACAGTGCCGGACAAAAAGCCGTTGCACGGCTAAACCCCGGCCGCCCGAAAACTGGCCATTACCCCGTCGTGTTCGACCCACGCGTTGCCGGGAGCTTTCTGGGCCATTTTGTGGGAGCCATTACAGGCACCGCCATTGCGCGGGGAACATCGTTCCTCAAAGACAAAATGGGGCAGCCCATTTTTGCTGACACAGTCAGTATTACTGACGACCCAACCCGCGCAAAGGGTCTGCGGTCCCGCCCATTTGATGGGGAAGGCATGGCAGTTGCTCCCCTCTCCCTCGTGCAGGGAGGCGTTCTGCAAAACTGGGTTCTGGATAGCCGCAGTGCACGCCAGCTTGGCCTGCAAAGCAATGCCCGCGCAGCCCGAGGCACGGCAAGCCCGCCCGGCCCATCTGCCAGCAACCTGTTTTTTGAACCCGGAACACTCAGCCCTACAGAGCTGATGGCGGACATAAAAGAGGGCCTCTACATTACAGAAATGATGGGTTCCTCCATTAATGGCCTAACGGGGGATTACAGCCGAGGCGCCTCCGGCTTTATGATTCGCAATGGCCAGATTGCCGAACCTGTGGCGGGCTTTACTCTGGCGGGAAATCTGCTGGAAATTTTTGCTTCCATCACATTGGCGAACGATCTGGTATTCCGTTTTGGCACTGACGCCCCCACATTACGAACAGATGCCCTGAATACCGCTGGGGCGTAACTGTTAGCCGGAGACAAAAAGCCTGTGAAATCACGTCTGCTGCGTTCTGTTCTGAGTGCGTTCCTAGGGGCCAGCCTACTGGCTGGGCCATTGGCCATGCAGGCCGATGCCCGGCCCGGTCAGGGCGGGTCCATGGGAAGCCGTGGCAGCCATACATGGAGTGCTCCCCCTGTTACGCGCACAACACCGTACAGCACAGCCCCCATGGAACGCTCCATTACGCCCCGGACCTCACCTGCAACGCCGGGCTATGGCGCATCCCAGATGGGAGCACCCTTTGCGCGCCCGATGGGCTACCCTAACCGCCACCCATTCCTGACCGGTCTTGCCGGAGGTTTTCTGGGAGCCGGGCTATTTGGCATGTTGAGCGGACACGGCTTTATGGGGGGGATGCACGGCTTCTTCAGCCTGTTGGGGCTGATGGTCCAGATTGCCTTGGTTGTTATGGTTGTTATGTGGCTGGTGCGCCGCTTTAGCCGAGGCAACTCGGGTGGCAACAGCTTTGGCATGGCTCCCTCGGGGGGGATGCCCGGTGTGGCCCCGGCCTCTCCCTCCCCCGGTGGAGCACCGATCCAGATCACCACGGCAGATTATCAGTCCTTCCAGCAGACGCTGATGGATATCCAAAGCGCATGGAACCAGCAGAACATTCCGGCCATGCAGCAGATGGCAACGCCGGAAATGGTCTCCTACTTCAACGAACAGCTCGCTGCGTTGGCAAGTCAGGGCGCGCGCAATGTTGTGTCTGACGTACGCTTCCTTCAGGGCGATCTGGCAGAAGCGTGGCGTGAAAACGGCATGGACTATGCCAGCGTTGCCATGCGCTACAGCCTGATAGATCTGACCACTAATGCTACAGGGCAGGTTATTGATGGCAGTTCGACCTCACCTGTCACTGTAACAGAGGTCTGGACCTTTGTTCGGCCCTCGCGCGGCGGCCGATGGTTACTCTCAGCTATTCAGCAGGCCCGCTGAATAGCCACACTCCCCGCCGAACAGGTCATAATAAAAAGCTCGCCATTCCAGTTGGAGTGGCGAGCTTTTTTAATACATGGAAGGCACGATGCTCCCGACAAATTATCTGGAACATCCACCCATCGGATTATGGATGGAACAGCGTTAAACCGAACATGATGACTGCCAGAAACAGCATGAACGCAACCATGCCACGTACACGCTGGCTCTGGCGCTTCTGCCGTTCCAGTTGTTCGGGTGTCTGGGTTATGGGCGCTGCGGTCATATCAGTGCATCCATAGCTGATAAAAGTGGTCGCCCAGAAGGCCACAGAACAGGAAGAAAAGGTAAGCCAGCGAGAAGCGGAACGAAATGCGGGCTGCTTTATCCCCATTCCGGCTGACACCGTTTTCGTCCTGCGGTTCCAGCAACACGCGCACGGCACAGGCGACAAAGCCAAGCCCCAGCACCACAGCTGTTACCGTATAAATCCACCCACTTGCCCCAACAAAGGATGGCACCAAAGATACAGCAAGCAGGACTAGCGTATATATAAAGATCTGCCAGCGTGTATGCCGTACCCCATGCACCACCGGCAGCATGGGAATACCCGCGCGCCCGTAGTCCTTGCAGGCATAAAGAGCCAGAGACCAAAAATGCGGTGGCGTCCAGAAGAACACAATACCGAACATGACGACCGGCATAACCGCCATATGGCCTGTAGCCGCAGCCCAACCGATCATGGGGGGGAAGGCCCCTGCCGCACCACCGATAACGATGTTCTGCGGCGTCGAGCGCTTGAGCCACATGGTGTAAATGACGGAATAAAAGAAAATGGAAAACGCCAGTATGGCGGCAGCCAGCGTGTTGGTGGCAATCCACATCAGGCAGACAGAAAGGCAGGCCAAGCCCACCCCATAGGCCAGTGCCTCGTTTTCTGGAATACGACCAGAAGGCACGGGCCGTGTAATGGTCCGCTGCATGACCGCGTCTATATCCCGGTCGTACCACATATTAATGGCCCCGGCAGCGCCCGAGGCCAAACAGATGCAGAATATGGTCACCATGCCTACAAACGGGTTCATATGCCCCGGTGCCATGAACATGCCCGCAGCACCCGTAAACACAACAAGCGAAATGACCCGAGGCTTAAGCAGTGCCACCCAGTCTCGCGCCTGTGTGCCAACCTGCTCCGTTTTAAAGCGGGGGCGTCTGGCCTGCGGGGCGGAAAGGCTTGCTTCGCTCATACGGAAGTCCTCCCGGCAGCCTGCATTTCTGCCACCCGCGCATTCCCAACCCTAACGGGGATATCACGCTGGAAACTAATCAACGCCGCCAACACAAAGACCAATGCCGCCGCACCATACAGGGCGCAACCCAGCACCTGCATACCAGAAACAAACAGGCAGAGCGTTGCCACAGTCGTCAGCGCAAAGTGCAGGTGCGCAAGTTTTTGGGGGTACCAGAACCCACAGGCCTCGCCTCGCCACAGGTAAAAACCACCACACACGGCATAAAGCGCACCAAGCTGCAAAGCAGGATGCAGGCCAGTACCCTGAACAAGCTGAACGAGCCAGCCACCGGCCACTACAGCCAGAAAACCCATGCCCCACAGCAGAGGCGTCCGCAGAGAAACACGCGCGCGCCACGTGCCAGCAAGCCACAGACCGGCGAGGCATACAGCGGAAAGCGAGCACAGACCCAGCAGAGTATTGCCAACCATCTGCGCGTTCAGGCTTTCCGCCCCATGCTCCAGACTACTTTTGGCCCATGCCACAACACCAGATGCTGCTGTTGCCGCCATGATATAAGCCACTGGGCGGGTTTGGACCTGCCCAATCCGGGCTGCCATTTCAAACACAATACCAAACCCGGCGAGCAGAACAATTAACCCGACTGGTGCAGCAAAATATTCAGCCCCAATGGCAGGGCTAACTGCTGGCCACAGCCATGTCCGCATGGTTGCTGCGGCAAAAACAGGCACTGTCAGCAACAGAACGGCAGCAGACAGCATTTCCCCCCACACAAAAGGTGAAAAAGAAGTCTGGTCCCGACTGTCGGCACAGCTATCAAAAATCGTAGTCAGCACGGTCATGGCGGACATAAGTGCGCCCAATGACCACAGAATATTTGCGAACCGGGCATCGGCCAGTGTGCAGGTCAAAACCGCTGCTACAGCAAGCAGGGCAACAGCCAGCAGGTTAAGCCGACCCAGCAACATGTGCTCGCGCCCCAAAGCGCGTGGCAACCAGAGGGTGCCAAAACCACTCACCAGTGCAGGCACCACAACATAAAGCAGCATCAATGCCGGATGAGCCTGCACCAACCGTGCCCCAAGGCCAGTCGCTGGTAACACGCCCATGCCCGCCAGCACGGAAACACCACCGCCCGCCAGGGCAGCCAGAGCGGCAAGCAACAGATAGGCTGTCCCGATGGCGGAATCCTGCCGTTGGCTCTGGGTTTTCTCAACTGTAGCAGATTGTGGGTAACGCCGGCTGTGAGCGGAGATCATGCTCCATGTTCCATATTCTGTGCAGGTGTGTGATGAAGAACTTTGAACCTGCTAGACAAAAAACGACCATATTCTAGCGTTTTTATTGCACGGAAACGACCCGCCAAGCCACGCATGTCTAGCGCCCCTGCCAAAACAGGAGCGCACATGTGTTTATTTTTCCGGCAGGTTTTCCAGCGTGACCAGCGTAAACAGGCCGAATGGCTGAACTGGCTGGATGTAGGCACGTGCAATATCTTCCTGCGGGAGCAGCGATTCCATTGCAAAATCCGGGTGCCAGCCGAGGGAGTGGGACGCACGCGCCATGGCGTGTTCCACCGCGCCACGCAGCCCACCGGGAGCCAGAAAGTGGTTTACAAACAGAATGTAACCACCCGGACGCACAACACGTTTGAGCTCACGCAGCAGTTTACGCGGATGCGGCACAACAGATGCCACGAACATGGCAACGGCCACATCAAAGGAATTATCCTCAAACGTGGTGTCTTCCGCATCCATTTCCAGCAGAGCGTTCACGTTTGTCAGATTGTCGCGCTTGACGCGTTCACGCGCCTTGGCCAGCATATCTGTTGAAAGGTCAATGCCCGTAATGGCTTTGTTTTTGGTATAGTGCGGCAGGGCAAGGCCGGTGCCGACGCCAACCTCCAGCACATTGTTGCCGGGCAGGCCATTAACGGCGTCCACCGCCCGCAGGCGCCCAAAACGGGAAATGCCGCCAAACGCCACGTCATAAACATTAGCCCAACGTCGATAGGCCTGTTTGACGGCCTCCGCATCAAGCGCAGAGCGCGATGGAGGAGGCACGGGGCTTTCCCCTCCGCCGGAGGGGTATTCTTGGAGAACGTCACTCATGTTCTCTCTCTGCCCGCTGACGGTCATTTCTTCAAGAGCCACTATACTCTCTTCCTTCCTGCTTGCAGCACACACCACAAAAGCGCCCTTGTGTGGCAGCATACTTTTTCCGGCATGGTGCCGCCCAACAGGCCCTGACAGCTCTTATTGGACAGACAACTTACGTTCAATACAATCCCATATGCTGGCGGCACCATTAATGCCATCAAACCGTTCCAGTTCCTGCAAACCGGTAGGTGACGTCACATTGATTTCCGTCAGATACTGCCCAATAACATCAATACCCACAAAAATCAGGCCGTGTTCTTTAAGAAACGGCCCAATCGCTTCACAAATCTCGCGGTCCCGCGCTGTCAGCTCCACTTTGCACGCAACGCCGCCCACATGCATGTTAGAGCGGTGGTCCTCCCCCGATGGCACACGGTTAATGGCACCTATCGGCTCTCCATCCACCAGAATAACGCGCTTGTCGCCTGCGGTCACCGCGGGTTCGTACCGCTGGATCATAAGCGGTTCGCGCGAGCGGGCAAAGTGCATTTCCAGCAGGGCATTCAAGTTCTGATCATCTGCCTTGATCCGGAAAACGCCGCTCCCGCCATTACCAAACAGCGGTTTGACAATAATATCTTTCCACTTAGCCCGGAATGCGCGAATCTGCTCGACATCCCATGTAACCAGCGTAGGCGGCATAAGCTGGGGAAAGTGCGTAACCAGCAGCTTTTCCGGGCTATCACGGACCCAGCGCGGGTCATTAACCACCAGAGCCTGATCCGGCCCTGTGCCATGAATGTGGTCGAGCATATGCGTGGCAGTAATATATGCCATGTCAAAAGGTGGGTCTTGGCGCATAAGCACCACATCCATCCCCCGCAAAGACTGGCGTGATGCCTCGCCAAAGGTTGCATGTCGTCCCTTTTCCCGGCGCACAGTTACGGGGCGCAGCAAGGCTGTAACATCGGTCCGCATGGGCTGCCCGGCCTCAACCGTTCCCTCGTCCAATGCGAGGGAACTGACTTCGTACACAAACAGACTGTGGCCCCGCGCCTGTGCTTCCAACATCAGGGCGAAGGTTGAATCTCCATCAATATTAACATGCTCAAGTGGGTCCATCTGGACCGCCACAAGCCGTGGAGAAGCCATAAACGGGGGTTCCTGTTCCTGCTGACAGAGCGATTATCCGCTATCCTGCCTTTTTTCAGATCAACACGCAAACGACATGCTTACCGCCCACCACCGGGAAGGTAGGCTGCATCATACATACTCCCCTCGGCTGAGCAGCGCAGCCGCACATGGAACAGCGCATAGGTATCGGCCACAACGCCCCTGCGTGCACGGGCCATATCCGGCAAAGTGTTCAGCACTTCAAAAACCGTTCATCTGGCAGCCCCTTCCGCCTGTGACTCTGCACCAGATAGGCGTCCAAACCACAGTGAGGGCGCGGCAGGTCAAACAGTTGCCAGCGTGGCTCAACCGCCAGAACCGAACGCGTTGGTGCATAAAACGCCAGTTCCGACGCCAAGCCATATTCGTCCGCCACCAGAGGGGCATCATTAGGCACAACAGCGGCAACAGACTGCGCAAAAGCTGGCCAGCCACCTAATTGCCTTAGCGTCATGTCCATATGTGGAGAAAGACGGAACGGCATGAAAGCGGCTTGCACGCATACAATACCCGCGAGCCCAATACCCACAAAACTGGCCGTTTTCCACCACGGCCATGTGACCCATGCGGCAGCCAGAGCCATAATGGGATACAGCACCACCGGCCAGTTAGCCTGTACCCGCGCCCCTAGTGCGTGCTGTACAAACACCCCCACAGGCAGCGCGATCATGCACAGCAGAAGCGAGAAAAAGCCATCTCGCCGCTTCCACAACAGCCAGACGCCACCCGCAAAAACGCAAAAACCAACGGAGTGGCCAGTCCGACCTGCCCACCCAGCAGTTCTCCCATAAAGGACACTGCACGCGCTGGATGCCAGTCCGCGACCCGCCCCCCTTGTTTGAAGAAGCTGGCCCATGCGTGGTGTGCGTTCCACCAGATAACAGGGCTAACACACACACCGGCCACAAAAGCCGCCCCCCAAGGCCAGGGTGTACGCAGCCACGCCCGCCCCTGCTTGGTGACGAACAGCCACAGCACAAGTCCTGCCACAGGCAATAGCACCGTATATTTGCTATCGAACCCCAACCCGGCCGCCAGCCCCACAAGCAGCCACATTCTGGGCCGTTGGCACACACAAACCTGCACCAGCGCCCAGAGCAGAAGCACCATAAACAGCAGCAACGGCGCATCTGGCGTCATGACCAGAGTGCCGAGCTGAATGGCCAATGTTCCATTGAGCAGAGCGCCTGCACGCAGCGCCCCCATACAGGCCAGAGCCTGATCACCCTGCTTTTGCAGCCAGCAATATGCAGCGTGAGCAATTAAGAGTGTGCCAAGGCTGGCAGAAACTGGACCTAGAAGACGCACCCCCTCGGCCGTATCGCCCGCAAGGAACATGCCAAGACGCACCCACACAGCCACCATGGGAGGGTGGTCCAGATAACCACTCGCGGGGGCTAGCGCCCATATGCGGTAATAAGCCTCATCAGGGGAAAGCGGAAGACTGGCCGCCAGCACAAGGCGCAGAAGGGTGAGAACAACAAGCCCCCCTCCCCAATATACCCAGAGTCTGGCCTGCCTACCCAAGGCTACCTTGGCCTCCAGATAAGGGTGGAGGACATGGTGTAATTCCACACCACGGCCAGCACGGCCCCCGCCAGACTGGCTTCATCCAGTCGGTAACTCTGCGCGTACATCATATGCGCCACCCCGACATTAGCCAGAGCGCCAATGGAGCAGACCAGCATAAACACCAGCAGACCCCATACACAGCGCTGCCCATGCAGACGTCGGTCCCGATAGGTGAAATTGTTATCCAGAACGAAGTTCACAATCATGGCCACAACGGTGCCCACGGCCTGCGCTACGGAGAAATGCACCCCAAAAAACCGAACCAGATGCATGACACCAAAATTGGTACCGACCCCCGCCAGCCCCACAAGGCAGAAGGCGACAAACCGCAAGGGCACCAGACCGTGAGAGAATTTTTCCAGCAGTAGAGCCACAAACTGGAGCATCACCAAGGTGTCCAGCTTGCTCTCACCCGCTACGCGGGGGCGGAACCCACAGGCAATTTCCTGCACTTTCAACGGTTTTGCCGATGACAGCAGCAGATCAAGCAAAATTTTAAACCCAGCGCCTGACAGGCGCGGCGCAATGGCGGCAAATGTTTCCTGCCGCACTGCAAAAAAGCCGCTCATTGGGTCCGTGAGTTTGACGGGCAGAAAACACTGGGCCAGCCAGATTCCTCCGTTGGACAAGGCATGCCGCCACGCATTGGCCAGCCCAGCATTGCTGCCGCCTTCCACATGCCGACTGCCAACGGCAACATCGCAGCCCCCGTCAGCCACAGCATCAATGAGCGCAACCAAGCGGGTTTCATCGTGCTGCTGGTCGCCATCCATCACCGCCACAACCTGCGCGGAGGATGAGAGAACGCCCTCAATAACCGCGCTGGACAGCCCCCTACGCCCAACACGACAAATGCCACGCACGTAGGACTTCTGCCTTGCCTGCGCGCGCACGGCCTCGGTTGTGCCATCGGGGGAGTTATCATCAACAAAAATAACTTCCCAGTGCCGCCCCTCCAGCGCTGTTTCCAGCTTGGCGACAAGCGGCGCTATATTGGCAACCTCATTGTAACACGGGACAATAATACTGATTGCGGGGCTACCAGCCGTCCCCCCACTGCCCTGCGCACCCGGTGCGGACATTACTCGTGCGTTCCTTCCCGCACGACCGGCAGCGGCACCCCTTCACGTTCCAGACTGGTCCGTATGGTCTGCAATGTCTGCACCCGAATAACATGGGCGGCTTCGGTCAACTGGCGGGTCAGTGCGTTTTCATGCGCGGCATCGCGTGCGATCAGGCGGACAAGAAAGTCCCCTCCACCCCGGATCATGTGGCACTCGCGCACTTCCGGCCATTCGGCAAGTTGCTGCTCAAACTCGGAAAGCACCGTTTCCTTCTGGCTATCCAGCCCGATGAGCGCAAAAAAGATGATTGGCCAGCCAAGGGCGGTGGCATCGGGCTGGGCATGATAGCCACGGATAACCCCCTCGTCCTCCAGCCGCCGGACGCGCCTGAGGCATGGAGGAGCGGAAATACCAACACGCCGTGCCAGTTCGACATTGGTCATGCGACCGTCATCCTGCAACTCGGCTACGATACGAAGATCAACAGCGTCCAGATCCGTCACCTTATCCGACCTATCCTGTGCAAGATGCAACTCCCTGAAAGAGGGGCGAGTATATGCCACGCTCCCCGCCATGCCGCAAACTCATCTCTTCAACACTTGCTCAACGCCAAGTCACCCGTCATATCCTCTTTTCAACACCATTCTGAACCATGCTTGCGCGGCATAACAACGTCCGCACTTCATTGCTTTGGGGAACTCTTCTGGCATGACCGAGACCATCACGACTGACCTGCTCGTTATTGGCGCAGGCCCGGCAGGCTACACCGCAGCCATTTATGCTGCGCGCGCCAACCTCTCCCCCGTTCTGGTCGCTGGCCTGCAACCGGGTGGGCAGCTGACCATTACAACAGACGTGGAAAACTACCCCGGTTTTGCCAAAGCTGTGCAGGGCCCATGGCTGATGGAGCAGATGGCCGAACAGGCCCAGAATGTTGGCACACGGATTGAATACGACATTATTACATCCGTGGATTTTGCCTCCGGCTCCCCTTTCCGCCTGACCGGGGATTCCGGCACCGTATATGTAGCAAAGGCGGTTATTATTGCGACGGGCGCACAGGCACGGTGGCTGGGCTTACCCAACGAAAAACGGCTACAGGGTGCGGGTGTTTCGGCCTGCGCAACGTGCGATGGCTTTTTCTATCGTGGCAAAAAGGTTGCCGTTGTCGGCGGCGGCAACACAGCGGTGGAAGAAGCCCTGTATCTTACACACCACGCATCCCACGTGACCCTGATCCACCGCCGCGACTCCCTGCGCGCCGAAAAAATCCTGCAGGACCGCCTGCTGAACCACCCCAAAATTTCGGTCATATGGGATAGCGAGGTGGCGGACATTCTCTCTTCAGGCACGCCGGAAGTGGTCTGCGGGGTGCGCCTGCGCAACATCAAGAACCAGAGTGAATCCACTGTCGAAACCGATGGGCTGTTCATTGCCATTGGACATGCCCCGACGACTGGCATCTTCAAAGGCCAGCTTACGCTCGACAACGAAGGGTATATTGAAACCGCTCCCGGAACGACCCGCACATCCGTCCCCGGCGTTTTTGCAGCTGGTGACGTACAGGATAAAATATACCGTCAGGCGGTTACCGCAGCGGGCACCGGCTGCATGGCAGCACTGGATGCGGAGCGGTATCTGGCAGAAGTGCCCAAAACGTAAAGCTGCCCATACCTTGACCACGTGCAGTAATTACTGCACGTAGTAGCTTCGAAAGCATGGTATTGTGCTTTTGTAATTTCAGTCAATTTAGCAGGAGGCGTGCGTGGACTGGGACAAACTCCGGGTTTTCCATGCCGTAGCGGAAGCCGGTTCCTTTACCCACGCGGGGGATGTGCTTAACCTAAGCCAGTCTGCCGTATCCAGACAGATTTCTGCTCTGGAAGATGTTCTTCAGGTACCCCTATTCCACCGTCATGCGCGTGGATTGATCCTGACTGAGCAAGGGGAAACCTTGCATAAAACAGTGCGGGAGGTGTTCTCCAAACTGGAGATGACACAGACCTTGCTGACGGAGAGCAAGGAAAAAGCCGCAGGCCGCCTACGGGTTACGACCACAACAGGTTTTGGTAATTGCTGGCTTATGCCACGACTCCATAAATTCATGGAAGCCAATCCTGAAATTGATATTTGCCTTATTCTGGAAGATAACGATCTGGACTTGGGTATGCGTGAGGCCGATGTGGCCGTACGAATGCACGCCCCCCGCCAGCCAGACCTGATCCAGCGGCATCTGGCAGACTTTAATCTGCCCATTTTTGCAGCCCCCCATTATATTGAACGCTATGGCATGCCTTCCAGCCTGGAAGACATCAAGAACCATCAACTGGTTCTGTTTGGGGAACATCATCCGCCGGTTGCCCACATCAACTGGCTGACCGAAGCGGGACAGGTTAGCAGCCACACACGCCCGGCCAGACTGGAAGTTAACAGCATGGCAGCCATGGCCTCCGCCATAGCAGCGGGTCTGGGCATTGGCTCCATTCCCTCTTATGCGGCAAGTAAATTCCCGGATCTGATTCAGATCCTGCCAGAAATTACGACCCCAACGGTTGATGCTTACTTTGTCTACCCAGAAGAACTGCGAAGCTCCAAACGCGTGGCAGTCTTCCGGGACTTCCTGATGAGCGAACTCGGCATTCGTTAAGCTAATACTGAGTTTTCATTTAATCCCGGCTGTTCCTTTTAACGAACATGCCGGGATTAAATGTATTCGCAGACTATACTTCATAAAAACAAGACTGATATTCCCAGAACACAACTCTTCCTGCGGAATAGAAATACGCCTCAGATATTTAATTGATACGCTTTTCGTCTCCGATGCCAGATCAATGCTGCATTGCAATAAAACAGTATTATTAATTCCAATTTATAAAATACAAGATGTTAATCAGAACATGGTCCGCGCATACGCCACCGTTTCAACATCTGTGTAATCATCAAGTGTGATTACCAAAAATATTACAGATAATTTATGCGAATTCATCCAAATACTCAAAAAATCAACTGTGACTTCTAACATTTTATACCTCTCAACCTCAATTTTGTTTTTTTGTATATTTGGTAGTTCACAAACATTAAATAATTGAGTATGGTTCTCATTATTCACACTGAATTTTAAAATTAGGCCTGTCATGAGTGAGATCCAGAACTATTCGCCTCTCCTAGATCTTGTATCCGAGATTGTGTCTGCACACGTCTCGAACAACCAGACGGACCCGGCTGCCATTCCGGTACTGATCAAGGACGTTTTCCAAGCTCTTAAAACGGCTGACCAGCCCCAGAGCGAACCGGAAAAGCTGCAGCCAGCTGTTCCCGTCAAGCGTTCGGTATTCCCGGACTATATCGTCTGCCTGGAAGACGGTAAAAAACTGAAGATGCTCAAACGCCATCTTCAGAGCGCCTACGGCATGTCCCCCGAGCAGTACCGCGAACGCTGGAACCTGCCTGCGGACTACCCGATGGTTGCCCCCAACTATGCGGAACGCCGCTCCACTCTGGCACGTGAAATCGGGCTGGGTCGCAAGATCCATGCAGCTGGGGATGAAGACGAAACGTCCGGTCGTGCAAAGCGCGGCAAAAAGGCAGCTACAGCCTAAGATAAATTCCTGTGTGCATCGCGGTCTGACCTCCGTGTCAGACCGTTGCGCATTTTTATCTTGACGACCTGCCATAGAGAACGGAATGCTTACATCTGTCTGACACAGAGACTAAGTCAGACCATCTACTCTACCCTAATCGGCAGGGGGCTCTATGACGCGGTCAGAACTTATTGCCATTCTAATAGAAAAAAACCCACACTTGCAGCTTAGAGAGGCAACGCTGCTGGTGAATACGGTTTTTGGCGGCATAACAAGCAGTCTGGCCGCGGGCAACCGCGTTGAGTTGCGTGGGTTTGGTGCTTTTTCTGTAAAAGAAAGAGAGCCACGCTTAGGCCGCAACCCCAAAACAGGGGAGCAGGTCAAAGTGAGCAAAAAGCTGGTGCCTTTCTTCAAAACAGGCAAAGAACTGCACCAGCGCCTTAACAAAACAGAATCGGCTTAACCCGCTTTTATTCGGCGTTACGCTTTACGGTCTGGGCTGCATAGTTAGCTGCCAGCCGCAAATCCTCTACAAATCGGGCATATTCACGCTGTTTACTGGCCTCATCTGGCAACCGTAGTAAATAAGACGGATGCACCGTTACCAACCCCTGCGTTTGTTCCTCCAGAGGGAAAAGACGGGAGCGGGTGCGAGAAATTGTAACCGGCTTTTGCAAAATACTCTGAGCCGCCGTGCCCCCTAACATCACCACCAGAGCAGGCCGAACCAGCCGACGCTCCGCATTCAACCATATGCGACAGGCGGCTATATGCTCGGCCTCGGGTTTCTGATGCAGGCGACGGCTGCCAGTCCATTTAAAATGAAAATGCTTGACCGCATTGGTCACGTAAACCTGCTCACGCTGTATTCCGGCATCACGCAAGGCGTCATCCAAGACCTGCCCTGCTGGCCCGACAAAAGGACGTCCCTGCTGATCTTCCTGATCTCCGGGCTGTTCCCCAACCAGCATAATTGGAGCGTGCTCCGCCCCCTCACCAAAAACCGTGCGGGATGCTGGTTGCCACAAAGCACAAGCGCGACAATCCATGGCCTCGGCCCCAAGCTCTGCAAGTGACTGTGCCGCTTCTACATCCTTAAGTTGGGGTGGCAGAACGCTTAATGCGTAACCACGCCATACGCCACTACCATCTGCCTGCCACGCAACTAATGCGGGATCGGGAATAGTCTCTGTTCCGGCCGCAAATCTTATACCGTTACCAGTCCATTCCATCCGCCTGTAAGGAGTCACAACCTGCCACGGCCGCGCGTTACGCCGCGAACAGTAGCTGGAATTGGCCTCAAGAATATAATGAGCGGGAGTATAAGGTAGTAACGCATTTGTTATCTGAGCACTAAAAGCCGAGAATGCTATGCGAAACTTGAGGGTATCTGCTCTAACGGCAGTCACAAGCTGCCTGAGTTGCTGCAAATCAGAGTCATGTCCATCGGTCAGAGCCAGCTCTTTGCGCGCCAGACGATAGACGATGCGGTACATCAGCGTAAACCGCTCTGGATCACTTGCCTGCAACGCCTGCCCCAATATACCGACAAAGCGACGGGAAAGATTCAAAACAGGCTGATCCGCTGACTGGCCTTCCTGCTGTATTGCGGACCAAGGCTGCTCCTGCTCCGTGGCCGCAACCCGCCATGTCAGGGCTTCTGGCGGAACATTCGCCTGCACAAAGTGCCGGGCTGCGTCCCGCCATGTTACAAAATCAACCTGATGAGCCAGAATAACCTCAGGCATGATTGGCCCCCTACCCCGCTTTACGCCTTAGTCGCCCTTGAAGGCGCTCCACCGTACCCGGCAAATCCACCACGCCCAGAACATGCAGGCAGACCGCATAAATTATGCCCCCCCCCATGACCATGCCAGCCAGCCAAAGTGCGCGGGTAATAAAGATGGCGGGCAGAACCACAACGGAGCCTAGCCCCCATACCGCCAACCCCATAAAGACAGATGCAATGCCCACCCGCGCCATGCGGGACAGGGAAGAGCCATGCAGTTGCAAAGCCTTTTTCCGTTTTAGCAGGAACACCAGAAAAGCCACGTTCACACAGGCAGTCACGCTACTGGCCAAAGGCGGCCCAACATGCGCCAGAGGCTTCATGAACAGCAGGTTCAGAATAAAATTCAGAACCAGAACCCCTATACCAACATACACAGGCGTACGAGTGTCCCCCCGCGCAAAAAACGCCGGGGACAGAACCTTGACCAAAATAAAAGCTGGTAACCCCATGGCATAAGCCCGCAAGGACTGGGCCGATAACAGCGCATCATGCTCGCTAAAAGAGCCATGCCCGAACAGCACAATCATAATCGGGCCGGACAGAACAAGCAGCCCCGCAACGGCAGGCAGGGTTAGCAACATCACATATTCCATGGAGCGGTTCTGAGCGGCATGTGCGCCTTCTACGTCTCCCGCACTTAAATGCTTCGTCAATACAGGCAGAAGCGTCGTACCTGCCGCGGCCCCCAGCACTCCCAGTGGCAACTGGTTAATCCGGTCTGCAAAATACATAAGCGACACGCTACCTGCTGGCAGCAAAGTCCCGATAATAGTGTCCACCGTGAGATTGATCTGCCCTACACCGCTACCGATCAGCCCCGGCACCATACGGCGCAACAAAAGACGAATACGCGGCGTTAACATGGGCCATAGCGGACAAAGACCGAACTGCGCCTTCTCACACGCCCAGGCAAGCAGCCCCAGTTGCACCACGCCAGAGGCGGTAACACCCCATGCCGCGGCGTAGGCCACACTTGGAAAAAAGGGAGAGGCTCCAACAATGGCCAGAATACCCACCACATTGAAGGCAAGATAAGCTGCGGAGGCCACCCCAAACCGATGCAGGCCGTTCAAGACCCCCGCCAGCAACGCTGCAGCGCAGATCATGACCAGATAGGGAAATGTGATGCGGCTCAGGCTGACCGCCAGAGCGTAACGATCTCCACTTTGTAAAAAACCCGGCGCAATCACCCGCAGCACCTGCGGCATGAAGATTTCACCCAGCACACACAGGAACACCAGCCACGCCAGCATAACGCCCAGTGCCCGGCGCGCAAACAGACGCGCTTCATCCCGGCCTTCCTGCACCATGACGGTAGAAAACATGGGCACAAAAGCCGCATTAAATGCGCCTTCACCAAACAGACGGCGGAACATGTTAGGAAGACGAAACGCCACCTGATAGGCATCCTGCAAGGGGCCGGCCCCCATAAAGGCTGCAAGAAGCTGGTCGCGTATGAGTCCTAGAATGCGGCTGAGCATGGTCCAGCCACCGACTGTCAGAAAATTTCTGAGCATGGGATATCCGCTTTAATGTGCAGGCAAGCAGCGGAACACTAGAGATAAATTCAGAAAAAGATACTGGCAAATCCGCCCCTAAGCAAAGAGCAGGCATACTGTGTGCGCCCTCATGCGCTATATTATTCACACGCAACACAGTATGCTGTGCTCAACGCATAATAGAGCGGTCTACACACAACAGGACCATTGGAAAGACACACCCCGCATGCCCACTACGCCTCCATCTTCGTTAGTGCCTGCTCACCAACGCTGCGGCATGATCAAGGCCAGCCAGCGCTCCAAGCGGGGACAGGAAATGGCACGCAGTCTTCTTGCGCTCTTTATTGTGGGTGTGGCCCTCTACACCATACAGGGTTTTCTGCCTGCTCTGGCATGGGGCGGTGTATTTGCCATAGCCACATGGCCGCTTTACTCCCGCGCCTGCCGTATGTGGCCCCATGCAGCAAGGGGCACGCTGCTGCCGCTTCTGTTTACGGCCATCATGGCACTGCTTTTTGTTATTCCACTCACACTCCTGACACTTGAAGCCATAGGAGAGGCCCAGAGCGCGCTGGAATGGGTGGACCATGCCCGCAAATTTGGTGTTCCCGTGCCGGACGTTATTCGGCAACTCCCCCTAGGGGCCACATCCATTGCGCATTTGTGGGAAACACACCTCTCCAACCCGCGTGATGTTTCCGGCCTGCTAGGAGCGCTGGATAATAAGGGCGTTATGGTCACGCGCGCTCTAGGTAGCCAGATTGCACATCGCGGCACGCTATTCTGTTTTTCCATCCTGACACTGTTTTTTCTTTACAAGGATGGTGTTTCCGTCATTCGCCAGTGCCGCGTTGCCTCCTGCCGGGCTTTTGGCCGCAGGGGGGAAAGCATTGCCCGCCAGATTGTTGCGTCCATCCACGGCTCCGTACAGGGGCTGGTGCTGGTTGGTATTGGTGAAGGTGTGCTGATGGGGCTTGTCTATCTTTTTGCCCACGCACCACACCCGGCCCTGTTTGGGGTCATTACGGCTGTAGCCGCCATGATTCCTTTTTGCGCCATGATTGCGATTGGCCTGGTCTCGCTCCTTATTCTCATTTCGGGAGCATCCGTAGCGGGCATCGTTACATTCTGCATTGGCGCTACGGTCATTTTTGTGGCTGACCATTTTGTACGCCCGACCCTGATTGGCGGCACAACAAAGCTGCCGTTCCTTTGGGTGTTGCTGGGCATTTTGGGTGGGGCAGAAATGTGGGGGCTAATCGGCCTGTTTATTGGGCCAGCCGCCATGGCAGCACTCAACCTGATCTGGCGGCGCTGGGCATACGGAAGCAATGCAGAAGTCTGAAAAGACTTTTGCACTTCCCCCCAAGGGTGGGGTTATTTAGCATTTTCTATTTGGAAAAAATATCGGGCAGGCGGGATTCGAACCCACGACCCCCAGTCCCCCAGACTGATGCGCTACCAGACTGCGCTACTGCCCGTTAAGTGTGGGTGGTGTTTAGCAGCCCCCTATGAAGGGCACAACCCACTCCACCTGTTTTTTTTATCTTTTTTACAATCAGGCCAAAATCTTGCGGCGCAATGCCTCAAGTTCAACCAGCACATCGCTCAGATCCGCACGCAAGCGAACATTCTGCCCCATGACCTGAACCAGAGCCTGTTCCAAACCGGCCTCTATTGCAGCTGGCAATTCAGCCACCACGGCTTCGACCTGCTCATAATCTGCCACAGCAGGCGCGTCCTCCACAGGAGCAACCTCGCTCTGGGCTACCGTCACGCCCTCATTTTCACCTTCCGGCGTATCCAACGGCTCGGTACGGGCCAAGGCTCCTTCCTGCAACAGGCGCTGTACACCTTTTACCGTGTAGCCCTGTTTATACAGAAGGTCTGCAATCTGGCTCAGCAGCACAACATCATCGGGTCTGTAGTAGCGGCGGCCTCCCCCTCTTTTCAGAGGGCGCACCTGATGGAACTGCGTCTCCCACAAACGTAGGGTATGTTGGGGAACATGCAGTTCATCTGCGACTTCACTAATGGTCCGAAAAGCTTCTGGCCCCTTCTCGAATCCAACCGACTCCGAAACTTCGGGAGAGGCGCCAAGCGTGTTTTGCTCGGATTCATAAGAAGATGAGGTGCCATTAATCGTCATATTCGACTCCCGGCTCTGTCTCCTCATGGTTGACCTCGGCCCTCAGCAACTGGCTGGACCGGAACACCAGTACGGAGCGGGGAAGAATCGGCACTTCCTCCCCTGTTTTGGGGTTACGCCCGCAGCGTTGCCCCTTTTTACGGACTGAGAACGTGCCAAAACCGCTGATTTTGACACTTTCGCCCCGTTCGAGCGCCTGCATGACTGTCTCCAGAACATCTTCTAGGAGCACAGACGACTCTTTACGAGACAACCCTACCTGCTGATAGATCTGCTCTATCAAAGATGCACGTGTGACAGTTTCCATGTGCAGAAAGGTAACACGCCTGTGCGGCGCGTCAATTCATTCACAATGATGTCACTTGTCTGTTATCGACTGATCACAGGCGGACCAGAACCGAACCCCACGTCAGACCGCCCCCAAGTGCTTCCATAAGCACCAGTTCACCCTTCTGAATCCGACCGTCACGCACGGCTTCATCAAGAGCAAGCGGAATGGATGCAGCGGAGGTGTTGGCGTGCCGGTCAACCGTGACAACAACACGCTCAGCAGGAAGGGCCAGCTTTTTGGCCACGCCTTCAATAATACGAATATTGGCCTGATGCGGTACAAGCCAGTCAACATCCGCGTAGGTCAGGCCTTCTGCGTTCAGCGCCTCATCGACAGAAGAAGACAGTTTAGCCACGGCGTGGCGGAACACATCCCGCCCGCTCATTTTCAAATGCCCACTTTTGTCCGGCTGCCCAACAGCGCCATCCACATACAGCAGATCGCCCGTTGTGCCATCGGAGTGCAGATGCGTGGACAGAATCCCGCGATCGCCGGATTCGTCAGAAGCGGAGAGCACAACGGCCCCTGCCCCATCACCGAACAGAACGCATGTGCCTCTGTCTTCCCAGTCCACAATGCGCGAATAAACTTCGCTACCAATGACTAGAGCGTGGCGCACCTGACCTGAACGAATAAAAGAATCCGCTGTTGCCAGAGCAAAAATAAAACCCGAACAGGCTGCGGCAATATCAAAACCGAAACCGTGGGTCATGCCCAACGCGGCCTGAATACGCACCGCCGTTGCGGGAAAAGCCTGATCCGGCGTGGATGTTGCAACCAGAACAACATCAATATCGTCCGCACTCAGGCCAGCGTAATCCAGCGCCCTGCGTGCGGCCTCGGTCCCCATGGTTGTTGCTGTGTCATGCGGTCCGGCAATGTGGCGACGCGTAATGCCGGTGCGGGTTCTGATCCAGTCATCCGATGTTTCAAGCCGGGTTGCCAGCTCTTCGTTCGTGACAACTCTTTCTGGCAGAAATCCACCAAAACCCACCAGAAGCGAACGTTTCGCCATGACCGTTCTTTCATTATCCGCCAGCACAGGCTGCTTACAGCCTTGCGCACGCAATACATTCGTCCCGTTTATTCAGGAAACCGGGAGGGCTGGTTCACATTCTTCCTCCACCTGCGGGCGCATCAACAACGCCCCCATATGAGAAAGGCGCTCACGAATGCTTTCGTTAAAACCATGCGTGACCATATCCATGGCCACATCGACTGCAGCGGCAAAACCCTCGGCATCCGTGCCGCCATGGGATTTGACCACCACACCATTCAGGCCCACAAAAACTGCGCCATTGTAACGACGGGGGTCCAGCCACTCCTTCATCCGCTCCAGTCCGGGACGGACAAGCAGATACCCCAACCGGGAAATAATCCCGCGCTGGAAGACCCGACGCAACAGGGTGGTTGCCATCTTCAGCACACCCTCGCCGGTTTTCAGAGCAACATTTCCAGTAAAACCGTCGGTTACAACCACATCTGTGGTGCCTGCGGTAATATCATGCCCTTCCACAAAACCATGGAACTGGGCAGCAAGAGGACTCTCGCGCAGCGTCTCGGCCGCCACACGCAGTTTTTCGTCCCCTTTTAATTCTTCCGCACCAATATTGAGCAGGCCAATTGTTGGTGCAGGCAAGCCAAGCACGGACTTGGCAAAGGCTTCGCCCATAACGGCGAATTCCACCAGATTGCGCCAGTCACAGGCAACATTGGCCCCCAAGTCCAGCATGACCACATCACCCTTGATTGTAGGGCTGATGGCCGCCATGGCCGGACGGGAAATACCCGGCAGGGTTTTGACCACAATCTTGGCTAAAGCCAGCATGGCGCCACTGTTGCCCGCAGACACAACCCCTTGGGCGCGTCCGCTAGCCACGGCGTCCATGGCAAGCCGCATGGAGGACTGACGCATCCGCAATGCGGATGTCGGCTTCATGTCCATGGAGATGGACACATCCGTATGCCAAACCGTGCATATGGACGCAGCCTTGGGATACTTCGCCAGCAAAGGTAGCAGGCGCGCTTCATCCCCGATCAGAAGCACCTTGATATTCCGGTGCCGTTCGGCGGCAACGGCAAGCCCGGCAACAACCACTTCTGGAGCCCCATCGCCCCCCATCCCGTCCACGGCAAGGTTGAACACCTCGTTAGGATCAGAAGGAAAACTTTCTGGAATCTCGGTCTTGCTCATGCCTGCTTCTCTGCCATGCCGCAGATGCCTTACCCCCATTATCCCGCGTGTTACGGATGCAACACGCGCTTTCGCGCCTGAAAAATCAGGCGCGAATGGCGACCTTGAGTGCCTTGCCTGCGGCAATCACTTCACGACCGTCATAATGACCACAATGACTGCAAACATTGTGAGGACGCTTCAGTTCGCCACAGTTGGAGCATTCAGCATGAGCTTCTGCGCGCAGAGCTTCATGGCTGCGACGCATGCCACGACGTGAAGGCGAGGTTTTCTTTTTGGGTACAGCCATAAGCCCAGCCCCTTCTCATAAAAATGGTTAGAACAACACGCCTGGTCACGCGTTAACGCACCCAGACGACATAACAGGTTTAACACCAGCACTGAGCCGCGGCCTCTAGCAGACAGCAAGCGTTTTCGCAAGCAATCCTAAAAGAAAACCCAGCAGATGGGCGATATGCGACTACGCACGCCCACCCCGCCAGCGTGCCAGACCGGCAAAGGGACTGGCTTTTTTCTCGCCCCCTTCCTCAAGACCCAACTGCTCGACCTCTTCCTCATCCATGATCAGGCCGGGAGGGAGAGCAACATCAGGCGCATGGGGATACGGCTCCAGATCCAGAGCAAACTGTTCAACCACAGCCTCGCCCAGATCAACGTTCTGCCCCTCATACGGAATTTCATCTATCGCGTCCATATCGGGGACCTCGGCCTCAACAAACTGTGCGGCCGGCACAAAGCGGACAACAAAAGACCCCGCCATAACGTCTTCGAACTCTTCCATGCTTACAACGCAGGTCTGCGTAAAGCGTGCCGCCAACGCCCCCTCGGCCGTTACAACACCTCGGCCGTCATCTTTCAGACGATAACGGCAGCGCAGCATGGCCACATCTTGCAGGCCAAGCCGCCGAGCGACCTTCTTACATTCATCCGGGGTGGCTTCCACCGTCATATCCGTTCCCAGTGTTCCGATTCGGCGCACGGCCAGAGGGCGAGAAAATTCTGGCTTTTCGGTCATGGAACTCTCCTGAAATGACGCTAAAACAAGCAAGCGGGATGGACCTGGAACAAAGCCTTGGCCACCACAGGGACAATCTACCACACAAGCCGGGCTTTATGGAGTAAGGACAACACTACAGGTGCATAAAGCTTGTTCTTTTTGCCATTCAGCAATTGACGCCCCGCGAGTGTTGGGGCATCCGACAGAAATGGCCGTTGCCAGTTGGATGACGATCATGGATCACAATCTTACGTTTGGGACACCCTGACCAGATGACGCCGCCACGCCAGAGCAAGATGATGCGCCTCAAAAGTGCCTGTGGGGCACTTGCCACAGTTCTTGTGCTGTCTGGCTGCCAGGTTTTTGGTCCCACGCCCACACCCAGAGGTTCCCTGCTTGAACCCGAGGAATACAGCCAGCTTGTTCCCGGCTCCAGCACCCGGGCAGATGCCATTGACCTGATGGGTTCCCCCACCACCAAAGGGGCATTTGACGATAACATCTGGATTTATATCTCCATGACCACCCATCTGGTGCCCATGGATTTTCCCGGCATCATCAAGCAGGACCTTGTTGTGCTCAAGTTCAACAACGCCGGAACGCTTGAAAGCATGCGCACGCTCAACCGCAAGGATGCCCTGCGCGTTGCCATGATCAACGAAATTACGCCAACACCGGGCACTAAGATCAACGCTCTTCAACAAATTCTGGGGAACGTGGGGCGTTATAACCCCATGCAGAACATGATGGGTTCTGGTGCGGCAGGTGGACAGGGCGGGATGTTTAACAACAGTTCCGGTCCGGGCCACTTCGGGTCGGGCAACTCTCTGTAACCAAATCCGGGTTGGAATTATCTGACGCCTAGTGCGGCAGATATAGCCTTACACGCAGACCGCCTTCTGGGGCATTCTGTAATTCCATTTCCCCACCGTGGGCGCGCACGATGTCCCGCGCAATGGTCAGGCCCAGACCTGTGCCCCCGCCATGCCCGCTTTCAAAGGCGCGTAGGACCTGCGCCCTGCGGTCTGGCGGAATGCCCGGACCATCATCATCCACCAGAATGCACACCCCGCCGGCAACACCCCGCGCCGTCAGCACCACGCTGGCACCATGCCTGCGGGCATTATCAAACAGGTTACTCAGGGTCCGTCGCATGGCGTCCGGGCGCATATGGGCGTGTAAACCCGGCTCCACGACCAACGCGCGAACATGCACATTGGCACGCCGGGCTGCTGCCACCACGTCCTCCAAGAAAGGCTGCATGGCAACCTGCTGAACGCTCTCTGAACCTTCCCCCCGAGCGAAGGAAAGATAGCTGTCGATCATCTGTTCCATTTCTGCAATGTCACCGATCATCTCGTCCAGATCCTCGGTCATATCCTTGGCACAGATGGTGCCTTCCCGCGGCATCATGGCCAGAGAAAGCCGCAGGCGGGTCAATGGGGTCCGCAGATCGTGCGAGACACCGGCCAGAACGCCCGTACGCTGTGCAACAAAGCGGCTTATCCTGTCCTGCATTCGGTTAAAGGCCACAGCTGCCTTACGCACCTCCTGCGCGCCTGCAGGGCGTATAGGGCCAATATCCCGCCCCATACCAAACTGCTCCGCCGCCAGCGCCAGTTGGCGGATGGCTCGCACCTGATTGCGCATGAACAGCCCGGCAATAATGAACAGCAGTAACGAACTGCCAACAGCCCACGCCACAAACAGCCATATCTGCCCCATATCCAGCCGTTTTCTGGGCGTATCTATCTCCAGCACACCATCGGGCAACTGAATGTAGATCCGCACGGTGCGATGGAAATGCCGCCAGCTAATAAAAAACGGGTAGCTAATAGCCTCCCGCAGGGCATGTACAAGGTCATCATCCATGGGCCCCAGCACATGGGTGGACCCCACGCGGGACAATTTTTCACCCGGTCGCCAGATTTCTATAAGCTGAAGCTGCTCACGCGCCTGCGCAACAAACCACTCCTTATCCGCCGGGTTTTTAAGCCGCTCCAACGCGTTGAGGGACAAAACAATTTCCGCCGTAACCGAGCCGGTAAGCCGCCGGGATACGACTTTGAGAAAATTGCCGTAATACAACTCAAGCGCGATTCCCTGCGTAATCAGCAAAGGGAAAAGCACAATCAGCAATGAGCGTCCCAGAAGGGAGCGCGGCAGCACACGCCTGATGGCTTTTTCCATCCGGAATGCACTCCACCGCCCACGCAAAAAACGACGAAAACTCTTCCGGTCGGTCATCCGCTACAGGCCCGGCTTCAACACGTATCCACGCCCACGCACCGTATGCAAAAAGCGCGGCTCACGCGGGTCCGGCTCTATGCAACGGCGCAGGCGGGTCACCTGCACATCCACCGCACGCTCGCCTATTTCGGTCATATCCATCGCCTTGGCAATATCCTCACGCGTGAATGTCTCATTCGGTTTGCGTGCCAGAACGGACAGCAGGGCTGCCTCCCCCCCGGTCAGATGGATATTCCCATCAGGGCCGGTAAGGAGGAGCCTGACGGGGTCAAATTCCTTGTCACCCAAGCGGACAATGCGCAGGTTGTCCGTTGGGGGTGGGGGCTGATGCCGCCTGAGGTGGGCCTTGAGCCGCAACAGCAGTTCCTTGGGCTCAAACGGCTTGCCCAGATAGTCATCCGCGCCAGCTTCCAGCCCAGTAATGCGGTCCTCCGGCTCGCCCCGTGCGGTCAGGAGCAGAATGGGCAGGTCTTGGCCCGCATCGCGCAGCGCACGGGTTAGCTCCAACCCGTTCTCACCCGGCATGGTAACATCCAACACAAGGGCGTCGGGCTGAATACCTTCCAGCGTATGGCGCGCTTCGGCCGCATTGGCAGCAACGCTGACCCGGAACCCGTGCTCAAACAGATAACGTTGCAGCAGACGCCGCAGGCGTGGGTCATCATCCACCACCATAACATGCGATGCCACCTCAGTTTCCGTGCCTGTCATCTGCTCAGACATGTTACCGCCCTTCCCTGCGCCCTGCGCTCTCTTCCGTCAGCAAAGCACGACTGTGCTCGGACAGCATCCCGCTTATAACCCGCCTGAACCCCTCTACCGCAGGGCCACCGGCCTCCCGGTAGGCGGCAACCAGCCTTTGCCGAATTACAGCAAACAGGCGAGCTTCCGCCGCCTTGCCCGTGGGGCTTAAAAACAGCAGTTTTTGCCTTCTATCCTGCCGGCCAACCCTGCTTTCCAGATATGCGCGTGCATCCAGTTCCTGCAACGTGCGCCCCAAACTCTGCTTGGTCACACCCAGAATATCCTGCAAGCGGCTAACCGGAATACCGGGGCTAAACGCCAGCACCTGCAAAACCCGGTAATGCGCACGCCCCAGACCATCCTCCTCCAACACGGGTGCTACAGCCTCCGCCATGTCCCGCGCAGCCAGAAACATGAGCGTCTGCGCCAGTCTCAGACTCTCCTCACGCAGGAACAGCAGGTCAGACCCCGCACGTTCATGAGGGGACGGCGGCATCACCATCGGGCGTCTTACCGGGCAGCAGCCGAGGCTGCGGGCGTAAATATGCCAGTACCAAAACGGGCCTTTATGCGGCCTATACGCAGGACATCCGCCAGTCGACGATCCACAAACGCCTCAAACCCGGCCACATCGCTGCCGCGCGCCAGCCAGTACAGGAAGACCGAAGCATACAGACTGCCAAGGGTCAGCCGTTTACTCACATAGGTTAGACCCGTGGCATCATCCTGCGCGGCCTGCCATATGGCGTTCACCGTACGCAGCCATGCCCGCCGGAACGCCTTTTGTCCCTTAATGGATAAAAACACCGCCATGCCTCGGACCGCGGCAGCGCGCCGTTTTTCATCCGGCGGAAGGCGCAGCAATATGGCCTGCCGCACCCGCTGGCTGAGGCGCGGCTCATCCGTGTCCAGCATGGCTTCGATCATGGTTCGGTCACACAGATCCGACCACGCCTCCACCATTTCCACCACTCCAGAGGGAAAAAGTAGGTCCGCATCCGGCCCCGCAACGGATTTGAGCGTCTCCATGCTCCAGCCGCGCTCGCCTGCCACCGCAGCCAGTTTCCGCAAAGCTGCATCCCGGTCCTCATCACGCTCCATCGGAGCGGGCATGACGCCCACGGCCAGCGTTGCCACCGCCAGAGAAAGAGCCTGTTCCAATTTTTCCGGCAGTATGCTCATGCTTTTACCCCATACCGTACAATTTCCGCAGCAAACCCAAAGCGCGCCATGTCTGTCATACGCATGGGATAGAGGATTCCGTCGAGATGATCCATTTCATGCTGCATAACATTAGCGCAAAAGCCAGAAGCCACACCTTCTACCCGCTCGCCATGCTCATTCCACCCGCTATACCGCACACGGCGATAACGCGGCACCTCTCCCCTTAATCCGGGAATGGACAGGCAGCCTTCAAAACGAGGCACCATCTCCGCACCATCGGGCTCCAGAACCGGGTTAATCAACGCCTGCACCGGACGGGGCGGGTCATCCTCCCCCTCACTCCGCGCAAGAGGCACTGAATAAAGAAAAAGCCGCAGCGACGCATAAACCTGCGGCGCCGCCAGCCCCACGCCACCACTCTCTGCCAGGGTTTCGCGCATATTTTGCAGCAGATCCCTGATCTGGGGAGCGTTGATGTCTTCCACCTCTGCCGCTTTTTGCAGCAGGATCGGGTGCCCCATACGGGCAATTGCAAGAACCGACATGCTGTACTGCTTTCCTGTTTTTTGCACATCCACAATAAAACACACGGAAGTGCGGGGCTGATACGCAAGAACGAATTGTATCTTGTCTTAAGGCCGTGTTATAGAGACCGCCAACAGTGGAATCGGCAGCCCGGAAGGGTAACGCAGATCTCCTTCCTTTATGGCTTCCCAAAAACCGGTTTGCCGGATTTTTTTTGAACAGGGGTTAGTGACCAAGTGCACGTTCTAGTCCGTGACAACAATGTCGATCAGGCTCTTAAAGCGCTCAAGAAAAAAATGCAGCGCGAAGGCATCTTCCGTGAAATGAAACTGCGTCGGCACTTTGAAAAGCCGTCCGAACGCAAAGCGCGTGAAGCGGCAGAAGCCGTGCGTCGCGCACGCAAAATGGAACGGAAGCGTCTGGAACGCGAAGGCTTCTAATTCAGCCTCCTCCTGTTTTGCAGGCTTAAAGGTCGGTTACCACTTGGTACCGGCCTTTTTGTTTGTCTGCACGTCAGCACCAAACATCTGCCCTTGGCGGGAAAACAGGCATAAAAAAAAAGCCACCACACTCATACGTGTAGTGGCTTTTTTAACGACTGATGGGCTCGCGCTTAGTTGCTCTGGAGCTTGTCCAGTTCGCGCACAATGGCTTCGCCCATAACGGACGTACCAACGCGGGCCATACCTTCCGCCATAATGTCCGCTGTACGCAGACCGCTGGCCAGAACATTAGAGACTGCCTGCTCGATCATATCTGCCTCCGTCTGGAGGTTCAGCGAATAACGCAGCAGCATGGCAAAGGAGAGGATCTGAGCAATTGGGTTGGCAATGCCCTGCCCTGCAATATCCGGCGCGCTCCCGTGGATGGGTTCATACAGAGCCGGACGGCGACCATCAGCCTGTTCTGCCCCCAAGGTTGCGGATGGCAGCATACCAAGGCTGCCAGTCAGCATGGATGCCAGATCAGACAGAATGTCACCAAACAGGTTGCCGGTCACCAATACGTCAAACTGACGCGGGTTACGCACCAACTGCATGGCGCAGTTATCGGCCAGCATGTGAGAAAGTTCGACATCCGGGAATTCACGGGCGTGCACATCGGTCACGACCTCTTTCCACAGCAGGCCGCTTTCCATCACGTTGCATTTTTCCACCGAGCATACGCGGTTGTCACGCTTGCGAGCCAGATCGAATGCAACGCGGGCCACGCGCTGAATTTCCGATGTGGTGTACACTTCAGTGTTAATGCCGCGCTTGGAGCCATCGGGCAGGGTTTCAATCCCACGCGGGTCACCAAAGTAAATGCCACCCACCGTTTCGCGCACGATCATGATATCCAGACCGCGCACCACATCTGGCTTGAGTGTGCTGGAGTCCACCAGTGCATCAAACACTTTGGCAGGCCGCAGATTAGCGAACAGCCCCAGCTCCTGACGCAGCTTGAGAATGGCAACTTCAGGGCGCTTGTCAAAGCCTACATGCCCCCATTTGGGGTCCCCGACCGAGCCAAACAGAACAGCATCCGCCGCCCATGCCTTCTCAATCACTTCATCACGAATAGGCACGCCATATTCCGCCAGAGACGCGCCACCCACCAAGTCCTCGGTCAGGTCAAACCTGAGGCCACGCTTCTGTTCCAGCCATGCCATAATGCGGCCGACTTCCCGCATAACTTCCGGGCCAATGCCATCTCCGGGCAGGACAAGGAGTTTAACGGGCTGCTTCTGTTCAGTCATGGCGATGCTCCGTATGGATATGTTCAGTCAAAATGAATGGTCGGCAGCCAGGATTTTTCCTGATCCAGCCTTTTTTCATAAGTTGTAATGCTGGCTTCGCGCTGGAGGGTCTGGCCAATATCATCCAGACCTTCGAGCAACAGATGCTTGCGAAAAGCGTCTATCTCGAAGGGGACTTCCTCACCATTCGGGCGAATAACAACCTGACGCGGCAGATCAACCGTCAGACGAGCGTTGCTGCCCATCTGGGCATCGCCCATCAGTTCATCGCAGATTTCCCGCGGCAGTCGAATGGGAAGAATGCCGTTCTTGAAGCAGTTGTTGAAGAAAATATCAGCAAAAGACGGCGCAATAACGCAGCGGATACCAAAGTCCAGCAACGCCCACGGCGCATGTTCACGCGAGGACCCGCAACCAAGATTGTCATACGTAATCAGAATTTCGGCTTTGCGCCACGGCTGCTTGTTCAGCACAAAATCCGGATTTTCCTTGCCATCCGGCAGGTAGCGCATGGCATCAAACGCGTGCTTACCCAAGCCCGTGCGCTGCGTGGTTTTAAGAAAGCGGGCCGGAATAATCTTGTCTGTATCAATATTGGCTTCCGGCAGAGCCGCGGCAATAGCAGACAGCGTGACGAACTTTTCCATTATGCCAGTTCCCTCACATCGGTCAGGCAGCCTGTAACGGCAGCGGCGGCCGCCATGGCTGGGGAGAGCAGATGCGTGCGCCCACCCGGCCCCTGCCGCCCTTCAAAGTTACGGTTGGAGGTGGATGCGCAGCGCTGGCCGGGGGTCAGGCGGTCCGGGTTCATGCCAAGGCACATGGAGCACCCTGCCTCACGCCATTCAAAACCTGCATCCAGAAAAATACGGTCCAGACCTTCTTCTTCAGCCTGCCGTTTAACGTTGCCCGAACCGGGCACAATCATGGCCCGCACACCCGGAGCAACCTTGCGCCCAGCGGCAATCTGGGCCGCCATGCGCAAATCCTCAATCCGGCTGTTCGTGCAGGAGCCAATAAACACTACATCCACAGGCGTACCGGCAATTTTCTGCCCTGCTTCAAGGCCCATATAGTCCAGCATACGCTGCATCTGGGCTTTGACCGCTTCATCCGTTTCCTGCGCCGGGTCGGGCACCGTATCCGTAATGGAAAGAACCGTTTCCGGGCTAGTGCCCCATGTCAACGTCGGGCCAATATCCTCGGCGCGCAGGGTCACTTCCCGGTCAAAGTGGGCACCATCATCCGATGCGAGCGTCTTCCAATATGCAACCGCCTGCTCAAACGCTTCTCCCTTAGGGGCGAATGGGCGATTACGCACATATTCGAAGGTTGTTTCATCCGGGGCTACAAGCCCAGCGCGGGCACCAGCCTCGATTGCCATGTTGCAGATGGTCATACGGCCAGCCATGTCCAGCCCGCGAATGGCCGAACCAGCAAATTCAATAACGTGGCCTGTGCCGCCTGCCGTGCCAATATGACCAATAATAGCCAGCATAATGTCCTTGGCGGACACACCAGCACCCAGCGTACCTTCCACATTGACGCGCATGTTTTTGGCAGGCCGTTGCAGAATGGTCTGCGTCGCCATGACGTGTTCGACCTCGGACGTGCCAATACCAAACGCCAGCGAGCCAAGGGCCCCATGCGTGGAAGTATGCGAGTCACCACACACAATGGTCATACCCGGCAGGGAAATACCCTGTTCCGGCCCAACCACATGCACAATACCCTGATTGGCGGACAGGAGCGGAAAGTAAGGAACACCAAATTCCTTTACATTACGTTCCAGCGTTTCAATCTGGTTACGGCTGTCCTCTTCCTCAATCGGCTGACTACGGTCAGAGGTGGGCACGTTGTGGTCCACAACAGCCACGGTTCTATCCGGGTGGCGCAGTTTGCGCCCGGCCAGACGCAGGCCTTCAAATGCCTGGGGACTGGTCACCTCATGCACGAGGTGGCGGTCGATATAAAGAATGGAGGTGCCGTCTGGAAGAGTTTCCACGACATGATCGTCCCAGATCTTGTCGAACAACGTACGCGCAGCCATGCGCATCCTCCTTACCTTTATATCTGTGCGAACAGCCTGAACACTCTGCTGCCTGCACCCTGTTTTATCAGAAAGACCCGACTGGCCACAGACCAGTCGGGTTCACACAAGCCATGTCTGGCATCGTGCCCAAAAGCCTTCCGGCTTTTAGCCTGCTGCTGCCGGAGCAACAACTTCACGCGGGCGTTCTGCAATACGGGCAGACTTACCGCTGCGGCCACGCAGGTAGTACAGCTTTGCGCGACGCACTTTACCACGACGCACAACCTTAATTTCGGCTACGGTCGGAGCGTACAGCGGGAACACGCGTTCCACGCCTTCACCGTTGGAAATCTTGCGCACCGTGAAGTTGCTGTTCAGGCCCTTGTTGGAGCGGGCAATGACCACGCCTTCGAATGCCTGAAGACGAACGCGCTCGCCTTCCTTAACACGCACGGAAACACGCACGGTGTCACCGGCATCAAAAACGGGCACTGCGCGTGCGGCTGTCAGACGTTCAATTTCTGCAGCTTCGTACTGCTGAATAATGTTCATGTCGGTATCCTTCTCAAACCCCTAGGTCTGCCTGTGCGGCCCCGCCCACAGCTGCAGCCCTGTTTCCATTCTTGCGAGCCAGCCAGGCAGACCACAGATCCGGCCTTCTTTCCCGCGTTGTCTCTTCAGCCCGTTCCTGACGCCACTGTGCTATGGCAGCATGATTACCCGAAAGCAGAACTTCGGGGACCTCATGCCCCTCCCATACAGCCGGACGGGTATAATGCGGATATTCGAGCAGCCCATCGGAAAAACTTTCCTCAACGCCACTCTGGTCACTCCCCATTACACCGGGAAGCAGACGAACACACGCATCCAGCAAAACCAGAGCCGCAGTCTCTCCACCAGAAAGGACATAATCCCCGATGGAAACCTGCTCGACACCCCGCGCCTGCAAAAAGCGCTCGTCTACTCCTTCAAACCGGCCACACAGCAGCATAACGCCCGGTCCGGCGGCATAACGCCGCACATCGGCCTGCGCCAGCGGACGCCCCCGCGGAGTAAGATACACACGCGGTATATTGGCAGCGGCCTGCGTTGCGGCAAGTGCCGCATCAGCCACATCCGGACGGATGACCATGCCTGCGCCACCACCAAACGGGGTATCATCCACGGCGCGATGGCGCCCCAGACCATGTTCCCGCAGGTTTTCGGTACGGCAGGTCCACACCCCATTCTCCAGCGCACGCCCCGCAAGGGACAGCCCCAAAGGCCCCGGAAACATTTCCGGGAAGAGTGTAACAACAGTGGCCTGCCAGCTCATGCTGGCACCCCATTCTGCCGTTTGCCGACGCCACGCCCTTCTTCCCCCGAGACTTCCTCGGGACGAACAACAACAATGGTCCGCTCATCCAGCCTGACTTCCGGCACGCAGGCCTTGGTAAAGGGGACAAGAGAGCCATCGCTCAGTTCAAGGCTGGCACCAGCACCGTAATCATGGACCATGATAACACGCCCCAGAGAAAGACCTTTTTCGAACGCTTCCATACCGATCAGATCAGCATGGTAGAATTCTTCTTCCTCTGGTTCCGGCAGGCTGGAGCGCGGCACATACAGGCGGGTATTAACCAACGCCTGCGCCACAGTCCGGTCCGCCAGAGGTTTGCCATCAGCATCCCTAATCTCGGCAACGCCATCCGCACCGCACCAACGCAGGGACCAGCGGTGGCCCTGCCCGTCCAGCAGACCCTCATACTGTTCCAGCGTAGCAGGGTCGGCCGCATAGGAATGCACGCGCACAAGGCCACGCACTCCATGCGGTTTACCCACAACACCAATCAGGATGAGGTCAGGCTGCATAACTGGCTCTGATCAGTTCAGGCTGTGGCTTCTGCTGCTTTAGCGGCAGCGGCTGCACGTTCCTGTGCCTTCTTCTTGGGAGCAGATTTTTTGGGCTGCTCGCTGAAGCTCGGCTTCGCAATAAGACCGGCATTACCGAGGAAGCGGGCAACACGATCGGTCGGCTGCGCACCCTGGGAGAGCCAGTGCGTGATGCGTTCGTTAACCAGACGCACGCGTTCAGCGTGGTCGGACGGCAGCATCGGGTTGTAGGCGCCCACTTTCTCAATAAAGCGGCCATCACGCGGGCTGCGGCTATCTGCCACAACAATGTGGTAGTAAGGACGCTTCTTGGCACCAGCGCGGGCAAGACGAATTTTAACACTCATTCGGAATACTCCAGACCGAAAAACAAAACCCGGAAAACTTAGGCAGAAACAGGCCGCATTAGCGGAAGGGAGAACCACCGGGACCACCCGGCGGGCCTCCACCCATTCCCTTAGGCATGAGCGCAGACATTCCCTGGCGCATGAGACCTTTCACGCCCAGTTTGTTAAAACGCTTCATCATTGTGGACATCATATCGAACTGCTTGAGCAGCTTATTGACGTCCTGAACTGTTGTTCCCGACCCTGCGGCAATACGCTTTTTGCGCGAGGCCTTGATGATCCCCGGCGCACGACGTTCGCCACGGGTCATGGAACCGATAATGGCAAGGTGCTTTTTAAGGACGGACGTATCAAGGTCCTTGTCCCCCAGCGCTTCCTTGACCTTACCCATACCCGGCAACATTCCCAGAATACCGGAAATGGAACCAAGCTTGTTGATCTGGCGGATCTGGGATGCGTAGTCATCCAGATCGAACTTGCCAGCCATCATGCGCTGGGCCAGACGCTCACCTTCTTCATGGTCAAGCGTATCAGCCGCTTTTTCCACAAGACCGGCAATATCACCCAGACCCAGAATACGGCCAGCCACACGCTCGGGATGGAACTCATCCAGCGCGTCCAGCTTTTCACCCGAGCCGGTCAGCTTGATGGGTGCGCCGGTAATAGCCTTCATGGACAGGGCCGCACCACCGCGCGCATCACCATCCATACGGGTCATGACCACACCGGTCACACCCACGGCCTCGTTAAACGCCTTGGCGGTGTTTACCGCGTCCTGCCCGGTCATGGCGTCCACAACCAGCAGCGTTTCCGCCGGGTGTGTTACGTCCCTGATCTGGCGGACTTCCTCCATCAGCGCTTCGTCAATGGACAGACGACCCGCTGTATCGAGGATGACGACGTCATATCCTTCCTTACGCCCGACATCGAGCGCACGCTGGGCAATTTCTACCGGCGCCTGACCCGCAATAATGGGCAGGGAGGTTACACCCGCCTGCTGAGCAAGCTGAGCCAACTGCAACTGGGCCGCGGGACGCTGCGTATCGAGCGAGGCCAGCAGCACCTTCTTGCGCTCACGCGTAGCAAGGCGCAGGGCCAGCTTACCCGATGTTGTGGTTTTACCAGAGCCCTGAAGCCCGACCATAAGCACCGGCACGGGTGGGATGGCGTTCAGGTTAAGGGGGGCAACGCCTGCGCCGCCCAAGGCATCAATCAGCGCATCGTTAACAATTTTAGCAACGGCCTGACCAGGGGAAATGCTCTCCAGCACCTCCTGCCCAACTGCACGTTCCTTAACCTTGTTAACAAAGTCCTTAACAACGGGCAGCGCCACGTCCGCATCCAGCATAGCCAGACGGACTTCGCGCATGGCCTCCATCACATCGGCTTCAGACAGCGCGCCACGTTTGGCGAGACCATCAAAAACCCCGGAAAGCTTGCCTGAAAGAGCTTCGAACAAGTGCAACACACCCCATAACGAGACGCGCCACTGCGCGAACACTCGCGGAGTGGCGGTCCTGATTTGTAACAGGGCTTACGGTACGACCGGGCCCTGAGTCAAGGAACTTCTGTCTTTTACTTCTTCTGGCTGTCTGAGGAAACCTGCTGCTCTGGATGCTGCAATGCGTTCAGCTGGCTGAGCAGGTCATGAATCCGCCGCTGCCGGTCACGCATCTGAGCGAGCTGGTCCGGCGTCAGCACATCATGAATCCGGCTGGCGGTCTGCAAATGCCGCGCCTCCCGCTCTGCCCGCAGGGCCGCCATTTTCTGCTGTACCTGAGCAATTTTGTCCTGATCAAGCGGCCCCGGAGCGGTCAGCAGGTCCTCAATCTGGGCATGAAGGTTTTCAAACTCTTCCTGCGTGTCCTGCGCCTGATCCTGATCATGCGCTTCCTTCAGAATCGTTGTGATCTGGTTGCGCTGCTTGCGGCTCAGGTCCAGCCCGTCCAGTGCATTACCGCCCGGCCCGCCGAACGTGGACCCCACGCCCATGCCACCGCCCCAGCCACCCGGCCCAGCCGCATGCGCCGACAGACCAGAGAGAGAAAGCCCCGCGACCATTGCCGCAGCCAGTACACCATTGCTGATCTTCATGACCTGATTACTCTCCTGAAAAAACAGATACCTCTGTTTGATGTGACCAGAAAAACCATGAAACTCCAAGCCCCCGAACACCTTAGCACCCTTGCGCGCATGGCATTCTGGCACCCGATGCTCAGGGCCGCTTTATAAACGCCTCAAACCGGGCTGCTGTTTCCAGCTCCTGCTGCATACGGGCAATGCGATCCGTCACCTCGGTGTCCTGCCCCCACACAGCCATCTGCTGGCGCTCATCAATTGTTGCGCAGGCAACCAGCTCCTCTACTGTGGCGGCCCCCTCCAACAGCGCCAGCCCAAGCACCAGACTCCCCAAGGCGGGAACAGCTACACCCAGAACGGCCATCTGCGCATCCGTCAGACCCTGCATAACCACCCGGAGCGCCTGCAATGCCTCTGCAGACTGGCAGATGGGCATAACCCCCCGCGTGGTCTGGAATGTCACGCCATAGGTTTTGCCAAGCCATGCCAACCAAGGGTCCCACAGAGCGGCCTGTTCTGCTGCAAGCTTGCTGCTTGCGCCATCCCGGTAGCAGATCAGGTCACTATTGGCGTAAGCCAGCAGGCTTTCCAGAACCCCGGCACGCGCTTGTGGAATACGCTCCAGCATGGACCCGGCAATACCCGTTAGCGGCAGATCGTCCGGCGTAAAATACCCGTCCGCATTCTGCCCCGCAGCATCCCATTCGGCTGCCAGCGCCTCAGCTAGCGCACGCGAGGGCACACACAGCGCCGTCTTGCCGGGTAGGCGCACGCTACGCCCATCCAACTGCACGGCAAAACCGCCCTCCTGCTGCACAATTTCCACCTGCTTCCAGAAGCGTTTGCGCCCGGCTGGCGCCCGCCCGGGCAGACCTGTTGCGCTCCCGCTCACCGGAACAGCCCCAGACCGTGCAGCATGTTCATAATCTTTTCCTCTTTACTGGCTTTTTTCTGGACCGTTGCAGGGTTGGGGCCATCAGCCCCTTCCCGCGCCGTGGCAAGGAGGGCCGTGCAGGAAGTTCCCTCGTCCGAGCCACTACCACCTATGGTAATGCCGAACCGCCCATCATTCGCCGATGCCATACTGACCTGCGGATTTGCCCACGGACCTGTAACATGGAGGGAGGATGAGGCAGACGCGCCCCCCAGCAACACCTGCGGCGCCAGTTGCATGTTCAGCTCATGCGTCCCGAGTGTAACACTCCCCTGCCCACGCAGGTGCAGAAAATCGCTCTCCAGCCCCAGTTGATCAATATGGGCCACACCGTCCGCAAACTGCGTGTGCACACCAAAGCAGCGGATGGGCATCTGCCCTTTGACCGGCACCTGCGGCCCAAGCATACGGCGTAAAAGAGCGCTGCCTATGCTACCATCCACCACAGACGCACCCAGATGCCCCGTCAGGCTGTTGCTACGGGCTGCTGCCGTGTCCCCCTGCGCTGATAGCGCCCCTACAAGCTGGACAGTCCCCTGCATATCCGGGGCAACGTGCAACCAGCTCTGCACCACAGCCAAAGGCAGGAACACGGAACGGGCAGAAGCCTCCACCTGCGGCTGCCCGCCGGACAGATCATAAACAAGGCGCGCCACCTGCTGCTGGCCATTGCCCACGGCATGAATGGGGTCCAGCGCCAGTCGGCCATTGCCAATGGCAACATGCGTTTGCACCTGCGACCATGCCACACCCTGCCAGTTCATGGCCTGAACCTGCACATCTCCGCTCATGGTTACGCCATGCAGCACATCGGCCAATGTGTGGTTTTTAAACAGCGGCTGGGTTTTGTCGCTCTCCACATGGCCCGTTACCGTCAGGCCAGATACATCCGGCCATTGCGCACCAAATGCCAGATGGTCCAGCCTGCCCTGCACATCCAGCGCGGAATGTGCGGCGCTGACCGTGCCCTTGGCCTGCACTGCCGTATCGCCCTGCGTCAACGCCAGATCGACCGGCGCTTCGGCTTGAGCCTGCATCTGCATAAGCTGTTGCAGACTTCCGGCCGTTCCATTCAGGCCAACCGGCTGCGTACCCATCTGACCATCCACATGCAGGCTCAGAGGGTCTTCTGGTGTAGCGGCATCCACCACTACACGCGTAAGTGCCGCCTGTGGCAGCCAATGTGCCAGATCGACCCGGCCCGTACGCACATGCAGGCTCTGAACCTGCGGTGCATCCCCCCGACCACCCACTGTCAGATCCACCGAGAGATTTTGCCCATCCGGCAGGCTGGCATGAGGGAAAAAGACATTCAGGTCCTGCAACTGCCCAACAGACCCGCCGAGATGCAGATTGTACACGCGTTCATCACGCGGGGCGTTAATCACACCATCCAGATGAGCCATGCCAATGGAATGCCCATTCTGGGTCAGGTTCAGCCGCAGTTGCATGGGCAGTTGGGCACCCAGCGGCCAGAATGGGCCTGTCTGCCCGGTCAGGCTAAAGCGCCCAGCCCCTTTTTCGCCCTGAATGTCCAGATCAGGGGCCGTGCCATCCAGCCCGCGCACACGTGCCCGGCTCAAACCGAATGTGCCCGAACGATGGGTTAACGCATCGTCCCACTGCACATTGGCCTGCAAAACCGTCAGGTCGGATACGCCCACATTCCAGTGCATCTGCGGCGCAACGGATTGGGATGTGCTACCCCCCTGTTCCGTCGTGGTGGGAGGGGTGAGCAGCCAGTCCGCCCGGCCATCACTCAGGCGGCGCAATGTCACCTTTGGGCCAATAACGCTGACATTTTCAAACGCGATACGGTGAGAAAATAGCGGCATGATGGAAAGCCGGGCACGCACCTGCTTGACCGCCAGCGCATCCGGGCCGCCATCCTCCACGCCGGACAGACGCACATTCTGCGCCTCCACCCACGGGAAGGGCAGCACCCACACATGCAGCGTGCCGATGCTCAGATGACGCCCCGTGCTCTGTTGCACGGCATCACTCAGCCGGGTTTTGAGCCACGTTGCATCCTGCGTTGCGGAAAAAATCGTCCCGCCACCAGCCGCCAGAACCACAACACCCGCAAGCAGGCCGATTTTCCACTTAAACCGCATATTCCCTTTTCTCCCGCGCTGTATCCGTTGTCGCTCAACCGCCCTTGCGCGCAGGGGGAGGCGTTGTTCCGGGGATGAAGCCGAGCGCACGGAAGGTCTCACGCATATGCGGCGGCAGTTCAGCGCTCACAACCAGCCGACCACCCGCGGGGTGCGGCATATCCAGCTCCCGCGCATGGAGGTGCAACTGGTCCGTAAAGCCGGAAGGATGCGCCAACGCCCCACCATATTTGGGATCGCCCAGAATAGGCGTGCCAAGGGATTCGCAATGCACGCGCAACTGGTGCGTACGCCCGGTGAGGGGGGAAAGCCCAAGCCACGAGAACTTGCGGGCAGCCGAATCCAATACTTCGTATACCGTGCGGGCGGACTGGGCGTCCTCATCCTTACGGTCTGCGGCTACAGTAATGGCTCCCGGACCAGCCCCGAGGCGGGCCAGAGGCTGGTCGATCTCGCCCGACAGCGGGTCCGGCCGACCGACAACAACAGCCCAGTATGTTTTTTTTACATCCCGCCCACGGAAGGAGGCCGCAAGCTTGGCAGCCACACCCGGCGTTCTGGCCAGCAGCAGCAGGCCCGATGTATCGCGGTCAATCCGGTGGACCAGCCTTGGGCGCGGGTCTTCGGGGTTTTCGCGCAACCCATCGAGCATCATGTCCACATGGCGGGTAATGCCCGGACCACCCTGCACGGCAAGGCCGGAGGGCTTGTTGAGCACAATCAGGTGCTTGTCCTGATAGACGACCATGCGCTGAATTTCGCGCACCAGCTTGTCGTCCAGCGGGCGCGGCACATCGCGCGAGGGCTTGGCCGCCATGGGAATGGGGGGCACGCGCACGCTCTGCCCCGGCTCCAGCCGGGTGGAGGCCTCCACCCGTTTGCCCTCTACGCGAATCTGGCCTGTACGGCACAGTTTCTGGAGCGCACCCTGGGTAAGATGCGGGTAATGACGGCGGAAATAACGGTCGAGGCGGATGCCGGCCTCGTCCTCGCTCACGGTAAGATTGACAACACTCATGCGCTGATATTCACGACTGGCGCCGTTCCCGCAAGCGGGACCATGTATCCAGCCGATGTTTAACCTCCCGTTCGTAGCCTCTACCCGTTGGATTATAGAAGGTCTGGCGGCGCATGCCATCGGGGAAATAATTCTGCCCCGAGAAGCCTTCTTCCGTATCGTGGTCGTATTCGTAGCCCTTGCCGTAGCCAATATCCTGCATCAGCCGCGTGGGCGCGTTGAGAATATGGGCTGGCGGCATAAGGCTGCCCGTGGCTTTAGCTGCGCGGCGGGCCACGTTATATGCCTTGTAGGCTGCGTTGGATTTGGGGGCGGTGGCCAGATGCACCACAAGCTGGGCCAGTGCCAGTTCGCCCTCGGGGGAGCCTAAGCGTTCATACGTCTCCCACGCGGCCACTGCCAACGGGAGCGCGTTGGGGTCAGCCATGCCTACGTCCTCGGTGGCAAAGCGGGTCAGACGCCGGGCGAGATAACGCGGGTCTTCCCCCCCTTCCAGCATCCGGGCAAACCAGTACAGCGCGGCATCGGGGTCCGAACCACGGAGCGATTTGTGCAGGGCGGAAATAAGGTTGTAATGCTCCTCCCTGTCCCGGTCATACAGGACGGCCCTTTTGGCCAGCAGACGGGCCAGAGCCTGCGCATCCAGCGGCTTGGTGTTTTTCAGGCTCAGAACCTGCTCAACCATGTTCAGCAGGTAGCGGCCATCCCCATCTGCCATGGCGCGCAATGTGGCCCGGCCATCCTCCGTCAGCGGCAGGGGATGCCCCGTTTCTTCCTCCGCTCTGGCCAGCAGGGCTTCAAGTGCCGGGTCATCCAGCCGATTGAGCACCATAACCTGACAGCGCGAGAGCAGGGCCGAGTTCAGGGCAAAGGAGGGATTTTCGGTCGTGGCGCCAACCAGCACAACGGTGCCATCCTCCACCACAGGCAAAAAGCCATCCTGCTGCGCGCGGTTGAAGCGATGAATTTCATCCACAAACAAAAGCGTGCCCACACCGCCCTGAGCAAGCTTACGGGCGGAATCGAACGCTTTTTTAAGGTCCGCCACGCCCGAAAACACGGCCGAAATCTGCATAAACCGCAACCCGGCGGCCTGTGCCAGCAGGCGGGCTATAGTGGTTTTACCCACGCCCGGCCCACCCCACAAAATCAGGCTGGGCAGCGTGCCCCGTTCGAGCATGAGCGTAAGCGTGCCCTCCGGCCCAAGCAGATGCCCCTGCCCCACCACATCGGCCAGACAGGTTGGGCGCAAACGGTCCGCCAGCGGCTGGGTTGGCGTGGGCCTGCCGCCAGAGCGTGCGGGCGCGTGCCCACCTGCGGGGGCTGCTGCGCCAAACAGATCATCCCCCGTCATGCTGCTTGATGCCGTGTGCTCATGGCATTCATACCCCCGGTCTCTCAAAATCGGCCCTGTTCGCATTATATCGCCATGCGCTGCGTGCTTTTCCAGTAGGGTGGCTATTCTTCCGGCTGTGCGGGCAGGTCAAACATGCTGGCGGGAATATCCGCCCCCGGATGCACATCAAACAGGGTAACCCGTGTCTCGCGCCCCTGCGCATCCAGCACACTCCACGACCGCAGGGCCAGTGGGGTTTCGTAAAAAACCAGTGTCAGGCTGCCATCTCCGGGGGAGGCCGTGCGCACCAGCCTGACTGCAACCAGCCCGGCCTCGTGCCGGAACGCGGTAATTGTTACCCCGTCTGACAAACTGACATGCTGGGCCAGCAGCAGCCCAAGGGGAGTGCGGTCCATGGGGATAACCGTGGTCTGGTCCAGTTGGCTGTCGCGGAACACAACCTTGCCCTGACAGGCTACCAGCAGCAACGGAGAAGGCGGGTCATACGCCAGCCGCATCTGCCCCGGTCGCTTCATCCACACCGTGCCGGTTGTGCGTTTGCCCTCCGCATCTATCTGCTGGATACGGGCCTGAAATGTGAGCGAACGGTTGAGCGCCTGCTCGATCTTAGCGACCCATGCCCGGTCAGCGGATGAAAGGTGCGCGGGCACGACGGAGGAAGACGTGGCTTCCGTTTCCGCCGCATTGCCTGCCTCCTGCGCGCACGCAACCCCTGTGGACAGGACCAGACCGGCACTCAATGCTGCAACAGCGCGAAAAACAATGTTCATAAACGTGGCATCTCACTTTGTAGGGCCAGCAAAAAACGCAACGACCTCAGACAGCCAGCAGACCAACAGCCAGAGCCAGCGCAATGGTCAGGCCAATTTCCCGGTTGGAGCGGAACTGCGCAAGGCACAATGCCGGACGGGACGGGTCAACCGCCGCAGCCTGACGCCAGAAGAGCACGGCAGGCAACAGCAGAGCGGGCCAGAACAACTCCCCAGCCCCCGCCAGCAGACCGGCCACAACCAGCAGCAGCACCGTAAGCCCGTAACACACACCAATAAAGGAGCGCGCACGGCCAACCATAAGGCGCGAGGTAGACTTAACGCCTATGCGGGCGTCATCCTCCATGTCCTGAAAACCGTAGATCGTATCAAACCCAAGCTGCCAGACAATCGTGGCAGCATAAAGAGCGGCCTGTGCCCATGCCAGATGCCCGGCCGCTGCGGCATACCCCATGGGTGCACCGAAGCCGAACGTAAACCCCATGACAAGTTGCGGCCACCACGTAAAGCGCTTGGCCAACGGGTAAAGCGCCACCAGCACCAGCGAAGACACGCCCAGCAGCCAGGACAGGCTGTTAAGCTGTACCAACACGCCCAACCCAAGAGCCAGCAGCACTATAAGGAACGCCGCAGCCTGCCCCATACTCAACGCGCCCGAAGCCAGCGGCCGCCCCGCTGTGCGCGCAACCTGCCGGTCAATATCGCGGTCCCACATATCGTTTACCACGCAGCCCGCCGCCCGCATGACCAGACTGCCAATGCCAAACAGCACAATGAGCCGCACACGCTCCAGCGGTGCAACCCCCTGCGGCAGCAGAATGCCCCATACGCCGGGTAACCACAGCAACCATGTGCCAACGGGCCGATCAAGCCGCGCCAGTAATGCGTAGGCCTGAAGGGAGGGAGGGAGGCGGGCAATCCATCCCGTAACCCGGATGTCGGTATGGCTGGGAGAAGCAGACACGATTCTGATAAGGCCTCTGGTCAATGGTAACGGGCACCGTCAATTCCCCCTCCCTATGCCACAAACTGGCGCTGTCCATAACCTCCTGCCCGCCACGCCTTTGCAAGACCGGGTGTTTCGTGCGTAAACCGACGCAGTTCCTCCGTTATGTGACTAGCCGCAGGATATATGACCGGCATGAATGGCCTCTCCCGCCTCCCCCGCCTGTATGTTGACCCCACCCTTCTGCCCGAAGCGCACGAAGGAGCCCCCTGCCCCATTCTGCCCGATCAGGCCCGTTACCTTGGCACTGTCCTGCGCAAAAAAGCGGGCGATCAGGTGCGTGTTTTCCATGCTGGCATGGGCGAATGGCTGGCCAGCATTGCCGGAATCCGCAAGGACCGTGGCAGTTTTACGTTGGAACGCCAGCTCCGCCCCCCGCACGCCTGCCCGCCACTCCGTCTGGCCTTTGCCCTGCTCAAGCGGGATGCCACCGATCTGGTCCTGCGCATGGGGACGGAACTGGGGGTGACCGAGTTTCTGCCCCTTGTAACGGAGCGCACCAACACACATCGCATCAACCCCGACCGGCTCCACGCCATAGCCCTTGAGGCCGCCGAACAGTGCGAGCGACTGGACATACCCACCGTTGCCGAGGTGCAGACCCTGCCCACACTTTTGGGCAACTGGCCACAACACACAACACTGTTTGCCGCTATTGAGCGGCTGGACGAACGGCCAGCCTCTGGCCCACAGGCACCGCCCCCTGTCGCACAAGGCGACGGACTCCTGATTGGACCAGAAGGTGGGTTGAGTGATGCCGAGTGCCAAACCCTGCTCCAGCGCACCTTTGTAGCCCCGATTTCCCTTGGTTCGCTTGTGTTACGGGCCGATACCGCCGTGGTTGCCGGGCTTGCACTGCTGGGCCACAGCTTGCGCTCTGGCACTGTTTCATCACAATAAGGCATTGCCTCCTGTCTTGCCCCGCAACCGCAAGGCTGTTTTTTTTGGGATACAGAAAACCTCATGTCCAACCCCGGTGCCTCTGACGAAACGCCTGTCCGTTCCATTTCTCAGCTTGCCGAACTGCTTGCACAGGGCTGCAAACCGCGTGATGCGTGGCGCATAGGCACCGAGCACGAAAAATTCGGTTTTGTGCGCCCTGAAGCCACTGTGGGCGAGAACGCACCGCAGGCGGACCACGCGGCTTACGCATCACCGCCCTACGCCCCACAGGGCATAGAAAGCCTGCTGCGCAACCTCCATAAATCCGAACCGGATGACTGGACCTCCGTGCTGGATAACGGCCACATTATTGGCCTTAAAGGTCAGGGTGAAGCCGCGGGCGCTGCTATTTCCCTCGAACCGGCGGGGCAGTTTGAGCTTTCTGGCGCGCCCCTGCGCACCCTGCATGAAACAGCGGAAGAACTGGCCCGCCATTTTGATGCCGTGCGCCCGCTGGCGCGCAAGCTGGGGCTGGGTTTTTCTCCCTTGGGCTTCCACCCCACTGCCACGCGCGCGCAACAGCCGTGGATGCCCAAAACACGCTACGGCATTATGCGGGACTACATGCCCAAGGTCGGCACCCTTGGGCTGGACATGATGCAGCGCACCTGCACCGTGCAGGTTAATCTGGACTTTGGCTCCGAGCAGGACATGGTGCGCAAAATGCAGGTCTCCATGGCGCTGCAACCTGTGGCCACCGCCCTGTTTGCCAACTCTCCGTTTGTGGAGGGCAAGCCCAACAACTTCCTGTCCAACCGTGCGCGGGTCTGGACCGATACGGACAATGCCCGCTCGGGTATGCCTGCCTGTGTGTTTGAAAAAGACTTCAGCTTTGAACGCTATGTGGAATGGGCGCTGGATGTGCCCATGTACTTCATCATGCGGGATGGCAAAATGCGGAACGTGGCAGGCCGCTCCTTCCGCGCATGGATGCAGGGCGACCGGCAGGACGGGCTGGAAGATGTCACCCCGACTCTGGGGGATTTTGAGGACCACCTGACAACCGCCTTCCCCGATGTGCGGCTCAAACAGTTTATTGAAATGCGCGGAGCCGATGCCGGTTCGCCCGAAATGATGATGGCCCTGCCCGCTCTATGGACCGGCCTGCTCTATGACGATGCTGCGCTTGAAGCCGCATGGGAGCTGGTCCGCACCCACCCGTGGGAAGATTACATCAAACTGCGCGAACTCGTCCCCATGATGGGGCTGGATACGCCGTGGGGTGAAGGGACGGTCCGTGATCTGGCGGCCCATATGCTGTCCATCGCCATGGATGGTTTGCAGAACCGCGATATGGTGGACGAGCACAGCCAGACGAGTGAGTGGGTGTACCTTGCTCCGCTTACCGCACTGGCCGCAGGTGCCCCCACACAGGCCGAACACTGGCTGGAACGTTATTATGGCCCGTGGATGGGAGATGCCTCGCGCATTTTCCTCGAAAGCGAGATCTGACTACAGCAGAGACAGGAGCCTCTGTTCCAGTCTGGCGGACTGGACAGACGCCCTGAGTTGCACCCGTGCGCTCTGCCGTGCGGCCTGCCCCATGCCGGTGCGTACCCCCGGACTCAGCACATGAGCCAGCGCGCTGGCCAGTGCCTGCGCGTCACCCGCAGGCACAACCATACCGCCCCCATCCAGCATGGCTGCATCCAGCCCGGCCTCGGTTGAGGCCACAACGGGTACACCACACATCATGGCTTCGGCTGCAACGCTAGGCAGGCCCTCGTGGTCCCCATTTGCGGCCCGCACGCTGGGCACAACAAGAGCTACGGCGTGCTCAAGCTGCTGGCGCAGTTGCGCCGGAGACAGCAACCCGCAAAACAGACATGGTCCAGCCCCTGCGCCTGTTGCTCCATACTGGCCCGCATTGGCCCGTCCCCCGCCAGCACAACCGGCGGCGTCATGCCCTGCGCGGCCAGAATACGCAGGGCATCCAGCAGGACCGGAAGGCCCTTTTTTTCCACAAACCGTCCGGCAAAGACCAGTCGGTCAAAAGGCCCGCGCGCCTGCGCCACATCTTCCGTGCCAATAGCCAGCACTTCCAGCTTACTGGCAGGCACTCCCCGCTCGATGAGCTTGGCCCGCACACCATCGGATACGCATAAAAACACAGCGCAGTAATCCAGCAGCGCGCGCCACCGACGCTGAAAAATGGGAGCGGGAAAAACACGTTGGTAATGCCGGTCCTTGAAGGCATCCCCACCATGAAACGTAACAGCCAGCGGCAGCCCCAGCTGCTTGGCTATGGGCAGCGCCAACGCGCCCCCCGCCCAAATTGGGCATGTACCACAACGGGCGATAGGTCAGCCACAGCGCGGCCAGCCCCCCACCCCATCTGCCTGAACGCCAGCCGCTGGAGTGGCCCCAACATGCGGCCTTCCCCAACAATGCGCATGGCGCTGGCAATATCCGCCGGAGGGTTGTCCCTATGGCAGCCGACCCAGTAAGGCAGAAGGGAATTGAACGCCATATACTGGCGGCGCATGAAGGCCTTTTCGGAGGCAGGTAAAATCCTGTCCCGGTAAACAAGGCACGTCTTCATGGCATACTCCCTTGGCTGCTGGCGCTTTTGGGCATCCTATGCCGGGCGCCGGACCAGCAGGCGGCTTGCACTCAGCATTGCGGCAAAAAATGCCACACATCCGGCTACAAACAGGCAGTCACGGTTGGCGGCATCCCCCAGCAGGGTAAAAAAGGCGGCCACACCCATGGCGCCAACCGTCTGCCCGGCCTGCCGCGCGACCTGCACCATACCGCTCGCACCACCAGACCTATGCAAAGGGGCGGCCACCATCATCGCCCTGTTATTGGGCGGCTGAAAACACCCAAAGCCCCAACCGGCCAGAGCTGTACGCCACGCAATATCCCATAATGCAGGATGGGCAGGCAGCTGCCAGAGCAGGAAAAACCCCGTAGCCGTTAGCCCCAGCCCTATGGAGGACAAAACCCCCGCTGAAATGCGGTCGGCCACACGGCGAATAACCGGGGCTGAAAGCATAATGCCTATGGGCCACGGCGTAATAAGCAACCCTGTTTCCGCCGAACTTAGCCCCAGCGCGTCATGCAGGGTAAAAGGCATGGAAACAATGTAGAAGTTGGAAGCAATAAAACCACAGAACCCAGTACTGAACGCCACCGCAAAGTCTGGGCGACGCAAAAGGTCCACAGGCAAAATGGGGTGTGTAAGATGGGCCTCCCGCCGCATAAGCCATGCCCCAGCCAGCAAACCACAGGCCAGCAGCAGGAGCGATGCCGCCCAGTTCTGGGCATGGGCCAAACCATCGCCCCCCATAATACACGCGCCAAAAGCCACAACGCACAGCACACTGCCCGTTATATCTGGCATACGGGGCGCACGGGGCGTGTTGGGCAGGGCGTAAAACGCCATACCAAGGGCAGCCGCCCCCAAAGGCAGGTTAATCCAGAACAGCCACGGCCATGAGGCAAAGGTTAAAATACCCGCAGCGGCCGTTGGCCCCAAGGCCACACCCAACGCCACAACAAGGCCGTTAAGTGCCATGCCCCGCCCAATTTCGGCCTGAGGGTAAATAAACCTGACCAGCGCGATATTCACACTCATGATGCAGGCGCCGCCAATGCCCTGCAACACCCGTGCCCCGGCTAGAACGGGCAGACTGGTCGCCGTGGCGCACAGCAGTGATGCCACCATAAAAAGCAGGATACCCGCCCTGCACAGGCGCGCAAAACCGACCCGACTGCCAAGGGCCGCCAATGGCAGAAGGGAAACAAGGCTTGCCATCTGATACGCATTAACAATCCAGATGGAAGATGAGGATGATGCCCTCAGATCCTTTGCAATGTCAGGCAGAGCCACATTGGCAATGGCGTAATCCAGCAGAGCCAGAAAAACAGAAAGGGAAACGGCCAGCATGGCCCAGTTTCTGGCCGCCCCTTGCAGGCCGTCGAGGGATGGGGGGCTAACTGGCGGCTGCTGCGGGGGCGTCATACTAGGCTCTGGCTCCTTGTTGGGGGCACCATACTACCTGTGACAGACCTGTTGGCCCTTAACCGGCCCGCAGCAGATACCCTTTTTGTGCTAACCCTGACCTGTTGCGGTCAGTTATTCGCATAAGGGTTTTTGGTACCACGCGTTTGCAGTCGGATAGGCACACCCGGCAGGTCAAACGTCTCACGCAGGCCATTAACCAGATAGCGCTTGTAATCATCTGGCATCTGTTCGGCTCTGGTGCCGAACACAACAAAGGTCGGCGGGCGAGACTTAACCTGCGTCATGTACCGCAGCTTGAGCCGCCGGCCATCCACCAACGGTGGCTGATGGCGTTCCAGCATTTCCTCAAACCAGCGGTTCAGCGCACCTGTAGGTACACGGGCGTTCCACACCATCCACGCATCCCGCACGGCTGGCAGCAGTTTTTGCACGGCCGAACCCGTCAGCGCCGAAAACGTGACAACCGGCACGCCACGCATCTGGGCCAGAGAAATGCTCAACCGGTCCAGAATGGCTTTGCGTGTGGCCGTGCGGTCTTCCACCGCGTCCCACTTGTTCAGCGCCAGAACACAAGCACGCCCTTCACGCTCGATCAGACGGGCAATCTGGAGGTCCTGCTCATGCACACCAAGGGTTGCATCCAGTACCAGAACAGCCACTTCAGCCATTTTCAACGCCTCGATAGAGGCGGAAACCGACATTTTCTCCAACGCTTCATCAATACGGGCCTTTTTGCGCAGGCCTGCCGTATCCACAATTTCGAACGTATCGTCGCCATCATGCAGGGTTACAGCAATGGAATCACGCGTAAGCCCCGGTTCTGGCCCGGTAATCATGCGTTCCTCACCCAACAGGGTATTCAGCAATGTGGACTTACCTGCGTTGGGGCGACCTACAATGGCCACCTTGAGCGGCCCTGTGGGACGAATTTCTTCCTCCTCCGAGGCCTCTGGCTCGGGTGCCCATTCGTCCACTTCTTCTTCCACCTTATCGGCGGGTAGACGCTCGGCAATTTCCCACATCAGGTCGGTCACGCCTTCGCCATGCTCAGCGGACAGACCCAGCGGATCCCCCAGCCCCAGCCTGTAGGCCTCCAGCGCAGCCGCCGTGCCCTGACGCCCTTCCGCCTTATTGGCAATCAACAGGACCGGGCGGTTCTGGCGGCGTATCCACTGGGCAAAGTGCTCATCCGCCGGGGTAACGCCCGCACGGGCATCAATACAGAACAGAATAAGGTCTGCGTCCTGCACAGCACTTTCGGACGAGGCGCGCATACGGCCAAACAGGGTATCTGGCGCGGCCTCTTCCAACCCTGCCGTGTCAATCAGCCGCACGTGGCGGCCACGGACCAGCGCTACACCTTCCTTACGGTCACGGGTGACACCGGGCGTATCTGCCACAAGCGCCTGCCTGCGCCCGACCAAGCGGTTGAAAAGGGTGGATTTACCCACATTCGGGCGACCGGCAATAACAACAACCGGAAGGTCCCCCGTTGGTACGGGCGGGAGGGGGCGCATAGGCCTACGACGTTCAACCATAAGAGATCAGGTTTCCGTCATTTGTTACGATAAGCATCTGGTTGTCCACAACAATGGGCGGCACGAAGGAAACGGCCTCCATTGCATCAATAGAGATAATTGCCCCGGTTTTCGGGTCAATACGGACCATGCCATTTTCTGGCAGAGTACTCAGGCACACAAGCTGGCCACCCGCCATGATGGGGCCAAACCAGGTGACGATGTCCTTGCTTTCCTTAATCTTGCGGAAACGGCGAAGCTGGACAATCCAGCGCACATGGCCCGAAAGACGGTCAATACACGCAACCTGCTGGTCAAGGGTCACAACGTACAGCCAGTCCCCCACGCACAGAATACTGTTCTGCCCGGCGACGGAGCGTTCCCACACACGGCGGCCTGTACGAATATCCACCGCAGCCAGAACCTGCGCCATGCTGATGGCGTAAACAACGCTCCCAACAATAACCGGCAGGCCACGGACACAGTTGAGGTTGAGCGTACTGGCCTGCGCGCCAACGTTGCCGAGCATTTCGCTCCACACCACCTCGCCACTTTCTGCACGGAAGGCAATCAGATCCCCGCCGCCAAAGCCCGCCACGACAACACCATTGGCATAGGCCGGAGCGGCCTGACCAAATACGGTTGTTTCGGCCGCTGTTGCGGCATAGGTCCAGATCTGGCGGCCGGTGGCGGCATCCAGCGCAAAGAAGCGTTCATCAATGGTGCCAAAATAGACGCGGCCTTCTGCAATGGTCGGGGCAGAACGGCCCGGCGTACCAATGTCGGTCCGCCATTTGACCTTGCCGGTCGCAGCGTACACGGCAATGGTCTGCGAAATACCATCCACAATATACAGAACGTCACCATCCACCCCGATACCACCGCCGGTATTGCTGGAGTAGGACTTTTTGGGGCGCGGGTTAAACGTCCACACATGGCGCATGGCGGGCCATGTAAAGGCACGCACGATACCCTGCGCATCCATAATAAACAGGCGGCCATTATGCACCAGCGGTACACAGGACAGCATACCACGCCCAAGGGAACCAAGTGCGGCCCAAGCCATGAAGTCCGGCTGGGAAATACCCGCACCAATGGAGTGCTTCCAGCGGCGGTTAAGGCCGCCCCATGCGTAGTTGCTACCCGTATGCTCGGGCACCCGCCCATTGATCGGCCATTCAGAAACCGTAATTGGCGCTGGCAGCGTAATGGGGGTGTGGTCTTCCTTATCCACCATCAGCCCGGCGCCAGAAGACAGCACATCTGTCCGGTGCCCAGCTAGCAGGGGCTTCTTGTCGTCATCATCATCACCACAAGCGGCCAGTATGGGGGCCAGAGCCGCACCTGCCAGCAGGCTCCTGCGGGGCAGGCCGGACCGGACAACGGCGCCAATGTGTGTCTTGCTGCTCATGGTTTTATCCTGCTGACGGATCAAGGGCCTGCATCATATCCTGCGCCCGGTTGCGCACACCTGAAGGTGTTTCGGCCGAGTCCACAAGGGCAGACAGTTTTTTACGGGCATCATCCTTATGCCCTTCACGCACATCCAGAACGGCCAGAGCTTCCGCCGCAAGGCCATTCCAGACCTTGCCCTGCCCGCTCAATAGCGTAAGCCGGGAGCGCAGGGTTGGAATATCGCCCGTATCAAGCTGGTGCTGGCACCACAGCAGGGTTGCCACGCTCCGCAGTCCGGGGTCGGCTTCTGGGTCATCCTGCACGGCGTTCCATGCGGCCAGAGCGGCCTTGGTGTCTCCACGGGCTGCCTGCACGGCGGCTTCCTGCATCCGGGCCAGTGTTGCAACGCCCCGATCACCCGAGGAAGCCAGCTTTTGCAAAGAGTCCAGACCGCTTTGCGCCTTACCCGTAAGCACGATGGGGTCGCTCCCCACCTGATCGGGAAGATGGTCCGTCTGGCGCAGAGCGGCCAGATACGTGCCTGTTGCTGCCTGATCCAGAGCCTTGTGCTGTGCGACCTTCCATGACCACACGCCAGCGCCTGCCACCACAGCCACCACAACGGCAACTGCTGCGCCAGCGTAACGCCGGGCGACCGCACGCATGCGTTCAGCCTTCAGCTCTTCGTCAACTTCCCGGTAAATATCCTCTGCCACGATCCGGCCCGTTCCTGTTCCTGCCAATGCACACCTGTCCGCTATGGGCATATCTGCCCCAGCCGGACGCATCATACAAGGCGCAGCATGTGTGTTGTGCGCCTGTTATACCGCCTTCCGGGGCAACAGGCAGCACCTCAAAAGCAGAAAAGCGCCTTAGTGGGCCGCTTTTTGCAGCTTTGCGCCACCAGCCTTGAGGGCTGATGTCAACTGGGTAAAGTTTGCACCAATGCGCTGCTGCACGGCGGTGCTTCCCTCGTGAATATGGGCAATCTTGTCCCGCGCGTCGTTACTGATTGCGGTTTCTTCTTTGACCGCAGCCTTGGAGACGCAGGCGTGATAGGTCCGGGCAGCTTTTTCGTACGCGCTGACCTTATCCACGCTGGCGTTATATTTTTCCACGCTGGACACATCGACCGCAGGCGCTTCCGGCTCCGTACCACAGGCCGAAGGCACCCAGACCCGCTGCTCCGCCGCATGGGCCGGAACACACGCCACCACAGCAGCCAACCCCATAATGGAAGCCAGCAAAAACCCTTTCTGCACCATTGCAAACACCCTTATTGTCCAAACAGCGGACCCAAACCACATGCCAGCCCCATATGAGCTGACCACCTTGCAGTTCAACACGTTATCTTCTGGCATACGCGCGGCAAATGTCCATATCCCCTGTGCTTGGAAAAGACGTAAAGAGCCAGTATAGCCCCTTGGTATGCGCATTCTTTTTATTACGGCCACACGTCTGGGGGATGCGGTTCTTTCCACCGGCATTCTCAACGCTCTTCTGCAACAGTGGCCCAAGGCCCGCATAACTGTTGCCTGTGGACCTGTTGCCGCCGGACTATTCCGCCATATGCCCGGACTCGACCAGGTTCTGGTCATGCGCAAGCGCACGTATGACCGGCACTGGCTGGACCTGTGGAAAGCCTGCGTTCCCACCCGGTGGGATATGACGGTAGATTTACGTGGCTCCATCATCACTTTTTTCCTCCGCTCTGGCCGTCGGTTGGTCATGCGTGGGGGGCGCAGACCCGGACGGAGGGTTGAGCATCTGGGGGCGGTTTTGGGTCTTTCCCCCGCGCCATTGCCGACTGTGTGGCTGAATGCGGCGGACCAGCAGGTGGCTGCACGTATTATTCCTCCATCATCCAGCAGCGCGCCGATTATTGCCCTTGGCCCCACCGCCAACTGGAGCGGTAAAATCTGGCCCACAGCGCATTATGCTCCGTTATGGCAACAGCTTGCCGCGGCCTATCCCTCTGCCCGTCCCGCCATTTTTTATGGTCCCGGCCCGCAGGAAGCGGCACTGGCACAACCTGTGCTGGAAGCCCTCCCCCATGCCATAGACGCCGGCGGACGGTTTGAACTGACGGAAACCGCCGCCATGCTGGCCCGTTGCGCCCTGTATATCGGCAACGATTCAGGATTAATGCATCTGGCTGCGGCGGCGGGCACCCCCACCTTGGGGCTATTTGGCCCCTCCCGTGCATCGGAATATGCACCGAGTGGCAGGGTGACGCGTTGGGTAGAAGCCCCCGGACCGGAAGGCCATGCCCCCATTGCCGCATTAAGCGTGGAGCGTGTGGCCAGTGCGGCTCTGGCGCTCCTGCGCGAAACCCAGCCCTGACCATGCCGCCACTGGCCCGGCAGTATGCTCCGGTCTAGAGTTTTGCATCTTTGGCCTGTCCTTGCTGTAGGAAAGACGAACCATGCCAATGCCAGCCCCTTCCCACATTACCCGGCTTGAAGGCCGCACCATTATCAAACTCTCCGGACCAGACCGCGTACGGTTCCTGCAAGGGCTGGTTACGGCAGATATTGCTGCCCTCCAGCCCGGTCAGGCCACATGGTCTGCCTGCCTGACCCCACAGGGACGCTGGCAGGCAGATTTTTTTGCCGTATCCGACCCGGATGACACCTGCCTGCTGCTGGACTGCGCCACCGAACAGGCCGAGGCGCTGCGCACGCTGCTCCTGCGGTTTAAACTGCGCTCAGACGTGCAGATGGACCTGACCTCCCTCCCCGTTTACGCAGCATGGGGCAATGCCCCCAGCGTTGCCCTGCTGGAAAACGCCATAAGCGTGCACGACCCCAGACTACCCGCAGCGGGCTGGCGCCTGATTGCCCCGCCGATGGACACGGAACAGACCGCGACACAACTGGACTACGACCTCCACCGGCTGGCTCTTGGCCTGCCCGATGGGGTGCAGGACTGCGAACAGGGGCGCACACTCGCAGCAGAAGCCAATATGGACCTGCTGGGCGGCATTGCATGGAAAAAAGGATGCTACATGGGGCAGGAAGTGACCGCCCGCATGCACTACCGTACCCTGCTCAAACGCCGCCTTGTGCCCGTTGCCAGCACAGCACCGCTCCCTGCCCCCGGCACCCCGGTTTTGTACGAAGGGCAGGAAGTTGGCACGCTACGCTCCTCGCGCGATCATATTGGTCTGGCGCTGATCAAAGTGGATGTGGTGGACAAAACCCTGACATGCCTTGGCCATAACGTAGTTGCCCGCCCCCCGCATGGCTGCTACCTGCGCTGGGCAGCGCACCAGATGCACCCGCCACCACATCGGACTAGAGCCATGACCTACACCGCCCCCGACGCCCCAGTGCTTGACGCCATGCTCAGCAGGGTCAACTACGACGCCTCCGGCCTGATTGCCGCCATTGCCCAGCAGCATGACACGGGCGAAGTGCTGATGATTGCATGGATGAATGCCGAGGCCCTGCGTGAAACACTGCTGACCGGGCGTGTCTGCTACTATTCACGCAGCCGCCAGAGGCTGTGGCGCAAAGGGGAAACATCCGGCCAGATCCAGCACCTGCATGAAGCCCGGCTGGACTGCGATGCCGATGCCGTTCTGCTACTGGTTAACCAGATTGGCGTTGCCTGCCATACTGGCCGCAGAAGCTGTTTTTACCGCGCCTTCAGCCCGACCGGACTGGTGGAACTGACCAAGCCGGAAATTGACCCGGCGGAGCTCTACCACACCCACGGCTAAGAGCGGGGCCGCCCTACGCCTTCCGCGCGGCCAGCAGGTCCATAACGGCGCGGGCCGCCGCATCGGCTGGCAAGGCGCCACCCGGCCCTTCCAGCCCATGCAGGACCGTGGCAAACGCGGCTTTTTGGGCCTGTGCCACGGTCGGGTTTTCAAACAACTTCTGCACTTCACGCGCCAAAACCTCCGGCGCACAATTTTCCTGCAACAGTTCTGGCACAATCTCTCGCCCAGCCAACAGGTTGACCATGGCAACATGCGGCACGCGGATCAGCCTGCGCGCCATAAATGCCGTAAGCGGGTTAACTCTGTACGTTACAGCCATGGGCACGCCCGCCAGCGCCAGCTCCAACGTGGACGTGCCCGATTTGGTGAGCGCCGCACCTGCCGCGGCAAACGCATCGTGCTTGTCCTGCACATCCGTCACAATAACCGGGCGGACCGGCCAGTTCCTTACCGCCTGTTCTACCGTTGCGGCCACAACGGGGGACACGGGCACAACAGGAACCACATCCGGCATACGGGTTTTGAGAAGTGCGAGCATCTGCCCGAATACCGGCAACAGGCGCGGCACCTCTGACCGACGGCTACCGGGCATAAGCACAAGGATGCGCGCCGCATCCGCCAACCCATGCGTTGCCCTAAACCGCCCAGCATCGCCATCCCGCGCGCCGGATTGCAGGACCGGATGCCCGACAAAACGGGTTTTTAACCCGTGCCTGCCAAAAAACGCCTCCTCAAACGGCAGCAGGCATAACAGTTCATCCCACAGGCCGGGGAATTTGCGCACCCTCTTTTGCCGCCATGCCCAAACCTGCGGCGCCACGTAATGCACGCGCAAAATACCCATGCCAGCAATCCGCCTGAGCAGGCACAGGGCAAAACCGGGGCTGTCTATGGTTATGACCAGATCGGGCCTGTGTGCCGCTATATCGTCCACCGCCTGATTAAGCCTGCGTGAAAGCTGGCGCACACGGGGCAGAATTTCCACCAGCCCCATAACCGCCAGTTCCCGCATGGGAAAAAGGCTTTCAAACCCCTCCGCCTCCATCCGCACGCCCCCTACACCCGCAAAACGGATATGCGGGTCCAGCGCACGCAGCGCCTGAATCAGGCGGGCACCCAGCACATCTCCACTCGCCTCTCCGGCCAGTATCCATATGAGGGGAGAAGAAGGGGAAAGACTGACCATATTCCTACACCTGAAACACAACAGGGACACGCCACCATTCCGGCCTGATGCGGGATGCGCAACCCGTGATACGCAAAGAAAAACCTTTCCGCACACAAAAAGTCCGGTTTATGGCTGGGGGCACCCAACAACCAACCCAGTGTACAGGATATCTTCTGCCTCGTGAGTGTTCAGCAGTATATGCGTGAATGGACGGAACAGCCCGTCCGTAACGTTCTGGCCGGCATGGTCGGCACTTTTGCCCTTATTCCCGAAGTTATTGCCTTTTCCTACGCGGCTGGGGTCGCGCCGGAAGTGGGGCTTTTTGCTTCCTTTGTCATCAGCATTGCCATTGCCATAACGGGCGGTCGGCCGGGCATGATCTCGGGCGCGGCCGGGTCGGTCGCACTGGTTGCAGCCGATCTGGTGCATGGGCATGGCCTGCAATATCTGCTGCTGGCGACCCTGCTGGCGGGTGCTTTTCAGGTTCTGTTTGGCCTGCTGCGCTTGCAGAACATGATGCGCTTTGTCTCACGCGAGGTGGAAACGGGCTTTGTTAACGCACTGGCCATTCTTATTTTTTCTGCCCAGATACCGCAGATGCTGCATGTTACATGGCACACTTACGCCCTTATTGCGGTCGGGCTGGCTATTGTTTACCTGCTGCCGCGGCTGAGCACGGCCATTCCCTCCCCCCTTATCTGCATTCTGGTGCTGACCGGGCTGAGCTATGCGTTCCCCATGCCTATTCACGTTGTGGCGGACCTTGGCGCGCTGCCCACCGGGCTGCCCTCCCTCACCCTGCCCCACATTCCGCTGACATGGGACACGTTCCAGATTGTGCTGCCCTACGCCTTTGCCATGGCCATGGTTGGCCTGCTGGAATCCCTTATGACCGCAGCCGTGGTGGATGAGCTGACAGACACGCACTCCAACAAACGCATGGAATGCACCGGGCTTGGTATTTCCAACATTTTTGTCGGACTGTTCGGCGGCATGGCAGGTTGCGGGATGATTGGCCAGACCGTGGGCAACCTGCGCTATGGTGGGCGTGGCCGCCTGTCCACCTTTACTGCCGGGGCTTTTCTACTTCTGCTACTGGTTGCCATGCACAGGTTTGTTGCGCAGGTGCCTGTGGCCGCCCTTGTTGCCATTATGATTATGGTGTCCGTCAGCACATTCTCATGGTCCTCACTGCGTGACGTGGTGCGCCACCCCAAGCTGGCCTCCACGGTTATGCTGGTCACTGTTGCTGTTGTTGTGCTGACGCATGACCTTGCCGCAGGCGTTGCCTGTGGTGTGCTGCTGAACGGGCTGTTCTTCTCGTTTCAGGTCATGAAGCTGGTGCAGGTCTCAACGCAGGACACAGCAGATGGCACAACCCGCACCTACACCGTGCACGGCCAGCTCTTTTTTGCCTCAAGCAGCGTGCTGACCGACGCCATAGATTTTCACGACACAGCCACAAACGTGGTGATTGATCTGGCAGATGCCCACCTGTGGGACATCAGCGCTGCCGATACTCTGGAAAAAACCGCAACACGGCTTGAAGAGCGCGGAAAGACCGTAAGCATCGTTCATGCCGATGCGCGTGCGGCCAAATTGCTGGCAGCACTGGGCCACCCCAACCTGCTGGCCTGAACACGGCAGGCCGCCCGCCCTTATGACGAGGTCGGGCGGCTGCTTTTTTGCATTTTGGGCACAAAACGTGTGGCCAGCACCGCCGCTGCAATAGCCGCATAAATAAACGGCTCTACATGCCAGACCTTAAAGGCGATGCTGTAGTGCACACAGGCCAGCACCATGGCCAGATAAACGGTTTTATGCAGCGGTGCCCACCGCTTACCCAGCCGCATAATGGACTTGCGTGTGGATGTTGCGGCCAGAACGCACAGAATAATAAATGCCAGCAGACCAAATATCAGGAAGGGGCGGGTCGTAAAGTCCGTCCAGATCAGGGCCGGGTCAAAACCGCGCGCCCAGGTCAGATAAAGGGTTATGTGCAGGGCCGCATAGGTAAACGCCAACAGCCCCAGCGGCCGACGATAGACAATAAGGTTGATCCTTGTAAAACGCCGCAGGGGCGTCACCATCAGGGAAATCAGCAGGAACCGGAAAGCATACCGCCCGAAGTCATGCAGGCACTCCCGGTAAGGTTTTGGCCCTAGCCAGCCCATCCATGCTTCTGCCAGATCAAACACGGCTGGCAACAAAAACAGACCGTAAAGCAGAACCTGCCGCGCCAATGGCGACAAAGTATTGCGCCGTGCGCGACCAGCAACTGGTGGAGCCATGACCTGCCCTTTTCCTGACTGAACGTTACCTTACCAACCCACGCACCCAAGCCATGCGCGTTAACCTTGGAAAGACTTTGTGCGTTATGTCCATAATACGCAAAAATAGGCAGGAGTCTCTGATATCATGACCACAGCAAAAACAATTGGCTTTATTGGTTTTGGCGCCATGGCCAGCCGTATGGCGGCCAACCTGAAAAAAGCAGGCTTTGCAGCAATTGCCTACACCCCATCTGGCAAGGGGGGAGATGAGAGCATTGCCTTCCTGCCCACACCGGCGGACGTTGCCAAAACAGCCGATCTTGTTCTTGTGTGTGTACCAGATGATGAGGCACTGGCCGCCAGCATGTACGGCCCGCAAGGGCTGCTGGCAGGTATGCCCGAAGGTAGCCTGCTGCTGAACACTAGCTCCGTCTCGCCCGAAGCCGCACAGGCACTGCTGGAAGCTGGGCAGAAGCAAAAGGTCAGCGTTGTGGACTGTCCGGTTTCGGGCAGCACGCCTGAGGCTGAGACCGCTAATCTGGTTGTGCTGGCTGGCGGGAGTGATGATGAACTGGCCCGCGCCAAACCTGTGTTTGACGCCATTGGCCGCCTGACCATCCACGCTGGTCCAGCAGGGAGTGGCGCGCGGCTTAAACTGGTCATTAACGGCATTATGGGGGCCGGGCTGGCCGCCGTGGCCGAAGGCATTGCCTACGGACTGGCAGCAGGGCTTGACCGCTCCATGCTGTTTGACGCGCTGGACAACATGGCGGTGATCTCCCCCCACCACAAGCGCAAGATCAAAATGGCCAAAGCGGGTGACTTCTCACCCCAGTTCCCAACCCGTCTGATGCAAAAGGACATGCGCCTGCTCATGGATGCCTGCGCCCGTCTGGCCGTGCCTGTGCCCACCATGGCAGCAGTCACGCAGGAACTCTCACTAACCCGCCGGGCCGCAGCCGATGCCGATTACTCGGCTCTGATTGGGGTTTTGGAAAACATTGTCGCCAACGACCCGTAAGGGTTTGCACACGCAAAACCCGTTTACCCCCGTTCAAACGCACGCAGGGCTTTAACGCCCTGCCACAAGACAGCAGCTCTGTCCCCCACTCCTCTGGGCTGGCCCGCCTGAGCGGAACCACGTGCCAGATCGCGCTTTGCCAGCACGGCAGGCAGCGCTGCGATCCTGACCGGTGCCGGGAGCCGGGGCCAGTCCAGTTCCGCCAGCCATGCCTGCCCCTGCTGGCGGAGTGCGCCTTCATTCGCAGGATAGATGAACCGCCCTGACTGCTGGATGGCAGGCCAATGCCGCAGCATGGCCCCTGCACCATATGCCATGCCGCAGGCCTCCAGCCTGTGCAGCAGGTCGTCATCCTCCACCCCAAGCACTTCACCAACAGCACGCTGCAAGGCTCCGGGACCATCCCGCATCACCCCCAACCACGTAGCCAGATCTCGCGAGCCGGTCAGTTCCATCTCGCAGGAGTGAACAAGCCGGAGCAGTGTTACCTGCCGGGCCTGCCCACGCTCGAGCATCTCCAGCACAAAAGGCGCCAGATCGTGCTCGGGTGGGCGCGTTTGTTCCAGCACCTCGCGCCACCATTGCAGCCGGACCAGCCCCGCCATGGGGCCTGCAACAGCTGCGGAGCGTGCAGGAGCCAGCGCGCGAATCAGCTCATTATGGAACGCCAGCAGCACCAACCCGCCCTGTTGTACGGATGCGGGCAAAAAACGCGTACAAAGCAGCCTGTCCACATCCCCCGCCGCCAGCCGCGCCAATGCCTGCATATCCGCCTGTGTTGGATGGTTTTTCATGGCTGTATCCTACTGCTCCGGCGTGGTGGCATGTTGCAAATTCCCGCTGTTTCATGCGTAATGCACATATAGCTTTCCTTACGGACTGCCGCGCCACCCCACCCCCACCAGCAGGGCAAGTTTCCGTGAGCGAGGGAAAGAGACGCGGGTTTGAACATCCGATCTCTGTGCCATCTGGCACGCCCATAGCTCTGGGACAGGCGCGTTTTACACACGCCCTGCTTTATACGACGGAGTTATGTCATGGCTTTTGAACTGCCAACCCTCCCCTACGCTCCCAACGCCCTTGCCGCCCGTGGCATGTGCCAGGAAACGCTCGAATTCCACCACGGCAAGCACCACCTGGCTTACGTAAACACCCTGAACACGCTGCTCGAAGGCAAGCCCGACCTTGCTGGCAAGTCTTTGGAAGAGATCATTCTTGCAGCACACGGCAAGGCTGACCTGACCGGCCTGTTCAATAATGCTGGCCAGCATTGGAACCACTCCTTCTTCTGGAACAGCCTGTCCACGACCGGTGGGGCTATGCCCGAAAAGCTGGGTGCCAAAATTACCTCAGACTTTGGTAGCATCGACACCTTCAAGGAAGAATTCCGCAAGGCCGCCATTTCCCAGTTCGGGTCTGGCTGGGCCTGGCTGGTGCTGGGCAAGGATGGCAAGCTGGCCATTACCAAAACCCCCAACGGCACCAACCCGCTGGCCGAAGGTCAGGGCAAGGCCCTGCTGACGGCTGACGTTTGGGAACACTCCTACTATCTGGACTTCCGCAACCGTCGCCCCGACTACATCACCAACTTCCTGGACAAGCTGGCAAACTATGAATTTGCCGAAGCCCAGCTGAACGCGGCCTAAGTTTACAGCCCCAAGCCCCAGCGGCTGGAGCAGGAAGGCGAAGCCCCTTTTGGGGTTTCGCCTTTTTTCATATCCGCCATTCCAACAGTGTGCAGCTTATGCACACATGCCTCTTGATTGTGCCCTCCCCCCTTCCAATCTTAGAATTGTCAACAAGGCAGACCCTGCCCTCCGTTGCCGCACAGCGGGACGGGGCAAGGCCTTCAGTCGCCTAAGATAAAGGGACAAGAGGGATATTATGGATATTGCAAAATTTACCGAACGCTCACGTGGTTTTCTGCAGGCAGCACAAACCATTGCACTGCGTGACTTCAACCAGCAGCTTACGTCCGAGCATCTGCTTAAGGCCATGCTGGATGATGAGGAAGGCGCTGCATCGGCCCTGATCCGCGCCGCGGGTGGCAACCCAGATGGCGCACGCGCTGCAAACGAGCAGGCTTTGGCCAAACTGCCCAAAGTACAGGGCAGTGGCGCGGGGCAACCGTCGGCAACACCCGATCTGGTGCGCACGCTGGATGCCGCCGAGCAGATTGCGCAAAAAGCGGGCGACAGCTTTGTCGCACAGGACCGCCTTCTGGTCGCGCTTGCCGCATCCGACAGCCCGGCCGGGCAGGCGCTCAAAACCAACGGCGCCACCCCCGAAGCTCTTGAAAAAGCCATTGCCACCATTCGCAAGGGACGCACAGTGACCAGCGAAAACGCCGAAGTCAATTTTGACGCGCTTAAAAAATATGCCCGTGACGTAACGGAAGTTGCACAACAGGGCAAACTGGACCCCGTGATTGGCCGTGATGAGGAAATCCGCCGCGCCATTCAGGTTCTGGCCCGCCGCAGCAAAAATAACCCGGTTCTGATTGGTGAACCCGGCGTGGGTAAGACCGCCATTGTGGAAGGTCTGGCCCAGCGGATTGTGAACGGCGATGTGCCCGAAGCGCTTAAAAACAAAAAGCTGCTCTCGCTCGACATGGGCGCGCTGGTTGCAGGTGCCAAATACCGTGGTGAGTTTGAAGAACGCCTGAAAGCGGTGCTGAAGGAAATTGAGTCCGCCGAAGGTCAGGTCATCCTGTTCATTGACGAAATGCACACATTGGTTGGCGCAGGCCGCACCGATGGGGCCATGGACGCATCCAACCTGATCAAGCCGGAACTGGCACGTGGCACGCTGCACTGCATTGGCGCCACCACGCTGGATGAATACCGCAAGTATATTGAAAAAGACGCCGCTCTGGCCCGCCGCTTCCAGCCTGTGTTTGTGGGTGAACCGTCGGTAGCGGACACCATTTCCATCCTGCGCGGGATCAAGGAAAAATACGAACTCCACCACGGCGTGCGCATTACCGATAGCGCACTGGTGGCGGCTGCCACCCTGTCCAACCGGTATATTACGGACCGCTTCCTGCCCGATAAGGCGATTGACCTGATCGACGAGGCAGCCAGCCGCCTGCGTATGCAGATCGACAGCAAACCCGAAGAACTGGACGAACTAGACCGCCGCATTATCCAGCTCAAAATTGAGCGTGAAGCCCTGCGCAAGGAAGATGATACGGCCAGTAAGGACCGGCTGGAAGCCGTTGAAGTTGAACTGGCTGATCTGGAAGAAAAATCCAACACGCTCAGTGCTGCATGGCACGCGGAAAAAGACCGTGTGAACGCGGTGCAGAAGTTGCAGGAACAGCTTGATCAGGCTCGTTCCGATGTGGAAGTGGCCCAGCGCAAGGGCGATCTGCAACGTGCATCTGAACTGATGTATGGCGTTATCCCCAACCTGCAAACCCAGATTGCCGAAGCCCAGAAAACGGAAGAAGAGGAAGCCAAAAGCGCCAACCTTGTCTCCGAAGCGGTAACGGATCAGGGCGTTGCCTCGGTTGTCTCACGCTGGACTGGCGTGCCGGTGGACCGCATGTTGGAAGGTGAACGCGCCAAACTGCTGCGGATGGAAGACGAACTGCGCAAGTCCGTTGTTGGGCAGGAACCCGCCCTGCGTGCCGTTGCCAATGCTGTGCGCCGTGCCCGCGCTGGCCTGCAGGACCCCAACGTCCGATCGGATCGTTCCTGTTCCTCGGCCCAACGGGGGTTGGCAAAACGGAGCTGACCAAAGCACTGGCTCGCTTCCTGTTTGATGATGACAAGGCCCTGCTGCGCATCGACATGAGCGAGTTCATGGAAAAGCACGCCGTGGCCCGCCTGATTGGTGCCCCTCCGGGTTACGTGGGTTACGAGGAAGGTGGTGTGCTGACCGAAGCCGTACGCCGCCGCCCCTATCAGGTCATCCTGTTTGATGAGGTGGAAAAGGCGCATGAAGATGTGTTCAACATCCTCCTGCAGGTGCTTGATGATGGCCGCCTGACGGATGGGCAGGGCCGTACTGTGGACTTCCGCAATACGCTCATTATCCTGACCAGCAACCTTGGCTCCGAATATCTAGCCAACCAGCCGGATGGGGATACACCAGCCATGGTGCAGGCTCAGGTCATGAAGGTGGTGCGCGAACACTTCCGCCCTGAATTCCTGAACCGTCTGGATGAGGTTATTCTCTTCTCGCGGCTTCAGCGGGCAGATATGGCCAAGATTGTGGATATTCAGGTCGCCCGTCTGCAAAAACTGCTCGAAGACCGCAAGATCACCCTGCACCTCGATAATCTGGCTGAAACATGGCTGGCGAACGAGGGGTATGACCCGGTTTATGGGGCACGTCCGCTTAAAAGGGTTATCCAGCGCAGCTTGCAGAACCCGCTGGCCGGGCAGTTGCTGGAAGGCACAATCCATGATGGAGAGACCGTCAATATCTCCGCCGATGGGGATGGCCTGCTGATTAATGGCAAAACCGCCGCTGAGCCCGAACTCGCTTACTAAGCAGACCCAATCTGGCCTGCTTGCTACGGCAGATAAAAAAACGGGAGGGCCCGCGCCTTCCCGTTTTTTATTATAGGAATAGGAACCAACACCATGTCCGAGCCTGAATGGCTTGTCTGGGCCAGAGAGGTTCAGGCCATCGCCCAAACAGGGCTGACCTTCACCAAGGACCCGTTTGACCGCGAACGGTATGAAATGCTGCGCCATATTGCGGCGCAGATGATGGCCAAAGGCAGTGCCGCCCCCATACAGCAGATTGAAAACCTGTTCAGCCAGCAAACCGGCTACGCTACCCCCAAGCTGGAAGTCCGCACTGGTGTGTTTGATGCCCAGAACCGGCTCCTGATGGTGCGTGAAGTGCTGGACCAGAACCGCTGGACCGTCCCCGGTGGGTGGGCGGATGTCAATCTGACCGCCTCGGAATCCGCCGCCAAGGAAGTGTGGGAAGAAACCGGCTACACGGTGCGGATTACGCGTCTGGCGATGGTGCTTGACCGGGCGCGACAGGGGCATGAACCGCCAGAAGCTTTTTCCATTACCAAAATGTTTTTTCTGGGAGAGCTAACCGGTGGCGCGCCTGCCACCAGCATTGAAACAAGCGAAGTCCGCTTTTTTGCCCGTAACGAGATCCCGCATGATCTTTCAACCGGGCGTATCTCCCGCAACCAGATCGACCGGTTGTTTGCCCATCATGCTGATCTAAGACTGATGACCGAATTTGACTGATAAAAAAATAACGGAGCGCGGTGTAAACCCCACTCCGTTATTTTTAAAACCTACTCCCCAAAGCCTGCATTCAGGCCAGTTGGGGCGTAATATGCTTGAACTGCCGCTCAAACCGGGCCCGGTCTTCCGCCAGAAGGCGAACGGTTATATCCGTATCTTCCTCCCGGTCATGGCGGTCAATCACCTCTCCATGCTGGTATAGCCATGCCAATGCTGCACCATCGGCCAGCGGCATGGCATAACGCACGACTTCCATACCTGAGGTAATGCGCTGGTCGATCCGGTCTAGCAGCCTATCAAGCCCATCGCCCGTTATGGCGGAAATAGCGACTGTCTCATCCCCCTGAGGGACCGCCATCTGTCCACCCAGAAGGTCAACCTTGTTCAGAACTTCAATCGTCCGGCTCGGCCAGTCCTGCTCCAACATGTTGTCCTTGGCCATGCTATCCAGCACACCCAGCACATCCCTTTTCTGCGCGGCACTGTCCGGATGTGCAATGTCCCGCACATGCAGGATAATGTCCGCCTCAGCCACTTCTTCCAACGTTGCACGGAAAGCGGCAATCAGCTCGGTTGGCAGATCACTGATAAAACCCACCGTGTCAGACAGGATAACCTGTCGGCCAGATGGCAGTTCAATAGCGCGCATGGTTGGGTCCAGCGTGGCAAACAACTGGTCCTGCGCATAAACCGTGGCCCCGGTCAGGGCATTGAACAGGGTGGATTTGCCCGCGTTGGTGTACCCCACAAGAGCCACAACAGGGAACGGAACCCGCTTGCGCGCCTGACGGTGCAGGCCACGCGTACGCCGCACCTGCTCCAGATCTTTTTTAAGCCGGACGATACGTTCGCCAATCATGCGGCGGTCAGCTTCGATCTGGGTTTCACCCGGACCACCCAAAAAGCCAAAACCACCACGCTGGCGTTCAAGATGGGTCCACAACCGGACCAGACGGGAGCGCTGATATTCCAGGTGGGCCAGTTCGACCTGCAACGTCCCTTCCCGCGTGGCAGCACGGGCACCAAAAATATCCAGAATAAGGCCAGTACGGTCGATAACCTTGCAACCGAACTCGGTTTCCAGATTACGCTGCTGGGCTGGGGTTAGCTTGGTGTCCACCACCAGCACGTCAATATTATCCGCTTTAACGGCAATTCTGAGGGAATCAATCTGCCCTTTGCCCAGCAATGTTGCCGAACGGCGGGTACGCAGCAAAAGAACGGCTTTACGGACAATAACCAGACCAATGGAGGCAGTCAGACCAACAGCTTCTTCCAGTCTGGCTTCTGCCGCCCTTACGTCCTGCCCGTGGGCAGAGCGCTCCCATGGCAGGATGACGGCAGCACGCGTTGCAACCGCCTTTTTCTTCTCAGTAAAACTCGTCGCCAAGAGATGGTTCCTTGTCCGCCTTTGCGCCCGCTCCGGTGGAGTCTGCAATATCTACGGGAATGCTGGGCATAACAGTGCTGATGGCATGTTTGTAAATAAGCTGGGTCTGCTCATCACGCCGGAGAAGCACTACCTGATCATCAAACCACGTAATAAAACCCTGAAGTTTGACACCGTTGACCAAAAATACGGTTACGGCCGCCCGAGAACGACGAATCTGGCCTAAAAATGCGTCCTGCACATTATGTGCACTCTCTTTTTCCACTGTGTGAGACCCTATCCCATATTATTTTTTTCTTGGAAGCCAGACCTAACGCTTTATCTGACTCGCAACAACTCACTGATCAGCCAGTGTTCCGTTCATCCGATGTTACACCAAGCTGCTTGAGTTTGCGATGCAAAGCGCTCCGCTCCATGCCCACAAACAGCGCTGTGCGACTTATGTTCCCTCCAAAACGCAATAATTGTGCCTGAAGGTACTGTGTCTCAAACAAATCGCGCGCTTCTCTCAGCGGCAGGCTCATCACATCGGTGGAGGCATCGAACTTCAGCAGGCCCGGGGCATTCTCCCCAATGGTGGCTGGCAGCATGTCTGCCCGGATCAGATCCTGGCTGCTACCGGGCTGCATAATAAGGACGCGTTCCATCAGGTTACGCAGTTCGCGCACATTGCCCGGCCAGTCATACGCCTGCAAAACAGCCACCGCATCGGGCGACAGATCGCGCGAGGGCAGCCCCGCCATTTCGGCCGCACGGTGCAGGAAGAGCGTGGCCAGCCCCGGAATATCATCCCGCCGCTCCTTGAGCGCAGGCATCCGCAAGGGGACCACCGCCAGACGGTAGTACAGGTCCTCCCTAAAGCGCCCGCCCACAACTTCAGCCTGAAGGTCGCGGTTGGTGGTGGCAAGCACACGCACATCCACCTTAACGCGGGACCCTCCGCCCAACCGCTCGAATGTCTGATCCTGTAGCGCGCGTACAATCTTGCCCTGTGTCTCCAGCGGCATGTCCGCCACCTCGTCCAGCAGCAGAGTGCCGCCATGCGCCCGCTCCAGCACCCCGGTGCGGCGGCCCACGCCATCAACCCCGCCTTCCAGCCCGAACAGTTCTTCCTCAAACCGACCGGGGGCCAATGTTGCACAATTCAGCGCCACAAACGGCCCATCTGCCCGGCGTGATCGGGCGTGGATCATACGGGCGGCCACTTCCTTGCCCGAACCCGGTCCACCACTAATCAACACGCGTGAGCCAGTGGGGGCCACTTTTTCAATCTGGTTGCGAATGGCAACAATCTGCGCGCTGTTGCCATACAGATCTGCATCCTGCCCGGCCCGGAGCCGCAGTTCCTCATTTTCCCGCGCGAGGCGTGATGCCTCCAGCGCGCGCCGAACAATGACGAGCAGCCGGTCTGCCTGAAAAGGTTTTTCTATAAAGTCATATGCGCCGTGCTGAAGAGCAGCCACAGCGGTTTCGATTGTGCCGTGGCCTGAAATCATAACCACGGGTACGGAGGCTTCCTCCGCCTTCATGGTTTGCAGAATTTCCAGCCCATCCATATCGGAGCCCTGCAACCACACATCCAGAATGACAAGAGACGGCCTTCGCGCCCTAAAGGCAGCCAGAGCAGCCTCGGAACTGGAGGCCACGCGGGCCTCATACCCCTCATCACACAGAATGCCTTCAATCAGCATCCGAATATCGGGTTCGTCATCAACGATCAGGATTTCATGCGCCATGGTCGTCTTTCACCGGCAAAACCAGAGTAGCCACAGTTCCCTTCTCTCCTGCTCTGTCTTCCAGACGGACCGTTCCACCATGATCTTCCATGATTTTTTTCACAATAGCCAATCCCAGCCCTGTTCCTTTGGCTTTGTGTGTCACATAAGGCTCCGTCAGACGGTTCCTGTCATCCGAGGGAAGACCCACCCCATTGTCAGCCACGACAATAGCAATGTTTTCCTCCTCCCGCACTATACGTACCCAGACGTCCCCCTTAAGGCCGCCCGCCTGTTCCGGTGCATCCACCTGCCGGGTAACCATGGCAATGGCGTCTGCCGCATTTTGCAACAGGTTGATCAGTGCCTGACTGATAAGCCGCCGGTCGCAACGGACCATTGGCCCATGCTCGGGCAAATCAAGGTGGTACTTAATCTCATGATGGGCATTACGTTGCAGGATGAGAACCTCCTGCGCAATACGTGAAAGGTTCTCATCCTTCATAATTGGCTGCGGCATCCGGGCAAAAGCCGAAAATTCGTCCACCATGCGCCCAATATCGCCGACCTGCCGCACAATTGTGTCCGCACACTGGGAGAACGTCTCGGGGTCTGACGTAATTTCCTTCAAGAAACGACGTTTGAGACGCTCGGCCGCAAGCTGGATGGGGGTGAGCGGATTCTTGATCTCGTGCGCAATACGGCGGGCCACATCCGCCCATGCGGCCTTACGCTGGGCCTGTTGCAGGGCGGTAATGTCATCAAAGGTCATGACATACCCTTCGGTCACCGTACCACGCAGTTCCGCCCCCACCCGCACCAGCAGGGTACGCTGGCTGGTGGCCAGACCGATCTGAATTTCCCGCGTAAAGACCGCCTCTGGGGAACGGGTAATTTCATCCAACAGTCCGGCAAATTCTGGCACACGCGTGGCCAGTGGCTCGCCAATAGCATCCGCCAGATTGGTCTGGAGCAGGACGCTGGCTGCACGGTTTGGCAGTTCAATCCGCTGCTCCACATCCAGCCCGATCACCCCGGCGGACACACCAGACAGAACGGCCTCCGTAAACCGTCTGCGTTCGTTGATCTGGCCATAAGCCCGCATCAGTTCCGAACGCTGGCTGTCCAGTTCCTCCGTCATGCGGTTAAACGCGCGGGACAGGCTGGCAACCTCATCGTCCCGGTCGGTTTCGGGCACATGGACGCGCAGATCGCCCTCACTCACCCTGCGGGCCGCCATGCTCAGCAGGCCAAGCGGGCGGGCAATCTGGTTGGCCAGCGCAAAGCCGATCAGGGCGGCAACCGCCAGCACCAGCAACGCCACCAGCACAAAGATCATGACGAAGGTGAGCTGAATTTTGGCTTTGTTGCTGTTCAGGTGTTTGTAGTCCGCCACCACATTTTCCGTTCTGTGCATATGCTCCAGAATGGAAGGGTCCACCAACCGGGTAATCACCAGCATAAGTGTGGGCGTCTGCGACAGTTCCACAACAGCGCGCACCGTGCGCTCGTCCGGAGAGTCCAGAATGGCCACATCGTTGGACCGCGCCATGAGTGTTGCTGCTGGCGGGGGAAGATCCTGCAAATACCCCGTGCGACTCATCAGCCCGCCAGCGGCAACAACGCGGTTGGTAATGGGGTCATACACAAGGGCTTCTGTCAGCCCACGCATGGTTGCCTGACTATCCAGCATCTGGGACAAGGCATCATGGTCCTGCAACAGTTCCATGCCGCTGGCGGCCAACTCGTTCTGTGCGCTCATGATGTAGTTGGACATCGAGAACGCATCTGTACGAATATTGGCGTTATGTTCCTGCAAATACCCGCGTGACGCCTGCAAGGCTTCGTTGAGTGCCGTATTGACCCGGTCTGAAAACCAGATCTGAATTCCGTAATGGAAAAACAGGGTGGCAAACACCCCCACAACCACGGTGGGAGCCACCGCCACAATACCAAACAGGGTTACAAGGCGCACATGCAGGCGCGTGCCCGCCAACCCCTTGCGATATTCCACCAGTATGGGCCAGCCACGTACCCCCATGGCCAGCAGAAGCAGAAGCAGAACCAGCGCATTCACAAAAAGTACCAGCGGTTCCACCAGCGCGTAATGCCCGAAGGACATCCCGCCCGAAAGTACAACAAAGGTTGCAAACACCAGACAAAGCGCCAGTGCGACGAGCGTTATGGCAACGCTCCTGCGTTCCAGCGCCCGCAAAAGCCATTGCAGGCGCGAGCGCGAAAACAGATGTCTCAGGGAGAACCGGGGTGCTTTAATCATGCCTGTGGCTAGACTACGCCACGCACGACGGGAATCTCAAGGTCGCGTATTTTTTTACGCAAGGTATTCCTATTCAGCCCCAACATAGCGGCGGCCTTGATCTGGTTGCCTCTTGTTTCTGTCAACGTCATCTGGATAAGGGGGCGTTCCACTTCGGCTATGATGCGGGCGTGCAGGTCATGCAACGGCATACCCTCCCGACCAGCGGCAAGGTAACGCGCAATATGGCGGGAGACGGACTCCACCAGAGGTTCCTCCGCCTGCCGTGTATCGGGCGCAAAGTCACTAGCCAGCGGTTCAGCCAGTTCGGCATCCACAACTTCCGCCGTAATGGTTTCCTGCGAATAAAGGGCAACAATCCGGCGGATCAGGTTTTCCAGTTCCCGCACATTGCCCGGCCAACGCCACGCCTGCAGGCGGGTCATGGCGTCCTCATCCAGTGTTCTGTAGCCACCGCCCGCTTCACGACATTGTGCCAGAAAATGCCGGGCCAGTAGCGGAATATCCTCCCGCCGCTCCCGCAGGGGGGGCAAACGCAGCGGCACCACGTTTAAGCGGTAGTACAGATCCTCGCGGAATGTACCGGCCTGAATGGCCTGCCGCAGGTCCCTATGGGTAGCCGCCACAATGCGTACATCTGCATGCAAGGGTGTGGACCCACCCACCGTTGTAAACTCGCCTTCCTGCAAAACACGGAGCAGACGGGTCTGGGCCTCCTGCGGCATATCGCCGATTTCGTCCAGAAAAAGCGTCCCGCCGGAAGCCTGCTCGAACCGTCCGGGCATACGGCCAAGGTTGCCTCCTCGCTCGTAGCCGAAGAGTTCGCTCTCAATCTGCTCTCGCGGGATGGCCGCCATATTAACGGCAATAAACGGCCCACTCCGGCGGCGTCCATACTCGTGCAAGGCACGGGCGACCAGCTCCTTGCCCGTACCACTTTCGCCCGTAATCATAACCGTAAGGTCCGATGTCGTCAGGCGGGCAATGCTGCGGTAGATCCCCTGCATGACCATGGATTGCCCAATAAGAGGCAGACGCTCTTCCGGCGTTTGGGGCGTGTTGGGTTTTTCCGCTTCCTGCACTGGCGTTGTCAGGGCACGGGCAACAACAGCCAGCAATTCCTTAAGATCAAATGGTTTGGCGAGATATTCAAACGCCCCGCGCTGCGTGGCCTTAACGGCTGTTGTCAACGTGGACTGCGCGCTCATGACAATAACCCGCAGATCGGGGCGGATCTGGCGGATACGCGTAACAAGTTCCAGCCCGTTCCCATCGGGCATGGCCACATCGGTAATAACCAGATCCCCTTCGCCCTCCTGCACCCACTGCCACAGGGTGGCGGCGTAGGGGGTTACCTGAACCTGATACCCCGCGCGGCCAAGTGCCTGCCCCAGCACGGTGCGAATGGATCGGTCATCATCAGCAACAAGAATGGTGGGCAGCGGTGTCATACGTTTTGGACCAGAGGAATAACAACAGGGAGAGGCTTATCAGGCGCAGGCGCCGTTCAGGTCAAGGGAGACCGGCCCTTTCTTCCGCCAACGGAAGAAAAAGGCTAATTTCCGTCCGGCCCGGTCGGCTTTCAACTTCCATCACCCCGCCGTGGTCATCCATCACTTTGCCCACCAGCGCCAGACCAAGCCCACTGCCATTCACTTTGGTGGAAACAAATGGCTCGAACAGATGCGGCCGGACTGTTTCTGAAATTCCCGGCCCCGTATCCCTTATGGTGACAACAAGCGGAAGGTGCCGCCACTGAGTAGTGCCCGGAGCCGTTACGCGGATACCGGGGCGGTAGCTGGTCATCAGGGTAATATCCCCTTCCTTGCCCGCCTCCCGTACAGCCTCCGCCGCGTTTTTGACCAGATTGAGGAGGACCTGCACCAGCCTGTCCCGATCCCCCCAGACATGGGGGAGCGACGGGTCATACTGCTCGATAATCCGCAGACCTTTGGCAAAGCCGTTGCTGGCCAGCAGCTTTACGTGTTCCAGCAGGCGATGGATGTTCAGGGCGCGGTAATCCATCTGCGCCTCCCCAAACATCCCCATCCGTTCGACCAGCGCGTCTATACGGTCCACTTCATCACAGATCAGGGTAGCAAGGTCACGGTCAGCATCGCTCACGGCCTGCTCAAGCAACTGGGCGGCCCCTTTTATGCCGGAAAGGGGGTTCCGCACCTCATGCGCCAGCATGGCCGCCATACCGGATACGCTGCGTGCCGCCGAACGATAAACCTGCTGCTGGTCCAACACCCGTGCCGTGGAAGGCTGATGGAACGTCAGCAAAATATGGTCCGGGTAATCCAGCACTTCCGCACCCTGCACGCTTACGCCCTCGTGGTGGAACCGCGGCGAGCTGAACAGCAGGTCATGCTCGGTCACGCTGCCACCCCGCTGGCGCAAATGGGCGAGCAGCAAAAAAATCGGGTGGTCGGAAGGGGCAATTTCCTCCATCCCGCCAGCCTTGATCTGTTGGCGGGACATGCCAAAAAACTCTTCCGCAGCCATGTTGACTGCAAGCACCGTATTGCCCGCCCCGACCTCCAACATAGGCACAGGCAGGCTGTCCAGTAGAAGCGCCGCGTCAGGCTCTGCCCTGTCTGGCGCTCTGGTGCTCACGCCGCGTGAGCCTGTTCTTGCTGCCGCGCCGTTTCCTGCCGGGAGGCCCGAGGCTCCCGCTCGGCTCCGGCCGCAATCTGCTGGTCATAGAAATCCGCAATCATGCGCACGGCTTCTTCTGGGGTTTCTACCCGATTGAAGGCCGCGCGGAATGCTGCGGAAGCCGGAAGGCCGGCCGAATACCATGACACATGCTTACGCGCCAGCCGCAGACCGGGCCGCTGGCCAAAATGCTCCAGCATCATGCCATAATGCTCCAGCACAATGGCTTTTTCCTGTTCCAGTGTGGGGTCAGGCATCTCCACCCCCGTGCGCAAGGCATGAGCAACCTGCGCCAGAAACCACGGGCGCCCATAGCAGCCACGGCCGATCATCACCCCATCAGCACCAGATTGCGCCAGCGCATTGCGGGCGTCTGCTACGGTCAGAATGTCTCCGTTCACAATAACGGGCAGGTCCACCGCATCTTTAACGTTGCGCACAAAGGCCCAGTCGGCTGTCCCGTTGTAGAACTGCTGGCGTGTGCGCCCATGCACCGTAATCATGCGGATACCCGCATCCTGCGCAATACGGGCCAGCACAGGGGCGTTGAGGTGGGCATGGTCCCACCCCATGCGCATTTTGAGCGTGACGGGAACAGAAACAGCCCGAACCACCGTTTGCAGCATACGCTGAGCGGCGGCCTCATCGCGCATCAGAGCCGAGCCTGCCATTTGCCCTACGGCGACTTTTTTAACCGGACAGCCAAAATTGATGTCAATCAGGTCGGCCCCACGGTCCACCGCAATGCGGGCGGCCTCGGCCATGGCATCCGGGTCGCAGCCAGCCAACTGCACGGCATTGGGGCCACCGGCATCGGCCACTTCCGCCATACGCAGCGTGGTGTCGTTCTCACGCACCATAGCCCATGAGGCAATCATTTCGGAAACAACAAGGCCGGCTCCAAGCCTGCGGGCCAACCGCCGGAATGGCAGGTCGGTCACACCGGACATGGGTGCCAGAATTACCGGCGTTTCAAGAACAACACCGCCCAGATCAATGGGACGCAGCAGAGGTTGCGTTTGCACAGTCATTTCCATTTGCCTACGAATTAGGCAGAAATACCGCTCCACGCCCCCCTGTGCAATGTTTTTCGTAGAGGTTGGGCCGTAAAAACCTTACGGCACCAGCACAGAAACCGTTGCCGCGCAGGCGATCCCTTCTTCCCGCCCGGTAAAGCCCAGACGTTCGGAGGTTGTCGCCTTAACGGAAATACGGTCCACGTCCACTTCCAGCAGTGCCGCCAGACGTTCCCGCATGGCTTGGGCATGGGGGCCAATCTTGGGGCGCTCGCAGATCAGGGTCAGGTCCGCGTTCACCAGCATCCCCCCACGGTCGCGAATACGCTGGCCTGCATGAATAAGGAAGCGCGCACTATCCGCATCCTTCCATTCATTCTGGCTGGGAGGAAAGTGGCGGCCAATATCGCCTTCCGCCAAAGCGCCATAAATGGCATCGCACAGCGCATGGATGCCCACATCGGCATCGGAATGCCCGGCAAGACCATGCGTATGGGGGATGGTAATCCCGCACATAATCAGTGGACGCCCCTCTTCAAAGGCATGCACATCGTACCCAAGGCCCACACGCGGCAGCAATGTGGGACCAATCAGCCTTTCAAGACGCACCAGATCAGCCTCGTATGTCAGTTTGATATTGTCTTCATCGCCGGGAACAAGGGCTACGCTAAACCCGGCATCTTCCAGCAATCTGGCGTCATCCGTCGCGTTTAGCGAAGCGGCTGCGCGGTGCAGGTCCAAAAACAGACCGAAGCGGAAGCCCTGTGGCGTTTGCGCACGGAACAGATGCTCCCGCGGGACTGTGCCATCAATCACACCGTCTTTTTCGCGCTTGAGCGTATCGGCAACGGGCACGGCAGGAATAGCGCCCGGATGCTCGGCCAGTGCGGCCACAACATTGCTGACCAGTTGGCCCGTCACATAAGGTCGGGCGCCATCATGCACCAGCACCAGGTCGGGCTTCTGCTCTGGGGGGAGCGCGTCCAGCGCCTCCAGCCCGGCGCGCACACTGGCCTGTCTGGTCTGCCCACCCTGTACTGGTGGCAGAACATCCAGACCGTCCAGCGCCTCGGCCAGCGAGGCCGGGTCTCCCACAGGCTGAATAGAGGTGACATGCGGCAGAAGAGCCTCTGCGGCATGACGGATAACGGGCTGACCGGCAAGCAGCACGTACTGCTTGGGTGTGGCGCACCCCGTGGTGGCGGCATAGCGGCTGCCTGTGCCGGCAGCCAGTAGAATGGCAGCTACTCGCATGTCCGAAGCAATGGAGCCACGCCCCTGCCCCGTCAAGCCTCAAAATGGCAGGAGAGACATCCCACCCTCAAATCGAAGCATACGGCGCTAACACCAACACGCCGCGCACTGGCGGCATGCGCCAGCACACCCGTCCGAAAAAAGACAGCACCGTGGTGGCGCCCCACAACAAAGAGCGCCCCACCAGCCAGAGGCAGGATGAGCGTCACAGGTTCAGGGTCTTGTCCGGCCCTGCTGTCTTTCTGGCGGAATAATACCTCAACTTAAAGAGCGGCATCCCCCGTCTCACGCGTGCGGATACGGATGACACGATCGAGTTCACTGACAAAAATTTTGCCATCCCCGATCTTGCCCGTATGGGCTGCATCCAGAATCGCTTCCAGAACCTGGTCAAGCAGGGCATCGCTCACAGCGACTTCCACCTTGATCTTGGGCAGGAAGCTGATCCGGTATTCAGCTCCACGGTAAATTTCCGTCTGCCCTTTCTGGCGACCAAACCCCTTGACCTCGGAAACAGTGATCCCCTGCACACCAAGCGGCGCAAGAGCCTCCCTGACATCATCGAGTTTAAAGGGCTTTATAATGGCGGTAATCAGCTTCATACTGCCTGCAACTCCCTGCTGCAAAACATTTCCATGACGTTACGATGTTGGCACAGTTAAATACCAATTGCCAAGAGCTTTGATGCACCTCAAAGCAAGACGGCTGGTTTTCCCTCAAAGGAGGGAGCATATAGGGGGCATGATCTTCAACAGCCTGTGCAGGCTTTTGGGTTTTATCGCCTGCCAGCAGTGTGAAACTTAAGGATAAAAACCGCATGCGCTCAATCTCCCCGGACGCCAAGCCAGAGAACGCCCACACCCATACCTCGCATCTTGCGGATGTGGACGTGTGCATTATCGGCGCAGGCCCCGTTGGCGCTGCTCTGGCGTGCCGCCTGGCCCGGGGCGGTATGCGCGTGGCCATTGTGGACAAGACCGCCCTCCCCCCGATGGAAAACCCGGATCTGGACGGACGCGCCTACGCCATTGCCGCTGGCCCCAAGGAATACCTTGAGAGCGCGGGCGTGTGGGATGCCCTGCCCGCCACGCCCTGCCCGATTGAGGAAATTCTGGTCACGGATGGCCGTCCGGGCGAACCGGCCTCGTCCCTTTTCTTGAATTCACGCGGGAGGATGCAACGCAGCCTTTTGGCTGGATGGTTGAGGCCCGCGCCCTGCGTGTGGCTTTGAACAGGTGCCTGGACGCCACCCCCGGCGTGACAGTGCTGGCCCCGGCCGAGGCAAAAATTACCCGCACAGCCCAAAGTGCTCATGTGCAGCTTAACGATGGCCGCAGCTTTCATGCCCGTCTGATTGTGGCAGCCGATGGCCGCCGCAGCCGCCTGCGGTCCGAAGCAGGTATCCCCCTGACCCGCCTGCCTTACGGGCAAACGGCCATTGTGTGCGCCATTGCCCATGAATTGCCGCATGACAACAGCGCACTGGAGCACTTCCTACCCGCTGGGCCATTTGCGCAGCTTCCCATGACCGGCACGGATGAGCACCCCTACATGTCCGCCATTGTGTGGAGCGACAAGGACGGCATCGCAGAGCGCTTTGCCGCCCTGCCGGATGATGCCTTTGCCCGGCAGGTTGAGCGCCGCATGGGCAACACCCGTCTGGGCCGCGTAACCCCTGTTGGACGGCGCTGGACATACCCTCTTTCCGCCCAGTATGCTGCACGTTACACGGATACGCGCATGATTCTGGTGGGTGACGCAGCGCACGGCATACATCCCATTGCGGGACAGGGGCTAAACCTTGGCTACCGGGACATTATTCATCTGACCCCCCTGCTGCTGGACATACACGCACAGGGCAAGGACCCCGGCACCCCCGCTGTTCTGGCGCGGTATCAGGCCTTGTGTCGCCCGGCCAATATGCTCATGCTGGCAGCAACAGATGCGCTGGACAGGCTGTTCAGTAACGACAACCCGGTCCTTCGTCTGGCGCGTGATCTGGGCATTGCGGGTGTGCACCGCCTTCCCGCCCTGCGGAAGGCCTTTGTAAAGCACGCCATGGGTTTGTAGTAACGGAGAAGCGGGGATGCAGGACGGTAATGTTGCCTCAGTCAGTTCCAGCCACTTTGAAGAAAGTAGCATGATGTGCGCGCCACAGCTTAACGTGCTGTGGCGGCAGATGACGCAACAGGCATGCAGTTGCCACGACCCGCTGGTGCGGGGTCTGCTGGCAACTGGCGTGCGCAGCCATTCCAGCTTTGCCTCAGCCCTTGCGGCCCTGATTGGCCGCAAACTGGGTGACAGATCTGTTGCTGCTGATGCTCTTTCAGAACTGGTGAAAGAGAGCTTTGACGCGGAACCGGATATTGTGTGCGCCGCAGCCGCGGACCTGCTGGCCATTCGGGAGCGGGACCCCGCCTGCCCGGACTTTGTAACGCCATTCCTGTTTTTTAAAGGCTACCATGCCGTTCAGACGTACCGGGTTGCCCGCTGGCTCTGGCTCTCTGGTCGGCGGCATCTGGCCCTGCATCTACAAAGCCGCGCCTCGGAACTGTTTGGTGTGGACATTCACCCTGCAGCCCGGCTTGGCCGCCGCATTCTGTTCGACCACGGCACCGGTATTGTGGTGGGAGAAACATCCATTATTGAGGACGATGTTTCCATCCTACAAAATGTTACCCTTGGCGGCACAGGCAAGCACTGTGGAGATCGCCACCCCAAGGTACGCCGTGGCGTGCTGATTGGCGCAGGCGCAAAAGTGTTGGGAAATATTGAAATTGGGGAAGGCGCCAAAATTGGTGCAGGCTCCATTGTGTTGGAACCCGTCCCCCCCTTTACCACGGTTGTTGGCAACCCGGCCCGCAAGGTTGGTGTGCGCCACAAAGGTATGCCCGCCCTCAATATGGACCAGACACTCCCCCCGATTGATTACATTATTTAATCATCAATCCGTGGTGGAGAGAGCATAAAGCACTCCACCACAGGCATTACGTTACAAACACCCTAATAGGGCCTAAACGCAAAAAAAGGCGGAGTTTTATCCCCCACCCTCGTAACAACTTAAAGCTATAAAAAATGGTGCGCCCTATTGGATTCGAACCAATGACCCACAGCTTAGAAGGCTGTTGCTCTATCCAACTGAGCTAAGGGCGCGGAATAGCCCCTTTCGCATAAGGGGAAAGAGGCTAAAAATCAATGCGTCCAGTTTTGGATACGCTTGTAACCAAAATTATCGGCGTAAACTTTGGGCCGACGCAGGCGTTCAGCAGGCTGCTCCACTTCGTAAGCAATCTGCTCACGTTGGGCATAAGCTTCTGCTGCTTCACACGTATCAAACATCAGGCGAAGTTGGGAGCGGGTATCTGCGCTGCCGGTCCACCCCATAAGGGCGTCCTGCTTACGTGGGGCACTTTGCCCATACTCAAACACCCACTGCCGGGTGCCTGCCAGACCAGACTGACCGGCTGGCTTGGACTGCTTATAAATACGCGCTGGCATGATGTGCCTCCCGCTTTATTTATGGTCGGGGCGCCCGGACTCGAACCGGGGGCCTCGTGTACCCAAAACACGCGCGCTACCAGGCTGCGCCACGCCCCGAACAAGCGGGAAACTAGGCGTCTATTTGCAAACTGGCAACCCTACCGCGCCAAAAAAATTACTCCGCACACTCTTTTTTGTTGCTGACCAGCGGCGGAACAAACAACGGAGCCGTATCCCACGGAAAAAGAACCCACGTATCCTGCGGGACTTCCGTAATAAACATATCGGTCAGGGGCTTACCGGCAGGTTTAGCATACAGGCAGGCAAAATAGGCTTTGGGCAGGCATTCACGCACAAAGCGCGCCGTTACGCCAGAATCGACCAGATCATCAATAATCAGGAACCCTTCCCCATCCCCTGCGGCTTCCGGGGCTTTGATAATCTGGGGGCGTCCCTTTTCTTCTTCATCATATGTCACGACGGAAATCGTTTCGATCAGCCGGCACCCCAACTCCCTTGCGGCAATGGCGGCGGGGATCAGACCGCCACGCGTTACGGCAACAATGCCTTTAAATGGCATTCTGGGCACAAGGGCCGCCGCCAGCGCTCGGGCATCCCGATGCAGTTGTTCCCATGTTACCGTGGCATAATGCACAGCCATAAACACAATCCTTTATGATCAACCTGCGATCAGGGCCCTGCCCCGCGCTCTTATGCGCCCTCTTTAGCAGGAAGATGTGCCAGTTCCTACAGAGTGTTGCGCACCCGCAATCACCCCTGTGTCACCATGGCTAGTGATTTATAAAAATATCCGTGGTCAGAAGAATGGGAGAAAAAACGGGTATTCAGTCATCATCCTCATGACCGGGAACATCCCCTATCCGCTCCAGATATTCAGGCTCTCCGTAATCGCCTATTTCCTCGTCCACCTGCATACGCACAACAACGGCACCTGCAACATGCAAGATACCAGAGCGGATTTTTTCAATCCGCCTCCGTGCATCATCCACATTCGGACACAGAATGGGGGTCCCTGCCCGTAAGACAGCCCCCTGCCGCACAAACGGCTGAAACACGATCCGCTCCGCCAAAGCCACGCTCGCCTCCCGCATACATTGTTCTTATTTTGTTCTAACCTATGTGCGCAGCAAAGCAAAGCGGATAATGCAGCCATCCGGTTACGGAATGGACTTACCTTTGCACCGTGCCCTCCGCAGCCAGATGCGGTAGCAACATGCCATATTGCTCCGCATAGCGTGCCGCGAACACATCCCGCTCCAGCCGTTCGCAATAGTCCAGATAACGGGTTAACGCTTTTTCCGCTCTGAGCGTACGGCCATACAGCCGTTTGTAATGCCGCCAAAGCATAAGCACGTTAACCGACCATGCATCGTAACTATGCTGCGTCACACGCTGCTTTATACTTGGAGGAAGCGCATCAAACGCCTGCCAGTCATTCCCATCATAGCGCCGCCAGACTTCATGCCGCAGAGTACGTTCATTTGTAGGAGGCAATGGCCGGGTCATTCTGCCTCGGCCTCCCTCCGCCATACGGGGAACGGGTCAGGCAGGTGGGCATATGCCTCGGGGTCAAACGACGTTACGGGCGCATCGGGCACGAGGCAGTCATTCAGAGCCGCCCGTATTGCAGCCTCATCCATATCCTCCGCGCCAATAAACACCATTTCCTGACGTCGGTCGCCATAAACCCGGTCCCACTTGGAGACCAGCATATCCTGCCACTCCTGATTATCTGGCCAATGCTGGGTAGGAATAGCCACCCACCAATAGCCAGCGGCCTCTGTCCGCACCAATGCACCAGCCTGCCCCAGCTCCCCCACCCAGTCCGGCCGGGTTGCCAGCCAGAAATATCCTTTACTCCGCACAACACCCGGCCATGCGTAGTCTATAAATTTCTTGAATTTTTCAGGAATAAACGGACGCCGCGCACGAAAAACAAAACTGCGAATGCCGTATTCCTCCGTCTCGGGAACATGACCCGCAAAACCGTAAAGCTCTTTGTACCAAAGCGGGTTTTTATGAGCCTTTTCATAATCAAAGCGGTGGGTATTCAAGACTCTCTCAAGCGGCACAACGGAATTGTCTGTTTCCAGAATATCTGCATCCGGATTCAGGCTTTTTATAATCTGCCGCGCTGCCACGCGCTCCTCGGGTGTGGCGCTGGAAACCTTGTTGAGCACAACAACATCTGCGAATTCAATCTGTTCAACCAGCAGAGAAACCAGCGCGCGGTCATCCTCCTCCCCCGCAATCTCACCACGATCTTTGAGAAAATCGGTTGAACTGTAATCTTTAAGCAGATTGGCAGCATCCACCACGGTAACCATTGTATCCAACCGTGCGATATCTGACAGGCTATTATCCGCCTCATCCCGGAACTCAAATGTTGCGGCTACAGGAAGCGGCTCTGCAATGCCGGTTGATTCGATAAGCAGATAATCAAACTGCCCTGCCTGAGCCAACCGGCGCACCTCTTGCAACAGGTCATCCCGCAGGGTGCAGCAGATACAACCATTGCTCATTTCCACCAGCTTTTCATCCGTGCGGGACAGATTGCCTCCGTTACGCACTAGATCCGCATCTATGTTCACGTCGCTCATATCGTTCACAATAACCGCGACCTTGTGCCCGGTCCGGTTATTGAGAATATGGTTGAGCAACGTTGTTTTTCCGGCACCCAGAAAACCGGACAGGACGGTAACAGGCAATCTGGTGGGCATGAGGGAACCTTACTGTTGCGAGAGTATGGCGTCACCATATATGTAATAATATAACATTACAATTATGCGCAGTAAAAAAAGGCTGCGCACCCTGTACGCAGCCTGCTCAGCCTCAAAAGGACATGCACGCCATGCCCTATGCCTCTTCCGTGCGTTAAGGGTTTGTAAGATGTGTATAGAGAATAGAGCAGCCAATGCCGATTAATGCGACGCCACCCAGGATTTCGGCGTAGCGGCCAATCCACACACTGGCATGGCGGCCGATAATAACGCCTAATGTGGCAACAACGGTTGTAACCCCCCCAATAACAAGGCAAGCCGCCAGAATATTAACCTGCATAACCCCCAGACTGACCCCTACAGCCGTAGCGTCTATACTGGTAGCCAATGCCGTTGTAACAAGCCCCAGCACCCCACGCTGATGCCGCGCTTCCATAACAGCCTGCTCTGAATCGTCCTGATCATCCTGCTTGAAGGCAAGCCGGATCATGTTGCAGCCAATAACCAGCAACAGGCCAAAAGCAATCCAATGATCGACGGCGGCAATCCATGTGCTGAGCGCCAACCCCAGAACCCAGCCGATAACCGGCGTTATGGCTTCAAAAAAACCAAAGACAGCGCCAATACGTACAGCATCATTCAAACGGGCGTTTTGCACTGCGGCCCCTTTGCCAATAGCAGCGGCAAAAGCATCAACAGACAGGCTGAGACCAAGAACACCCAGCGTGAAAATACCGGTCATGAGACATCCACGGGCCGCAAGAAACACAAACAGCAGATGGAACTCCCCCGGCCACATCTAGGGTATCCACTGCCGTTGGTCTTGCCTGGCGTTTTGAGACAAAACGCTGCCTTCACCATGGCCCGAAAGCCAAGCTTGTTGATGAAGGCCCCTCATAACAGAGGGTAACTACTCCCCAAGGACGGAGCGATGCCTACCAAGTGCGAAACGAGATTGCAACCCTTTGTTTATTCGCCATTCATCCACAGGCTTACCCACGCAAGCATCCTCAGAATCTGTGGATAACACGCAGGCCAAAGGGCAAGCTGGAGGCAAAAGAGGCCTGCCCCCAGCCTGTCTGGGTTTTAACGTGCCATACCGGAGGAAATAACGCCGCTCACCACACCGGCAATAACGCCACTGGTGATGCTGGTCAGCAGGTACTGGTCACCATACTGCATCCAACGGTAGCCGGAGGGAGGCGCGTACAGGCCGCGGTGGCTATGCCAATCATTAACGTACCAGCGACTGTTCACTGGCCCATCATACCGGTCCCCACGCTGCCAGCGGCGGTTCATGTCATAATTATCGGCATTAACGCCCGGACCGCCTCGCGCCCCACCACGACCGGGGCCGGGGCCTGCCTGTGGCCGGGGAGGATTATGCATACCCGCGTTCCCATGCGGCCCCTGCTCCCCACCGGAGCCACCACCCGGACCGCCCGGCCCCATGCCCTGCGCATAGGCAGAAGACCCTACCAGTAAAAAGCCATTAAGCATAACGGCGACAAGGAGCTTTGTGTTCACCTGTTCTGTTCCTTTTGGATCCAAGCCATGTATGGCTTTTCACGCTGAGTCTTGGTTAATTTTGCGGCACCATTGTGGCATCTGCCCCGGCCTATAAACATGACGTGACCGGCAATGGTTCCCTCCCCCCAACACATTGCCATGCCTCATCTTTTTTAAAAAACATTTCTCCAACCACACCAATTCCATGGCGTGTTTGACACGGATATGGGTTTAATGCCCAAAAATGATATTGCAAGTTATTCTCATTTCTATATAGCTCCGACCAAAATTTCCACCGTGTGAGTCCTATAATGAGTTTCCGTGCACTCTGCCTGAACACACTCTGCCTTTCGAGCCTGCTTTGCGGGCTTGGGTCAGGCGTCTTCTCGCCGTCTTCCGCCCTTGCTGAAGAAGGATTGCCCAAGCACGAAACCACGCAGCCGACCTCCAGCGCAAAGGCCGAGACCAAACACCCCAAACAGATACCATCTGATCAAAAACAGGCCGCTTCCAACATAAACGATCCCAAACGAGAGGATCTGGTTGTAACGGCCTCGCGCACAAACCGGATGTATGTCTCCAGCGGTGGGGATCTGGGGGCATTGGGGAATAAAAAAGGCCTTGATGTACCGTTTAATATCCGCAGCTATAATTCCAGCCTCATTCTGAACCAGCAGGCGCAGACACTCGGTGACGTTCTGCTCAATGACCCGACAGTGCGCACAACAACGGGGTATGGCAATTACGCCCAGCTGTTCCAGATCCGTGGCTTTACGCTGTATGGCGATGATATTGCCATAGACGGGCTTTACGGCGTTACACCCCGCCAGCTTGTTTCTCCCCAGCTCTATGAATCTGTACAAGTCCTGAACGGAGCAAGCGCTTTTTTGAACGGAGCAGCCCCCGGAGGCTCCGCCATTGGGGGGAATGTTAACCTTATTCCCAAACGCGCAGGCGCTACGGACATAACCCGCATTACCGGGGATTATACCAGCAGCGGGCAAGGTGGTGGCGCGTTTGACGTAAGCCGCAGGTTTGGCACGGACCGGGCTTATGGCTTCCGCTTCAATGCCGCTGGCATGGATGGAGATACGCCCATTCGTGGTGAACGCCGTGCGGATATTGCACTGGGCGGCGCCTTTGACTGGCATAATGACGACACGCGCATCAACATGAGCATGAATTACCAAAAACAGCAGGTTTTTGGTGGGCGCAGCGCCATTATTGTATCCAGCCTTGCGGCAGGTATGCCTGTTCCACGGGCCACCTCCCCTTCAGCCAACTGGGGGCAGCGCTGGGCCTATACAGACCTGTCCTATCTGTTCGGCACGCTGAACCTTGAGCACGACTTTGGAAAACACATTACTGTTTACGGAAAGTTTGGTGCGCAGGGCGGAAATGAAATGGGCGATTATGCCACAACCACGCTCAGCAATTCTCATACGGGTGATGGTAGCGTCGGCGCGATGGCAACAGCCTATAATGTGATGAACGAAGCCACACAGGCTGGCGTGCGTGCCCACGTGAACACAGGCTTTATCAAGCACGAAATCAACGCCGGTGGCTCCGCCATCTGGCAGGAGGCAGATGCAGCCTACGCCATGGACCTGAGCAGCGCAGCAGGCAACATCTACCACCCCACGCAGTTCACACCGAACGAAAGCTTTACGGGAGGCAGCCTAAGCCACCCCGGTCGCACGGCATGGAACAAGCTCTACAGCCTCTTCCTATCCGATACGATGACATTCTGGCATGACCGAATTGCTCTAACGGGGGGCTTCCGTTACCAGAATATCCTATCCGATGGATATGACTACAATACAGGTTCGCAGTTAACACACTATAGTTCTGGCGCCTTTTCCCCAGTCATTGGGCTTGTTATTCACCCGGTCAAGCATTTTGCTCTGTATTTCAACCGTATTCAGGGCCTTTCCGCAGGCACAACGGTAGGGTCAACCTATGTGAATGCTGGGCAGGTTTTTGCCCCCTATGAGAGCACCCAGTACGAAGTCGGCGCAAAATATGACATTGGGCGTTTTTCCGCCGGTGTTGCATTTTACCAGACCTCCATGCCTTACGGCATGAGCGAACCCTACAAAAACACCAGTCAGGTCATCTACACGCAGGACGGCAAACAACGGAACCGCGGCATGGAGTTGACCTTTAATGGGGAAATTATCCGGGGGTTGCGCTTCAATGGCGGCCTTACACTTATTGACGCCAAGCAGATGCGCACGTCCGACAATGAGTATAACGGCAAAACCGCCATTGGTATTCCAAACTACACCATCAACGGCAATCTGGAATACGATGTACCTTTCCTCAAAGGGTTGACCTTGGTTGGGCGGGTTGTCAGCACCGGCAAGCAGCAGTTCAACAATGCCAACACGGCGCATCTTTCTGCATGGTCCCGGTTTGATCTGGGTGCGCGTTATACCTTCCTTGTTCGCAACAAGGCTCTGACAGCGCGCTTTGAGGTCGATAACGTGGGCAACCAGCGTTACTGGGCCTCTGTTTACCAAAGCTACCTGACTATGGGTGACCCGGAAACATTCAAGTTCTCCGTAAGCGCTGACCTTTAAAAGCCCATGACTTCAGCCCCGGTGCGGACGAACCAATAGCCACGCCGGGGCAAGACTAGCCTCCCCCAAAATGACCAGAACCGTTGCGCATACACATTCACCCCTGTACTAACGGTGCATGACGTTTCAGATTCCTAACAATATCGTCATATATACATATTTGCTTTATCTGTTCTTTAATTAATACTTAAATAGCATTCTCAATTCACATAACCTTCTTACAGCCCCATAAAAACCGAATTGAAACATTAAATTATATTCTGTATTTTGCGAAAAAATTTATAGTCAAAAGAGATTATTTTGCTCCACTCCCTTACGTCCCGGATCGTTTTTGTCGGTTCCATCGTCAGCGTTAATCTCATCTGTCTTTCCGGGCTGCTCCTCTCGGCTTCCAACAGCATGATCGCGAGCTTTGAGTGGAACAGCCATAAGCAGAAAATTACCGAAATCGTATCCGAAACTCTCTCCGACCTGCGGGAAGCGCAAGCCGAAGAGCGGGGCTACCTGCTGACTACGGACCCCTCCTTTGCCAAGGATTTTGATGACCGCGTGGCATCGGCCCTCTCCAAGGTCAACATTCTGGAGCAACTGGTACAGGACAACCCTGTCCAGCACGAACGCGCCCAAAGCCTGCAAATTGCAACCAACGAACGCATTGACACCCTGACAAAACAAATTGCGCTCGCACGTCAGGGCCGGTTTGATGAGGCCAGATCCCGCGTTGTCATTGGTCAAGGCCGGGTGGACATGGCCATTATTGTCCAAAAAGCCGATGAAATCCGCCAGACAGAACAAGAGCTGCTTATTGCGCGGGAGGCCACAGCCCGGGCGCATGTTAACTGGAACCGCAAGCTGGTCATTGGCGGCTGCCTGATTATTGTGCTGTTGGTGAATGGCCTGCTGTTCATTGTGCTCAATGGTATGCGCCGCTCCATCAGCCTGATTGTGCACGCCATGTCTGACTTTGGTAATGGCAACAGAACCGTGCGCGTTAACGAACAGATGGGCTGCACCGAGTTTGACATGCTGGCCCAAGGTTACAACACCATGGCCGACCGGCTTGACGCCGCCATGCAGGCGCAGGAAGCCAGCGACCTCAAACTGCACAAAGCCAATACAGAACTCAAACGTAACAACGAAGCCATGGAACTGCTGGGCGAAATGGCGCACCGCCTCCAGGCTGCCCGCACGAGTGAAGAACTCGCAGCCATTATTTGCGCCTTTGTACCCCGTGTGCTGCCCGGCATACCCGGCGCTCTTTACACCCACAACCACACCACAAACCAGCTTGAACGCATTGCACAGTGGGGCAACGCCTCCGTTGGCTGTGACAGCCTACTCCCATCCGACTGCTGGGCATTGCGCCTTGGGCAGAGCCACTCCGTCTCCACCCCCGGTGGTGATGTGACATGCCAACATGTTGCCTGCGATGTAAGCACGTACCACTGCGAACCCCTATTTGCGAGCGGTGAGGTCGTGGGCCTTCTTTATTTGCAAAGCACTGTGGAGGAGGAAAACCGCTTCCGCCTTGTTGCTCTGGTGGAAAACATTGCCTCTGCTCTGGTCAACCAGAACCTGCAAAAAGACCTGCGTGACCAAACCATTCATGACCCGCTAACAGGTCTGTTCAACCGCAGGTACATGGAAGAAAGCCTGAAAGCCGAGATCGCCACCGCCACACGGGATGACACAGCCCTAGGCCTGATTATGGCCGACATTGACCACTTCAAACATATTAATGATGAATTTGGTCATGACGCTGGGGACATGGTTCTGCGCACCATTGCCTGCGAAATCCAGAATTCTTTTCGTAGTCATGATATTGTCTGCCGGTTTGGGGGCGAGGAATTTCTGATTATCACCACCTCTCACCCACTGGAGACCCTGATCCAGCGGACAGAAAGCCTACGGAGCAGCCTGTCTAAACTGGAACTCCACTATAACGGACAGTCGCTTGGCAAAACCACCATGTCCTTCGGCATTGCAATGTGGGACAAAGCACTCCACCACACGGCATCCGACATTATCCGCCAAGCCGACGCGGCCCTTTATCAGGCCAAAAAAGATGGCCGGAACCGCATTGTGGTCGCCTGAACGACTGTTTTCTACACCCTACAATCCAGACACTGGGCGATGCCAAGGGGCAACATTTTATAACCCCTTGATCTCCTACGCCAACCAACCCACTCTATGGTTAAAGCCATCATGGCATCCTGTGCGAGGCTTCATCTGCGGCCCAACACACGGCATTGCATGGGATAATTGAGAACGTAGGACAAAACCATGAACCTTCCGGATATTCTTAAACACCGCCATACAACCAAAGCATACGACAAAAACCGTAAAATACCGGCTCCGGTTGTGGTGCAACTTCTGGAAGCCCTGCGTTACAGTCCTTCCTCCGTTAACTCCCAACCATGGCATTTTTTTGTTGCGGACAATGATGAAGGCAAGGCCCGGATTGCCAAGGCAACCAGCGGCCCCTGCGCCTTTAATGCCCCAAGGGTTATGAATGCGTCACACGTTATTGTCCTGAGTGCACGCACCTCCCTGCCGCCAGAATATCTCGAAACACTTGCGGATCAGGAGCAGGCTGACGGACGCTATGCGGATGAAGAGGCGCGCGCTCAGGCCCACAAAGGGCGGGCCTTCTTTGTTGGGCTGCATGAACAGGCGGGAGATGTTGCAACGTGGTCCCAAAAACAGACCTATATTGCTCAGGGTTTTCTGCTTTTATCCGCAGCACTTCTTGGCGTGGATGCGACCCCCATGGAGGGTTTTGACGCCGCCATTCTCAGCGAAGAACTGGGGCTGAAAGAGCAAGGTCTGGCACCCGCCGTTATTGTTGCACTCGGCTATCATTCCGATGCGGATTTTAACGCCAAGCTTCCCAAATCACGCCTACCTGAAAAAGCTGTTTTCTCACATCTCTAGAGCAGAGCATCCTCTTCCCGGCCATGTCTTTACGGCTGGGAGGGGGACTTATTCCCCCTGACTACGACCCACCGTTTTCGTGCAGTGGATCCTCATTAATTTTCATTCTTTTGACAATATGAGCAAGCTCACGCGCGTAAGCTGTGCGGACATTGGTTACGGCTTTGTCCACCCGCTCCTTGGGGTGCTTCTGGCATTCATCACGAATAGCTTTGGATAAACCCTTGGTCACCTCATCTGGCGGCCGGGACTCTATCATTTTATCTCCCGAGTAATCACCATGCTCGGAGTTGAGGTAGTCTATACAAATACCATTGGCGTTGTTGGTTGTTTTCTCCATCAACGCTTTATAATCCCCGTCCTCTTCATTCTCCTGCGCCATGGCGGGAACTGCGCTGAAGGCAAGCAAACTACCTGCAACAAGAAGAAACAGTTGTTTACGCATTGTTCTCGCTTTCCATCTTTCTGACCGCATGGCGCACGACTACGGGAGCATAACCATGATCTGAGCCTGCCAACCGCGTTGCGCAAGACCCGACGGAAATGAAAAAAGCGTGTGTTAACCGCTACAAGATGCGAGCAATGCTGTTTATAACCTCTCGCCAATCAAGATAGCGCTTGAAAACCAACTCACAAATACGCCCCTTACAGCAGGAATAGTTAAATCCTACCATAACCTTCAAGGCTCGCTTTACTCATAACGGAGTAGCCCAGCGCGTAAATTTCTCACGATATTTTTTGAAAAACATAAGATAAATTCACATTATATACATAATGAGTGTGAAAATTATCCAGTCAGCCATTCTTCCGCTCTTCAGATGACGACCAGACAAAACGGTTTGACCTGAACCATCAAAATTAATCACCCTGTATAACCAGAGCTTCAAGGCTCTCCCTAGCAACGACTTGCCTCAACCGTTGCCATTTTAAGCCCGGCATCTGGCGGCATACCTTCCGTTACCCACACGTAGGAAGATTTTACCTGCTCGTTACCCACATAAATGCGCTCTCATTCAGAACAAGATCAGAGCGCGCGCTAAAAACAGGGGAAACAAAACGCAGTAAGACCTGAAAATCCAAGCCTATGCCGATATGTGGGAGTTTCTGGAAAGCCCAATGGCGGAAGGGGTGGGATTCGAACCCACGGTACGCTCTCACGCACGCCGGTTTTCAAGACCGGTGCCTTAAACCGCTCGGCCACCCTTCCTTACCTGCGGAGACGCACGCCTTATAAACAGGACGCAATGGGTTTGTCCAGCGGGCAAAACAGGAGAGTTCCGCCCTCCACGCTTGCCCTCCACGCCGTGGAACTGTACAAGCCCCAAACAGAATAGCCATTCCTCTCAGGAACGAAGTATGAAACAACAGGCAAACCTGATCCGCGCCGGTCAGGTCATTGAGCATGATGGCCGTCGGTGGACGGTACTGAAGCAGCAGATCATCACCCCCGGCAAGGGCGGTGCGTTCATCCAGGTTGAAATGCGGGATCTCAAGACCGGCAACAAAACCAACGAACGCTGGCGCACGGCTGACACGGTTGAACGTCTGATGACCGAAGACCGCGAATATCTGTATTCCTACACAGATGGCGAACTGCTGGTTCTGATGGACCCCGAAACGTTTGAACAGCTCTCGGTCCCGACCGAACTGCTGGGCGATCAGGCTCCCTTCATTCAGGACAACATGACCATCAACCTGCGTCTGGTTGAAGGCGACCCGGTTGGCATTGACCTGCCGCCGCACGTAACGCTGGAAGTGGTGGAAGCGGACCCGGTTGTAAAAGGCCAGACCGCCAGTTCCTCCTACAAGCCCGCCATGCTGTCCAATGGTGTCAAAACCATGGTGCCGCCGTTTATTGAAGCGGGTGAGCGTATTGTGGTCCGCACGGAAGACGGTTCTTACGTCGAACGCGCCAAGGACTGATTTTTCCAGGTTTTTTCTCTCCAGAGCAGGACTTAATTACAGTGGCCATGCGTCTCTCCCCCGTCATGATGGTGATGCAAACCGCAGCCCAGAAGGCGGCCAAGCGTCTCCTGCGCGATTTTAACGAAGTCGAGCAGCTTCAGGTAAGCATCAAGGGGCCGGGTGACTTTGTTTCCCAGGCGGACCTGCGTGCAGAACAGACCCTGCGCGAAGAACTGGAACGGGCCCGCCCGGGCTACGCCTTCCTTATGGAAGAATCCGGTGAGTCCGGCAGTGATAACTGGACATGGCGCTGGATTGTGGACCCGCTCGATGGCACGTCCAACTTCCTGCACGGCGTTCCGCACTGGGCCATCTCCATTGGTCTGCAGCGCCGGTTGCCCGATGGCAAGATCGAGCTGGCCGCTGCTCTGGTTTACAACCCGGCAGCGGGCGAAATGTTCTGGGCCGAAAAAGGCAGCGGGGCTTATCTGAACGAACGGCGTATTCGTGTTTCCGCCCGCCGGGACATGCACGAATCCCTGTTTGCAACAGGTATCCCCTTTGCCAAGGTTCCTGCCCGCCAGCGCCTGCCGTTTGCCCGCGTTCTGGGCAACCTGATGCCCCGCGTTGCCGGTGTGCGCCGCTTTGGTGCTGCTGCACTGGATCTGGCGTGGGTCGCGGCCGGTCGTTATGAAGGGTATTGGGAATTCGGCATCAAACCGTGGGACTGTGCGGCAGGTGTTCTGATCGTGCGTGAAGCGGGCGGTCAGGTGACTGACCCGGATGGCGGTGATCTGGATGACCTGCCCGATGATGTGATGATCGTTGCGGGCAATGGACACATGCACGGCAAACTGCTTGAAATTGTTGCCGACAGCCTGAAAAATACGGACTGAGTTCCCACACAACACCAGACACCGGGCTACGCACTGTTGGTGAGAGACGCAGAATGACCCAACCTTTGCCGCCTCTCACCAGCGGCGTACCGGTAACTGACAAAACAGATCAAACCACAACAACGGACTGTCCGGCCTGCCACGACCATAAAGCGTCCCTCTCCTTCAGCAAGGACGGCTACGACCTATTCCGCTGCCCGGACTGCGACTTTCTGTTTGTTCATCCATACCCCAGCAACGCCACGCTTATAGACTTTTACGAAACGACATACCGTGGCGCATCCTCCGAATTCTATCCAAAATCCTTCAGCCGTCGGTGGCGGGGCTGGTGGCGGAGCCTCCAGTTCATTCGCTACGTAAGAGGCCGGGATGTTCTGGATCTGGGATGTGGCGGCGGCTTTATGGTCGAGGCTTTTAACCGGCTCGGTGCTCGTGCGTCCGGCCTTGATATCAGCCAGAACAGCATTGCCTATGCGCGGCAGCTTGTGCCTCAAAGCCAGTTTTATTGTGAGGACCTGACGACCTTTCGCAAACGGAATCTGACATTTGACTTTGTGTTCAGTTCCGAAGTGCTGGAGCACCTCCCCGGCCCTACAGAATTTATGGAAACACTTGCCGCCATAACCAGACCCAATGGGTATGTGTATGTTTCCGCGCCAGATATAGGGCACCCGGCCGTGCCCCAGAACCTTCCATCATGGTCAGACATCTGCCCGCCTGAACATTTGCAGTTCTTCAACCACAACAATCTTCTTATGGTTTTCAGGCAATATGGTTTTGTCATGGAAAAAACCATGAAGAGCCGCACACCAGCACATTCGGTCATTTTCCGGCGCGCCTGCTCTTAATGGTCACAGTTGCTGCTCTGCTCTGGCATTTGCCGCAAGAATAGCTCATGTAACGTAAACCATGCAGCCATCTTTTCCCTCTGCCCACGAAGCACCAGCCCTTGTCTCCTATCAGGGGCGGTTTTCGCTCCTGACCGAAGATGGTGAACTGCTGACATTAACGGCAGGAGAGGTGCGGGAACGGCTGCACACCATGCCCTGCCCACTGGTCGTGTATGCGCCAGCCCTCGCCCGCAAACTGGACCTGCCTCCCACAGGCCAACCCGCACCGTGGCTGGACCTGCTTGAGCTTTTTACGTTTGTTTATCCTGCCCGCCCTGTAGCCCCCACACCACGGGGCCTTGCACTGGCCCTAGGACTGGACGAACAAAGCATAGGCCAAGCCGAGGCCGACCTGCTTCCCAGCCTGCTGTCCATCATGTTGGGTGATCTGGCGCGGCAGGCCAAAGCAGGGCAGATAGAACTGCTTGCCGCGTTTACCGTCCGGCTTGGTCAGGCAGGATGGCTGTGGAGCGGCACCGTAGCAGAAACCATAGACCTACATTCCCGCCTGAACAGTCACGGCAAGTTGGCGGAGGAGGCCACACAACCCGCAGATGCCCTGCGCGTCTGGCGTTACCTACCCAAATGGGAGGAAGCCGCCCAACGCCCTCCACCCTCATCCCACCCCATAAGTCCGGCGGAAGCGCGAGAACGACTAACCAGTATTCTGGGCAGCGATGCCGAAATCCGATCCGGGCAGGCCGATTTTGCTAGTGTCTCAACCGAGGCTTTTGCGCCCCGTACTGTGCGGGGGGACCCGTCCATTGTGCTGGCAGAAGCAGGAACCGGAACGGGCAAAACCCTAGGCTACATTGCTCCGGCCAGTTTGTGGGCAGAGCGGAACGATGGCGCGGTGTGGATCAGCACCTATACACGCCATCTGCAACGCCAGATTGAGCAGGAAACAAAACGCCTCTACCCCGACACCACAACGCACCGTCAGCATGTGGTGCTGCGCAAAGGGCGCGAGAACTACCTGTGCCTGCTGAATATGGAAGAGGCCGTAAACACTGCGACCTCCCGCCCTGCTGGCATTACCATTGCCCTGTGTATGCTAGCACGCTGGGCCACCGCCACAGCAGATGGAGACCTGTTTGGCGGAGACCTCCCCGGCTGGTTTGGGGACCTGTTTGGCCACGGCAACCTAGCAGGTGTTGCCGACCGTAGAGGTGAGTGCATACACGGCGCATGTGCCCATTATCAGCGTTGCTTTGTGGAACACTCTATCCGCCGGGCACACGATGCCTCGCTGGTTATTGCCAACCATGCTCTAGTCATGACGCAGGCCGCCTATGCCCAAGCAGGCATGAGCGATGATGACGAATCTGATGCCGATAGCAACACCCCATCCCGCTATGTCTTTGACGAAGGTCACCACTTAGCCGACGCGGCGGACAGTGCTTTTTCCGCCGAGCTTTCCGGGTTGGAAACAGCCGAACTCCGCCGTTGGCTACTGGGGGCAGAAGGCCGCCGCTCCCGCGCAAGAGGACTTAAGCGCAGGCTGGATGATCTGGTCGTAGGCCACCCCAAGCTGGAAAATCCGCTGGATGCCGCCCTGCTGGCTGCTACCGCTCTGCCCGCTCCGGGTTGGTCCACCCGTCTGGGACCGGACAATATCAATACCCCACCTCCCCCCGACCCGGCGGACCTGAGCAGCCTGTTCCCGCCGGAACCTCCGGCTGAACAACCAGTGATGGAAAACCCGACAGAGGCGTTCCTGCGTTTGCTGCGCCAGCAGGTTATGGCCCGCACGGCCGAGGGTGGCAAACAGTCCATTCATACGGCTATGGAATGTGACCTGCACCCTCTGGTGCCAGAAATGGCAGAATCTGGCCAACAACTTGCCCGTGCCCTTGGTCGCATTGTGGAGCCCCTGCGCACCTTGGCAGAACGCCTACATGCCCGGCTTGAAGACGACGCCGATGCGCTGGATGCCACCACACGGGGGCGCATAGAGGCCATGACCCGCGCCCTACGCCGCCGCGCCATATCCCGCCTTGATGCGTGGATTACCATGCTTGCCGCGCTGGACCAGCCGCCTGAGCCGGGCAGCACGCCTGCGCATGTGCATTTTATCCGTCTGGAACGGCGCGAAAAACAGCGCATGAACGAATATGATGTTGGGCTGTACCGCCACTGGCTGGACCCGACCATTCCTTTTGCCGGGATTATGGCCGTGCCCGCGCAGGGTATGCTCATGACCTCCGCCACCCTACGGGACCAGCAGGGCGGCACAAACGATAGTGATGAAGCAGAAATTGCGTGGGAGGCGGCGGAAGCCCGTACGGGGGCCAACCACTTCCCCTCCCCGGCCCTACGTGCCAGCCTCGCCAGCCCGTTTGATTACGCGCGGCAGACACGTGCGTTTATTGTCACGGATGTGGACAACAGCAGTATTGTGGATTTGTCCGCCGCGTTCCGCACGCTTTTCCAGTCATCCGGCGGTGGTGGGCTTGGCCTGTTTACCGCCATATCCCGCCTACGCGGAGTGTATGACCGTATAGCCCCAACGCTGGAGCAGGAAGGATTGCCCCTTTACGCCCAGCATGTGGACGCGATGGACAACAACACGCTGGTCGATATTTTCCGCACCGAGGAACATGCCTGCCTGCTTGGCACAGACGCCATGCGGGATGGGGTGGATGTGCCGGGCAATGCCCTGCGTCTGGTTGTGTTTGAGCGCGTGCCATGGCCCCGGCCGGATATTCTTCACCGTGAGCGGCGTATTCATTTATCAGGTGGAGACCCAAAAGGGTTTGATGACCGCATAGCCCGGCTGCGGCTGCGGCAGGCTTTCGGCCGGCTGATTCGCCGACAGTCAGACCGGGGGGTGTTTGTCCTGCTGGACCGGCGCACACCCACACGCCTGTTAAGCGCCTTCCCCAATGGGGTGGCCGTAGAACGGTGTGGCCTGGCGCAAACAGCGCGCCAGATCACCGCCTTTCTGGCAGAGCAGGGCAGCCAGACATGACCACCCCGACCCCACGACCGCTTTAGAGCGGCTTGAGGTTGGTAGCAGCCTGCTTGCCGCGTTCCTCCACCATGTCGTAGGACAGTTTCTGCCCATCATTCAACGCGCGCAGACCGGCTGCCTGTACAGCGGTAATATGCACAAACACGTCTTTTCCTCCATCATCGGGGGCAATAAAACCAAACCCTTTGGTGGCGTTGAACCATTTAACGGTACCTGTCGACATGAGCGAAGTCATCCTTATTTCGGCCAGTTACTCCTCCAGCACACGACGTGCCACGAGGAGAAAAACCATTCTCCCCCATGACCGGGGCTGCTTGTCAATCAGAATTGAGATCGCACCCTAATTTCATCTCCCTCTCAGAGCTTACGGATTGAGGGTACTTTTAAGGAACGCGATGCTGCGTTCCTGTGCCTGCAAAAAGGCCTGAGCGTTGTAAGATGCGCGCTCCTCACAGCCAAAACCATGCTCCGCGCCATCGTAAACATACAGTTCGAGCTCTGGATGAGCCGCACGAATGGCAGCAACATCAGTGTGGGGGATACTGGTATCCTGCTCACCAAAATGTAATTGCACGGGGCAGCGCGGAGTCTCGTTACAGTGGGCGGCAATGCCGCCACCGTACCAGCTTACCGCTGCTGCAAAATCATCCGTGTGGGTTGCGGCCTCCCACGCCAGAGTCCCACCCCAGCAGTATCCGATAACCCCGACTTTGCGGGCATTCAGGGCTTTGGCTGCGGCCTGAATATCCAGCAGGGTCTTGGCCAATGGAATTTGCGCACGCAGGGCCAGCCCTTTCTGCACACCATCGGTTGTATAATCCAACTCCACATCCCGCTCCACGCGGTCAAACAGAGCGGGCGCGATGACATGAAAGCCAGCCTGCGCAAAACGGTCGCAAACCTTGCGGATATGGTGGTTCACGCCAAAAATTTCCTGCAGCACCACAAGCGCATACGGATGCGCGCTCCGCTCTGTTTCCCATGCAGCAAAATGGTGCCCGTCCGCGGCCTGAAGTGTCCGAATCTGTCCCATGTTCAATCTCCTTGTCTGGGATGAAGTTAAAACAAAAAGAAACTGTTCCCCATTCCTTGACTCACCCTATGGGCATACCTACTTTCTGCCTTGGCACTCCTGATAGCGGAGTGCTAACGCGACGCGGCGTTATGTTACGCGCGGTTCAAACGGGTGGCGTTGCTTTCTGACAAAGGGCGCCATCACAGCAAATGAATGTGGAGTGATCCATAATGACGAAGTTTCGTCCCTTACACGACCGGGTAGTTGTACGTCGCCTTGAAGGTGAACAGAAGACTGCTGGTGGCATCATCATTCCTGACACGGCAAAAGAAAAGCCGATGGAAGGCGAAGTGGTCGCAGTGGGTGCGGGTGCCCGTAACGAGCAGGGTCAGGTTGTGGCGCTTGATGTCAAGGCCGGTGACCGCGTTCTGTTCGGCAAGTGGTCCGGCACGGAAGTGAAGATCGACGGCGAAGAGCTGCTGATCATGAAGGAAAGCGACATTCTGGGCATTGTTGCAGCCTGATCCGCTCTGATCCGACCGTAAATTTACAAAAGATCTTCACAGGAGAAATTCAATGGCTGCCAAAGACGTAAAGTTTGGTGCAGACGCACGCCAGCGCATGCTGCGCGGTGTGGACATTCTGGCTGATGCCGTAAAGGTAACGCTGGGTCCCAAAGGCCGTAACGTTGTTCTGGACAAGAGCTTCGGCGCACCGCGCATCACCAAGGACGGCGTTTCCGTCGCCAAGGAAATCGAACTGGCTGATAAGTTCGAAAACATGGGCGCACAGATGCTGCGCGAAGTGGCCTCCAAGACCAATGATGTGGCTGGTGACGGCACCACGACTGCAACCGTGCTGGCTCAGGCCATTGTGCGCGAAGGCCTGAAGGCTGTTGCAGCTGGCATGAACCCGATGGACCTCAAACGCGGCGTGGACAAGGCCGTTTCTGTGGTTATCGAGGAACTGAAGAAGAACGCCAAAAAGGTTACCACCCCGGCGGAAACCGCTCAGGTTGGTACCATCTCTGCCAACGGTGAATCCGAAATCGGCAAGATGATCTCCGAAGCCATGCAGAAAGTTGGCTCCGAAGGCGTTATCACCGTTGAAGAAGCCAAGCACTTCCAGACCGAACTGGACGTGGTTGAAGGCATGCAGTTCGACCGTGGCTACATCTCTCCGTACTTCGTGACGAACCCGGAAAAGATGACGGCCGATCTGGAAAACCCCTACATCCTGATCCATGAAAAGAAGCTGTCTTCTCTTCAGCCGATCCTGCCGCTGCTGGAATCCGTTGTTCAGTCCGGCCGTCCGCTGCTGATCATTGCGGAAGATGTTGATGGCGAAGCGCTGGCAACCCTGGTTGTCAACAAGCTGCGCGGTGGCCTCAAGATTGCTGCTGTCAAGGCTCCGGGCTTCGGTGACCGCCGCAAAGCCATGCTGGAAGACATCGCTATCCTGACCGGTGGTCAGGTCATCAGCGAAGACCTCGGCATTAAGCTGGAAACGGTTACGCTGAACATGCTTGGCACCGCCAAGAAAGTTCACATCGACAAAGAAAACACGACCATTGTTGACGGTGCTGGCAACAGCGACGACATCAAGGGCCGCGTCAAGCAGATCCGTGCGCAGATCGAAGAAACGTCCTCTGACTACGACCGCGAAAAGCTGCAGGAACGTCTGGCCAAACTGGCTGGCGGTGTTGCCGTGATCCGCGTTGGTGGTTCCACGGAAGTGGAAGTGAAAGAACGCAAGGACCGCGTGGACGACGCTCTGCACGCAACCCGCGCTGCGGTTGAAGAAGGCATTGTTCCCGGTGGTGGCACGGCTCTGGCCCGCGCAACCAAGGCTCTTGCCAACCTGCACTACCACAACGACGACCAGCGCGTTGGTGGCAGCATCATCCTGCGCGCCCTGCAGGCTCCTCTGCGCCAGATCGCCCTGAATGCGGGTGAAGACGGTGCTGTGGTTGCCAACAAGGTGCTGGAAAACGACAACTACAACTTCGGGTTCGACGCACAGGCTGGCGAATACAAGAACCTGGTTGAAGCTGGTATTATTGACCCGGCCAAGGTTGTCCGTACTGCTCTGCAGGATGCAGCCTCCGTTGCTGGTCTGCTGATCACCACGGAAGCCATGGTTGCAGAACGCCCTGAAAAGAAGGCTGCCCCTGCTGGCGGTCCTGACATGGGCGGCATGGGTGGCATGGACTTCTAAGTCACCCAGACCGGATTTTGAGGGTGTTGGGGTAACTGGCTCGTCCAGAAGCCCCAACCTCCTACAAAATACGCTTAAGGGCGTGCCGACCTCCGGGTGGGCACGCCCTTTTTGCTTTTTGGGGCATTATGCCGCCCGTAAACAGCACCCCTGCTTTTTTGATGGCTTTTTTAGGACATAATCCGGATTGTGAAACAATTCGGCATCAAACCGGATTGCCTCTTTAGTCATTTCGGAATAGATACGATAAGATTAGGCCCATCGCTCCTTACACGAATCTGGCGAGCGTCAATGGCTGCGTATTTTAAGGAGAACGCATCATCATGTCAGCGCGACCCTTCCTAGCTGTCAATCCGGCGAGAGGTCCTGCCATTCGCAAGACTGCGGCTGTTCTGACAGCCTGTCTTGTAGCCGCTCTTGGCTGCACACAGGCTTATGCCGCAGATGCCCCCCCACCCATAGATACGGGCGATACGGCATGGATGCTCACCAGCACCGCACTTGTGCTGATGATGACCATTCCCGGCCTTGCGCTGTTCTATGCAGGCATGGTGCGTAAGAAAAACGTGCTGGCCACGCTTATGCAGTCCTTTGCACTGTGTTGCATCATGTCCATTGTGTGGATGGTCGCGGGATACTCCCTCGCCTTCACGACCGGGTCGCCGTGGATTGGCGGATTCTCCCGCCTGTTTCTCAACGGCATTGGCGCACATATCCACAACGGGGCCGATGTTGGCTTTACCATTGGTGCGGACTCCCCCAACGCATCAACCATGACCATCCCTGAGAGCATCTTCATGATGTTCCAGATGACCTTCGCCATCATTACCCCCGCGCTGATCTCCGGCGCGTATGCCGAGCGCATGAAGTTCAGCGCCATGTGCGTGTTCTCCATCCTGTGGTCCCTCATCGTGTATGCCCCCATTGCCCACTGGGTCTGGAGCCCGATTGGCTGGCTGGCCGGGCTTGGCACGGCTGACTTTGCCGGTGGCACGGTTGTGCATATTAACGCCGGTGTGGCCGGGCTGGTCTGCGCTCTGGTGCTTGGCCGCCGCAAAGGCTACGGGCAGGATGACCTCTCCCCCTTCAACCTGACATACGCTGTTATTGGTGCGGCTCTGCTGTGGGTTGGCTGGTTCGGCTTTAACGCAGGTTCGGCTGTTGGTGCTAACGGGCGTGCAGGCATGGCCATGGCAGCTACCCAGATTGCCGCTGCCGGTGCTGGTGTCTCCTGGATGCTGGTTGAATGGCTGCGTTCGGGCAAACCGACCGTTCTGGGTGTGATCTCCGGTGCTGTTGGTGGGCTGGTTGCCATTACCCCTGCCGCTGGCTTTGTGCTGCCGGGCAGTGCGCTGGTTATTGGCCTGATTACCGGCGTTGTCTGCTACTGGGGCGCCACCTCCCTGAAGCACATGATGGGCTATGATGACAGTCTGGATGCCTTTGGCGTGCACGGCGTGGGTGGTATTGTTGGGGCTCTGCTGACCGGTCTGCTGGCTTATGGTCCGCTCTCCGCCACGGATTCCAACCCCACTGGCATTGTTGGCTCCCTGCACCAGCTGATGATCCAGACCGAAGCGGTTATCGTGACAATCGTATGGTGTGGTATCGCGTCCTTTATCATCCTCAAGGTTATTGATCTGGTGATCGGGCTGCGCGTAACGGCTGATCAGGAACTGGAAGGGCTGGATATGTCCCTGCATGGTGAGCGGATCAACAACTGATCCCCTTCACCTGACCCTTCTGCAAAAAGCCTCCGTGCCATAAACACGGAGGCTTTTTTTATGGGTGGCAGCCACGCGCCACCATGCAAACCATGCTATGCCTCAGCTATGGCCATATCGATCCTTCCCGCGCTGTCCCTCTCTGAATCCGAACTGGAGGTCAGTTACATTCTGGCATCCGGCCCCGGTGGGCAGAACGTCAACAAGGTCGCCACAGCCGCGCAACTGCGGTTTGATGCCGCACGCTCTCCCTCCCTGCCAGAACGGGTGCGGTCACGCCTGTTGGAGCTGGCGGGGTCCAGAGCCACGCGGGACGGCGTGATTGTGATTACGGCAAGGCGTTTTCGCACACAGCAGCGCAACCGCGAGGATGCGATTGAGCGGCTTGCCGCCCTGATCCGTGAGGCCGCGCACCGTCCGGCTTTTCGGGTTGCCACACGGCCCGGTCGGGCAGCCCGCCAGCGCAGGCTGGACGGCAAGGCCCACCGTGCCAACATCAAACGCGGCCGCTCCGTCCGGTTTGATGACTAACCCTCTGGCTATCAACGACTGTTCTTCCCCACGCCGCTACGCTGCACCTTTTGCCTATTAATTTTTGAATACCCGCAAAAAGCCATCAGCCGTTCATTCCTCGGTCATGACCTTTCATGATACTGGTAGCATGTTGGCAGCATGGGGCTGCCGCTCAACCGTCCTCTTTGCATGAGGTATATTCATGACAGTTGTTGCCCGCGCCGGACTGGCCGCCGTGCTGCTTGGCTGCGCCACAGCCTTTTCCCTTCCCAGCGCTCACGCCATGACGGTGAAAGAGTGCCACGAGAAGTTTAAGGAAGCTAAAGCTGCCAATACCCTCAAGGGGCAGTCCTTCAAAGAGTTCAAAGCCAGCTCGTGTGACGCATCCTCAGATGCCGCAACACCTGCGGCCGCTGCCCCAACCAAAGCAGCCCCAGCCAGTGCGGAAGCCGCCACCCCGGCCAAAACCGCGGCCACATCTGTAGCAGAGGCATCCAATGCCACGCTGCCCACAGCCATTGCCCCGCAATACGCCAAGCTCACACCCGGCAAGGCACGTATGAAAACCTGCCTTGACCAGTACAACAGCAACAAGGCCAGCAACGCCAATGGCGGGCTGAAATGGATTGAAAAAGGCGGTGGTTACTATAGCGTTTGCAACAAGCGCCTGAAGGGCGAATAAAACCCCGACCAACCGGAGCGGAGGGCATATCAGCGCCCACCCGCTCCGGCCTTCTAACGGGTGTTACGCCCCGTTGATGGCATGACGTAAAGCGTATGTGTGCGGTATGATATCCACACTTTATGCGCTGCAAACCAGTCTGACCCCAGCAGCATATCCACTGTGTCCTGCACTGGGGCTACCGTCAGCACTGGTGCTTTTTCCTGCTCCTGCCCAATCTGCATCAGACCGAACTTGTGCCAGTGGTACGGCTGCTGGTGGCCATCCACCCCCGTCGTCAGCCCTCCGGGGTCGGTTGCCAGCACATGCTGCGTCACCCCCATCCGTTCGGCCGCATGGGTGGAAACAATACAGGAGCGCGCACCACTATCCACCAGAGCCTGAAGGGCATGACCATCCAGTTCCACCCGGGCAATAACGCGCTCCCCAGCGTTCTGCAGGGGGACTGCCCGGTAAATATAGCGCCATCCTTCCGGGCCTGAACAATCGCTCCCTCCTGCCGTCCAGAAGGAAAGCGTGCCCTGCGCCACATCAAACTCCACGTCGTAACGGGAGAGCATGTCCCCTCCCACCAACCCTTCCACTGGCGGGTCGGTTCTCGGTACGGCTGGTAGGGCATCCACGGGGATGGAAACAGGCCCCAGTTCAAGCTGCGCGATTTTAAAGGACTGCACCACAGCGTTGGGAACAATGCGCCCAATACCCCCGGTTCCGTGCACAATGGTATGCATGGAGCGGTCCAGTTGCGTATCAAACAGAGACGCGGCCTCGGGCGAGAGTAGGCTCCCCTCTGACCCGGTATCCACAATCATGCGTGCAATATGCCCGTTGAGGCTGACCGGAATGTTCAAAAAACCCAGATCATTCCGCAAAGGCACCCGCGCCACCAGACGGTGGCAGGACTGGGCATTGGCGGCCCCCAAGGTTACCGCCAGACTTGCCGCTACAACCGCGCAGCACAGCCAACCCTGTTTAGGCCGCAGCATAAGCCATAAAGGCGTCATGCCAGCTCCCGCGCAAAACGGTCCGTGGCGTTAAGCAGGGCTGTTAGAATACCGGGCTCAAACAGAGCATGACCGGCTGCATCAATTAACTGGAAGTCAGCCTCGGGCCATGCCTTATGCAGGTCCCATGCCGTGCGCACCGGGGTTGCCATATCATACCGCCCTTGCACGATAACGGTTGGAATATGGCGAATACGCGCCACATTGGCGATAAGCTGCCCTTCTTCCAGCCAGCCTCCATGAACAAAGTAGTGGTTCTCTATGCGCGAAAACGCCAAGGCGTAATCTGCTTCATCATGCTGATGTTCCATTTCCGGGCAGGGCAGCAGGGTGAGCGTACGCCCTTCCCACAGGCTCCATGCCCGTGCGGCCTCCAGCCGCTCCTCCCTGTTGTCAGAAATCAGGCGTTTGCGATAAGCGCCCATCATATCCGCCCGCTCGGCCGGTGGAATGGGCGCCAGAAAGTCCTCCCATTTATCGGGGAACAACCATGATGCACCCCCCTGATAGTACCAGAGCAGTTCAGCTTTACGCAGGGTGAAAATACCCCGCAGCATAAGCGCACTCACACGCTCTGGGTGCGTCTGCGCGTATGCAAGGGCCAGCGTGGAGCCCCATGAGCCGCCAAACACTGCCCATTTTTCTACCCCGCACAAAACCCGCAGGCGCTCAATATCGGCCACCAGATGCCATGTTGTATTGGCCTCGAGCGAGGCATGAGGTCGTGAGCGGCCACACCCGCGCTGGTCAAACAGCACAATGCGATACCGCGATGGGTCAAACAACTGGCGTTGCGCGGCGGAGCACCCGCCCCCCGGCCCGCCATGCAAAAACACAACCGGAATGCCATCGGGGTTACCACACTGCTCCCAGTAAACCTGATGCCCCTCGCCTGTATCCATATAACCATGGGCATAGGGTTCTATTTCTGGCCATGGGGTGCGGTGTGTGTTGGTTGTCATAACCCTCAACCTTCTTTTTTATGGGTGTTGCGCTCCATTTGCGCACGCGGATGCGCACGCGTCCAGACATCCAGCAGGTGCGCCTCGTCCGCCAGCGTGTAACGCTGCGTGGTGGAGAGGCTGGCATGGCCCAGAAGTTCCTGAATAACCCGCAAATCCGCCCCGCCTTCCATAAGGTGTGTTGCAAAGGAATGGCGTAGCGCATGGGGCGTTACGTGGTCGGGCAACCCGTTGCTGATCCGCCATGTCCGCATGGCCTTTTGCGCTATGGCAGGTTGCAGGCGCCCCCCCCTGACCCCAACAAAAAGCGGGCTATCCGGTGCGGGGGCCGGGTGCCGTTTGCGCCATGCTTCCAGCGCCACGCGCACGGCCGGCAGAACAGGCACCAGCCGCTCCTTCCCCCCTTTGCCATGAATACGCAGCACACCGCTGCCGCTTACCGTTTGCAGGTCTGCAATATTCAGGTTCAGCGCTTCGGAAATACGCAGGCCACAGCCATACAGCAGCAAAAAGAGCGTGGCGTTACGCTGCTCCTCCATGGGGGTTAGGGCCATGCTGGCTATATCCTCTGGGGCCGCCAGTGCATCCTCCCGCCCCAACGGGCGGGGCAATGTTTTTTTGGTGCGTGGCAGACGTAGGAGGGAAACCGCAGGATTCTCCACCCCCTCCCGCCGTGCCAGATATTTAAAGAACGACCGCAGGGCGGAAACACGCCGCGCACGGGTGCGGGCGGCCTGATCGGGCGAGCTTTTCCTAACCGTCATTTTGCCCGCCTGCGCCTGCTCATGCGCAAGCCATGCCCGGAGATCCCGCAGGGTTATACCGCCAAGCCCGTGCATATCCGGCAGACCGCCCAGATGCGTGGTCATAAACGCCAGAAACCGAGCCAGATCCCCCCGGTAGGCATCTATGGTCAAAACGGATGCCCGTTTTTCCACGGCCATCCATTCCAGAAATTTTTGCACCGCATCTTCGGCCGTCATACCCGCTGTAACCCCTGTTGCATCCGCTGCCTTTACGTTCAGGCAAAAAGCCCGGCAGGCAACCCCTGTTCTTTACGCGCCTGCACGCTTAAACAGAACAACATGGCAGCGGCTCCTCCTCCCTCTCATGCTTTTGGCTCTAGCTCAGGCCTGCCCACTACCGGGGGGCAACGTGTGCCCGTGCTGCTACCCATGCCATTTGCAGGACCGTTTGATTACAAAGCTCCGGCCAGCATGGCGCTTCAACCGGGCGACATTGTGACCGTGCCGTTGGGCAACCGGCGCGAAACCGGCGTGGTGTGGGATGCCAGCAGCACCCTCCCCCCGACCTCGCCCGCCCGCCATCGGGCAAAACAGTCGCGGATAACCGCCTGCGGGCTGTAGCGGACCGGTTGGAACTCCCTCCCCTTAACGCGGAACTACGCCGGTTTGTGGACTGGGTAGCCGCCTATACACTCTCCCCCCCGGCATGGTGCTGGCCATGACCCTGCGCCTGCACATGAAGGGGGCTGCCCCCACCCCGGCCACAGGCTGGGTCGCACAGCCTGTAGCCCCTGCCGAACTCCGCATAACCCCGGCGCGCCAAAAAGTGCTGACTCTTATGCAGGATGACACCCCGCGCACCACAACCGATATTGCCAGCGCGGCAGGGGTTAGTGCTGGCGTGGTCAAGGGGTTGGCCGATGCGGGCGCGTTACGCCCGGTTCTGCTGGAACCTGAACGCCCCTTTGCCCAACCTGACCCCATGCACCAGCCCCCCGTGCTGGAAGGTGCCCAGCAGGAGGCGGCAACCGCCCTGCGCCAGAGCGTACAGAACAGGTGTTTTTCCGTTACCCTGCTGGAAGGGGTAACCGGGTCCGGCAAAACGGAAATTTATCTGGAAGCCATAGCGGCCTGTCTGGAACAAGGGCAGCAAGCTCTGATCCTCCTGCCCGAAATCGCCCTTTCCGCCCAATGGATGGACCGCTTTGCGCGCCGCTTTGGTGTGCGCCCCGCCGTGTGGCACTCCGAAATCGGGCAAAAGGCCCGCCGTCTCACATGGCTGGGTGCGGCAGATGGCAGCGCCAGAGTCGTGGTGGGGGCACGCTCCGCCCTGTTCCTGCCGTTTTGCAACCCCGGCCTGATTATTGTGGATGAAGAGCACGAATCCCTCTTCAAGCAGGAAGAAGGCGTCATCTACAACGCGCGGGATATGGCGGTGGTGCGCGGCAGACTGGCGGGGTTTCCCGTTGTGGTAGTATCCGCAACTCCAAGCTTGGAAACATTGGCCAATGCCGAGGCCGGGCGCTACCAACGCCTTGTGTTGCCCACCCGCCACGGCGGGGCCTCCCTGCCACAAACCCACCTGCTGGACATGCGCGAGGCCCCCCCACCGCGCGGGCTGTTCCTCTCCCCCAAACTGGTGGAAGACATTGCGGAAACACTGGCGCGGGAGGAGCAGGCCATGCTCTTCCTCAACCGGCGCGGATATGCCCCCCTCACGCTCTGCCGTACCTGCGGCCACCGCATGGAATGCCCGCACTGCACTGCATGGCTGGTGGAACACCGCAACCGCCACGTGCTGACCTGCCATTACTGCGACCATACGGAACCCATGCCCCCCGTATGCCCCAGTTGCAAAAGCGAACACAGCCTGACCGCCATTGGACCGGGTATTGAACGTATAACCGAGGAGGCGCGGCAGCTCTTCCCCGATGCGCGCATCCTCGTTATGTCAAGCGACACGCTGGGCGGACCTGCCGCCACAGCCGAGGCCGTGGCCAAAATTGCCCGCCGGGAAGTGGATCTGATTATTGGCACCCAGATTGTTGCCAAAGGCTGGCATTTTCCGCACCTGACCCTTGTTGGCATTGTAGATGCTGATCTGGGGCTAGGCGGTGCGGACCTGCGGGCGGGGGAGCGCACCATCCAGCTTTTGCATCAGGTTGCGGGGCGTGCGGGCCGGGCCTCTGCACCGGGGCGGGTTATTCTGCAAAGTTTTTCGCCAGAACACCCGGTTATGCAGGCCCTGCTCTCGGGCAATTTTGACGCATTCATGGAGCAGGAGGCCGAGCAGCGCCGCCCCGGATTCTGGCCGCCTTACGGACGGCTGGCTGCATTAATTATCAGCGCGGATACCCCACAGGCCGCGGATGAGGCCGCCGCTCAGTTTGGCCGCATGGCCCCTTATGGGGAGGGTATTCAGGTCTTGGGGCCAGCACCGGCCCCTCTGGCGGTGCTCCGTGGGCGGCACCGCCGCCGCCTGTTGCTGCGCACGTGGCGCAACATTGCGGTGCAGCCTATTCTGCACCGCTGGCTGGGTATGGTCCAGCTTAGCAGGCATGTGCGGGTCGAGGTGGATATAGACCCCGTCTCTTTCCTCTAACGCCTGCTATCTGGCCTATGAACACTTAGTCCCCAGCAGGCTTGGCGGAGCTGGTCAGCACGGTGGAAATGGTGTCCCGCAGGACCATAACCCGCACGTTGGGAGCAATTTCCACTTCAACTTCGCTCGACTCTTCCTTGGTGCGCTGCACAACGCCCACGATGCCACCAGCGGTTACAACCCGGTCGCCACGACGCAGAGCCTTAAGCTCTGTTTTGAGCTGCTTCTGGCGCTGCTGCTGCGGGCGAATGAGCAGGAAATACATAATGGCGAAAACAGCAACAAACGGCAGAAAGGACATAAGCCCTGAAGCACCGCCAGAGCCTCCGGCTGTTTGGGCGTAAGCAGCAGGAATAAGGAAATCGGACATAAGGTTACAGACCTTCAACAATGGCTGGTTGCGAAAACAGAAGAAGTGACCATAATTTTCAATCCTCCCGCGTCAAGCACCCATGCGGACGAAAGACCACCAGACTAACATTAAACAAGGAATAAAACTGATGGAGCAGACCCTGCAGCCAACATTAGAGCGTATTGCCGCGGCTCTGGAGCGCCTGTCTCCTCCTCCTGCAACGCTGGACGGTGTGGATAAGGCGGATGCTTTTGTCTGGCTGCCTGAGCGCGGACGCCTGCACCCCATCCCCCATGTGGCGCATGTTCCGGTTGACCTGTTGCAGGGGGTAGACCTGCAACGGCGGATACTGCTGGAGAACACATACCACTTTGCCAACGGCCTGTCCGCCAATAACGCCATGTTGTGGGGCGCACGCGGCATGGGCAAATCCTCGCTGGTTAAGGGGGCACATGCACTGGTCAACCAGGTGGATGGCAAACCCTGCGCACCGGGTGCCGGACGTGTGGCACTGATAGAAATCCAGCGCGAAGATCTGTCCACCCTGCCCCTGCTGCTGGGTCTGCTGCGCGAAAATTCACGCCGGTTTATTCTGTTTTGTGATGACCTGTCCTTCGAGAAGGAAGACCGGGACTACAAAGCCCTCAAATCCGTGCTCGATGGTGGCATTGCGGGACGGCCGGACAATGTTCTGTTCTACGCCACCTCCAACCGCCGCCACCTGATGCCGCGCGATATGATAGAGAACGAACGTTCAACCGCCATCAACCCCTCCGAGGCAACGGAGGAAAAAGTCTCCCTTTCCGACCGGTTTGGCCTGTGGCTTGGCTTCCATGCCTGCGAGCAGGATACCTACGCCGATATGGTCAAGACCTATGCCCACGAACGCAACCTGCCCATAAGCGACGATGCGCTACTGGCCCGCGCCAATGAATGGTCCATCACACGGGGGAGCCGCTCCGGCCGGGTGGCCTACCAGTTCATAGAAGCGCTGACGGCCGAACTGGCTGCTCATTAATTTGCCAAAGTTGCCCCTAATAGTCTTGCATCCAACAGGGCTATGAGTTGAGATAGCATTCGCAAATGGCGGCATCGACCTGATGCCGCGGGGGCCCCTTGATTCGAGGCGAAATGAACCAGACTGTACCGCCCAATTCTGACGATACGTCCTTTGATGCTGAGACACGTTCCAGCGCAACAGATATACGCAGGGTACGCTCCAACCCCGACTACTGGTACCCAGTCGCCTGGTCGCGCGAGCTTAAACCCGGCAAGACCATTGGCACCCGCTATGCAGGCACGCCCATAGCACTAGTACGCCCGGTGGAAGGCTCCGTTTTTGCGCTGGAGGACCGTTGCGCCCACCGGCAGGTTCCCCTGAGCAAGGGGGTTGTTTCTGGCAGTTCGGTCAAATGCTGCTACCACGGCTGGGCCTATGGCCGCTCCGGCCGGTGTATTGACGTGCCGTATCTGGGCAAGGGCAAGCTGCCCAACGGGGTGCGCACCTTCCCCTGCCGCGAGCAGAACGGCATGATCTTTATTTTTCCCGGTGATCCGGAAAAAGCCGACAGCGTGCCGCTGGCCCCGCATCTGGCCAAGGCGGATAACCCCGCCTACAAAACTCGCTATTTTGGCCGCACCGTTGGCTGCCACTACAGCTTCATGCATGAAAACCTGATGGATATGAACCACCAGTTCATGCACTCCAAACAGATGGGGCAGATGAAGCCCCGCTTTCTGGGCCAGAAGCGTGAGCCGGGGCTGGTGGAAGCCCGCTACAGCTTTGCCCGCACAAGCGGCAAGCAGCCTTTTGGCGAGGCGCTGATTTTTGGTGAACGCCGCGATGCATCGGAAAAATTCCAGCACCGCGATGTTATGACCATCCGCACGGAATACCCCTACCAGACCCTACGCATCCAGACCGGGGATGAAGACCCAGTGATGGATCTGTGGATTGTGTACACACCCCAGAGTGCTGATGAACTGACCAACAGGACCTTTGGTCTGCTCTCGGTCAAGCGCCCCAAAATTCCCGGTATTCTGGACATGGCATGGCCTCTGCTCGTCGCCTTTACCGAGCGGATTTTTGCCGAAGACCGCGAGATTGTTGAACTGGAACAGAACGCATGGCGCGAACTGGGCGGGGACCACAATGTGGAAGTCTTCCCCGTTATTAACGCGCTAAGGGCTCTGCTGGTCGAATGTGGCATTCCCCCTGCCAGCGAGTCTCATGCCTGACACCGGACCTCTGTTACTGGATGCGGGCCCCTGCCGTTTACGCCCGCTCCACCCGGATGATGCAACCACCCTGCACCACCTTGTCAACGACTGGGAGGTGGTGCGTATGCTCAGCCGCCTGCCTTTTCCCTATCCGCGGGATCTGGCGGACAGTTGGATTGCGTCCACCTGCCAGATGCAAGCAGATGGAGAGGGCTATCATTTTGCCATAACCTCGCCCGATGGTGTTTTTATGGGCTGTATCGGGGTGCGCATTCACACCCTGCCGCAGGTCGGGCGTGTTGGCATACTGGGCTACTGGATAGGCCGCCCTTACTGGGGGCAGGGCATTGCCACCCATGCGGCTACCCGCATGACGCGCTGGGCACTGGCACATCTTGATATTACAGCGCTGCACGCCACCGCCGCACAGGATAACCCAGCTTCCATCCGCGTGCTTGAACATGCGGGTTTCCGCCATTGCGGCACGGACCGGCAGATGTTTACCGCACGAGGGACGGAACTGCCTGTTGCCAGAATGGAAGTAAACCGGACTGATCTGGATATGACCACTGCCCCCTCCCCCCCCCATGCACCGCGCAAGCTTGTGCTGGTCTCCGCCGCAGCGCTGATAAATGCACAGGGCCATATTCTGCTGGCACGGCGGCCAGAGGGCAAAAGCATGGCAGGGCTATGGGAATTCCCCGGTGGTAAGGTTGAAGCGGGCGAAACCCCCGAAGCAGCCCTCATCCGCGAACTACATGAGGAACTGGGGCTGGACATGGCCCGCGCTTGTCTGGCGCCTTTTACGTTTGCCTCGCACGCATACCCGACCTTTGACCTGCTGATGCCGCTATATATCTGCCGCCGCTGGCAGGGCACCCCCACCCCGCGTGAAGGACAGAAACTGGCATGGGTTGCCCCGGCAGACCTGCGGACTTACGCCATGCCGGAGGCTGACCTGCCCTTTATTCCGCTCCTTCAGGATCTATTGTAGCCACAAACCACAGATCGGGATTGTGGAATGCAGGCTGGGGGAGACTAAAATACATTCTTGACGAATGATAAGCTCTGGCCCTAACCAGAAAACAGAATGTTTCCACCCGGAGACCTTCCCTCGTGATTTGTTAGGCCGGCTTGCGACGAGGTAAAAGAAACGCGCTAAAGAGGCTTTGACGGCGTGCATCATCCGACGTCATGGTTTCCACGGTCAATTTGAGAGACTAAGCCCTGCGGACAGACGCAAGTCCTGCGCCTGCCCCCATGGTTTGGATCAGGCACGAAAGAACCGGATACTAGTCCCATGAGTGATAACCAGACTTCCTTCTCCAAGGCGTGGCGCCCTGCCACACGTCAGCTCCATGCCGGTCTGGAGCGCACCGAATATGGCGAAACAAGCGAAGCGCTCTTCCTGACCTCCGGTTTTGTGTATGACAATGCCGAACAGGCCGCCAAAACCTTTAAAGGCGAAGTCACACACTACCAGTACAGCCGTTTTGGCAACCCCACGACCGCCGCCCTTGAACGCCGTCTGGCGGATCTGGAAGGTGCTGAAGCCTGCGTAACCACGGCAACGGGTATGGGAGCGGTGTCCTCCGCGCTGCTCTCCCACGTAACGGCTGGCGGCCGTGTTGTGGCATCTCGCGCGCTGTTTGGGTCCTGCCACTGGATTGTTAACCATCTGCTCCCCCGCTATGGCGTGGAAACCGTGTTTGTAGATGGTGGCAATCTGGCTGAATGGGACGAAGCCCTGTCCGTCCCCACAGATGCCGTGCTGTTGGAAAGCCCGTCCAACCCGATGCTCGATATTCTCGACATTGCGGCCATTTCCGAGCGTGCCCACAAGGCAGGCGCTATTGTTATTGTAGATAACGTGTTTGCCTCCCCCATCTTCCAGAAGCCACTGGAGCTTGGGGCGGATGTGGTGGTCTATTCCTGTACCAAACACATTGATGGTCAGGGTCGGGTTCTGGGCGGTGCCGTGCTGGGCCGCAAGGACTGGATAACCGAGACCCTTCAGCCCTTCACACGCAATACGGGCAATGCTCTCTCACCCTTCAACGCATGGGTCATGCTCAAAGGGCTGGAAACGCTCTCCCTGCGCGTGGAAGCCATGGCCCGCAATGCGGCTGCGGTGGCGGATTATCTGGCATCGGCTCCGGGCATCAAAATGGTGCGTTACCCCGGCCGCAAGGACCACCCGCAATACGAACTGGCCCAGCGCCAGATGAGTGGCAGCGGCACCCTTGTGGCGTTTGAAGTGGATGGCGGAGAAAAAGCCGCCTTCGCATTTATGGATGCGCTCAAACTGATCGCCATCTCCAACAATCTGGGCGATTCCCGCTCTCTGGTCACTCACCCGGCCACGACCACTCATTCCAAGATCAGCCCGGAAGAACGGGCAGCTCTTGGCATTACGGATGGCGCAATCCGCTTTTCCGTCGGGCTGGAAGACAGCGCCGACCTTATTGACGATCTTGCGCGGGGCGTTGCGGCTCTCAAAGGCCTGTAAAACACCGCGCAGCCAGCGTGTACTGCGCACCACCTCCGGCTTTAACGGAGGTGGGCACCCTCCTGAGCAGGGGCGACCTCCTGCCCAAGGAGGGTTATGCTGCTTGGCACAACAGACATGTTCATGATACTGGCACGCTCTTCACGCCGTATGCGAACCCGGCGCACGGTACGGCTGGTCAGGCCGAACCTTTTTCCATTTTGCAGGAGCTGGAGACCCATGGCCGACTGGGCCGTTGCCCCCCTTCCACAATCCCCGGAAGACGCTCTGAACGAACTGTTTTCGCCACTTCCCGTGTACGAAGCCATAACTGATGGCATTCGTGTGCAGGTGCAGGTCTTCTGGCTGTCTGACCAGTCGGAGCCTGATGAGCACTGTTACTGCTGGGTTTACCGTATCCGCATTGGCAACGACAGCAACAAGCCGGTGCAGCTGCTCGAACGGACATGGCATATTACCGACACATCCGGCCGGACAGAACACGTGCATGGACAGGGCGTTGTAGGCGAGCAACCCATTATTCAACCCGGCACACTGTATGAATATACATCCGGCGCGTCCCTTTCCACGCCCGGTGGGTTTATGCACGGGTCTTACCTGTTGCAGACCACCACGGACAGGACCCGGTTTGATGCCGCCATTCCCGCCTTTAGTCTGGACAGCCCTTTCCAGAACCACCAGCTCCAATAATTCCAAAGCAGGAGACCGGCATGAGCGTGCCTGAGCCCAACACCGACCGCCCTACCCAACAAGAGGCCGAACAGGCCGTGCGTACACTACTGCGCTGGGCGGGCGATGACCCAACGCGTGAAGGTCTGCTGGACACACCAGCCCGTGTTGCCCGGGCCTATACCGACTTTTTTTCGGGATACGCAATCGACCCTGCCAACCTGCTGCGCCGGACTTTTTCCGAAGTAGATGGGTATGACGAGATTGTGCTGCTGCGTGACATCCGCTTTGAGAGCCACTGCGAACACCATCTAGCTCCCATTATCGGGCGGGCGCATGTTGCTTATCTGCCGCGCCAACGGGTTGTGGGTATTTCCAAACTGGCACGCGTGGTGGATGCCTATGCCCGCCGCCTCCAGATTCAGGAACGGATGACAGCCCAGATTGCCAACACCATTAATGATGAGCTGGAACCGCATGGCGTGGCCGTCATTATTGAATCCGCGCACGAATGCATGACCACCCGCGGTGTGCACAAGCCCGGCGTCTCCATGGTCACCAGCACCATGCTGGGCGTGTTCCGTAATAACTCCGACACGCGGCGTGAGCTGATGGCCATGCTCAACCGCCCGGCTGTAAGCGACTACTAACAACCATCACCCCGCCCCCCGTTTATAACAGGGGGCGGAAAAACAGCTTAAATACTGACGTTGGCACCCAGAACTTTCAAAAACTGGGCCAGCCATGCCGGATGCGCAGGCCATGCGGGGGCACTAACCAGTTCACCATCCGTTACGGCATCCGTTACCGCAATGTCGGCATAGGTTCCGCCAGCCAGTTCCACTTCAGGCTTGCAGGCCGGATAGGCCGAAACCTTGCGCCCCTTGATCACACCGGCAGCCGCCAGCAACTGTGCGCCGTGGCAGATGGCCGCCATAGGCCGGTCCGCAAAGGCCCGCACAATCTCCAGCACCCGTGGATTCAGCCGCAGATACTCTGGTGCACGCCCGCCGGGCACAATCAGCCCCAGATATTCGTCCGTATCAATGGCATCAAAATCCGCAGTTAGCGTAAAGGCATGGCCCGGTTTTTCGCTATAGGTCTGCGCGCCCTCAAAGTCATGAATGGCCGTCAGAACCTTGTCCCCCGCCTTTTTGTCCGGGCAGACCACATCCACCTTGTATCCCAGCATGGACAATGCCTGATAGGGGACCATAATTTCGTAGTCTTCTACGTAGTCACCTGCCAGCATCAGCAGTTTTACATCATCAGTCATGGTGCGTGTCCTCCTTCAGTCCTTCCCGCAGGCGGGGCATCAGTTCCACAAAGTTGCAGGGCCGGTGGCGACTGTCGAGCTGAAAAACCAGAATATCGTCCCAACCATCCTTAACCGCACCGGTGGACCCCGGGAGCGCAAACAGGTATGTTCCTCCCGCTACACCCGCCACAGCACGGGACTGGATGGTGGATGTGCCTATTTTTTGGTAAGACAGCATACGGAAGAGCTCACCAAACCCTTCTATCCGCTTTTCCATAACGCGCTCAAATGCTTCGGGCGTCACATCCCGTCCGGTTACGCCCGTACCACCGTTGGTAATCACAACATCCACCAGCGGGTCTGCTATCCATGCGCTGAGCTGTGCGGCAATTCTGTCCGTATCGTCAGAGACAATGGCGCGGGCGGCAACGCTGTGCCCGGCACCTTCGATCCGCGCCACCAGTGCGGCCCCGGATGTGTCCGTTTCCAGCGTGCGCGAATCCGAAACAGTCATCACCGCAATACGCACAGGCAAAAACGGTCGGTTCGTATCAATCTTGGACATGGCTGACTGTTATATCTCCGCAAGTGTGATGCAAAAACGCATCAGAGGAATGAATAATAGCCGTCTAACGCAGAAAATAACCAAACAATGGCAACCTTTTGCCTTCAACGGCATAAAAAAACATTTAAGGATTGGGGTTGTTACACCCCGATAAACCATGATTGATCTTGGGCCTCGCGCACAAAGACCAATCCAAAGACAACAAAATTGGGATCATGACCAAACGTATTTTTTTCCTTTTCGCGCCTTCTGGCTTTTTGCCTTCCTTGTCCCCTTGCTGGCTGCGGCCATTCCTGCGCGGGCTCAGCTCCTGCCCGGGGGCAACAGTTCCATTGGTCTTTTACCCAGTCTTGAAGTCGATAACGAGGCCAATCTGGTCGAAGATCCCGGCCCCCTGTTTTCCGCCCCCTATGGCAAGGATCATTTTTTTGGCAATTGGGGCGGTGCGCAGCCCTGGCTGCTCAGCCACGGTATCCATATTCTGGCCGATGTGCATGAGGAACTGGCAGGCAACTTCCGCGGTGGGCGCAAGCAGGGCGTGACCAATGCGGGTCAGGTTGGCGTTGAACTGGATGTGGACTGGGGCAAGCTGACCAATACGGACCTGTTCAAGAACTTCTGGACCCATATGATGGTCGTTAACGGCCATGGGCGGAACCTGAGCACGGATTATATTGGGGACTCCATTGGCGGCGTGCAGCAGATTTATGGCGCACGTGGTAACGTGGTGGCGCACCTTGTTTACCTGTATGCCGAGCACTCCTTTTTGCATAACCATCTGGATGTGAGTGCTGGCTGGATTCCGCCGGGCAGCTTTTTTGCCGCTTCTCCCCTGTTCTGCATGTACATGAACGTGGCCATGTGCGGTAACCCCGCCCCCACCAAATACACCGAAGGCGCGCGGGACTGGCCATCGGGCAACCTTGGGTTTGTTGTGCGTGCCATGCCAACCAGCGAGACCTATATTATGGGCGCGCTGTTTGCCGTTTCCCCCCAGCCTTCAACGGTGGCATTTCCGGCTGGGCATGGGCGCAGGATGGTCTGGGCAAGTTCTCCTCCCCCGTGGAAATCGGCTGGCTGCCCAAATTTGGCAAAAACCATCTGAACGGGCACTACAAGGCCGGCTTTGGTTACGACAACTCCAGCTACCCGGACCTGCTTGAAGACGTACACGGCAACGCGTGGATTGAGAGCGGAATGCCCAAACGCTACCGCGCAGGCCGTGCCAGCGCATGGGTCATGGCCGACCAGATGCTGGTCCGCAATGGTGATGGCCCGACCAATGGCCTGATCGCCCTTGCAGGCTGGATGTGGTCAGACGGGCATACCACTGCCATGTCCCACCATATCTGGGCGGGCATGGTGGAAACTGGTGCTGCATGGGGCCGCCCGATGGACAGCGTGGGCGCAATGTACCAGTGGGAACTTATGAGCCGCGCCTCCACCTTGCAGCAGGAAGCCGCCGTCAATACGGGCGTGGCCTTCCCCTCCAACCAGTGGGGCACCGTATGGGGCATTCAGTCGCATGAGAACATTTACGAAGTGTTCTATAACGCTCACGTAGCCCCCGGCATTTCGTTGCAGCCGGACTTCCAGTACATCAACCGCCCCGGTGGCAGCACCGTCTTCCACGATGCGGCGGTTATGGGGCTTCAGTTCAACGCCGTTCTGTAATTAACGCGGCGACGTAAACTGTTCCATCGGGCGCAGGCTCAACAGCCTGCCCCGCAAGGGCGCAAACTGCTCGGCATGGCAGGTCAGCAACACAATCTGCAGGCGTGTTGCGGCCTCGGCCAGCACATCAAACAGGGTTTCCAGACGCTGAGAGTCTGAAAAAGTCAGCGCGTCATCCAGAACCAGAATGGCAGGCGCACCGCGTTTGTGCAGCAACTCCGCAAAACCCAGCCGCACCAGCACGGCAATCTGCTCCCTTGTGCCATCAGACAGATCCTTGACCTCCTCCGCCCTCTGGCGGGTCAGTCCGGTTAAGGTGAACTGGGTGTCCATTTCCAGCGTAACACCATGGAAAAGGGCGGAAAAAGCAGGCTGCATGGCCTGCACCAAGGGGGCCAGATACCGCTCGGTCTGTGTGGTTTCTGCCTTGAGCAGCGTGCCTTCCAACAGGGCTAGAGCTGCTCTTTCCCGCTCACATGCCGCCTGCTCGCCAGCAAGCTGTTCGGCATGGCGCTCGGCGTTGGCCAGTTGTTCATCCAGCCCCTCACCTTCCGCCTGACGGATACGCGTTTCCCGCTCACGCTTATCCATGGACAGGCTCTTGGCCTGCTCACGCATTCTGTCCATATCCTGCTCGCGGCGTGCAATGCCCTGCTCCACCACGGCCAACGGCGCTTGATTCTGCTTTGTCTGGGCAATACGGGCCAGTTCGGCCTGTGCCTGCTGTTTTTCCTGCACACTCCGGGTGGCGCGGGCTGCCAGTTCCGGCTCGGGTTCGTGCTCAAGCCATGCCGCCAGTTCACGCTGATAACGCTGAAGGTCCGCGTGCTGCTGACCTGCCTGGGCAAGAGCCTGCTCCAGCCGGGTATGCGCGGCATGGCGCTGGCTTAAGGCATCCTGCTCCTCCTGCCGGGCGGTATCTGCTGCCTCGCCTGCATCCTGCTCCAGCTGGCTTGCCTGCTCCACATCCATGGGCGGGCAGGCATTCTCCTCCTGCGCTTCTGCCTGTTCCTGCGCAAAAAGGGCTTCCTGCTCGTTAAGCTTCTGCCGTTGCATAGCCAGCGCATCTGCCACGGCACTGACATCCGGCACAGATAGCAGCGTTACGCACACAGCACTGGCCTCCGCCACCTCCCGCTCTGCCTGTTTGCGCGCATCATGCAGGCTTTCCGCCTGCTCCACGCTCTGGCAACCGGCCTCCTGCAACAGTGCGTCCAATGCGGCCTGCGCCTGTGCCAGTGCCGTATGCAATGCTTCGCGCTGTTCTGTTGCCGGGGTTATGGTAAAGCGCCCCACGCCATCCACCACCAGTTCTGCCTTGTTGGTCAGTAACTGTGGTCCCGTTGGGCAGGGCTGGCCGTTCAACCACACTGTGCCGGCCGCATCTGGCTGCAAATCGGCCACAAACCGCGTTGCCTGCGCCTGCATCCGTGCCTCGGCCTCCTGCACAGCCTGCATGGCCTTGGCGACCCGACGCATAAAGGCAGCATCCACCCGCATGACCCGCAAGGCAGCCTGTGCTTTTTCCAACCTAGCCCACGCCGTTTGAGCGCGGGCAAAAACCGTACGCTCATGCTCCAGCGCCTGCTGGCTCCGGGCCAGTGTGGCACGCCGCATTGCCCCGGCCATAACCGCTCGGGCCAGTTTGTGCTGGTTGGTAGCAGCGACCAGTCTGGCCTGTGCCTCCACCAGCCTTTGGTCCGCCACCTGCGCCAGACGTGTCAGTTCCGCCTGCTCTACCTGTGCGTGTGCCAGGGCCTGCTCAAGCCGCGTAATTTCCCCTCTATGCGCCTGACGGCGTTCCCGATCCGCCTGAACAGCCTGCAACTTGAGGTCCGCCTCACGCAGCAACGCCTGTGCAACCTGCTCCTCCGCGGCCAGCCCAAGCAGTTGGTCGCGCGTTTGCCTCAGGCCTGTCAGTTCCTGCTCCGCCTGCCGACGCCGCTCCGGGCTTTCGCTCTCAAGCAGCATACGCCGGGTCTGCTCCAGCGCTCTGATATCCTCGGCCAGCGCATCCTTGCGGGCATGAAGGCGGGCAACCTGCTCCCGCGCGGCCTCGCTCTCCTCCTGCACCTGCCGCAAGCGGCCTGTTATGCGGCCTGTTGCGGTCTGATGCTGGGCAAGCTGTTTGCGCACAAGCGCCAGCATGGCACTGGCCTCCGCCGTGCCAGTTACGCCCTGTATGGTCTGTTGCAGGCAGCTTTGCAGGCTTGTACGCCCCGCCCCAAGCAGAGGTGGCTGGGCAAAACTTTCGCCCTGCGCAACCAGCAATGCATTCCACAACCCGGCAGCCTCGCCCTTGCCCACTTTTTCCAGCTCGAACAGAGCTTGCAGCTGTTCCTCTGCCTCATCACCATCAAAGCGTTCTGGCCCGAGATCGAGGCGTGCGAGCTTGCCATTGCCAAACTTTTTTTCCAGCCAGCAGCTTCTGCCATTCCACTCAAAGGCAACGCCAACATGGGGCGACCCTCCGCCGTAGGGGAACAGGTCCTTAACCGGCTGGGCCTTGGAACTGTAGCGCAGTGTCAGCGCTGCCCTGAGCGCCATGAGCACCGTGGATTTACCCGCCTCATTGGGAGCGGCCAGAATGTTCAGCCCTGGCCCCAGCCCTTCAACACGGATGGGGGATGTAAACCGGCGTATGGCTTCGATCTGGATATCCGTCAGAATCATGCTGCCGTCCTCCGCACTTCCCCCCAGAGCAGAAAGAGCCTTTGCAACGCCTCCTGCGCCACGGCAGCCTCCGCACCTCCGGCCTGCACCTGCGCCAGCAGGGCCTCCGCAGTCTCACGCACAGGGCCGGATGCCCCCAGCATATCCAAGTCATCCGGTCCAGCGGCCAGCCCCGGTGTGCCAGACAGGCGCAGGCAGGTGACAGCACTCCGCAGCCTGCGCTCGATCAGATTTTCGTAAAGTGCCAGATCATCCACACCCAACATGCCAGACACCTCCAGCCATGCCAGAATAGTATCAGGCTGTTCGGGCGCTATGGCCCGCACGCGGTGTTCCAGCGCCTCTATGTCCGTCCCGCTGGTCAACACCACGTTTTCGAACTTACGCCAGACAAACCGGCCCGTTCTGTGCCTGCTCAGGCGCGGGGGGGCTGTGGGGCCATCAAACGCCACCACCACACATTCCCCACCACCAGCGCCACCTGTGCCAAAACGGTCCACCTCCGGCGTACCGGAATAAACCGTGCGGTCATTGATCTGGCAAAAACCATGCCAGTCCCCCATGGCCAGATAGGCAAGCCCGGCCTGTGCTGCCCGGTCAATGGCAATAGGGTTGTGCTGGGCCTCCTCCCCATTGCCAAAACCCACGACCGAGCCATGAGCAACCCCTATGCGCAATGCGCCCTCGGGTGTTGTAGCCTCGTCCATATAGGATGTGAGGTCCGACAGGGTGTGCCGCCGTTGCAAAATGGCGGGCAGCAGCCACGCATTATGTGCAGCATCCAGCATGACCGGCTCCGGCTGGAGGTGGAGCCTTACATTATCCGGCACGGCGTTATCGCGCAGCAGGCGGGTCCATACCCCCTGCGGGGTATGGGCATCGTGGTTACCGGGGATAAGATGCCAAGTAATGTCCGCAAACTGGCGCATACGCTCCATTGGCTGGCGCAGTGTGCGCTCGGAGGGCGTTTCGTGTTCATACACATCGCCTGCCACCAGTACGTGCGCCGCTCCCTCCTGCCGGGCCAGCGTGCCTATGCGTTGGATAACATTCAGCCGCTCCGCCTGAAGCGCGCCCAATGCCTCGTCGTCCACAAAACTGAAGGTCCGGCCAATCTGCCAGTCGGAGGTATGAACAATTTTCATACACACAGTTGTGCCTGTTCAGCCAATAGCTCGACAAGACGGAATATGGCATGATGCCACACGCCCAGCACACTCCCCGTAACAAAAGGGCAGCCTGCACCGCAGAGTTGATTAGCCACATTATAGTTTGCAGGCTTATGCTTCAGGTCTGATACGCGCAAGACGCAATGCCAGACTATGGGCAGAACTTTCCTCAAACATTATATTTTATTTTAATATACGTCCGTCGATCTGGATTCGGGGGCAATTCTACCTCAGTGGCCACAGCAAAAGCAGAACCGGAATGACCGCTGAGAAAACAGCTTTTATGCACAGAGCCGGATGGAAGGGGTGGTTTCTCCAGCTTCCCCCTTCTGTCTTTTCTCCGGGCTGGTTTCTGTTCTGCCTGCGCACGTGGCTGTCCGCCGTGCTGGCTCTGAGCACGGCATTCTGGCTCCAGCTTTCCTCCCCCGGCACTGCGGCTGTTACGGTCATGATTCTGGCGCAGCCATTGCGGGGGCAGGTTCTCTCCAAAGCGCTCTACCGTCTAGCGGGCACCATTATTGGTGCGTTTGTCGCCCTTTTTCTGACGGCCTGCTTCAATCAGGAACGCGGGGTTTTTCTGGGCGGGGTGGCCCTGTGGCTAACGCTGTGCACCATCGTTGGCACGCTGGAGCGCGACTTTCGTGCTTATGCCGCCATGCTCTCGGGCTATACGGTCGCCATTGTGGGGATCAGTTGCATTGATAACCCGGCAGGTATTTTTGATGTAACAGTCAACCGCGTGTCCTGCATTGTGGTGGGCATTGCCTCCACCGCTGCAATCAACGACATTTTTGGCTCCCCCACAGCATTTGAAAAACTGACCGCCAACCTGCGCCGTACATCGGACATGGTGCGCCGTATTGCCAAGGATGCACTGGCAGGCCACAGCATTCCCGACAGCATGGGCTGCGCGGGCATTGCCGGCGAAATTATTGCCCTGACCTCGCAGGTCTCCTTTGCCAAGACCGAACTGGCCGATGCCCGGCTGCGGCTGGCAGGAGCCCGGTCCGCCATGGTGGCGCTGCTGGAAATGCTGTCGTGCAGTCAGGCCATCTCCCTCGTTATCCGCAAGGGGGAGGTTTCTGACACAGTGCTCAAGCACATCCGCGATTCGTTTGGCGATGGCACCCCGGTCGATTCCCCTGCGCAGGCCGTCCATGATCTGGAAGATCTGGCGCGCGAAGCCCACGAGAACGAACTTTTCCTTGGCCCTACGCTGGATGAGGCATGGCTGATTGAGCGTTCCATGGCGCTTCTGTCTGACGCACGCTGGGCGGTGGACGGCATAGATGCGTTTGAACACGGCCAGCGCGCCCGCACACAGGCCCCCGAACTGAAAATTGACCAGCATGATGATGTGATTGCCGCATTGCTGAATGGCCTGCGCACGCTCATCGGTTTTTCCGTTGCGGCGGGGCTGTGCATCATTTCCGATATTCCGGCCACATACTCGGCCCTGTCTCAGGTCGCTATCATCCTGACCCTTGCCGCCACCACTTATAACGTGCGCGGTTTTGGCATGGGGGCACTTCTGGGCACACCGCTGGCCATTTTTGTGGCGGCTGTGCTCAACTTTGGCGTCTTGCCCAAAGGGGCGGATATGCCCTTTTTGGCCATGGCCATTATCCCCGTTATTTTTGGCGGCTGCCTGCTGCTCATGCACCCCAGAACGGCTACTATCGGGTTTAATGCCGGGGTGTTCTTTTTTGTTATTCTGGGTGTGGCAGACCAGCAGAATTACGAGCCATCGGCCTTTATAGACCGCAATGTGCTCTACCTGTTTGCGGCGATCATGATCTTTATTTCGCTCGTGCTGCTGCTACCCCCCTCCGCATCACGGCGGCGGTTCCGGGTGGGCATTACCATCGGGCATGACCTGCTGCTCCAGTTTGAAGGTCATGGGGAGCAGGCAGGCTCGGCCCTGATCAGCCGCCACTATGACCGGCTATGCCGTATTCTGGAATGGAACCGCTACCTGCCGGCCAACAAGGCGCGCGATCGTGTTTTTACCCGTCTGGCCAGCCTGGATACGCTTAACCTTGAGCTCGCCCGTGCCCGCCGCCACCTGCAACGCGCGGCCACCATTCCCGCCATTCGGCTGGATGCGGAATCTGCCTACCGTTCCACCATTATTTACAACGTGGATGCCGCTCTGGTGCGCATGAAGCACAAGGCCCGCATTCTGCTTGACCATGCCATTGCCCTGCCACATGGGCAGATGGCCACAGCCCTTGCGGCCGTTTCCGCCATGGTGGGCGCCATTCGCCTGCTGGAGCACAACCGCTCCGCCCTGCACCTGTATGACCTGCTGCCCGTGCCAGACCAACAGTGGAAGGCCCGCTAAGATGATGCAACTGCAACCTGTTCTGGATATTGGCGGCCTGCTGGTCTCGTCCTTTGTGGTCCATGCGGGGCTGGCCATTGCCACCCTGCTTGTACTGAACCCGCTTTTAGCCAAGGTGCGCGCCCGCCGTGTGGTGTGGAACCTGCCGCTGGCCGAATTTGGCATTCTTATCGGCCTTATCGGCCTTTACACCATCCTGCTGTGAAAGGGCTTTTCCGCCGTGTTTGAACGTGCGCGCCGCCTTCTGCAATTTGTCACAACCGGCATTATTCTGGCCATTGCGGCCGTAGTCTGCTTTGTGCTGTGGGATTACTATACCGCCGCCCCGTGGACCCGTAACGGGCAGGTACGTGTGCAGGTGGCCGATATTGCGCCCCGTGTCTCGGGCCAGATCATCGACATCAAGGTCCGTGATAACCAGTTCGTCCATGCTGGCGATGTTCTGTATGACATCGACCCGTTTGACTTTAAGGTCGCCGTGGCCTCCGCAACCGCTCTGGTCAACGAGCGACAGGCCGACATGGTGCTGAAGGCAACGCAGGAATACCGGCGTAACAACCTGACCGATGCGGCAGCCTCCCGCGAGGAAAAACAGGTGTTCCAAGCCACGGCGGAAGTTGCCAAAGCCCAATACGCCTCGGCCATGGCCGCGCTCTCGCAAGCCAACATCAATCTGGACCGAACCCATGTCCGCAGCACCGTAACAGGTTACATCACCAACCTGATCATGCGGGTGGGGGACTATGCTACGGCGGGCAAACCCAACATTCAGGTTATTGACGCCTCATCCTACTGGGTGGACGGGTATTTTGAGGAAACCAAGATCCGCTCCATTCATATTGGCGACCGCGCCCGGCTGGACCTTATGGGGTACCGCCAGCCCATGTGGGGGCATGTCATCAGCATTACCCGCGGGATTGCTACACCCAACGCCACACCGTCCACGCAGGGCCTCCCCTCGGTGGACCCGGTTTATACATGGGTACGTCTGGCGCAGCGTATTCCCGTTCGGGTGCAGATTGACAGTATTCCCCCCGGCACACAGCTTGCCGCAGGCATGACAACCACCGTGACCATTGTGGGCAGCAAGGGCAAACGCGCGCATGATACCCTGACCGAGGCATTGGACAGGCTACATGACGCCCTTATGGGGGGCACGGGCGGAAGCGGAACGCGGCATTAGGATAGAGTATGGACGCCTGCCCCCCATGCTGGCACAAACGCAGGTATGCTCCATTTTTCTGCCCGTCCCCTTTTTGCCCTTTTGCTCTGCGCCACCAGCCTGTGCCTGACCTCCAACGCCTTTGCGCATGAAATACCCGGCAAGCGGGTACAGGTCAGCGCGCCGTGCCTGAGCGCCCTGCATGTTGTGGCAGACAAAACTGTATCCGCAGCAATTAACATTCCGGGGGAGCAACCCGCTGGCCTGCAAAGCGCCACCGCCCCGGACGGCACCATAACCCTGACACAGGCAGGATGCCCGAGCGGCCAGAGCCTTGAGCTGCACACCCCCCCAGCCATGCCGGTTGCCATTGACAGCCCACAGGCCACACGCATTGTTATTGATGACCGTACCGGCCTGCTGTCCATTCACTCCGGCTCCGGCGCCATAGATGTTGGCAAAAGCGGGCCGATTGATCTGGCCTCTGAATCGTCCGGCCCTATCAGCATAAGCACATTGGTCAGTTCGGCACGGCTGCGCTCCACCTCATCGGCCCCCATTGCCATCCAGCAGGTTAATGCTCCGGCACTGGCCGTGTATCTGGCCGGAACAGCCAGCCTGACCGCACCTTCGGGCACGCTCAAGGCTCTGGATATCAACAATGCAGGCACGGGCAACGCCACCTTTGGCGGCACAACGGTTGTAGCCGCCCTGCATGTGCAGAACACAGGCAACATCAGCGTACGCAAGGCAACCGGCACCGTGGCGACCGAGCGGGACGGCAGAGGGCGGATAGACATTAACATACCCGCAGAAGCCTCCACGCAGCAGAACGGGCACGACTGAGCCGCCCATTCTCCAACAAAGCCAGAGGAGCCCTGCCGGTGTCGATCTGTCGGCTGTTCATCATGCGCCCCGTTGGCACAACCCTTATGGCGGTTGCGTTTATGGTGGCCGGGCTTTTTGCCTACCGCGCCATGCCGGTGGCCGATCTGCCCAATATTTCCGTCCCCGTCATTTACGTTATTGCCTCCCAGCCCGGCAGTTCCCCCCAGCAACTGGCGAGTGCTGTCACCACCCCACTGGAGCGACGACTGGGCCAGATTGCGGGCGTTAGCAGTATGCGCTCCGACACAACGGATTCCAGCGCGTTCATTCTGCTGTTTTTTGATAACAACCGGGACATTAACGGGGCCGCGCGCGACGTGGAGGCCGCCTTACGTGCCGCACGGGCAGACATGCCCCATACGCTGCTGGACCAACCCCAGTATTACAAGGCCAACCCGTCCGACAGCCCGATTATGGTTGCGGCCCTTACCTCCACCACACGCAGCGTTACAACCCTGCGCGATCTAGGGGAAACGCGCCTTAAACCCATGCTGGCCGGGGTCCATGGAGTTGGCTGGGTGGATATTGTCGGCTCCGACAAACCCGCCATCCGTGTGGAGATCAACCCGCAACTGCTTTACCAATATGGCATCGGGTTTGAGGATGTGCGCTCGGCCCTTGCCTCGGCCAATGCCAACACCCCAAAAGGTTTTATAGAAACCGGAGGGCAGCGCCTGATGCTGGAAACCAACGATCAGGCCCACAGCCCCGAACAATACCGCGATCTGGTTATTGGCTACCGCAACAACCGCCCTGTGCGGTTGAACAGTGTTGCCACCGTCCGCTCCGGGCCACAGAACGAACGCACAGCGGGGTGGTATAACAACCAGCCTGCCGTGCTGGCCATTATTCGTGCACAACCCGGCACCAATGTTATTGAAGTCACTGACGCCATACGTGCCCGTGCGGCCCTTTTGCGCAATGCGCTCCCCGCGGATGTAGGGTTTACACTGGTCTCGGACCGTTCAATTTCCATCCGTGGCGCGCTGGAAGACACGCAGGAAACGCTGCTTGGCTCCGTCCTGCTTGTGGTGCTGGTTGTGCTGGCCTTCCTGCGGAGTTGGCGGTCTACCTTTATTCCTGCGGTTACAGTTCCTGTCTCGCTGGCTGGTTCGCTAGCGGTTATGCACATGCTTGGCTTTTCGCTGGATACGCTCTCGCTCATGGCGTTGACCATTGCGACCGGCTTTGTGGTGGATGATGCCATTGTGGTGGTGGAAAACATTGCCCGCCACATGGAAGAAGGCATGGACCGTATGCGGGCAACACTGCTGGGCGCGCAGGAAATTGCCTTTACCATTCTCTCCATCACCATTTCGCTTGTTGCCGTCTTTCTGCCCCTGCTGCTGATGGGGGGCATTGCGGGCAAAATCTTTTTTGAATTCGCCATGACACTGACCATCGCGGTCTCTGTGTCCTTCTTTCTGGCCATTTCCCTTACACCTATGATGTGCGCGCATTTTCTGGCAGTGCACCCAACCGCCACCGGGCCGGATACGGCTGCGGCCTCCACCAACCCGTTTGTGCGCGCAGCCCATCTGCTGGCCGATGGAACAGACCACGCACTGGCGTGGATGATGCGCATCTATCAACGCACACTGGATGGCGCTTTACGCCACCCGTGGCTTACTCTGCTCTCCCTGCCCCTGACCTTTGCCGCGACCATCGGGCTAATCTTCATCATCCCCAAAACCATTCTGCCTGCGGAGGATATAGCCCTCCTGCAAGGCTACCTGAGTGTGGACCAGACCTCCTCCTTTTCCGCCATGTCCACCAAAACCCGCAAGGTACTGGACGCCATGCAGGCGGCTCCGGGTGTAGAGGGCGTCATCGGCTTTACGGGGGAAGATGCCGCAAACGAGGCGGAAGTATATGCCCAGCTCAAACCCAAGAGCCAGCGCACGCAAACGCCAGAGGCCATTGCCAGCGGCATTCAGCAGGCCGTGCGTACCATACCGGGGCTTACGGCCAGTATTTCCAACGCAGGCGACATTAACGGCGGTGGCCAGCGTGTGCATGAAGGGGCTTACAGCTTTGTTTTTCGCAGCGAGAACGAAGCCGATATTGAGCAATGGGTGCCACGGGTAACCGAGGCCCTGCGCAAGAGCACCATTCTAAACGGGGTTAACAGCCACACCACCGGGCATGGCATGGCGCTCCACGTTCTGATTAACCGTGACAATGCCGCCCGCTACCAGATTACACCGCAGCTTATTGGCAACGCCCTGTACGATGCGTATGGTCAGCGCACGGCCTCCAACATTTCCACACCGCTGACGACCTATTACGTCATCATGGAGGTGCAAAAACAGTTCCGTGATAACCCGGAAATGCTGAGAACCCTTTGGGTCTCCACCGCTGGCGGCACCGCCTCCGGCGCTGTTGCCTCCAACACCATACGGGTTCGCAAACCAACTGACGCCGCCGACACACGGAGTGACAACCTCTCCGAACTCTCCTTCCGTAACGCCATTGCCAACAGGCTGGCTGGTGGCGGGGCTGGCGCATCCAACGGCTCTGCCGTTTCCTCCACCGCCGAGACAATGGTGCCCCTGCCCACGGTCTCCCGTATTGTCAGCGCCCCAACGCCGCTTCAGGTCAGCCACGAGAACGGGTTCGTTTCCGGCGCACTCTCCTTCGACCTTGCCGCCGGCCATTCCCTGAGTGAAGCAGAAGCCGAAATACGCAAAACCATGCGTGACCTGCACACGCCAGAAAGCCTGAAGGGGGATTTTTCGGGCGAGGCAGGGGATCTGCATAAGGATCTGGTCAACGAACTGCTGGTGTTTGTGGCCGCCATTGCCACCATGTACATCACTCTGGGTATTCTGTACGAAAGCTACATCCAGCCGCTGACCATTCTTTCCACCCTGCCATCCGCCGCTTTTGGTGCGGTGCTCACCCTCTGGCTGGCAGGGCAGCCGTTCTCGCTCATCAGCATGATTGCCGTCATCATGCTGGTGGGGATTGTCAAAAAGAATGCGATCCTGATGATCGACTTTGCCATCCATGCCGAACGGACACAGAACCTCCCCCCACATGAGGCCATAAAAACAGCGTGCCTGACCCGCTTCCGCCCCATACTCATGACCACCATGGCCGCAGCCTTTGCCGCCATCCCCATGATTGTGGGCCGTGGGTATGGAGCAGAGCTACGCCTGCCTCTTGGCATTGCCATTCTGGGCGGGCTGGCCACCAGCCAGTTGCTAACCCTGTATTCCACGCCTGTTGTCTATCTGTTCATGCATCGGATGGCGGGATGGGCCGAAAAAAGCGCAACATGGCTCCGGCACCGGCTGACACGCAGCAGAACAGCACGGCCAGATGCCGCACCATAACGGTTGCTCCGGTTGCATGGCCTTTCTGCTCAAAAGCTTTTAAAACACCGTTTGAACACCACCCTGACCAAGGAAATATTGATTATGTCCGATGCAATGCCTGACCGCCTTTCCGTTAACCCCAACAGCGAATTCTACAACGAATCCCTGCTCGAACGCGGCGTTGGCGTGCGCTTTAAGGGCGTGGAAAAAACCAATGTTGAAGAATATTGCGTGAGTGAAGGCTGGGTGCGGGTTGCCGTTGGCAAGACGGTTGACCGCCGTGGCAACCCCCTGACCATGAAACTCAACGGCCCGGTTGAAGTTTGGCTTAAGGACTGACCTTCCGCCAAAGCATGGCACACTGACAATTAAATACTTTATTTAATTGTCAGTGTTTGGAATAGTGTCACGCATAATTCAAGGCAGACCAAGAGGGAACACACGTCATGACCCAAACAGCACCCAGCATGGAACCCGACCTGAAACACACCATTGTTATCGTTGGTGGTGGCTCCGCTGGCATTGCCGTTGCAGCACGCCTGCTGCGCGACCGCCCTACACTGGACATTGCCATTATTGACCCCGCGACCACACACGCTTACCAGCCGGGCTGGACGCTGGTCGGCGCCGGGGTCATGAAACTGCGTGACACGCTGGAACAGGAAGGCGGCGTTATTCCCAAAGGGTGCAAATGGCTGCGTGCCGCTGTTAGCACCTTCCAGCCTGACGACAACACCGTAACGCTGGAAGACGGACGCACCGTTGGATACAACCGCCTTATTGTCTGCCCCGGCCTGCAACTGGACTGGGACAAGATTGAAGGGCTGCGCGAAACACTGGGCCGCAACGGTGTGTGCTCCAACTACTCCAAGGACACGGTGGAATATACGTGGACCTGCATCCAGTCCCTTGCTGGTGGCACAGCGCTGTTCACCCAGCCGCCCATGCCAATCAAATGCGCTGGCGCACCGCAGAAAATTGCCTACCTTGCCTCCGACCACTGGCGCAAACAGGGCACGCTCAACCGCACCAATGTGGACTTCTGCCTTGCCGGTGATGCCCTGTTTGGTGTGGCGTACTTCCGCCCGGCCCTCCAGCAGGCCGTTGATTATTACGGCATTAACCTGCGCTACAAACACAACCTGGTTGCGGTCAATGGCCCCGAACGTAAGGCGACGTTTGCAGTAACCGGCCCGGACGGCAAAGTGACCAAGGTGGTTAAGGAGTTTGATATGCTCCACGTAACACCACCCCAGAGTGCACCGGACTTTGTAAAGAAAAGTCCGCTGGCGGATGCCGCTGGCTGGCTGGATGTTAATGCCTCCACGCTACAGCATACCAAATACCCGACTGTTTTTGGCATTGGGGATGTCATGAACACCTCCAACGCCAAGACCATGGCCGCCGCACGTGCACAGACCCCACTTGTTGCCCAAAACGTGCTGGCCTCGCTTGATGGCCGTCCGCTTACCGGGCAGTACGATGGATATGGCGCATGCCCGCTGACTGTATCCTACGGCAAAATCGTGCTGGCCGAGTTCCTTTACGGTGGCAAGCCCGCTCCCAGCTTTCCCTACGACCAGCGCAAGCCCAGCCGGTTTGCATGGTTCCTTAAAACCACCGTCTTCCCACATGTTTATTGGGACATGATGCTGAAGGGGCGCGATATTGAAGTGCCGCACCACCCTGAATGGACCAAAAGCTGATCTTTTTGCCATCAGAGCACTGCTTACAAAAAACCTCCCCGTTCTGCGGGAGGTTTTTTTATGTTCAGGCAAAGGCGGGAATGCTTCCGCTGGCTTACACGCCGCCAGCTTCCAACGCTGCGGGTTTTCCCTGCAAAAATGTTAAAAGGCAGTAGCGGCTTCCCCGCGTTACATCCATTGCCTCATGCAGCAAGGAGGCGGAAAAAATAACGCCACATCCGGTTTCCGGCTTATATTTCCTATCGTTATATTCCGGAAAGCGAAGCTGCCCGCCTTCAAAATCCTCGGAATTGAGATTTACCGAAAGTGCGAACTGCCTGAATTTGGTAGCAGGTGCGTTATTGTCCCTATGTCTTCTAAAATATCCACCCGAACTATCATAACGCGATATGAGTATCCGATCGACAAAAGCTGCTTCAAAATTAAACGCTTTTTTCAGATCAGGCAGGCAGATATCAACAATACAGTCAATAATTGAGGATTTTAACCTATTACTATCCTCAACAAGAAAATCCGTTCTTATTTTTTATTTTTATCGACCTTAAAAACAGCATTCCCATTTTTATCAACGCTTGCCATACCCCCAACCGTCTGCACGGAATTTTCAAATTCGTGCATAAGCGTTTGGCAGAAGCTGCGGTCAAACACGTTGGGGGAAAATATAACAGGCGCATCCCGTTCCGCATGAGTCTGCGTAGCGCGCAGGGCATTGATTAGAGCGTCAAAGCAGCCTGCCAAGTTACTGTCATCTATGCTGACAGCCTGCACCACTCTGTTTGCTCTGTCTGTCAAAAGAACATCATGGTTGCTGAAAAAATCTGGATTTTTATCCAGCCCCAGAACCATGGTGGGAGAACCATCAAAAAACGTATTATAGCAGCCACGATCCTGATTATTCAGGTTGACCATCACGATAAGGCACGCGCTTTGTTCTTTTAAAAAAGCGCTTTTATTCCTTAAAAAATGACAGAATTTTTCTGCTTCTGCAAAAGACCTACTCCCCACAAAGCATAGCAGGGCGGGTACCCCAATCTGATCTTCCGATGAAAAAAAATTATCTTCCTGATTAAGCCCATACCATATGGGAAGATAAGACCCCGCGCGCATAAAAATCGTCCTAATATATTTTTCTGAATTTCCCCATTATATCGCAAAATATAGAGGCTCAATGCACGCCCAATGCGCTGCATTCCAGCCATGCAATGGCAAATCTCAAAGTAATATCTGGACCTCTTAATGCAAAAAGGGCGGCTGGATGACCCAGCCGCCCCAAAATTGGCAGAGTGCCTTATACCTCGTCATCCGGTCGCTTGGGCAACAAGGCTGGTACAAACACCAGAGTACCCAACAACGTGCAGGCCAGAGAAAGCAGAAGCAGCCGCCCCATGCTGGCCGTACCCGGATGATGAGAAAGGGCAAGAGAGCCAAAAGCCGTGCCCGTGGTTAGCGCGGAAAACAGCACCGCCCGCGCGGTAGGAGAAGCCAGCGGATACTTCACCCCATCCCGCCAGTTCATGACGAAATAGATGTTAAAGGAAACCCCAACCCCAAGCAGCAATGGCAGCGCAATAATATTGGCAAAGTTAAGGGTCTCTGGCAGCAGCACCACCAGAATGACCGTCATCAGAGCGGAAAGCAGCAGGGGGGCAAGCACAAGCGCCATATCCTTGATCCGGCGCAGAGCAATAATGAGGATAATGGCGATCATGACCACAGCGGCGCCGGCGGCCTGTTCAAACGCACGCACGATGGAGCGCGCGCTTTCCACAATATCCACGGCTGTACCAGCCATGTTCGGCTCGACCTTTTGCAACGAACCAACAAACTTGCGCAGTGCACCGGAGCTGCTCATCACCCCTTTAGGATGCACTTCCACAAGGGCACGACCGTCTGGCAGCAGGTAGTCGTTTGCAATCACCGGCGGCACATCATGGAGGGTAACAGGACCAGCCTGAAGCATGTTCTGCAACTGAGCCAGCTCTGGCGGCAAAAAGCGTACCAATGCCGTGTTGGCTGCCAGAATGGTCTCATCTGGAGCAGTCGCCAAACGGGCAAGAGCACCCTGAATCCGGCGTAGCGGGTCATTGGCCGGCAGCTTGTCCTGCACCTCGCCCAGAGCCTTGGCCGTGCTGGCGGCAGATGCCCGCAGAGCTGCCGCATCCGGGGCCGGTTTGGGGTGCGGTACAATCAGGGTTGGCAGCAACATGGAGGCCGCATCCTGAATAAGGGCTAGTTTTTCGGGCTGCTGCGTAGGCACATAAGAGCCGAGCCACATCACATCATGCACATCCGGCAGTTCGTCCAGACGGTCTGCTTCCTTCTGCGCTTCATCCAGAGACTTAACCAGCAGTTCCGCACTGTAAGGCGATGTCTGCGGGTTATTGATGAGCAGGCTAAGGGCCCGCATCCCTTCGGAATTGGGGTTTTTAGTATGGAGCGGGTCTCCATCAAATTGCAGGGCGGGCACAAGTGCTAGCCCAACAACCGCAACCACACCAAAGAACGCCAGCAACCATTTGCGATGATGCCGGATTTTAACGTCCACAGGCTTCATCCACGCATACCCCATGCTGGGGCAGTTAAGCGGCGGATGGCAGATGCGCAGCAGAGCGGGCAGCAAGGTTGTGGTGCAGACAAACGCCACCAGCATCCCAATGCCTGCAATCAGCCCCAACTGGGCCACGCCCAGAAAAGCGGTGGGCGTAAACGCCAAAAAGCCCGCGGAAGTGGCAAGCGAAGCAACAAGAATCTGATGCCCGGTTTCCTCCCCTGTCATCCGCAGGGCTTCGTACATGCCCTCCTTACCTGTAGCCGTAGGGCTTTGCGCCCGGAACCTCACAGAAAACTGGATGGCAAAGTCAACCGCGATCCCCACAAACAGAATGGCAAACGCGACAGAAATAAGGTTGAGCGTGCCCACGGCCACAGCGGCAAAACCCGTGGTCAGCAGCAGCCCCACAACCAGCGTAACAACAATAGGCAACACCACGCGCCATGAGCGCACAGCAAGCGTAAGCCATAGCGTAACCAGCAGCAGGGAGCCCACAAGCCCAGCCACCATGCCCTCGGCCACGGTTGCAAACTCTTCGTCATCAAGCTGCACCTGACCAGTCAGATACACCTTGGCATGGCCATTCCGCACAAATTCAAGAGACTTTATGGCCTCCCGCATGGCATCCGCCGCCGCGCCACCGGGCTGGAAGGAACCATAGTCCAGAATAGGCTTGGTCATCACAAACTGGTAACGGCCTGCAAGGTCAGACAACTGGCCACCCAGCAAGCGCTGCCAGGACATGAGGTCCGCCTTGCCATTCGCCGCGTTTTCCAACGTGTTGGCAAAGCCGGTAAGCGGAGCCTGAAAACCAGCCAGATTAGCCTGCCCCGTCTTGACCCCCTCCGCAATAAGCGAGAGCGCGCCAAACAGCCCCCGTGCAGATGGGTCCTGCGCAAGGGCGGACAAAAAGGGCTGGGCGGCGATGGTGTCGTTCAGAATACCCGCCAGCGGCTTGGGCTCCAGAAACATAAGCCCGTTGCGCTCAAGGTACGGGTTGGCATCTGGCCTGTTGGCAAAGGAAAAGTGCTGATGGTCAGCACTCAGCCGTTCTGCCAGTTGGCGCGCTGTCTCCTGCCCTTCTTCCGGCAGGTCAGCCTCCACCACGGCCACCAGAAGGTTCTCCTTCTGTGGGAACAGACGCCCCATCTCATCGGACCGCTGCTTCCACTCCAGCCGGGGCGAGAGCATTTTGCTCGTATCCGTCGTAACGCCCAGCTGGGTCATGCCCGCATAAACGCCCGCGCCAGACAGCACGCAGAAAAGTGCCACGACCAGCCACGCATGGCGCGCACAAAGGGTGATAAATCGACCTATGGATGCAAAGAGCATGATAAACGACAGGATCCTAGAAAAGTCATGGCGTCAGGCACAAAACCGCCTTGGTTTGCCTAACAGCTTCGCACGACGCAAGGGACGATATACGCAGAGCACTCTTCTTTTACCGCCCGGAGTGAGGAAAATGGGACTTTTCCGCCCCATTGCCGGGGGAGGCCCATGCGTGTTCCAGCCACTGCCACAGCACAAGCGAGGGGAGACCCCATGCAATTTCCCGTAGCCGCTTGATGAGTGAGAGCGCAATGGCAACGGGGGGCGCAATGCCAAACAGGCCACCCACCACAACATAGCCCCCTTCCGACACACCCAAGGCACCGGGTACGGCAAAGCCTGCGGATTTGGCGGCTTCCCCTACGCCCTCAATCACAAAGCCAGTCGCCAGAGAGCAGTCATGCCCCATAAAATGCAGGATCAGGCACACTTCCACCGCACCAAGCGCCCACGCTGAAAACTGAATAAGCAGGCAGGCCACAGCATTGCCACGGGTCTTGTAGAGCCCCAGCACTTCCTGATGAATACCGCGAATACCCTCAACCCCGCCCCAGCCTAGATGGGCGGCTATCCGCTCAAGCAGTTTTTCCACCACGGCAACAGCACCAAGCCATTGGCTGGCAAAGACGGCAACGCCAATAATGGCCAGCACCAGAGCGCTTTCCAGCAGTCTGTCCGTCACAGGAGAACGCTGGACCAGCACCAGCAGCAAAAGCAGCCCCGCCACGGTGAACAGCACCTGACTGAGCAGTTCAATCGTAAGGTCACAAATTGTTGCCGCTGCGGCGCGGCGCAAACCCAGACCACGGCGGCCCAGCAGGCGGCTGGAGACAACTTCCCCGCCGACCTGCGCCACGGGGAGCAGATTATTCACCCCTTCCCGCACGCAGCGCAGAATAAAAAAATCACGCAGGGGCAGATGCGGAGGCAGGTCCCGCCGGGCAATAATGCGCCACGCCTGCGCGGAAAGGGAAACCTGAATACCGTGAAAGAAAATGGCGGCAAGGATTCCCCAGCCGCCAGTTACGACAAGCGCAAAAATGGCATGCACGCCAAAGCGCGACAACATCCACAACGTCAGGCCCAGCCCCAGAATACCGGCCACAAGAGTGATGCGCTTCATGCGGTCTCCCTTTCCATGCCAGAGGCTGCGCTTACACTGGCATGTTACTCTATTTATCCCTCCCTGATCTGGCGCAGGAGAGCAAGAGATTCCACGCACGCGGCCGCAGCTTCACGCCCTTTATTATGCACATCGTCCGAAGAACGCACAGTGGCCTGTTCTTCCGTATAGGTGGTTAGAATACCAAACGCGACCGGCACTTCCGTGGCAAGGCTGGCCTGCATGATGCCAATGGTCGCCCCCAGACTGATAAATTCAAAATGGGCCGTGTCCCCTTTTACCACGCAACCAAGGCAGATAACGCCCTCGTAGCGCCCGCTTTTGGCCAGCGCCTGCGCCAGCAGGGGCATTTCGAACGCACCCGGTGCGGCAAACACATCGGCATCGGATACGGTGATGCCGTGCTCACCCAGCCACGCCAAGGCGCCATCTCGCAGGCCACCCGTTACAGTTTCATTAAATCGGCTAACAACCAGCGCCAGACGGGGAGCGGGAGAAAGAGCCTTGAGGTCAGGCAAATTGACGGGGGAACGTGTACCCATAAGTCCTGTTATCCTTAATAAACGCGTCTTTTTAACAAAAATTCAGGCCGGAACAGACTGTGCAGCCGGTGCTACGGCATCGCAACTCAGGTGGTGGCCCATGCGCTTGCGCTTGGCCTGAAGGTAAGCGCGGTTGAACGTATTGGCCGGAATTTCCAGCCCGAGTCTTTTCCGCACCACAAACCCCCGGCTCTCCAAGGCACGAACCTTGTCCGGGTTGTTGGTCAGCAGGTCGAGTTGCCCCACACCAAGGCTACGCAGAATACCAGCCGCAGCCCGCCAGTCTCGCGCATCGGTGGCAAAACCAAGCCTGTGGTTGGCCTCTACCGTATCCAGCCCTGCATCCTGTAGCTCGTAAGCCCGGATCTTGTTCACAAGGCCAATACCGCGCCCCTCATGCCCACGCACATAAACCAGCACGCCACACTCGGCCTGCCCAATGGCGCGCAACGCCGCCTGAAGCTGGGAGCCACAGTCACACCGCAAGGACCCCAGCGCATCCCCCGTGACACACTCTGAATGCAGGCGCACCAACGGCACTGGCCCCGTGGGGCTAACATCCCCTTTGACCAGAGCCACGTGCTCAACACCGTTGTCATCCTTAAACGCATGGATGACCAGATCATCCCCGCCATAAACACTGGGCAGCGCCGCCTCGGCCAGATCGGGCACCGGCTTTTCCTGCGTGGCACCTGCTGCGGGCTGGGCCTGCTGTTCCAGCGGGGTTAGCCCGTGCGCTGCAATCCACTCGGCCAGTTCCGCAATGGAGATAATGGGCATGTCATGCTGCCGGGCGAACACATCCAACTGCGGGCGGCGGGCCATTGTGCCGTCCTCATTCAGAATTTCGCAGATCACGGCGGCGGGCTTGAGGCCAGCCAAACGCAACAGGTCAATGGACCCCTCTGTATGGCCAATACGCGCCAGCACGCCACCGGGGTCCGCCCGCAAAGGGAATATGTGGCCCGGCGTAGCAATATCTGCCGCGCAGGCACCATCTGCCGTGGCGACACGCACCGTCTGAGCACGATCCGCTGCGGAAATGCCAGTACTGACACCTTCTCGCGCCTCAATGGAGACTGTGAACGCGGTGCCATATTGCGCGGTGTTGTCGCTCTGGCGCACCATCATGGGCAATTCCAGTTGCGCAATCCGCTCGGCAGTAAGCGGCAGACACACCAGACCACGGGCATGGGTGATCATGAAGTTCATGGCCTGCGGGGTCATAAACTCGGCCGCCATGACAAGGTCGCCCTCGTTTTCGCGGTCTTCATCATCCACCATCACAACCATACGGCCTGCCCGTACGGCATTGACCGCACGCAACAAACGGTCCGAAGGCTGGGGGGACACTGTCTGCCCCTCTGTCATTTTGCCTGACATTGTGCCTCCACATATTTTGCAATGATATCCACTTCCACATTCACGGCATCCCCCACACTGAGTGTGCCCAGCGTGGTATGGTCCCATGTATGGGGAATAATCATGAGGGCGATGCGGAACACACCGTCATGCACCGCGCCGACCTCGTTCAGGGTCAGGCTGATCCCGTCCAGCGCGACCGAGCCTTTTTCCACCATGTAGCGGCGCAGTTCGGCTAGCACATCAAACTCAACCCGCCGGGCCTCCCCCGATGGAGACGCGCCAACAAACCGGGCCAGTCCGTCCACATGCCCCTGCACAATATGGCCGGACAAGCGGGTGGATGGTGTGACCGCACGTTCCAGATTAACCCGTGCCCCCGCCTTAAGGCGGCCCAGCATGGTGCGGTCCAGAGTCTCGCTGCTCACAAAAAAGCGGACAGGCCCATCCTGCGCCGGAGCAACCGCGGTCAGGCACACGCCATTAACGGCTATACTCTCCCCCTCCGCCACATCCGTAAGCCCGGTCTCCACTTCCAGCATCAGGGACTGCGCGCCCTGCTCCGCCTTAAGGACCTGACCGAGAGATTCTATAATACCGGAAAACATGCCTGCTCCTGCGTGCATCGTGCCCATTCTGGAAAAAGAGAAAGGGGGGAGATGTCGTGTCGGGTTGAAACAGAAAAATGGTCGCTGCCCTGTGCATCCTGCCGGATGGTCAGCCAGTCATCCCACAGCCCTTGCGTATACATGGCGCGCAGCAGAGCGGGGCCAGCCTCTACCATAACCCACAAGGCTGGCGTGCTGGTCAGCAGGGCGGGCAGTTCCTTGCAATCGGGGCAGAACAGAACGTCAAAACGCTGCTCTGCCTGTGCCAGCCAATGGGCTGGCACGTTGCGTTGCGCCCCACACACCACAAGCACACGCCGCCGGTCGGGGTGGTCTGGCACATGCCTTACGGTAAAGCCCGGCAGGTCCGCCCGGACTGTGCCTGTACCTGTAACAATGCCATCGGTTACGCGCCGCAGGGCATGAGCAAAATGGAGAGATTGCGGGGTTGTAAAGGTTGTGCAGCCAGCAGGTGGCACCATGGAGCCCTGCGCATTAACCGCCTGTTTGACCGTAATCCACGGCCGTCCATGCGTCATACGCCATGCAAATGGAGCCAGCAGCGCACGGCACCGCGTAGCCCACAGGCCCCCATTGGGCGCGTGAGCAAGCCAGCGGACGGTTCGCCCCTGACCTTGCAGATATGCAGCCCCACCGCCCTGCACATGCGGGTTAGGGTCGGCGCAGCCAATCCATATTGTTTGCACGGGAGTGGACAGCAGAGCCTGCGTGCAGGGCGGTGTGCGGCCTGTATGGTTACAGGGTTCCAGCGTGACCACGGCAGTATGCACCCGGTCCACCACACCCAGAGCACGCGCCTGCTCTACGGCAAGGCGCTCTGCATGTAGTTCTCCCGCCCGATGATGTGCCGCAATGACCAGCACATTCCCCTGCGCGTCCAGCAGAACACACCCAACAGCCGGGTTAGGCGCTGTCTGCCCGACAAACCGCCATGCCTCGGACACGGCCAGATCAAACGCCGCGCCAACACACTCCGGCACCGGGTGGGAGAAGGATTGTGGAATGCTGTTCACCCTGCTCTCTTCTGTCCATACCTGCTCGTTACAGACGGACTCAGGGCGTCAAAGAGGGGTGCCCGCTCCTTGCATCCACCGGGACTCCGGCGTGACGGACAAGAAACGAGTCTCTCTTTTTCCGTTCTCTTTCATCCGGACTGTGACCGTCGGCCCCGGAATTGCACCGGATCTGCTGACCCTGCCGAAGCAGGCGCTCGCGGGCTTGAGGCAGCGCACTGCCTCTTTACCGCCGGTAGGGAATTACACCCTGCCCTGAGAACGTCGCACCCGCACAACTGCGGCTGCTTCTCAACATGATGGGGGTAACACCCACGGGTTGCAAGGGCAAAACGCTTCACTTCTTGTTATGGCTCATGTGAGCGCACCTGATAGCTGAGCACAAACAGACCCTGACCGACCCCGTCCCCCCTTGCCTAACATTCCGGCACTGTTATGAGAGGGGGCAGATAATTTGGAAGCAAAGCCGGATAACCGGCAGTGCTCTCCTTGCTACAACCCAGACTCAGGCAGGTTTCCCTTGCACGCCCTCTGCGCCTTTCATCCCGTTGTGTTCCCATTGTATGTTGGAATGACATCAGCCTCCATGGACCAGCCATGACCCAGCCAGACCCGGCAACCAAAGCCCCCCAGACCTCCCCCGCCATGACCGGCCTTGCCGGCTGGGTGGAGGCACGCCTGCCTGTTATTTCCACCTTCCGGGCTGAATACATTGACTTCCGCCTTCCCCGAAATCTGAACGGATTGTGGAATTTTGGCGCCATTCTTACGGTTGTGCTGCTGCTTATGCTGGCGACCGGCATTTTTCTGGCCATGAACTACACCCCCACTAATGCGGGGGCCTTTCTTTCGGTCGAAGCCATAGACCGGCAGCTTGCCGGGGGGTGGCTGCTGCGGGCCATGCACATGACCGGGGCCAACCTGTTTTTGGCTGCGCTATATGTGCACCTGTTCCGTGGCCTGTACTACGGCTCCTACAAAGCCCCGCGTGAACTGCTGTGGCTGACCGGCCTTGTGCTGCTGGTTATGGTTATGGCCACCGCTTTTGCCGGTTACATGCTGCCCTGGGGCCAGATGTCCTACTGGGGGGCGGATGTGATTACCAAGGCCGTGGGTGCCGTACCCGGTATTGGTCCAGCACTTGAGCACATTATGGAAGGGGGGGACCATCTGGGCGATGTGTTCCTGCACCGCTTTTTTGTGCTGCACTTCCTGCTGGCATTTCTGGTTGTCGGCGTTGTCGGGATTCACGTTACCATTGTGCATGTCTGCGGTTCCAACAACCCGTTGGGTATTGAGCCACGTTCGCCCAAAGATACGGTCCCTTTTTACCCCTATTACATCAGCAAGGATCTGGTCGGGCTTATTCTGTTTGCCATGGTGTTTGCCGCTCTGATGTTTTTCTGGCCCAACGTGCTGATTGAGGCAGACAATTACACGCCAGCAGACCCTATGCACACACCGGCGGATATTGAGCCGGAATGGTATTTCCTACCTTTTTACGGCCTGCTCCAGTCTGTCCCTTCCAAATTCGGGGGGCTGCTGGCTTCTGCTGCGTCTCTGCTCATCCTCTTTGCCCTCCCGTGGCTGGACCGTTCCCCCGTGCGTTCCATGCGCTTTCGGCCTCTGTGCCGTATTGGCCTGTTTGGGCTGGTGGCTGCATTTATCCTGCTTGCTGCTGCCGGTAAGCACCATGCACAGGGTGGGTGGCTGATTGTGGCGCGTCTGGCGGGTATTTATTACTTCAGCTACTTTATCGTCCTGCTCCCCCTTGCCTCCCGCAAGGAAAAAACATTGCCTCTCCCCTCCTCCATTGCCGCCACTCAGGGAGACCACTGATGCGGGGTTCATTCTTTCTTCCCGCCTTTGGCCTGCTGGCCTCCCTTGGGTTTTCCGGTGTGGCGCTAGCCAGCGAGCCGGACAAGGCGCCGCCTCATCAGGCATGGAGTTTTGATGGCCCCTTAGGGCATTATGATCAGGGCAGTCTGCAACGGGGTTTTCTGGTTTTCCAGCGCGTCTGCTCCACGTGCCACGGTATGCGCGATGTGTCCTATAACGATCTGGCCGGAATTGGGCTGACCCAACAGCAGATTGCGGAAACAGCCAAAGCCAAGCCTCAGGCCGATGCGCCCGATGCCGCAGGCCGCCCAACCATGCGCCCCGGCCTGCCGGACGACCATCTGCACTCCCCTTTCCCCAGCGATGCCGCCGCTGCTGCCATGATGGGAGGCGTGGCCCCACCCGACCAGTCCCGACTGGCAATGACACACCCCGGCGGGGCTGACTGGCTCTACGCTTTTCTGACCGGCTACCGTATGCCGCCGCCAGCCGATGCGCCCATCGTGCCGGGCAAATTTTATAATGACTGGGCCACAGGGCACATGATTGGCATGCCCCCGCCCCTTATGAATGGTATGATCCAGTATCCTGATGGTACACCGGCTACGGTGGAACAACAGGCGCGCGACATTACAACTTTTCTGGTCTGGGCGTCCGATCCGCACCGCAATGAGCGCCATAGCATTGGCAAGGCCGTTATGGCTTATCTGGCCGTATTGCTGGTGCTGGCCATTGCATGGAAGCGCAAAATCTGGAAACGCCTGAAAACGCAGTAAAGAACAGAAAGCACGTACAAATCATGACACGCGAGACTGACACAACACCAGCTCCCGAACAGGCCCCCGGCCGCCGTGACTTTCTGGGTATGGTCACCACGGCTGGCACGGTCACAGGCATGGCTGCCTGCGCCATTCCATTTGTGGAAAGCCTACAACCACAAGACAGTGCTGCTGCCCACCTCCCCGTTGATGTGGATATTTCCCGCCTTGCTCCGGGCCAGCAGATGGTGGCCGTATGGCAGGGCAAACCTGTTTTTATTATCCGCCGCACGCCGGAGGAACTGGCAAGCCTGCAAAACGCCAGCCTGACTGCACAGCTTAAGGATGCTGATTCCAGCGCCAACCAGCAGCCCGGCTATGCCCGCAACTGGCATCGCTCCGTAGCGCCGGAATACGGTGTGTATGTTGGCATCTGTACCCATCTGGGCTGCGTACCGTCCTACACACCCCCGCAGGGTAGCGGGCCGGAAGCCTCTGGCGGATATGGCTGCCCCTGCCACGGCTCCAAATTCGATCTGGCAGGGCGCGTGCAAAAAGGTGCTCCCGCACCGTACAACCTGCCCGTTCCCCCTTACTCCATGCCCTCCGCCACGGTTATCCGGCTGGGCGAAAACCCCAAGGGCGAGACATTCGACTTTTCCACCATTGAGCAGATCTAACGCTGCATGACTTCCCAACCTGCCAGACCCCACTCTGGCAGGTTTTTTTTACAACAAATCCACCTTACTGCGCACAGGACCTCACACTTCCAGTGTGAAATGCTTTTGCCCAAAAGCAACTTATCAACCACAACAGACTACGCCATGCTCCGGGCATAAAACCGGCCATCCAGTCCGGCTTCATACACAGGGAACAGTTGATATGTCCGGCATTGTTGTTGTCTATCACTCAGGTTATGGCCACACACGCAAAGTGGCAGAACATCTTGCCCAAGGGGCCAGAGCAACGTTGATTGCCATTGATGAAAATGGCGATGTGCCAGAAAGTGCATGGGATGCACTGGCAGAAGCCAAAACCATTGTCTTTGGCGCGCCTACCTATATGGGAGGTGCCAGCTGGCAGTTCAAAAAATTCGCCGACGCCTCCTCCAAAATCTGGTTCATGCGCGGCTGGCAGAACAAACTGTTTGCAGGCTTTACCAACAGCGCAAGCCCGGCTGGCGACAAGGGTGTGACCCTGACATGGATGCAAACTCTGGCAGGGCAGCACGGGGGTATCTGGATCAGCCTTGGCATGCTGCCTTCCAACACAAAAGCCGCAAAAAACACGGACCTGAATGCACTGGGTGGCTCCACTGGCCTACTGGTGCAAAGCCCGTCTGACGCCAGCGTGGACGAAATTCCACAAGGCGGACTGGACACGGCAACTGCATTCGGTGTGCGCATAGCTGAAATTACGGAACGCTTTGCATAAAACGTTCCTCTTTACTGTTATAACGCACAAAATTATTCCCAAATACATCAATATTCCAAATATATAGACATCAGATTGGGCGGGTTTCACGTAACTGTGATGCCCGCCTTTTTATATTTTGTTTTATTTTGATTCCGGAACATTAAGCCCCGCCCTCGTCAACCACCTTGGCAGCACATATAAGCATAAAAACCGTGCAGGAATCTCAGCAATGAATCTGTCCAAAAAACAATCAGGTATTGCTTTTGCTCTCAGCGTTGCTTCCATTCTGGCGGGAGCGCCCATCAAATCAGCCAAAGCGCAGGTTCACCCTTTTTCCACTTTTTCAAGCGGCGGCTCAGACCTGTCTCACTGGCTGTCAGACGTTACCCTGACCGGGCAGATTGAAGGCGGCATTATGGCCAACCCGGCCCGGCCCAACCCCGGCTACAACTTTGGTGACTTTCTGGCCGACCACGCCAATCAGGTCCAGCTGAATCAGGCAGAGTTCACACTCTCCAAAGCCATTGATGCCAGCAAAAACACGTATCAGATCGGCTTCACGCTGGAAGGCCTCTATGGTTCCGATGCGCGGTACTACCATCTGGTTGGCATATCTGATCAGGAATGGAAGGCCCGCTACCAGCTTATTCCTGCTCAAGCGCATGTTGATGTGCACCTGCCGTGGCTGACATCTGGCGGGCTGGACATGCAGGCCGGTATTCTCCAAGCCCCTATGGGCGTGGAAGGGTTAGACCCCGCATCCCGCGCCTTCTACACGCTGGCTTACACGTCTGAATATTCCGTACCCTTCCAGCATGTGGGGGCCATGTTCAACTGGCACGTCACCCCCATGCTGGATATTACATTCGGCATTGATACTGGTAACCAGACAACTTTTGGTAGTTCGGACAACAACAATGCACCTGCCGGGTATTTTGGCTTCAATCTGAACAATCTGGCTGGCGGCAAACTCCGCATTGTCGAACTCAGCCGTGTCGGGCCGGAAAATGTCTGGCAGAGTGTGGGTCATTACGAAGCCAACCATGCCCAACGCTTCTGGAACGACATCAACGCCACATATCAGGTTAATGACGACCTGAGCCTGACGGCTGAATTCAACTATCTGCATGATGAGGGCATCCGGGGCATTGGAGCCCGCGGCCAGTTTGCTGGAGCCGATGCGGAGAGCTTTGTCTCCTTCCTGAGCTATAAGATCAACAAGGACTTCACCTTCAACTATCGTGGTGAAATCTATCGTGACAATAACAACATGATGGTCGGCACCTTTATTGGCAATAATTCTTACATGAATGCTATTGCCGGGCGTTCCCCCTCTACCCTTATGGCCGGTCCCGGTGGGCATGGCACCACGTATGGCGCTCTGTCCCTCAACGTCGCTTACCGCCCAGACCTTGGGCACCATGTTCGTGTCTTCCAACTCCGCCCAGAAATCCGCTTTGACCGTTCGCTTAACGACACGTCACCCTTCAATGGTGGTCGTAACAACGGGATGTTCACTTTTGGTGGCGATGCGGTTATTGGATTCTGACTACCCAGTTACTTTCGGCAGTTTTTAAATCAGCCATACGGGCACCCTTGCAACACCCTAGGCAAAGGTGCCCTTAGGAAAACAGGAACGTGTTGCATTCTGACATTTCTCCAGTTCCTGACTTACCAATAAAATTTTCCTCTCTTCGTTAACAAACGTCTTATCTTCAGCTTTATTTTTTACATTTTCATGATTGATGGAATGCGTTTCCACCTAATGCTCTGCTCTTTTATGTGTGCAATAAGAGAGTAGTCTGTATCGCTCACCGCCAGAAGCAGCACTCACTCCCAAGGCAACAGTAAAGCGGCCTCCTTCCCTCGTTCAATGCAAACTTGCCGGTGTAATCTGCCCTTCTTGGCCGCAGAGACAGCGCTGTGTTTGGCCGCCTTCATCCAACGCAAATACAGGCAATAAAATAAACCCGACACAATGTATCTTTTTTACAACACCCCCATTTCCCGCACTAATTCTCTAGAAATATCGAAAATTCATAATGTTAAAAAAATTTTATACTTGGTTTGCATAACTGCCACTCAGTTTTGGTATTGCTAATGATTCGTATTTACACCTAATGACGCAACTGCGAATCATAATCATTTATTGCAGGCCAGTTTGACATGGGCACCTATCCTATCCGTCGTTATCTTAACCCGGCTCCTTTAGCGGTTGGCTTGGCCATGAGCTGCAACATTTTACCCGCATTAGCTGATGAAACTCAGCCACAGCAGGACCCCATCAAACATAGGCATGATACAGAAAACACCAGCAAACAAGCCAATACCGAGGGGCGGGCCAGCCTTGCCAATGCCAAAGGCAAGGGGCCAGAAACCATTAGAAAAAAAGATGGTACCGAAGTCGAACAATGGACTGTTGTCGCCTCCCCCATGAACACCCTGCGTTCCTCCATCGGCTTTAGCCGTATGCAGGACGATGTGTTGCACACACCGCAGACCATTAACGTGGTCCCCCAAATTCTGATGCAACAGCAGAATGTAAAATCTCTGGATGAAGCTCTTAAAAACGTACCGGGCATTACCGCCTCGGTCGGTGAGGGCGAAGGTGGGATGTCGGGGGATCAGTTTCTGATCCGTGGCTTTGCGGCTCAGAACGATATTTACGAAAATGGGCTTCGGGACTTTGGTGTTTATACAAGAGACAGTTTTGATTACGACCATATCACTGTCATCAAAGGTCCATCCTCTCAGGTTTTCGGTAATGGCACTACGGGCGGCGCCATCAACATTTCAACCAAAACTCCTTTTGCAGGCAACCATGTTAATGCCAGCTTTTCTGGCGGAAGTGGTGCGTATTATCGCGGCACTCTGGACTTCAATCATAAGATTACAGACACCATTGCTGTCCGCCTGACAGCCATGGGGAATGAAAACAACGTCGTGGGGCGAGATTATATTTACTCTCACCGCTGGGGTATTGCGCCATCCATTATTTTCGGTCTTGGAAAAAAAGTTAACTACACTTTGGAATACTTCCATCAGACCGATAACAGAATTCCTGATTATGGTGTGCCCGTTGTAACCAAACCCGGCACGGCATATGGCAAACCTGTAACGGAATACGGCGTTAAGCGCACCAACTGGTATGGCACCACCTATGATCAGGACGACACCTCAACAGACATGCTAACAGGCCGCCTGCACTGGGAAGTCAACAAACATGTGACTGTTTATAACGATACGCGGGGTGGTCTTTACAGTCGGTATTACTCAGCATCGCAGGAAGCCTGCGGGACGGCCTGCACCAATGCCTTTTTCTCGTCTAACCCGGCCAGCGCAATGGTCTCGCGCAATGGCGGGCTGGGTGGCCCTAACCCTTACCAGCAGAATGACTGGTCTGTTCAGAACGTTGCTTCTGTTGTCGCCAATTTTAACACTGGAAAAATCAAGCACCAAATTATTGGTGGCGTGGATATTGAACACATTTACGACCGCCGCCGTAATTATGCTTATGCCAGCACACGCCCCGGCACCAGCCTGCTTAACCCCTCCATGTATGTTCCTGGCCTTGTCCTTTGCGGCGCAGGAGAATGCTCCAGCAATCTCACCAACATGCCTAATGGCGTTGGGAAGAAGGAGTGGAAAACAGGGGATGCAACGGATGTAGGCGCTTTCCTTTCTGACCAAGTCTGGTTTACCCCTTGGTTCTCTGTCAAAGCAGGGTTCCGCTGGGACCACTGGGACAGTCATTACAATGCCACAGGGGGCGACACCTCAACCGCAGACACGCACCTTGGGCAAAAGCAGGATACGTTCAACCCCAACGTCAGTCTGATGTATACGCCCAATGATCATACCATGGTCTATTTCAACTGGGCGGAATCCACCACACCATTGGGCCTATATGTTGCCAATAGTTCGGAACCCCTGACCCCAAAAAATCAGAAATTTGCCCCAGAACGCAGCAGACTTTATGAGCTCGGTGCAAAATACTCTGCATTCCATGACCGAATTGGCTTTACCGCATCCATCTTCCGTCTGGAAAAAGGGAACTCGCTGCTCACGGACCCAAGCACTGGGAGCGTAAGCTCCTCGGGTGATACGCAACGCAACCAGGGTATTGAGCTCAGCGTCTCCGGTCAGATTGTAAAAAACTGGAACATGATCGCGACCTATGCGCGCTACGACAGCCTGACCACAGGCGGCACCGCTGCCGATATTGGCAAGCAGGTGCAGTATGTGCCGCGCAATCAGGCGACAGTCTGGACCACTTATGAAATTGCGCCCAAAAAAGCCTATAACCTGCTATTTGGCGGCGGCGTAACGTGGCGTGAAGGTGTGTTTCTGGATACTGCCAATACCGCACGTGTTCCTGCCAACGTAGAGTTTGATGCTGTTGTATCCCACCACTTCGATGACCATTGGAAAGTGAGCATGAACGGCTACAACCTTGCCAACCGCCTGAACTACGGCAACCTGTTTTCCAACCGTGTAACGCCCTCCATTGGCCGGGCCTTCCTGTTCAATCTGGCGGCATCCTATTAACGAAACGGCATCTTGATGGGCAGACACACTTCCTTTCTGGGTCGCATGATAGGCAGAAGAACGCAAAAAAAACGTCCGGCCCCTCCCCCATTGCCGGACCATGTGCAGGCCATCTACCAGAAGGCGGCTAACGGCCACCTTCTGGAACAGGTTCTGTGGGGCAAAATCCTGCTTAACAGCGTTTTTGTACCTTCAGACCCGGCACAGGCTTTCTCGTGGTTTTCCATAGCCGCCCAAACGGGTTATGGACCAGCCCTCAATATGCTCGGACGTTGTTACCACTTTGGGTGGGGCGTTGAAGAAAACCTGCCTGAAGCGGCTGATTATTACGCAAAGGCCGCAGCCGCAGGAGATGAATGGGGCCGTTATAATCTGGCCATTCTGCATATGCGCGGGCTGGGTATGGCGCGTAATTTAGCAAAGGCGTTCCAGCTTTTTCAGATCGGCGCTCATAATGGACATGCCAAGTCCATGAACATTATGGCCCGCTTTTATGAAGAAGGTTGGGTGGTCAAAAAAAATCAGACCACGGCTTTTGAGTGGTATCGTCGCTCTGCGGAAAAAGGTGACTATCGTGGTTGCCATAACTACGCGACTATTCTGGCCGAGCGTGGGCAACTGCCAGAAGCTCTGGATTGGTGGCAGCAAGCCCTACCAGATGCAACGTCAGACATTCTGTTGGCCATGCAGCATACTTTATCTACTTTTGACCACCCTAGGGCTCATCTCCTTCTATTAGAGATAAAAGAGCGATTACAAACTATTCAGAACACCGAAACCAAAAAATACGACGAATAAAACGAGTTTAAGAACATCTTGGTGTTCTGGATGGCATTTCATCCCTCTTTAGCCTGTCCTCACCAGTATAAATGAACAACATCGCCTCGTCAGGATAGAAACATGTTAGTACACATTCCCGCTTTACTCACGCCTGATGAACTAGCTTACTGCCGGACAACCCTCATCAATGCACAGTGGGGCGATGGGCGAGAAACAGCAGGGCAACAGTCCGCAAAAGTCAAAAATAACTTGCAGCTACCTAGAAATTCCAAACCCTGCCTTGAGTTGGGGCAGATCGTATTACGCGCACTCGGGCGCAATGCCATATTCAACAGTGCTGTGCTCCCTTACCGGGTTAGCCCTCCCCTGTTCAACCGATATGAAAACGGGATGAGTTTTGGTGCTCATGTTGACAACGCTATTCGCGGCATTTGGGCTGGAGAGGTTCATACACGTATTCGAACTGATGTTTCTTCCACACTCTTTTTCTCAGATCCGGATGAATACGATGGGGGCGAGCTGGTCATTCATTCCAATGGGAATGAGCAGGCCATTAAACTCCCTGCTGGTGACATGGTGTTGTATTCAACCACTGTGCTGCATAACGTTACACCAGTAACACGAGGAAGTCGGCTCGCAGCGTTCTTCTGGTCTCAGTCAATGATTGCGGAAGAAAGCAGAAGACAGATCATGTTTGATCTGGACATACAGGTCACATCTTTGCGCGATCGGCTGGGAGATGAGGACCCAGCGGTTCTCTCCTTGACCAACATTTATCATAATATGATGCGCCAATGGTGCCTTCTATAATAGTCCGTTACCAGCAGTGTTTGACGGCTCCTAGTATGACTAACCAATAAACGGGCCTTCACTCCGCCTTTAGATGAACACATGACAATCCCTAACAACTGGGTTACTGTTCTGCCTGCCAACAATTCCCTTCACAGAATAAAAAAGAAATATCTTACAATATAAATAAATCATGACCAAATATATAAAACAGCATGAGGGCACAAAAAAAATACACCAGCAACAAAACTCTCATATATGAATTATATTCGTATGAATTTTTTATTTTTAATATCTCATTCAATTCGAAAAATATCTCTCGTATAATCCAATATTTCTTTGAGTATTGAGCCCCCCTCCCGGCGAGATCATTTTCTAAAGCCTAGAGAATGGCTAACCATCACCCAAAAAGGCCGAAAGATTTGACTGATTGCGCACAGAAGTTTGTTTCTCGATAAAATTTATTAGTGTGTACTATGCTGGCGTCGTCAGGAATTTTAGAAGGGTATGTGCGAATGTCTTCATACGGTCTGAAAATTAGGAATATTCTGATTTATGCAACCGTGTTTTTTGCAGGGGCAGCTGTGGGAAGATTACTGATGATGCGGATAATATCCGACCCAATCTGGAATGGGATGGAACCATAAAACCGATTGTAAGATGAGATATCGAACGCATCGGCAAAACTGTGCTCATAACGCCCGCCGTTGTCCCGGAAGAACCACCAATCTGGGGCAGCCTCCCAGAAGCAAACTATCCGCGCGCCAAGCCAACACAACTCTGGCCTCCATCCATGATGACTGTAATATTCTGTACAAATATTAGAAAATTATGAAATAGCGATACAGAATAATATGATTTATATTTTAACAAACAAGTTCCCGTTGAAATTTACAAAGAAACCGAACCCAGCATCCCACCACAGCATAAAATGACGCCCCGATCTCTTTTTTAGACTGATCCAATAGGTAAGGAATTTATTCTAAATATATTCTTTTCCCGCCAATGCGGCCTTAGACGCGACCGACATGATGAAACCTTACAACCCACGGCATTCCGATTCTGGTGAATGCTGTTGGTTAGATCAATTCCCTCATGTTCAGTAAATTGATACAAGCATTACGCATTTTGTCTTATTACCCGGGTGCATAGCATTCATGAATGATACGACACTCATTAAAAATGCAACCTGCCAGACTACGGCTTCGCAGACGATAAGCCCTTACCCTTGGACTGACATTACCCATCCACACCGCCAGACAGCTGCCATTGCAGCACTCGAGCACATTTCCCGCCTCATCATTTAAGCGGCATATTGAGGAAAGCTTGAGGCATCGGCTGTCCGTTCTGTTTATCACACAGTGGGACGCCAAAAATTTTGTTCTGAAAAATCAACCTCTTAGGTTGTGTGGCGGAGAGGGAGGGATTCGAACCCTCGGTACGATTGCTCGCACAACGGTTTTCGAGACCGCCCCATTCGACCGCTCTGGCACCTCTCCGTGGAGATGCGTTATAGGTGTGCTTGGGCAATTACGCAAGCATTCATCCATTCTTCACACAGCCCTGCTCAACTCCAGCCCAAAAGCTGCTTTTGCCACCTAGTTGCAAGTGGCGTCATAGCAACAAAATCCAAACGGAGACCGGTGCGGGCAACGTGGAATGGTCAAAATATGTGTCTGACATCCATATTAAGTGAGCTTTCTTACCTTTATTCATGCCCTTACTCAGGGGCTTGCGTCTTGACGCTGGCGGTTATCTGGCGCAAGTCAGCGGGCGATCTTGTGTCTTTACTAATGCTGAATGGTATGGGGGTCCCTACATGACGTATGCCGCCCGGCGCACCTCCCGCCTGAGCTAAGAGGCATAACTGTGCTGACCATTCCAGCGTGTACATCTTTTTTTGAAATGACAGACCATCAGGAACGCCTTCAGATCATGACCATGGGCCATCAGGACGTGCTGAAAGAACATACACCTGACAAGTCTGCGCAGCGCACGTTCAAGGTGGTCTTTCTCCTGATCGCCCAACCCCATCAGACGCTGCACTCCCTGCCCATCGCGTTTGAAATGGCCGCACGGCACCCCAACGTGGAAGTACACGTAACCTGCCTGACCCAGCGCCATCTTGACTATGTACGCTCACTTGGCAGGCTCTACCCCTCTGCCAAGGTTGTGTACGAACTGCTGCCCATTCCCTTCTGGCTGAAAAAACTGATCGAACACCACGGCCCCGGCCCGTTTGAAAAACTGGCCTCCCTGTTTTTCAGCCGCCATTACTTTGACCAGTTCCAGGCCATTGTCGTGCCTGAGCGCACGTCGCTTTACCTCAAGCGCATGGGCGTTACAAAACCGCGTTATATCTGGACAAGACATGGTGCAGGTGACCGGGCCATTGGGTTTGCCAAGGATATTAAACGGTTCGACTTTGTGCTATTATCTGGCAAAAAGGTTGAAGAAAGACTACTGGAACGTCGGCTTATAAAGCCCGGCAACTATTACATGGGCTCCTACGCCAAATTCGACATTGTCGAGCGCCTGCAAAAGCAGCCGCGCCGCCTGTTTGATAACGACAAGCCGATTGTACTGTATAACCCCCACTTCTCACGCAATCTCACATCGTGGTACCATTTTGGTGAGGCGATCCTGAACTACTTTGCCAATCAGGACCGCTATAACCTGATTTGCGCCCCTCATTACCGGCTGTTCAACAGCCACCAGAAAAAGGGCAAGGCGCTGATCAAACGCTATGCCCAGCATTCCAACATCCTGATCGACATCGGCAGCACCAGCAGCATAGACATGACCTACACCATGGCGGCCGACCTTTATCTGGGCGATGTCAGCAGTCAGGTTGCCGAATTCCTTATCCGCCCCCGGCCCTGCATTTTCCTGAATGCACACCATGCGGCATGGCAGAACAACAAGGATTACCGCTTCTGGACATTGGGACAGGTTATTGACAACCCGGCAGACCTGAAGACCGCCCTCCCCCTTGCCTTTGCCCGGCAAAGCGAATTTGCGGACCAGCAGCGCGCCTACGTGGCGGAAACTTTCGAACACTATGACCAAGGCCCCACCTCCCCCGGAGCAGCCGACGCCATAGTGCGCTTTTTGCAAAAATCTGCCTGAGGTCTGGCAGACCGACCATAGGTGAGGGGCTTCCTCCCTCGCCTATTTGTCCGATCTGTGCAAAACTTACGGCAATGAAAATCGCATATGTCATAAACTCTGTCGAAGGCGGTGGCGCGGCCTCACCTGTTCCTGCCATAACAAAAGTTATGCGGGATGCGGGGCACCATGTGGAAGTGTTCGCCTTGACCCGCCGGGACGGTCTGGCCATTGAGCCAATGCATAATGCGGGCCTTACACTGCACATCCGCCCCGGCACGCGTAAAGACCACGGACCGGCACTCCGTTGGCTAAACGGGCAGATGCGCGCCTACAAACCTGACGTCATATGGACATCGCTCAGCCGCGCGACATTACTCGGCCAGATTGTGGGCCAGTGGCGGCATATTCCGGTTGTAAGCTGGCAACATTCCGCACGCCTCAAACCATTTAATGCCTATCTGCTCCGGCGCTTTAAAAACAAAACCGCACTCTGGGTTGCAGATTCATCCTGCGTGGCCGAACAGACCCGAAATACGCTGGGCGTTACAGCCAAGCACCTTGTGGAGTGGCCTATTTTCCGCGCGGATGCAGACTTCCCAACAGCTACACCGTGGCAACCGGGCACTACTGTGCGCATTGGCACGCTCGGGCGCCTCCACCCGGTCAAAGGTTACGATACTCTTTGCGCGGCCATTGCCAAGCTTCAGTCCCATACAGACCTCCCTCCATTTGAAGTGCTGATTGCGGGGGAAGGCGAAGAACGCACCAAACTGGAAGGGCTGATTGCCCAGAATAACCTGCCAGTACGTATTCTGGGCCATGTCAAAAATCCGTCTGAATTTCTGGCGCATCTGCATTTGTACGTGCAGCCATCTTTATGGGAAGGGTTCTGTCTGGCAGCGCACGAAGCCATGCTGGCGGCTCTGCCCGTTATTGCCTCCCGCGCGGGAGAAATGCCTTCCACCATTACACCACAGACCGGACGCATTGTTCCCCCGCAGGATGTGGACGCTCTAGCCAGTGCATTGCACGCCCTGCTCAAGCACCCTGAGCATCTGGCCAGCATGGGCCAGCAGGCCCGCAGCAACGTACTTGCCCGCTTTGGAGCGCAGCATTTTGACCAAACGGGGCGCGCCATCCTTGCACGTGTCGAACAGATTGTTGCAAGCAGGCAGTAAAACTATCTGGCACAACCCAGTAAAGCCCGGCCGATTATACCCGGCCAGCCTTCATTTTATTTTCCACGGCTGTAATATACATTTGTGCGCCAACGTTAATACGAAATCTGGCAACACGCGCTTCTACCAAATGCGTAATATCCGGTTTCTTCCGTAAAGCCTGAACAAGACCATCCGCCAAGGCCTGCGGGTTATTGGGGGGTACAACAGTGCCACAGACCCCATCATAAAAAATATCATGCACGGCAGGGGTACAATCCGTTGTCACCACATAGCGCCCCGCCTCCAGCGCCTCTAGCAGAACAGCACCATAGCCCTCCCGACGGGAGGAAAGAACAAAAATGGCGTTCTGGTCCAGATATGGGCGAATATTATCCACATACCCAACCAGCTGGACGGATTTTTCTAGCTTATGTTCCTGCACCAGCTGCTCCAACGCTGACCTGTCCTCACCCTCCCCACAAATGGTGAGTTGCGCCTGCGGGAGGCTGCGCAGCACCTGCGCAAAAGCCTTGATGAGAACATCAAACCCTTTCTGCTCCGTCAGGCGGCCCGCAGCCAGAACCGAAAGTGTGGAAGGTGGCGGCGTAGGCGGCACGCTCTTTTCTTCCAACGCGGGCAGCGGAATGACCACTGTATCTGCCCTTTGTAAAAGTGCATTACTCTCCTGCGCACTCTGCTGATCCATTGCCACGACAAGATCGCTCTTTTTCAGCAAATAGCGCATACGCAGGTTAAAGAGCGCCTGCGCAAACCTAGAGCGACCGGGTTTGTAAATAAGAGAGCTAATTTGCGTTACCAGAACAGGCCGCCGGGGCAAGGGCAAGCGGGCGAGTTCATGCGTAACAAACCAGTGGTAGTTCCCCGGAATATAACAGAAGTCCACAGGATGAGACCCAAAGTACCCCCGCGCCAGCCGCCCAAGCCGATACATACTCCCATACCGGCGCGACAAGGAGGGAGATGCACAGACTACCCTGATCCTGTCAGACAACAGGCTGCGCATTTCCCCGACAAGGGAGGCGCAGAAGACGGTGACAGCAAACCCGTGCTCGGCCCAGTAATTTGCAAGCCTGATGGCTATTCTTTCCGCCCCACCAAATTTGAAATCGTGAATAACAATGCCAATGCTTGATACTGCGCACTGCTTCATACCCGCCTCCTTGGCATCTTTTTCAAACATCAAGAAGATGCAGCCATTTTTCTATAATACTATTGCGGGAAAACGCATTAGCCCGCGTTTGGGCTGCGGTAGAAAAGCTACGGCGGAGGTCCCTGTCATCCATCAGTTTTAATACATCCTGTGCAAAACAGGCTGTATCACCATCAGGCACAAGAAACCCTGTCTGTCCTGACACAATGATTTCCGTAGGCCCTGTTTCGCAATCGAACGAAACAATCGGTATTCCTGCTGCGCAGGCCTCCAACAAAACCATAGGCAGCCCCTCATACCGTGAGGTGGAAACCAGAATACCCGTACGGGCATACACGACACTCACGTCTTTTTGCGCTGGCAAAAACTGAACATTAACAAGAGGTGCTGCCTGCTCCTCCAGTTTTTTCAAATCCGGTCCGCTCCCTATAATCTGGAGAACCCAACCTTTGGCTCGCACATCCTGCGTTATTCTGCTCCATGCTTCCAAAAGCCGGTCAAATCCCTTTTGGGGGGTCAAACGGCCAATGGCGACAACACTCCGTGCATCCGGGTCATAGTGCACAGGGGGCAAGGCTGGAACCATATTGGGAATACAGACCAGTTCAGCTTTTGGAGTCATGTTTTTACGCCAAAGCGTAATATCCCGTTTTGTCAGGGTTACAACCGTATCTGCCCAGCGTGCGGCAATCTGCCGCCCCCATTTGCGCTTGCGCTTACCCAGATCAACATTGCAATTAAAGTGTTCCCACACAATGCAACGAATGCCAGCCAGCTTGCAGGCCGCAACACCATAAAAAGCATGTGTGCTTTCCACGACCACCAGAACATCCAGACGCAATGCCCGGATCTGCCTGTAGCAACGCCAGACCAGACGTGCCCAGCCACTGACCATGGAAACGTGTTTGTTGAAAAGGGATACAGTCTGCACCCTCTGATCCAGCCCATAAACTGCTGGACCTTGAGAATAAAGTTCAATCAGGGCTACGCTGGTATGGTCGGCCAGCCCGTTCATGACGGCACAGGCGGTCCGCTCGGTCCCCCCCAGGCCATTAATGTGCTGAATAAGAAACCCTACACGCATACCAAGCCGACCTTACGCACCCACCACAAAGTGCGCACCCTGCGGCCACGCAGCCTCTGCAATAATTACAAATGCGTTTTAATATCATCTATTTGGTCGTCAGGCCAATCCCTGTTGTGCACGCAGCACACAGGCAGCGGCAACATACGGGGCCACGCGCAAGAATGCTCCAGTGTAGAAAACAGGCTTAGGCGCGACGTGCATCCGTGCCAGACAGCAATAGGGACAAATAATGTCTGCCGCCATATGCAAGATGGAATGGCCGCACAGTTGCCGCCAACTTCTCACACGCAGGGGGCGGTTCAGCCTGCAGACGCAATATGGCGGCAGCCATGGCGCACGGGTCCCCAACCGACACGGCCTCCCCCACCCACGGCGCTCTCATCAGATCTTTTAATGCAGGGGTGCAACGGGTGCTAACAATCTGGCGCCCGGCGGCCAGCGCCTCGACCAGCACAGCACCATAACTCTCTGCGTGGGATGACAGGACAAACAGACGACATGCATCCAGCCACGGACGAATACTCGCAACATATCCAGGCAACACTACGTTATCCTGCAACCCAAGCATATTAATCAGCTTTTGCAGGTTGTCCCGCTCTGGCCCCTCCCCGCAAATGGTCAAACGTATTGCAGGGTGCGTTTTTTTAACCAGAGCAATGGCCTTGATAAGGATGTCAAACCCCTTGATCGGCACCAGCCTGCCTGCCGCCAGAATATCCAGCACACCGTCCGGCACGGGCTTTAGCTCCGGCTCATCCCACACGACCGGTAGGGGAATGGCCTGCACATCATGCCGTATCAGCACCGCCTGCGCATCATGCGCCAGTGCACGGCTAACAGCCACAACGTGGTCACTCTTCCGCAGCAAAAAGCGCATACGCATATTATATAGCCACTGCCCGAAGGCTTTTCTCCCCTGCCTGAAAATAGGCGAGCTGATCTGGGAGACAATAATCGGCCTTATCCCGCTTGGTAACTGCGCCAAACGCCGGGCAACCGGCCAATGCCCATTACCCGGCACATAACAGGCCTGAACCGGATGAGCCCGAAAGTACTGCCGGGCGGCACACGCCGTCTTTTCTCCCAAATGTTTATCCGAAACAGAAGCAGGCACGGATGCGGTGTGAACAGGAATGCTGGGGCATAGCAGATCCCGCATCTCACCTTCATTGCGGCCTGCAAATACAGAAACAGCAAACCCCAGACTACTCCAGTAATTTGCCAGCCCTATGGCAACACGCTCACTACCGCCCAGCCTGAAATCCCTTAAAACAACACCTATTTTGTAGCATATGTTGTTTTCAAATAAATTAAGCGCAAACATATTTATTTTTCACAAAAATACTTCTCTACAAAACATGCATTATTTATGGATGTTTTAATGTAATTATAAACCTAAAAGACGTCATATAATCCACACACACCCAAATCAATGATATAAAATTATTTTTAACCAAACGTCACAAATAGATATTATTTATGAAAAAATACTTACTTTCTCGAACAAAAATGAAAGAGGGTTATTTATATGAAATTTATATTTCAGAGCGATCATATCCAATATTTTTAACTGAATGCGCCGTTGTTGATTTTGATTTTTACTCACAACACGCGCAAGATACCAATACCCCACCCCGAATACCGTGCGTCAATTTCCACTCACCACCAATTGGTGTAAAAGCCAGCCTTCAAGCTTTTGTGTGAGATTGCATGGACCACAGCCCTCATTCTGTTTTTGCGCGTATTCTGGGGAATACAGGCATCCTCATCGGTAGCCGCGTGGTCAATGCCGTGTGCAGTTTTGTGTATGTTGCATGGGCCGCACAGGCGCTGGGGTTGCAGAATTTTGGCATTATGCTGCTCGTCACCACATTTGCCGCCATGGTCTGCGATGTAACACACCTGCAATCGTGGCAGTCCCTGTTACACTACGGCACCAGCTACTTTGAAAAAAAGCAGTTCGACCGCTTTAACGACGTGCTCATATTCTGCATTCGGGCCGACTTTATAAGCGGGCTGGTGGGAATGCTGGCCGGACTAGCAGGCGTTGCACTTCTGGGTGGCAGCTTTATGGGGTGGAGCAAGCACATCCAGTTTGATGCCGCTTTGTGTATGCTTACTATTCTGTGCATGAACACCGGCTGGTCCACTGGAATGCTCCGGTTGTGCAACCGCTTCAAGCTTGTTCCTGTTTATGAATTTCTGACCACCTGTGTGCGCACCGCAGGCACGGGCATTGGTTTTTTCTGCCATTTTGGCATTGGCTACTTTCTACTGGTCTGGTCATTAACCCAGTTGACCATGTTCGTGTCCTGTAGCTGTGCTGGCATTTACCTTGTTAAAAAGCATATTGGCCACTTTCCGTCCCTGTCCCGCATTCTTGGCACCAGAACACGCATTCCCGACATCTGGTCCTATACGGTCAAAACAAGCATCAATCAGGTTCTGGAATCTTTCTTCTCGCAAGGCGCCACGCTCCTCATCGGGGGCCGACTGGGGGCGAGTGAGGCCGCCGTTTACAAAGTGGCGCGGCAGATTAGCAATGGTCTGGCCAAACCGGCCCAGTTAATGATCCCGACACTGTACCCCGAATTCATCCGTATGCGTGACGCGCAGGACTGGAAAGGCATACGGAGCGTTATTCTTAAAATATTTGGTATTATCATTGCCTTTTCGCTCATCTCCCTCATCCTCACGGCAACGGTTGGCAACCGCCTGTTTTCCTACATGCTGCATGATGTATGGCCAGAGCAGCAGACCATACTCCTGTTGCTTGTCGGTGGGTCTTTGCTGGACATCTGCCTTATTCCACTTGAGCCCTTTCTGGTCATGGTTGGCAGAATATCCATTCTCCTGCGCTGGCGGGTTATTGTGATGTGCCTCTACTTCCCATTGCTTTTTGTGTTCATGGGAGTTGGTGGCATTAAAGGCGCATCGCTCGAAACACTTCTGGCTTCGCTGATGATGTTTGTTGTCTGCGCGCTGCCCGTCCTGCGCCTGTTGAACCGGAAAGTCGCGCAGACACCCCACATGCAATAAACCACCACACCAGACATATATGACAGACCACGCCTGAAAGACGGGAACAGCAGGCCAAACAAGGAAGGATGACGTTTATGGGACTGCGCAAAGACATCTGGCGCGTTGGCATTGTCAACAGCCCCATGCATACCATTCTGGAGCGCGGATCGCTTGAGGATATGCCAGTTGTCTGGACGCCTCCCATGCGTCGTTTCTGCTTCCGTGCCGACCCATTTGGCCTCTGGCGCGATGGCAAACTGCATGTCTTTGTAGAAGATTACGACTACCGCGTACGCGTTGGCTCCATAGATGTTTTTATCTACGATGCAGCCTTCAACCTGCTGGAACAGCGCAAGGCGCTCCAAACGCCGTGGCACCTCTCCTACCCCTATGTCTTTGAGGCCGAGGGGGAAACCTGGATGCTACCAGAGGCCCACCATTCCGGCCGTCTTACGCTTTATCGCAGCGTCCGCTTCCCGGACCAGTGGGAGGAAGCCGCGGTGATCCCCCTTGGTGAAGACATTGCCGTGGACGCCACCCCTTTCTTTCATGATGGCTTGTGGTGGCTGTTTTACACCCCGGCCATGCGGCCCCAGCCCGGTACGGTCGAACTCCACCTTGCCTACTGCCCCCACCCTGCTTGGCCCGCGGACGCGCCACCACGCCAATCCGGTGCGGCTGGACAGCGCCAGCACCCGCCCCGGCGGCACACCCTGCGTGCTTAATGGCAAGGTGGTTCTGCCCGTGCAGGACTGCACCTATACCTATGGTGGCGCCATACGCCCCCTGACCTTTGATGAATTGACACCAGAACGGGTCCGTACGCACGCGGGGTCTCCCATTCGTCGCCCCGCCAGCTACGCACCTTATACAGAGGGCATGCATACGCTTGCGGCTGTTGGCGATGTCACACTGATTGACACAAAATATACAGACCTTTCTGCCCGAGGCATCGGGTTGCAGGCATGGCGGGAAGTGAAAAAACTCTCCCGCAAGGTCCTCTCCCAAAGCCAACAAAAGGGCTAGCCAACCGTCTGACTGTCTTTGTGTGACCTGTTTGCATGGGCAGCGAGGTCATTATGCTCTGGCACGCTCATATCCATCGCCCATGCGCAAGTTCTTGTTGACGTGGAGACGAGTCTGCCAGTAAAAGCCCCGCTGATCCACGCAGATGGAAGCATGTCGTGCAAAGTCGCGACCAAAGAATAAAAAGCGAGCTGATCTTTCGCCTGTGCCAGCGGTGCCGCGAGGGTCAAGAGATCGGAAAGAGAGACAGTTTATGTTCGCAGTTATCCGCACCGGCGGCAAACAGTACCGGGTTGAGCCCAACATGGTGCTGAAGGTTGAAAAGCTGGAAGTCGAAGCCGGCTCCACAATCACCTTTGATGACGTTCTGGCCGTTGGTGGCGAGAGCGGCACAACCATTGGCGCTCCCACTGTTGCTGGCGCAAAGGTGACGGCAACCGTCATCGCTCAGGACCGCCTCAAGAAGGTCATCATCTTCAAGAAGCGCCGTCGGCAGAACAGCCGCCGCAAAAACGGCCACCGTCAGCCGGTTACCGTTCTGCGCATTCAGGAAATCAACGCTGCCTGATTCCCCCAACAGGGAATAACAGACAGGTTACGACCACGGAGGACTTAGGTCATGGCACAAAAAAAAGCTGGCGGTTCATCCCGTAACGGACGCGATAGCGCCGGACGCCGCCTTGGTGTTAAAAAGTTTGGTGGCGAGCAGGTTATTGCTGGCAACATCATCATTCGCCAGCGTGGCACAAAAGTAAAAGCAGGCGTGAACGTTGGCGTTGGCCGCGACCACACCCTGTTTGCTCTGGTTGACGGCAACGTGCGTTTTGAACGCCGTGCAGAAGGCCGCGTCCACGTTTCTGTTGATGCGCTGCCCCTCGCAGCCGAATAATCGGGCTGGTTTTTCCAGCCTACGTTTTCTAGCGTAGCTGGAACGCAAAACAGGGCCGGGCCGGAAGGTTCGGCCCTTTTTCGTTCCGGGGCGGAAGGTATGTCATGAAGTTTCTAGATCAGGCTAAAATCTACGTTCGCTCAGGCGACGGTGGAGATGGTGTGACAGCCTTCCGTCGGGAAAAATACATTGAGTTCGGTGGCCCCGATGGTGGGAACGGCGGCCGTGGCGGCGATATTATTTTTGAAGCCGTACCCAACCTGAACACGCTGATCGATTTTCGCTACACCCAGCATTTCCGGGCCCGTAAGGGTGGTAACGGTGCAGGCTCCGACCGCACGGGCGCTGCCTCCCCCCCTATTGTCATCAAAGTGCCCATTGGCACCCAGATCATGGATGATGACCGCGAAACCCTTCTGGCGGATCTGGATGAAGCCGGTAAGCGCGTCACCCTCTGCCGTGGGGGCGATGGCGGCTACGGCAACGCAAACTACAAAAGCAGCACCAACCGCGCCCCCCGCCGCTCGGACAAAGGGTGGCCGGGTGAGGAACGCTGGGTATGGCTGCGCCTTAAGCTGATTGCGGATGTGGGCCTCGTTGGTCTGCCCAACGCAGGCAAATCCACCTTCCTGTCCGTTGTCTCTGCTGCCCGGCCAAAAATTGCGGATTATCCCTTTACCACCCTGCACCCCCAACTGGGTGTGGTGCGCCTGTCCATGACAGAAGAATTTGTGGTGGCGGACATTCCGGGCCTGATTGAAGGCGCGCATGAAGGCACAGGGCTGGGCGACCGCTTTTTGGGCCATGTGGAACGCTGCGCCGTGCTGCTGCATCTGATTGATGGTGCTGCGGGCAACGTGGTGGATGCGTGGCGCACCATTCGCCACGAGCTAGTCGCCTATGGCGGTGGGCTGGCCGAAAAGCCGGAAATCATCGCCCTGAACAAGAGCGATGCCATGACCCCGCGGGAGGCATCTGCCCGCCGTGCAGCCCTGCAAAAAGCAAGTGGCGCCCCTGTGGTCATGATTTCCGCCGCAACAAGACAGGGCGTTCCGGAGCTGTTACGTTTATTGCAGGACAAGGTGACCGCGGCCCGCCGGGAAGCAGACACCGAGTCCTAACCTGCCGATCTGACAATGCCATAGCTGGAGGGGGGCCTCCCCCAACGGATTAGTCCATGACCACAGACATTCCCTGCCCTTCTCTCCTACGTGCAAAACGGCTGGTTATTAAAATCGGCAGCGCACTGGTTGTGGACCCACAAAAAGCGGCTCCACGGCAGGAATGGCTGGCTAGTGTTGCGGCGGATATTGCTACCTTACGCAAACAGGGGGTGGCCGTTAGCGTTGTCTCCTCCGGGGCCATAGCTCTGGCCCGCCACACGCTGGGGCTAACGGGTGGTCCTTTGCGACTGGCCGAAAAACAGGCCGCAGCAGCGGTGGGCCAGATCAGCCTTGCGCAGGCATGGAGCCACGCCCTGTCCGCTCATGGGCTCACAGCCGCCCAACTACTGCTAACCCCCGAAGATACGGAAGACCGCAAACGTTACCTGAATGCCCGCGCAACCCTGAACACGCTGCTGGAACTCGGTTGTGTGCCGGTCATTAATGAGAATGACACCATCGCCACGGCCGAAATCCGGTTTGGTGACAATGACCGCCTTGCGGCCCGCGTTGCGCAGATGACCGACGCTGACCAGCTTGTCCTGCTTTCGGATATTGACGGGCTCTACACAGCCGACCCGCGCACCAACCCCAATGCGCAGCACCTGCCTGTTATTGAATGCCTGACGCCAGAAATTGAAGCTATGGGAGGTGAACCCCCCACCGGGCTACTCCTCTGGCGGTATGCGTACCAAACTGCTGGCCGCCAATATTGCCACCCGCTCCGGGTGTGCCATGGCCATTGCCATTGGCAAAACCATGCACCCGCTCCAAGCTCTGATGGATGGCGCACGCTGCTCGTGGTTTTTGCCGCAAACCAACGGTCATACAGGCCGCAAACAATGGATTGCAGGCAGCCTGAACCCCACGGGTGAAATTAAGGTTGATGCGGGTGCGGTCGATGCCCTGCGCAAAGGGGGCTCCTTGCTACCAGCGGGTGTGCTGGCCGTGCAGGGTAACTTTACACAAGGGGATCTGGTGGAAGTGGTGGACCCTAACGGGCGCATTCTCGCCCACGGGCTTGCCGCTTATGACGCAGAGGACGCACGCCGCATAGCCGGACACCACTCAAGCGAGACAGCCAGCATTCTGGGCTGGCAAGGTCGGGACGAGATCATCCACCGCGATGATCTCGTTATGGTCTGACCAGACTGGTATAACCAGTCCGCCCCGCAAACAGGCTTATGGTCTGTTGCGGGATGGAAAATGCAGCACGGGTTCCGCCCGCCCCGTATGGTCATCATACCGCGCATCAGACACAGGTGAGCGTGCAGGCGGTGCATCGTGCGAGAAGTCCGGCCTGTATGCGACCTGATTAGCATCCGGCGCCTTTTGGCGGCGCAGGATTTCCGCGCCACTTTCCACTTCCCCGGTATCGGCTTCATGCCACGGCATCCGCCGGGCGGGGGCAGGTTTATACGGGTCCGCTTCCATATGTGGGGTTGGTGGGGCTTCCTGCCGGGGTTCATATGCATCCGACACCCGTGGAGCGCGCAGCTCGGCAAAGACAGGCACACTGCGGGGAGAGTGGCTCTTTTCCGCCACAGGACGGCGCACCTCCTCCACCACGGGCCTGTTGTCTTTGCCTTCCTCCCGCCGGGCAAGGGGAAGCGGCCCTTCGGGCGTACCATTGGTCCACCCGGTGGCTGCCGCATTCCCCTGCATGGCGCGCGAGCGCATTTCCGCCTGAAGTTCCTCCAACTGGAGGGACAGTTCAGCCAGCCTGCTTTTGACGCCAAAAACAGCAAAAGGCATCATCATAAACGCAAGCCCGAACACAATGCCAACCGCCAGAACCAGCAACTGGCCCCAAAGCGGCATCCATTCGGGAAAAGACAATGTCATCATGAAAAGCCGTCCCGACCTTGTGTTGCGCCTGCGCGGATGATCTTACATGCCCAGAGCACGGCGGTAGATGTCCAGCAGGGTTTCCTGCTCTTCCACTTCCGACGGTTCCTGCTTGCGCAGACGAATAATCTGACGAATGACCTTTACATCAAACCCGGCTGATTTGGCCTCGGTAAAAATGTCTTTAATGTCACCGGCCAGCGCCTTACGCTCTTCTTCCAGCCGTTCAACCCGTTCGATAATGCTTCTCAGACGGTCTGCGGCAATGCCGCCTACTGCTGCGTCCTCTTGTTCGCCATCCATGTTCGGCTCCCTTTGTTGCGCATCGTATCTCAGGCTCATGAATCCGGGAGAACAAAACCCGTATCCTGCCGGTTACCAAAGGCGCGGGCTTATCGTGCCGCGTGCATGTGGTCAATGATCACACAGCATTCTAACCCTTGCAAACACGTCTTGAGCCTTCCATAAGCTGAACAGATTTTATGCGTTGTGGCACGTCAACGCGCGTCAACACCCAGTATTGGCGGCGGCCTTGCCATCCACCCTTGCGGGAATGTGTTCTTATGGCTCTTGTCAATCACACGGGACCTTTTGACTTTGTCATTTTTGGCGCGACGGGTGACCTGTCCCGCCGAAAACTGCTCCCCTCTTTTCTGCGCCGTTTCCATGCGCAAGAATTCAGCGATGACGTGCAGATCATCTGTATTGCCAGAACCGCGCTGACCACGGACCAGTTCCGCGAGCAGGTTGAGACGGCCCTGCGCGAATTTGCCCCTGAAACAGCGCAGGATGAACAGACCCTGCACCATTTTTTGGGCCTGCTGACCTATGTGACGCTGGATGCCAGCAAGCCGGGGGAAGACTGGGAGGCTCTCAAACCTCTGCTGACCGATGCAGAGCGGCCGCGGGTTTTTTATCTGGCCACGGCTCCCTCCCTTTATTCTCCGCTGTGCGAGGCTCTCGCCAAACATAACCTCATTAGCCAGCACTCCCGCGTTGTGCTGGAAAAACCCATTGGCGTGGACCTGCACTCCGCAAGGGCCATTAACCACGGGGTTGGTCAGTTTTTCCCCGAAGAGTCCATTTACCGGATCGACCACTACCTTGGTAAAGAAGGGGTGCAGAACATTCTGGCCCTGCGCTTTGCCAACCCTGCACTGGAAAAACTGTGGTCGTCCGATGCCATAGCCCATGTGCAGATTACCGCAGCCGAGACAGTGGGCGTTGGCAGCCGTGGTCCTTATTATGATGGCTCAGGCGCACTGCGCGACATGGTCCAGAACCATCTGTTGCAAGTGTTGTGCATGGTCGCCATGGACGCCCCGGCCTCCCTCGGCTCCGATGACCTGCGAAACGAGAAGCTGAAAGTCCTTAATGCCCTGCGCCCCATGACCCCGGACATGGTGCGCCGCAACGTTATTCGTGGGCAGTATGTGGCAGGCGAGATCAAACGTCAGGACGTTCCCGGTTATAATGAGGACCTAGGCACCGGCCGCGCCAGCAATACGGAAACCTTTGTTGCCATCCGCACAAAAATTCGGACCGCCCGTTGGGGGCACACACCTTTTTACCTGCGGACAGGCAAGCGGCTGGCCAACAAGACGACCGAAATTGTCATCCAGTTCCGCCCGCAGGTCTGGCCGATCTTTACCAACATGCCCTCACCGGGGCGGCTGGTTATCCGCATTGCGCCGCATGAGGAACTCTCGTTTGTCATGGCGGTGCGCGACCCCGGTGCTGGCGGGTTCCGTGTGCGCAATGCAACGCTGGGTATGTCTTACGAAAACACGTTCCCCGTCACGTATCAGGATTCGTACGAGCGGCTGCTACTGGATGCCGTACGTGGAGACCCGGCCCTGTTCATCCGCCGTGATGAGGTTGAGGCCTCGTGGCAGTGGATCGAACCCATCCTCAACTCGTGGCGTCACGCCATGACACCGCTGGAGCCTTACCCCGCGGGGAGCTGGGGGCCTGCCTCCACCAGAGCCCTTCTGGCCCGTGATGGCGCACTGTGGCACGAAGATATGCTGACATGACAGACACCAACAAAACCCCTCCCTCCTCCATTGCCCCAAAACGTGGCCCCTTTGCCAAACGGACCCTGCGGCAGCACATCCTGCGCAGGCTGGCCATGGTGCTGCCCCTTACGCTGCTTATGATCGTACTGGCCAAAAGCGGCATACTGGAGCGCATGGTGGACCGGTACACGTTTTCTGCCCAAAGCTGGTACGATGATACGGCTCTGGTCCAGCACCTGCGCCTTAAGGTGACCCAGAACGGCATGACGCACGACCGGCCGGACTGCCTGCTGTTTGTGGTTAACGGCAACGACCAGCCCACAGCCTCGCGCATTGATGTCATGGAAAAAAGCACGGGAACATGCCCAGCCCCCAAAGGTGAGCTGAACAAACTGTTCACCCTCAAGGTGGACCGCATGAACAGGATTGTCTTTTCCGACCAAGGGTCGCCCGGCCAGTTCCACCCCATTCCCTAATTTTCGCGCAAGGCGTTACGGGCAGGCGGCAAAAGCCTTCCGTAACGCCCGCCCACCAAAGCGTAACGCCGCCTTGCCATGCGGCATGAAGGCATAAAAGTTCAGGAACGCATGAAGGGTGCCGGGGTAACAGCGGTACTGCACCGGCACCCCAGCCTTACTGAGCATCTGCGCGTAAGCCTGCCCCTCATCCCGCATGGGGTCGCATTCCGCCGTAACAATAACAGCCGGGGCCAGCCCGCTCAGGTCATCCGCCAGACCGGGCACAAACCGGGGGTGCGCCCAGTCCTCCTCCCGCTGGATGTATTGCGCGGCATACCACTCCATAGACCGGCGGGAGAGAAAATACCCCTGCGCATATGTCTGCTGCGAAGGCAGGTCATTCCGACCATAAATGGAGGGGTAATACAGCAATTGCAAAGCCGGGTTGGGGCAGGCTCCAGCCTTGCCATCCTGCGCCAGAACAGCGGCCAGATTACCCCCTGCACTATCCCCCGCAACCGCCACACGCCCACCCCAGTAACGGGCAGATGCGCGGGCAAGCCAGCTCAAGGTTGCATGGCAATCCTCCACCGCAGCGGGAAAAGGATGTTCGGGCGCCAACCTGTAATCTGGCAACAACACAGCTGCCCCCGATGCACGTGCCAGACGGCAGCATATGCCGTGGTGTGAATTCAGCCCACAATGCACAAACCCACCGCCATGCAGGTACAGAACAGCTCCGCGCACCCGCCCACGCGGAATATAAAGCCGGGCCGACAACGGCCCGACAGCCCCCGGCACCTGCAAGGACACAACACGACGCAACGGCAGGGAAGAAAGGCGTTGGGGAAAAGACGGCGTATCCATCGCCTTGCGCAAAGCACGCAAAAAATGCTGCTGCGCCTCCGCGTGTGCAGCATCCTGCGTGTCGGACGACCTAGCGGCTTCGGCCTCTGAGCGCGCGGCACTCCGGTCGGCGTGCTTCTTTTTTCGCTGCTCCTGCCATCGAATACCCCCTAGCAGCAGACGGGATGGCAGATTGGGCGAAAGCGGTCTGGAGACCGACGTGGGAACCGAAAAATCTGACATACCGGTATGATGTGCATTCTTGCCCCCTGCTGCCAAGACTGCTTTTGCACCACAAAGCCCTTGACCTGGGGCAACACCCAACGCAGGGGTCCGCAAGCCAGACGGTCGGACGGTCGCTGTTGTGCGTTTTTGCGTATGATGGAGGAAAGTCCGGGCTCCACGGGAAGAACGGTGCCGGTTAACGACCGGCGAGGGTGACCTTAGGGAAAGTGCCACAGAAAACAGACCGCCTTCCTGGTTCCGCATCATGGGAAACCATGGGACGGGCTGAAGGTAAGGGTGAAACGGTGCGGTAAGAGCGCACCGCTCCGCTGGTAACAGGGGAGGCACGGCAAACCCCACCGGGAGCAAGACCGAATAGGAACGGCAGAAACTTTAGGGTTTCGGGGGTTCTCCCGCCCCGTCGTTCGGGTTGGTCGCGTGAGGCATGTTGCAAGACATGTCCCAGAGGAATGATCGTCCAGGCCCTTTTGGGCTAGACAGAACCCGGCTTACAGACCGTCTGGCATTTACCCCCCTCCCCCTCTTTTATCCACACCCTTCATGGGCTTTTGCCTGCCCTTTTTACTACAAAAGAACATAACATGAACGAATAATGTCATCTTCACGTTCGATTCTTCTCGATCAATACATACGCTCCGCTCTTCGGCAAAGAATGAATACTTTATAAATGGCTGTTTTCTGCTGTTTTTTCTTCGCTTTTAATTTGCGTCCCATGCGGTCCCATGCTATCCCACGACAGACCATAAAACATGGTTGCGGCCCCGTGTTCCCCGCCCTCAGCGAACAGAAACCATTGGCTCAAAAGGACTTCTGAACTTCGTGAGTGTGTTCCTCGGCACGCATGAAAATCGATTCGACGCAAAAGGACGCGTCTCGATTCCGGCCGGGTTCCGCTCAGTTCTCAAGTCCCAGCAAAAGGAAGGCGACGCGCTGGTGATTCTCCGCCCCTCCCATACGCTGCCTTGCATTGAGGCGTGGCCCGCTGTGGCTTTTGCACGCCTGACCGAGCCACTGGACCGGCTGGACATGTTCTCTGACGAACATGATGACCTGGCCGCCGCCATTTATGCCGATGCCTACCCCATGGACCCCGACCGCGAAGGCCGCCTGATTCTGCCGGACTTCCTGCGCGAGCATGCAGGCCTGCAAGCCAGTGGCACCGCAGCCTTTATGGGTGTGGGCCGCATTTTTCAAATCTGGGAGCCAGAAGCCGCACGCCTGCGCCGGGCCGAAGCACGCCAGAAATCCCGCCGTGTCACCATTCCCGCGGCACCGCAAACCAGCCAGAGGGAAGATTAAGGCATGAACGCGCTCTCACTTCCCTCCGCCATTACGCCGCCCAGCAGCGGCCATGTGCCGGTTATGCTGGATGAAGTGCTGCATTACCTGACCCCCGCCAAGGGTGAGGCCATTCTGGACTGCACGTTTGGCGGCGGCAGCTATAGCTGCGCAATTCTGAACACAGCGGACTGTAATGTGTGGGCCATAGACCGTGACCCGGACGCCATTGCCCGCGGGCAGGCCCTGTGCGCAACGTTGGAAAAAGCCGAGGGCCACTCGCGCCTGCATATGCTGGCAGGCAGTTTTGGCCACATGGCCGAACTGGCGGAACAGGCCCATGCCCCCCTCTTTGATGGGATTGTCATGGATCTGGGCGTGTCCTCATTCCAGATTGATGAAGCCGAGCGTGGCTTCTCTTTCCGGTTTGACGGACCGCTGGACATGCGCATGGCCAAGCAGGGACGCAGCGCGGCGGACATCATCAACACAGCACCCGAAGCGGAACTGGCCGATATTTTCCATTTTTATGGAGAAGAACGCCACGCCCGCCGCGTAGCCCGCGCTGTTGTCGCCGCACGAACGGAAGCCCCGCTCCATACCACCTTGCAACTGGCCGAGGTTATTCGGGGCGTGGTGCCGCAGGACCGCTCGGGCATTGATTCCGCAACCCGCAGCTTTCAGGGCCTGCGCATTGCCGTGAATGATGAACTGGGCGAAATCGAACGTGGGCTGGAACAGGCTCTGACCTTGCTGAACGCAGGCGGGCGGCTTGTTGTGGTCTCCTTCCACTCGTTGGAAGATCGGCTGGTCAAACGCGCCATACAGCGCGCCCTTGGTAAGGATGTCAGCTTCTCGCGCCATGACCCGCGCGCATCCCTTGCTCCGGCGGCCCCCTCCGCGTTTGTCGCCCTTGCCAGCAAGGCCATCCGCCCGACCGATACCGAGTGCAGGGCCAACCCGCGCGCACGCAGCGCACGGCTCCGCGCCATAATGAAACGTCCTTCTCCATCCGCTTCTTTGACTAAAGGATTGAGTGCATGATCCCCCGCCCATTCACATGCTGCTGCGCTGTTCTGGCGATTGCATCGGGGTTCTTCCTTTATACAAAGAAGCACCAGACCACCCTGCTTGACCAGCAGATCTCCAGCATTGTGCAGGAGACCGAGCATGTCCGGGGACAGACAGCCATGCTCCGCACGGAGTGGGCGCTGGAAAACCAGCCCGAACGGCTGGCGGCACTGGTCAGCAAACACGCCGCTTACCTGCAGTCCATGGACCCATCGCAGTTTGTGCGCATGGCGGACTTAGTGCAGCACCTGCCTGATGTTGCCAAGGAAGCCACTCCTGTGGCCCAGTCCAGCACCCCAGCACAGGTTGTTGCACAGACCAGCAAAAGTTCTGTTGCTCCCGTGGCTATAACGGCAGTTAACACAGCTCAGCATCTGCCTCCCCCGCAGCCTGAGCACGAACGCCCCATTACCGTGGCCGATACAACTCCGGTTGTGGCGCGTCCGCTGCCCGTGCACACTGTCCGCCCACACCCCGTGGTTGTGGCGATGGAAGCGCCTACCCCGACGACCACCCATGTTCTGGCGCCCCCCACACCGCAGCCTGCCACAACGCATGAAGCACCAGCGACCCGCGCGGCTCTTGCCACGCACCGCCTGAATGTGGCGGCAACGGATGCCCCGCGCCCCGCCTTGCGGCAGAGCGTTGCCACAGCCAGCACGGATGATGCGGACACCGCCGCAGCAGCAACACGCCGCGTGGCCCTTGCGGCAACAGCCAGCCGGGCCGAGGCCATGGCCCCGCGCCGTCTGGCCCAGAATAGTGATGACATAGCGCCTGTGCGCCACCCTCTTCCTGTGGCAGCGGCAAGCTGGCACCCCGTTCGCCAGCACAGGGCCACAACGCCTGAGGGTTATATGGAAGCCCGCGCGACTTCCGGTTATACGAACGGGTCTCTGCTGAGTCGGGGTAGCGATGCGCTGCCTGCGCCTGTTCCTGTAACCAACTGATTGTCCCGGCTGAAAGTCCTCCTGATACAATATGGTCGTCCCCCCACGCCATGAGTCCGAAACAACACGCACAATTGGTGTAACGGGGGAAGACCTGCGTGCCCGCGCGCACAGGGAGCAGATGCACGTTCGGCTATTATGGGTTTCTGCCGGGTTTTGCCTGCTGTTTTCCTGTGTTGCCGTCAAACTGACCATTGCCACCGTGCTGCGCCCCATGGCGCCCGAGCAACGGCAGATTGCGCCGCAGGTCCCCAAAATTCCAAAAATCGACCCCAAGGGCAGTCTGGCTGGGGACTATGCGCTTCCACAGGTGCACCGTGCCTCCATTGTGGACCGCAATGGGCAGACACTCGCACTCTCCCTGCCGGTGGCGCAGGTTTACGCCAACCCGCAGGAGCTGATCGACCCGCAGGAGGTCGCGCATAAGCTCAAATCCGTCCTGCATGATCTGGACGAGCAGGAAACCGCCCAGCGCCTCGCCCGGCACAAGCAGTTTGTTTATGTTGCGCGTAACATCAGCCCGCAGCAGGAACTGGCCATTAACAACCTTGGCATCCCCGGCATTTATTTTGAGCCGGGGGAACAGCGGCACTACCCGCTTGGCCGCATGGCCGCCCAGATTATGGGTGCCGTGGATATTGACGATAACGGCATTGCCGGGGTTGAGCGTTTTTTCAACAAACGTCTGCTGGTGGACCGCAAGCCCCTCCGCCTGTCGCTCGACATTCGTGTGCAGTCCGCCGTGCGGGAAGAACTGGCTGCGGCCAAGGACACCTTTCAGGCCATTGGTGCGTGCGGCATTGTTATGGACGTCCGCACGGGCGAAATTATCGCCATGGTCAGCCTGCCTGACTATGACGCCAACGAGTTTTCCCACGCATCGAACGATGAGCGCTTCAACCGCGCCGTTACAGGGCTGTACGAACCGGGCTCCACCTTCAAGCTACAAACCACGGCTATGGGGCTGGAGACTGGCACCATCCATATATGGGACAGCTTTTCCTCCATTCCGCTCAAAATCGGTCGCTTTACCATCCGGGATATGAAGAACGACCATTTTGCCCCATGGTTATCCCTGCCAGAAGTCATGGCTTATTCCTCCAACCCGGCAGCGGCCCATATTGCGCTGGATGTTGGCGGAAAAAAACAGGCGGAATGGCTGCGTAACATGGGCTTTTTTGCCCCCGTCCCTGTGGAACTGCCCGAAGCCGCACGCCCGCTGGTTCCCCGCCAGTGGGGCCTTGCCACAACCATGACTGTCGGGTTTGGCCACGGTGTGGCCGAGCCGCCGCTGGCCATTGTGCGCGGCACGGCGGCTACAGTTAACGGCGGTATTCTGGTTGCCCCAACCCTGCTGGATCAGGAAAATCTGGATACGCCAGCCGCCAACACCTCCCCGGCTGACCAGTTCCAGCAAGGTGTGGAGGATGCAGCCCTGAGCCAGACATTGGCCACCCCCACCATGGGTACGGGCGCTCCCATGCCAGAAGCACCCATCATACCCCAAGGTGTGCGCGTTCTGTCCGAAAGTAATTCGGCCCTGCTGCGCAAGCTGCTCCGGCTGGACGTAACGCAGGGCACAGGTAAAACGGCTGAATCTCCAGGGTATTTTGTTGGTGGCAAAACCGGCACGGCAGAAAAAATTGGCCCGCATGGCGGGTACCTCAAGCACGTTAACATTTCCGCCTTCACCAGTATTTTCCCCATGAACGCACCGCGCTACGCGGTGTACGTCATGCTGGACAGCCCGCAGCCCACTCCGCAAACACACGGTTGGACCACAGCCGGGTGGAACGCGGCACCCACTGTCTCCCGCGTTATTTCTCGTATTGGTCCCATGTTGCAGATTTTCCCCGATCTGGAACATGCCAGCCAGATTGATGCCCAGCTTGCCATTCCCATGCACCCCGCTGTGCCGCGCGGGGTACGGCCATTGGGACCGGGGAACGACCCCGGAGACCCCCGCAAGCTGGAGGCCGAACACCGTGCGACCAAACAAGCCGCCAAGCGGGCGCAGGAGGCGGGCACACGCACACTGGCCATCCGCAAAAAAACCGCAGAGGAGAACATGGACGAATGAGCACACCACTCTCCACTCTGCTTCAAGCACTTAACCTGCCCGCCCATATGGGCGCAAACCCGCAAATAACAGCCATTACGGCCGATAGCAGGCAGGTCGGCCCCGGCATCATGTTTGCAGCCCTGCCCGGCACACGCTCCGATGGCCGTGCGTATATTGCAGCTGCCGTACAACAGGGAGCGGCGGCTATTCTTGCGCCGACTGGCACGGTCTGGCCGCAGGATGTGCCTGCCTGCCCGCTCATAACCTGCCCCAATCCCCGCCATGTTCTGGCCCTTGCGGCAACCGTGCTGGCGGGTGCCCAACCGGCCCATCTGGTTGCTGTAACGGGCACAAACGGCAAAACCAGCACGGCAGACTTCATCCGTCAGATATGGGCTTTGCAGGGCCACCGGGCGGCAGGTATTGGCACGCTGGGGCTGACCGGGGCCGAGGGAACAGGGGTGACTTTCCCGCCCCTCACCACGCCAGACCCGGTTGCGCTTGCCAATGGTCTGGCCGCACTGGAACGCGCGGGGGTGCATTACGCAGCGCTTGAGGCGTCCTCCCATGGGCTGGAACAGGGGCGGCTGGATGGGCTGCACCTTCAGGCTGCCGGATTTACCAACCTGACGCGTGACCATCTGGACTACCACGGCACCATGGATGCCTACCGGACGGCCAAGCTACGCCTGTTCGACACACTTTTACCCCAAGGGGCCATTGCCGCCGCCAATGCGGACATGGACCCCGCCACGCTGGATGCCCTGCACAGCATTGCCAACACACGCAACCTGCGCCTGCGGCTGACAGGCACCTACGGGACCACCCTGCGCCTGCTGGCCTGCCACGCGCTACCCGCTGGGCAGGAACTGCACGTAAGCTGCAACGGTCAGACAAAAACCATCCTACTCCCCCTGCCCGGTCGTTTTCAGGCTGATAATGCGCTGCTGGCGCTGGCTCTGGCCGTGCAGGATGAAGCGGCCTTGCCTGACGCACTAGAGCTTTTCCCCTCCCTGACCGGTGTGCGCGGGCGCATGGAACGGGCAGCGGTCCTGCCCAATGGGGCCAGCGCCTATGTGGACTATGCCCACACGCCCGATGCACTGGCTCGCCTACTGGCATCCCTCCGCCCCCATGCACACGGGCGGCTGGTTGTGGTGTTTGGCGCAGGCGGCGACAGAGACAAAGGCAAACGCCCCCTTATGGGGCAGGCAGCCACAAATGGTGCCGATATTGCCATAATTACGGATGATAACCCCCGCTCGGAAAACCCGGCGCAAATACGGGCCGAAGTGCGCGCAGGCGCACCCGCCGCGCGGGAAATAGGAGACCGCAGACAGGCCATAGAAGAGGCGCTGTCCATGCTTGGATCGGAGGATGTGCTGGTGGTGGCTGGCAAAGGCCATGAACAGGGGCAGATTATAGGCGATACCGTTCTGCCATTTGATGATGCGGCGGTCATTCGCGCTGTAACGGGGCAGTCATGAGCAACTTGTGGACACGCGCTGAACTGGAAGCCGCAACTGGCGGCCGGTTCCTTGACTGCGCTGGCCAGCCTACCACGGCAACGCCAGAAGGTGCGGTCAGCGGAATCTCCATCGACACCCGCACACTTCAGCCCGGTGACCTGTTTATTGCCCTCAAGGGCGATGCGAGCGATGGCCACGCCCATGTTCAGGCAGCACTAGACAAGGGAGCCGCCGCCGCCATGGTGCACAGGGCAGCAGGGCTGGCTGACCCACGTGTTCTGGTTGTGGCAGACACCATGCAGGGCCTACAGGACCTTGCCGTGGCAGCCCGCACCCGGTTTGCGGGCAAAGTTGTGGCCGTAACCGGCAGCGTTGGCAAAACCACCACCAAGGAAATGCTGCGCCTCTGCCTTGGCGCCAACGGCAAGACCCATGCAGCCGAGGCCTCCTACAACAACCACTGGGGCGTGCCTCTTACCCTTGCACGCCTGCCGCGTGATGCAGCGTTCTGCATTAGTGAAATTGGTATGAACCATCCGGGCGAGATTCTGCCGCTTGCCCACATGGTACGGCCGGATGTTGCACTCATTACCACCATAGGTTCCGCCCATCTGGGCCATATGGGGAGTCTGGACGCCATTGCTGCGGAAAAAGCCTCCCTTATCACCACACTACCAGCAGGTGGCATTGCCATTGTGCCGGATGATGCACACGGTGCGTCCTTTTTTGCCGCGGCTGCACAGCAGGCCAGCGCTAGCCTATGGACCGCAGGCGCAAACCCCAACAGCACGGCCCATATGAGTGCTCTGCACGCAGGGGCCGATGGCACACACTTTACGGCCAGCATTGCCGGGGTGGATGTGCCCGTGCATATCCCTGCTCCGGGTGTGCATCTGGCCCGCAATGCCCTCAGCGCACTGGCCGCCTGCGCAGCCCTGAATACCAACCTGCCCAAAGCCGCTGCGGCACTGGAAGCCTTTGCCCCCGGCAAGGGGCGGGGTGCCCTCAGCCGTATTGCCGGCGGGGCCGTAACCCTACTGGACGAAAGCTACAATGCATCATCCGCCTCCATTCGGGCGGCGTTGGATGTACTGCACCATATTCCGGCCAGCCGCCGCATTGCCGTTCTGGGCGATATGCGGGAGCTGGGCGATTTTGCCACGGCTGAACACACGGCCCTTGCCCAACCGGCAGCCGTTTCAGCCGATCTTGTTTTTTGCTGCGGACCCCACATGAAAAGCCTTTTTGATGCCCTGCCCCACGCCAGACAGGGCGCATGGGCAGACAATGCTGCCTCCCTTGCTCCTCTGGTCTGCGCCGCTCTGCGCACGGGGGATGCCGTTCTGGTCAAAGGAAGTCTGGGCAGCCGTATGCGTGACATTATTGCAGCCCTTGGAACCCTTGCCGCCGTGGAGCCCGCCTGAATGCTTTACCTGCTGGTCTCCCACGCCGTGCATGACGGGCACATCACACTGCTCAACCTGCTGCGTTATATTTCCTTCCGTGCGGGCTGCGCCTGCATGACCGCCCTTGGCATCAGCCTGCTGCTGGGCAGGCCGCTCATTACCATGCTGCGGCGCATACAGCGGTATGGGCAGCCCATTCGCGCCGTAGGGCCGGAACGGCATATTATTGAAAAAGCAGGCACCCCCACCATGGGAGGGATGCTGATCCTGATCTCGCTCACAATAGCCACGCTGCTATGGGGTAATCTGGAAAACGGGTTTGTCTGGGCGGTGCTCCTGACCACACTGGGCTTTGGCGTTATTGGCTTTGCGGATGACTACCGCAAACTCGCACGCCGCAATACGGATGGGCTGTCCAAACGGGCGCGACTTGGGTCGGAATTCGCCATTTCACTCATATGTGGTGCGTGGTTGCAGTATCTGATGCCACCCGAACTGGCCAACCATCTGGCTTTTCCCTTTGCGAAGGAACTCCTGCTGCCGCTGGGCCTGCTGTACCCGGTATTCGCCATGATCGTCATTACCGGGTTTGGTAACGCGGTAAACTTTACGGACGGGCTGGACGGGCTGGCTATTGGCCCCGTTGTTGTGGCGGCTCTGGTTTTTGCCATTCTGTCCTACGTTGTAGGTAACCATGTTTTTGCGGACTATCTGCAGGTTCATGCCGTGCCGGGCACGGGGGAACTGGCGGTATTCTGCGCAGCCCTTGTTGGTTCCGGGCTGGGTTTCCTCTGGTTTAACGCACCACCAGCCGCCGTCTTTATGGGGGATACGGGGTCCCTCTCCCTTGGTGGGGCACTCGGCTCCCTTGCCGTTGCCATCAAGCACGAGCTTGTTCTGTGCATTGTTGGCGGGCTGTTTGTGGTAGAAACCCTTTCCGTCATCATTCAGGTTTTCTGGTACAAACGCACGGGCCGCCGCGTGTTCCTGATGGCCCCCATTCACCATCATTTTGAAAAAAAGGGCTGGGCGGAACCCAAAATTGTCATCCGGTTCTGGATTGTCTCCATTGTGTTGGGCATGTGTGGTCTGGCCACACTGAAACTGCGATGAGCACATTTTCCCCCACATTGTTTGCCGTGAAACGTTTTGCCGTGCTGGGGCTTGGCCGTAACGGTCTGCCCGCGGTGCAGGCTCTTGCGGCCTGTGGCGCGCAGGTTCAGGCATGGGATGATGGTGAAGCCGGACGCCGTGGGCTGGCCGAAGCCCTTGCGCACATGCCGCCCGAACAGGCTGCCCGCGTTACATGCGCACCGCTGGAGACCCTCGAAGGGTTTGAGGCCCTCGTTCTTTCCCCCGGTATTCCGCACCATCTCCCACGTGTACACCCGGTTGCCGCCTTGGCCATTGCGGCTGGCGTTCCTATTCTGTCCGATGCGGAACTGCTTTACCGCGCTGTACGGGCTTCTGGCAGCAAGGCGCGGTTTGCAGGCATTACCGGCACGAACGGCAAATCCACCACAACCACTCTGCTGGCCCATATTCTGGAACAGGCTGGTCTGCCTGTTGCCGCAGGTGGCAACCTTGGCCCTGCGGCCCTTGCTTTACCCCTGCTACCGGATGACGGCGTCTATGTGCTGGAAATGTCGTCCTACATGCTGGAGCGGCTGGATACCCTGCGTTTTGATGCGGCCTGCCTGCTTAACCTCACCCCCGACCATCTGGACCGCCACGCGGGCATGGCGGGGTATGCACGGGCCAAACAACGTGTGTTTACAGGGCAAACGGCGCAGGATGTCGCCGTTATTGGCATAGATGACACGGACTGCAGCGGTATTGCTGCACAGCTTACCAAGGGAGAGGCGTCCTGCGTCACCGTTTCCGGCGCAAACCCGGCTGCCGACTATTACGGCAAAGATGGCGCAATCTGGCACACCCAGACCAAACTTGCCGCGCTAGGGCCTACGCTCCCCGGCACCCACAATGCCCAGAACGCGGCAGCGGCTCTGGCGATGGCCCGCTTCCTAGGTGTGGCGGACAGCATTGCCGCACAGGCCATTGCCTCCTTTACCGGTCTGCCACACCGGCAGAAGCTGGTAGAAACCTGCAACGGTGTTGCCTTTATAGACGACAGCAAAGCCACCAATGCCGATGCCTCGTCCCGCGCGCTGGGCTGCTACGACCGGCTGATCTGGATTGCTGGCGGCATGGCAAAGGAAGGCGGCATAGAACCACTTGCGCCCTATTTCGGCCGTATTGAACATGCTTTTCTGATCGGGCGGGATGCGGCGGAACTGGCGGCAACCCTCACACAGCATAACGTACCCCATACTCTGGCTGGCACACTGGAAAATGCGGTCCCGCAGGCTTACAATCTTGCGCAACAGACCCAAACACCCGTTATTCTGCTCTCTCCGGCCTGTGCCAGCTTTGACCAGTATGCCGGGTTCGAAACGCGTGGGCAGCATTTTCAGGCTCTGGCCCACGCAATTTGCGCGCAACAGATGAGCAGAACGGGGCAATAGAACAAGCATGGCCGGTTACTCCCGCACTGATGATTCGCCCTTTGGCCGCTGGTGGCGGAATGTGGACCGGACAACGCTGATCTGTACCTTTATTCTGATCGGGTTTGGCTACATTCTTATGCTTGCGGCCAGTCCCGCTGTGGCTGTGCGCATTGGCGCATCGCGCAACATGTTCATCTTCAAGCAGGTCATGTTCCTCAGCGTGGCCGGGCTGATTGTGACCGGTGTTTCCATGCTCTCGCGCCGGGCGGTGCTGCGGCTTTCGCTCATTGGGGGGGCACTCATGCTGGGGGCCACCATGCTCACCCTTGTGCATGGGATAGAAATTAAGGGTGCACGGCGCTGGATTGCGCTGCCACTTATGTCCCTCCAGCCATCGGAATTTCTCAAGCCGTGCTTTGCCGTGGTAACCGGGTGGCTGCTGACGGAGCGCCGGGTCTCGCGCTATTTTCCGGGGATGCTCATTGCGTTCGGCCTGTATGGCCTTATTCTGCTGCTGCTTAAATCCCAGCCCGATATTGGTATGCTTACGGTCATTACCGCCGTCTTTCTGGTCCAGTTATTTGTGGACGGGCTGAACCTGATTTTTGTTGGCTTTGGCTTTGCCTGCATGGTTGCTGCTGGCATTGCCGCGTTTTTTATCTTCCCGCATGTGCGCTCCCGCGTGGAACGGTTCATGCACCCCAATGTGGGCGACCATTACCAGATTGATACGGCCCTGCGCGCCTTTGGTAACGGCGGCCTGCTGGGCCGTGGCCCCGGTGAGGGCCGGGTCAAGGACCTGCTGCCCGACGCCCACGCGGACTTTGTGTTTGCCGTGGCGGGGGAGGAATACGGGCTTGTCATCTGCCTGCTGATCATCTGCATTTTTGCAGCGATTGTGGTGCGCACACTGCTGCGCCTGATTCGCGAGGATGACCCGTTTGTGGTCATTGCCACCACGGGGCTGCTGACAGGTTTTGGGTTACAGGCTTTTGTGAACATGGCTTCGACCTTGCATCTTATCCCCACCAAGGGCATGACGCTGCCATTCATTTCCTACGGGGGGTCTTCCGCCATGTCTGTTGCACTGGCCATTGGCATGGTGCTGGCCCTTACACGGCAACAACCCGGGGGCCTGCGCCCCGGTAACGGCTTTATCACCACTCTCAGACAATGGCGGTCAGTATGAAGTCCCGTACTATTGTGATCGCGGCCGGAGGCACTGGCGGTCATTTTTTCCCGGCCGAAGCTCTGGCTGATGCACTGGTTGCACGTGGCCACCATATTGTACTGATGACAGATGCCCGTGCTGGCAAACGCCCTAATGGCGTGTTTGCCAGCAACCCGCAGTTTGTTCTGCGTGGTGCTGGCGTAGCCGGGCGTGGCCCCGTGCGCGCCCTGCGTGCTGGCATAACGCTGCTTGCAAGCGCGTGGAAAGCCCGTGGCATACTGCAAGGCGTGCAGCCCGATGCCGTAGTCGGCTTTGGCGGCTATCCTTCCATCCCCCCTCTGCTGGGCGCGCGTCTGCTGGGCCGCAAACACCCGGCCCTGATCATCCATGAAGGCAACGCCGTACTGGGCAAGGCCAATGCCGTGCTCTCCCGCTTTGCCGATGTAATTGCCACCTCCTTCCCCACTGTTGCCAAGCTGCCCATGGGGGCCAGAACCGTGCTGACCGGTATGCCCGTCCGCCCAGCCATTGCCGCACTGGCTGGGGAGGAATGGTCCGCCCCACAGGACACCATCAATCTGCTGGTCTGGGGCGGCTCTCTGGGCGCACGTATTTTTTCGCAGGTTGTGCCCGCAGCCATTGCCCGCCTGCCAGCGGCCCTGCGCACGCGCATAAGCGTAACCCAGCAGGCGCGGGCCGATGATGTGGAGAGCGTGCGCAAGGCTTACGCCGATATTGGCGTAAACGCCCGTGTGGAGCCGTTTTTGAACGATGTGCCAGACCTGCTGCGCAAGGCGCATCTGGTCATCGGGCGTGCAGGCGGCTCCTCGGTGGCGGAAATTACAACTGCTGGCCGCCCTTCCCTGCTGGTTCCCCTACCCATTGCTGCCTCTGATGAGCAGACCGAAAACGCCCGGGCCATAACGGACGTGGGCGCAGGCTGGATGATCCGCCAGCCGGACTTTACCGCGCAGGCGCTGGCAACACGCCTGCAAGACCTTTTCACCGCTCCGGACGACCTTGCCCGTGCTGCTGCTGCCGCGGCAACACTGGCCCGCCCGGATGCCGCCCTCCGTCTGGCTGATATAGTAGAAGAATGCCTCCAACTTTCTCCTTCACCCGCCCATCCGCCCGCACTCGAGACGGAGACACGCACATGAGAGCCCTCCCCCTTTCCATCGGAACCATCCATTTTGTCGGCATTGGCGGCATTGGCATGTCCGGCATTGCAGAGGTGCTGTGCCTGCTGGGGTATTCCGTACAGGGCTCGGACATAGCGGAAAACGCCAATGTCAAACGCCTGCGGGCTGCAGGGATTCCGGTCACGATCGGGCATGATGCGGCCAATCTGGGCAATGCGCAGGTTGTAGTTATTTCCACCGCCGTCAAGCGCGACAACCCCGAGGTTGTCGCCGCACGCGCCAAGCTGATCCCCGTTGTGCGCCGGGCGGAAATGCTGGCCGAACTCATGCGCCTGCGCTGGTCCGTGGCCATTGGCGGCACGCATGGCAAAACCACCACCACCAGCCTTGTGGCTGCGGTGCTGGAAGCCGCAAAGCTGGACCCCACCGTAATCAACGGCGGTATTATTGAGGCCTACGGCACCAACACCCGCATGGGTAAGGGTGACTGGATGGTGGTGGAAGCGGATGAGAGCGATGGCTCGTTCCTGCGCCTACCCTCTGTTATTTCGGTCGTGACCAACATGGACCCCGAGCATCTGGACCACTGGGGCTCGGCCGAGGCTATGGAGGCAGCTTACGACCAGTTTGTCTCCAACGTGCCGTTCTATGGTTTTGCGGTGCTGTGCATAGACCACCCTGCCGTGCAGCAGATGATCCCGCGCCTTTCCGACCACCGGATTGTCACCTACGGCTTCTCCCCCCAGGCGGACGTGCGGGCCGAAAAGGTGATTACCGACAAGCTGGGAGCCACGTTTGAGGTCACGCTGACAGACCGCGTGACCCGCCGCACCCGCAAGGCCGGGCCTTTCCGCCTGCCCATGCTGGGCGCACATAATGTGCAGAACTCCCTTGCCGCCATTGCCGTGGCAACCGAGATGGACATCAGTGATGATGTTATTCGCTCCGGGCTGGCCAGCTTCCGTGGGGTCAAGCGCCGCTTTACCCGCACGGGGGAAGCAGGCGGCATTACCGTTATTGATGACTACGGCCACCACCCGGTGGAAATTGCAGCCGTGCTCAAGGCCGCGCGGCAGGCTGGTGCCAGCCGGGTTATTGCGGTCATGCAGCCCCACCGCTACTCCCGTCTGAGAACCCTGTTTGCTGATTTCTGCACCTGCATGAACGATGCGGACACGGTTATTGTCTCCGACGTGTATGCGGCTGGTGAGGAACCCCTGCCCGATGCCAGCCGCGACCGGCTGATAGAAGGCCTGCGTGAACGCGGACACCGGTCCGTTGTGCCACTTTCCAGCCCTGACCATCTGGCGGAAATGATTAACGCCATGGCCAAGCCGGGGGACTATGTTGTGTGTCTGGGTGCAGGCACCATCACCAACTGGGCGCAGGCCCTGCCTGCCCAGCTTGCAGCACTTCAGGCTGAACAGAAGGGCGGAAGCGCAGCATGACCGTCCCCCCCGCAACCACGCTGGACGACATGGTCCGCCACGCCTTTGCTGGCGCGCGCGGACGGGTGACCGCACAGGCCCTGCTGGGCGCACGGACGTGGTTCCGGGTAGGTGGTCCGGCGGAATGGCTGTTCCAGCCTGCGGATGCGGACGATCTGGCCGGCATGTTGCAACGCCTCTCGCCCGAACTGCCGGTTATCGCTCTGGGTGCGTGCTCCAATGTCATCATCCGTGATGGCGGGTTGGACGGCATTGTCGTGCGCATGGCGCGGGGCTTTGCCAACATTGCCGTAGAGGCAGATGGCCTTGTGGTGGGCAGCGCCTGTCTGGACGCAACGGTGGCGGAACACGCGGCGCAAGCAGGGCTTGCTGGGCTGGAGTTTCTGGCCGGTATTCCCGGTTCCATTGGTGGCGCCGTGCGCATGAATGCCGGTGCTTACGGGGCCGATATTGCCAGCGTGCTGGATTGGGCGGAAATTGTAACGCGGGATGGCAACATGCTCCGTCTGGGCAATGCCGACCTGCGCTTTGGCTACCGCCGTTCTGGCCTGCCTGAAGGCGCTATGGTCGTGCGCGCACGCCTGCGTGGCACGCCAGAAAACCCTGCTGAAATTGCGGCCCGCATTGCGGAAATCCGTACCGCGCGGGAGCAGTCCCAGCCCGTGCGCGCCCGCACCGGTGGGTCCACCTTCCGCAACCCGGACCCCGATGTTTCCAGCCGCAAAGCGTGGGAACTGATTGATGAGGCCGGATGCCGTGGCCTGCGCCAAGGGGATGCTCAGGTCAGTGAAAAACACTGCAACTTCCTGATCAATCTCGGCCACGCCACAGCCCATGATCTGGAAACTCTGGGGGGACGAAGTGCGCCAGCGCGTTGCCCAGCATTCCGGCGTGCACCTGCACTGGGAAATCAAACGCATTGGCCGAACGGAAGGAACCCCCGCATGAGCACCACCAAACGGATTACCGTGCTGATGGGTGGCATATCCTCCGAGCGGACGGTTAGCCTCTCCTCGGGGCAGGGGGTAGCGGAAGCCCTGCGCAGTCTAGGCCACACGGTCCACACGTTGGATGCCGGGGCAGACCTGCGAACACTTGTTACAGAGCTTGACGCGCAAAAGCCCGATGTCGTGTTCAACGCGCTCCATGGTCGCTTTGGCGAGGATGGCTGTATTCAGGGCATTCTGGACTGGATGGGCATTCCCTATACCCATTCTGGCGTCCGGGCCTCCGCCACGGCCATGGACAAGGCCGCCGCGCGCTCCGCCTTTTTATCCGCCGGCCTGCCGGTTGCCAAAGGACGGGTGATTGATATTGCCGAACTGAAGGCAGGTGACCCGCTCCCTGCCCCTTATGTTGTCAAACCCATTTGCGAAGGGTCTTCCGTCGGGGTTTCCATCGTCCGGCCCGGCGCCAACGTGCGCGAACGCATTGTGCAGGACTGGACCTTTGGCCCACAGGCTCTGGTGGAAGAATTTATTCCGGGGCGGGAAATTACCGTAGGCGTCATGGGGGACCGTGCCCTGACAGTGACGGACATTACCCCCACCGGCCAGGGTCACGACTTTTATGACTACGATGCCAAATACAATGCGGGCGGGTCACGCCATGTTCTTCCTGCCCAGATTGACCCAACCATTGCGCAGCAGGCGCTGGATGTTGCCGTGGCCGCCCACCGGGCGCTGGGCTGTTCCGGGGCATCCCGCTCGGACTTCCGGTTAGACGATACTGGCAGCGCCGCACCGCGCCTGATTTTGCTGGAAGTCAACACCCAGCCGGGCATGACCGCAACATCACTTCTGCCGGAACAGGCCGCCTATTGCGGCATAAGCTACCCGGAGCTGTGCAACTGGCTGGTTGAGCAGGCCGCCTGCCGCCAATGAAGCGCCCCGCCAGCCGCCCCTCCCGCACGGGACTGTTCCTTAAGCGCCAAAAACGTCTGCTGCGCCCCGTAGCCGGGTTTATGCTGCTGGCAGCCTTGGGTGCCGGGGTTTATCTGGCGGTGCCACTCCCAACCTTGCAAAAGCAGATAGCCCCCCTGCGGGACAAAATACTGGGCACGTCCGCTCTGCGCGTCACCAGTATTCGGATAGAAGGGGCTAACCTGACCAGCGACAGCGCCATTCGCAACGCACTGAACATTGCCGTGGGGGACCCTGTTCTGAACTTCAACGTCTCCCACGCGCGGGAGGCATTGAACGCCCTGCCTTTTGTTGACCACGTCAGCGTGGAACGCCACCTGTCGGGCGAAATTGACGTGCATATTACGGAGCGTCCGCCCTATGCGGTATGGCAGCATCAGGGGCATTTTATTCTAATCGACCGGCAGGGGCAAAAAGTGCCTGACCAGGGCAGTAACGACAAAGATGCAACGGCCTTTGCAAAACTGCCGCTGGTCGTAGGGGAAGGCGCGAATGAAAACGCAGCCGCCCTGATTGATGTGCTGCAACAGGAACCGGACGTTAAATCCCACGTTACGGCTGCCGTGCGCGTAAGCAACCGCCGCTGGAACCTCAGCCTAAAGGACGGCGCAACCGTACTCCTGCCCGAAGGGGAAGAAGCCCCGGCCATTCACCGCCTTGCCCGGTTAAATGCAAACACCCAACTTCTGGAACGCCCGGTGGTGCTGATTGACATGCGCCTGCCCGACCGGCTGACAATCCGGGAACGCCCGCCCGAATCCTCCTCCACGACCACACCGCAAGGGGGAGACGCGGCCAAAGGCAGCCCCTCCCCACACACAGCCCACCACACCTCGATGACCAAAGACCCAACCAGACCAACTCCGGAGGAAAGCCGAGATGAATGACCAAGCGCACTTCCCTGCTTCCCCCGAACTCAACTTGGCCAACCGCCTGCACAAAAAGCGGGCTCACGCACCGGCAGGTTCCATGCTCCGCATGAGTGGGGGGGACAGCTCCCTCCCTCTACCTCCCAGCGAGAAGAACAAGCGCCCGCACACATGGCGGAGCGGTTACAGCGCGGTGCTGGATATTGGGTCCACCAAAATTACCTGCCTGATTGGCAAGGGCGAACCCAACGGTATGCTCCGTGTGGCAGGCTATGGCTGGCGCCGCTCAGCCGGGGTCCGTAATGGCGCCATTACCGAGTTGCAGGAGGCGGAAGCCGCCATACGAGCAACTGTTGCGCAGGCCGAAAACATGGCCGAACGCACCATAGACAAAGTGGTGGTCAACCTGTCCTGCGGGCATCCTGCCAGCCGCCTGTTCAATGTACGCTGGCCCATTGGTGGCCGGGTTGTGACCGAGGCGGACATCCGCCGCGTTGTGACCGAAGGCCGCGTACAGGCTACCGTGCAGGGGCGTGAAGTCATTCACACCCTGCCCATCGACTTTACGGTAGATGATACAGAGGGTGTGTCCGACCCACGAGGCCACCTGTGCGAAACGCTCAAGGCCCGGCTGCATATTATTGATGCGGCAACCACAGCATTGCTGAACCTTGAAACCGTTTTAAACCGTGCCGAACTCCGCATGGAGGCACTGGTCTCCTCCCCGCTTGCATCTGGCCTGTCCGTGCTGGATGCAGATGAGCGGGACCTTGGCACAACGGTTGTGGACATGGGCGGCGGCACCACATCGTTTGCAGTCTTTGGCGAAAGTCAGATTCTGCATACGGCCCAGATTGGTGTTGGTGGCCTGCACGTTACGCGTGACATTGCACGCGGCCTTGGCACATCGCTCGACAATGCGGAACGGCTGAAAACCGTTTATGGCAGCGCCGATCTGGCGTCCGACGTAGAGGACGAAATTCTGACCGTGGAACTGCTGGGGAATGACGTACCCCACTTCGAGCAGATTTCCCGCGCGCAGCTTGGCCGCATCATTCGCCCCCGTATGGAAGAAACATTGGAACTTGTGCGCGAAAAAACTGGATGGCGCCGGCCTTGGCATGGCCGCCAGTGGCCGCATTGTGCTGACGGGTGGCGGCTCCCTGCTGGATGGAATCCGCCCTCTGGCGGAGCGCATTCTGGGTGTGCCGGTCAGTGTTGGCCGCCACTCCGGGCCCGGCTTTACGCGCTCGGTCCGGCTGGGTCGCCCCAAAAACATTGCAGGTCTGCCTGAAGATACCGCAGCCGCAGCAGGCTTTGCCACAGCGGCGGGCCTTCTGTTCTGGGCTGCCAGTGCGGAGCGCCCGTTCAGCGATGTGGAATTCCGTGAAGCTGCTCCAACTGGTTTTTTACAAAAACTGGTTGCTTTTATTCGTGAGAGGGTTTGATTTGCGCCGCAAAAGATTGGTAAACTATTTGCAATCTTATCCGCCACGCCATCGTTAACCCGCCGTAGTCCGGGAGAGACACATGACACTCAACCTAACCGTTCCACCCCAGACTCATGCTGATTTTTCACCCAAAATCACCGTTATCGGCGTTGGTGGTGGGGGAACGAACGCGGTTGACAACATGATTGCGTCCAACCTGGAAGGGGTAGAGTTTGTTGTAGCCAACACCGATGCGCAGAGTCTGGCCAAAAGTCTGGCCGACAGCCGCATCCAGCTTGGCCCGCACCTAACCCACGGCCTTGGCGCAGGTGCCAAGCCCGAAGTGGGCCGCGCTGCGGCGGAAGAAGCCGCGGACGAAATTGCCCGGTATCTGGACGGCGCGCACATGGTGTTCATCACCACAGGCATGGGTGGCGGCACGGGCACGGGGGCGGCTCCGGTTATTGCCCGTATGGCGCGTGAGCGGAACATTCTGACCATTGGCGTGGTCAGCAAACCCTTTGCTTACGAAGGCAAGCGCCGCGCCCGTGTGGCGGACGAAGGTATTCAGGAACTTCAGCAGTATGTTGATACGCTGATTGTCATCCCCAACCAGAATCTTTTCCGCATTGCCAATGAGCGCACCACCCTGCGTGAAGCCTACAAGCTGGCTGACGAAGTTTTGAACATGGGCGTGCGCGGCGTAACCGACCTGATGATGGAACGCGGTTACGTTAACCTCGACTTTGCCGATATCCGCAGCGTTATGGCGGAAATGGGCAAGGCCATGATGGGCACGGGCGAAGCCGAAGGTGAAAACCGCGCGGTGGAAGCCGCCGAGGCCGCCATTTCCAACCCACTGCTGGAAGACACCTGCATGGCCACCGCCAAGGGCCTGCTGGTCAATGTAACCGGTGGTGAAGACATGACCTTCTTTGAAGCGGAAGAAGCCTTTAACCGCATCTGCCGCGAAGTGCCCGAAGACGCCAACATGATCTTTGGTACGGTCATTGAAGAAAAAATGAGCGGGCGCATCCGTGTCTCCGTTGTGGCCACGGGTATTGACGTACCCTCCACCGGGTCCGAACGCCCCCATCTGACTGCCGTGGAAACCGAAGTTCAGCCGGAGCCACAGCAGCAGGCGACTCCCAACGCGCAGCCCAATATGGCCGCCGCCCCCGCTGCTGCACAGGCACCAGCAGCAGAACAGCCAGTCGGTGTGCAGCCGCAGGCCTATGCACCGCCTCCCGGCCATGCTGCCCCACCTGCACACAGTGTGCCGGGTCAGGTAGCCTCTGCGGCTCCGCAGCCCCGCCAGCCCGCTCCGGCCCCTGCACAGGCTCCGGCAGCCTCCAAACATGCCAACCTGTTTAGCGAACCGCCGCGCCCAACCGCCTACCCTGTGCAGGACCCCAACGCACGCAGCCTGTTTGGCCGTGTAACGGGAGCCTTCCGCCGCGCAACTACGCCAGAACCTCGGCAAGAACCTGTTGCGCAGTCTCACCCCACCATCAGTCAGGCTGAACAGGGTGCGCCTCGGCAGGGTGAAGGTGATAACGGGCTGGAAATTCCGACCTTTCTGCGCCGTTAAGCAGCACGCTGCTCACCCCAGCAATAGGGCTCTGGCCGTGTTGCTGGGCATGAAACAGATAGCAATAATCATTGACTCGCATCTGACCCAGACAGCCCCTAGCTTTACCGTGACGTAAGTTTCCATACGAACACGGGATGGTCGGGAACATGGACAATCTGTCAGGGGAGCCTACCCCGTATTCCAAATCTGCGGAGATTCTCCCAGCTACTATGCGACAGATGCGCACAACAAGCTCCCCCGCTCAGCATACCTTGCACCACGCCATTTCGGCCGTGGGCATTGGCTTGCATACAGGCCGCTCCATCAACCTGACCATGGAGCCAGCGCCAGCCGGGCATGGCATTGTCTTCCAGCGCACAGACTTGCCAGATGCAGCCCCTCTGCCCGCGCGGTATGATTATGTTGTGGAAACACGCCTGAACACGGTGCTGGGTGATAAAAACCACCCAGAAAACCGGGTTGCCACAGTTGAGCATCTGATGGCAGCATTGTGTGGCTGTGGCATAGATAACGCCCGTATTCTGGTAGATGGACCCGAAACCCCTGTTTTTGATGGTTCGGCCGCAGACTTTGTCTTCCTGCTGGACTGCGCAGGCCGCAAGACGCAGGACTTACCGCGCCGCGTCATACAGGTTATGGAACCTGTCCGGGTCGATTATAAAAATGCGTGGGTGGAACTGCTGCCCAATGATGGTCCAACCCCGCACCTTTCCATGAGCATTGATTTTCCCGCCAGCGCCATTGGCACGCAGAGCTTTGCGCTGGACCTTACGCCCACAACCTTCCGCAACGATCTGGCGCGCAACCGCACCTTTGCCATGCGGCAGGAAATTGAAGCCCTGCATCAGGCCGGGCTGGCACTCGGCGGGTCCCTGCTCAACGCCATTGTTGTGGATAATGACCATGTTCTTAACCCCACCGGCCTACGGTGCCCGGATGAGTTCATCCGGCACAAGATCATGGATGCGGTAGGGGATCTTTATATGGCGGGGGCTGTGCTTAATGCCCGTTTTCGCGGTTACCGCTCGGGCCATGCTCTTAACAACCAACTTCTTCACGCCCTGTTCGCACAAAGCTCAGCTTGGCAGGACACCACAAACCTGCAATCCGCATCGGCTGCGGCCTGACCAGCTTTTTATCTGACACATTCAATAATCGGCGTTTCTTTGCTTTTCTTGATCCGCTGGCATGCTATAAGATTTCGTCTCGATCTGAAGAGCCGGTATGTTTGATATTTCTATAAAAACACAGTCAATCCGTCGTCATCTGCCGTTCGTGCTCTCAGCTCTGATGCTGACGGGGCTTACCGGTTGCAGCCTCTTATCTGGCGATAAAAAAAAGCCGCCGTCTCCCAAGATCGCGCCGCCAGAAACGCTCTATAATAACGGCATTGATGCGCTGCGCACCCGCCGTTACGAACTGGCCTCCGCCGAGTTTGAAACCCTCCAGCAGAATTATCCGTATTCGGGCTACATCCCCAATTCGCAGCTGATGGAAGGGTACGCCTACTACCTCAAGACGAAGTACCCCGAGGCCGTGCAGCAGCTAAACCGCTTTATTAGCCTGCACCCCACCAGCACCGACTCTGCCTATGCCTACTACCTGCGCGCGCTGTGTTTTTATGAGCAGATAGCCGACGTGCAGCGTGACCAGCAGGGTACGGCAGAAGCCATGGATGCGCTGGAAGAAGTGGTAACACGCTTCCCCCAGAGCAAATATGCGCGCGATGCCCAGCTCAAGATTGATCTTTGCCGTGACCATCTGGCCGGGAAGGAAATGCTGGTTGGCCGCTACTACCAGCGCGAACGGAACTACGAAGGCGCAATCAACCGCTACCAGCGCGTTGTGCAGGACTTCCAGACCACAAACCATGTGCCCGAAGCACTGGAACGTATGGTGGAAGTCTACCTTGATCTGGGGTTAACGGATCAGGCGCGCAAATCCGCCACTGTTCTGGGTTACAATTACCCCGGCAGCCAGTGGTACAAATACGCGTATGACAAGCTTAAAAGTAACCATCTGCTTGACGGCAAACTCCCCGTTCCCGGCACGGTTGTAACCGCGCCAGCAGTTAAGCCTGTGGTAGAATCCCATACATCGGACACCCGCGATGAGCGGATGACCGCACCCGCCGCGCTACAACCCGCACCAGCGCAGCCTGCGCCCAAAACACCCGTAACCGCGCAACCTGTAACGGACCCCACCCCCGCCACCAAAAAGTAATGCGGGGCGTTCCATTTTTCTCTTGAATTAAGAACACAACGGGAACATACAGGAGGCAGTCCCTTCTGTAACGCAGCAGGGGCCTGTCTGTTCAGGCTATGGCAGGAGCAGGCGGTTTGTTCGGTCTGTTCCTCAGACTCCAGTCATTTCAGGTGTGAACCTAAAAGCCGGATGTCGCCATGCTGACTCATCTTTCCATCAGAGACGTTGTGTTGATTGAGGCGCTGGACCTTGCGCTCCACCCCGGCTTTACCGCCCTAACGGGGGAGACTGGGGCAGGTAAATCCATTCTGCTGGATAGTCTGGGTCTGGCTATGGGGGAGCGAGCCAATGCGGGGCTGGTGCGCGCAGGCGCGAATGAAGCCCGCGTAACCGCCTGTTTTGAAACACCAGCCAGCCACATGGTTTACGCCCAGTTGGAAGAACAGGGCATTCCTGCCGACAAAGGCGAACCGCTGGTTCTACGTCGCGTCATCTCGCGCGAGGGGCGCTCCCGCGCATGGATTAACGACCAGCCCGTTGGCCTGACCCTACTCCGCAGGATTGCCGCCCAGCTTATTGAAATTCAGGGCCAGCATGAACAGATGGGGCTGGCCGACGCCAGCACACACCGCGACCTGCTTGATGCTTACGGCATAAAACCCAAACAGCTAAAAACCGTGGCGCAGGCTTTTACCCTTTGGCAAGACCTGCGCCAGAATCTGGCAAGCGCCCAAAAAGCGTTGGCAGATGCCGCCCGCGAGGAAGAATGGCTCCGCCATACGGTGGACGAGCTCTCCTCCCTTGCACCTCAACCGGGAGAAGAAAGCCTACTCGCGCAGCAGCGCCACGCGCTTCAGCAAGCAGAACGGCGGGGAGAAGCCGTTGCCGCTGCCCTGTCCGAACTCACTCCGCGTGACCGCCGTTCCACTGCTCCCGCAGCGGCCCTGCGTGCAGCCAGCCGTGCTCTTTTGCGGCTGGTTCCCTCTTCCACCTCTGCGGACACCGCCACAGCCGAAGCTGACGTACTGGCAAACCGCACAACAGAAGCACTCAGCGCGCTGGAAAATGCAGAAAATGCCTTGGCCGAGGCCGAAAGCCTGCTCTCCCGCCTTATGGCGGATACCGAAGCCAATCCGCGCGAACTGGAAGATACGGAAGAACGGCTGTTTGCGCTCCGCTCCGTTGCCCGCAAACACAATGTGCTAGTGGATGAGCTGGCAGCCTTGCTTGATCAGCTCACCAGCCGCCTGAACGCGTTAGAAAATGGCGCGACCGAACTGGAAGGCCTGCGTCAAGCCACGGAAGAAGCCCGTCTTGCCTATATCCGTGCGGCGGAAAACCTGACAACCGCCCGCACGCAAGCCGCCCAAAAGATGGAGCAGGCCGTCACTGCCGAACTCAAACCCATTAAGCTGGAAAAAGCCCGCTTTCTAGCCGAAATTCAACCTCTGCCAGCAGAGCAATGGAGCCGCCACGGCATGGAGCAGGTGACGTTCCTTATTGCCGCCAACCCCGGCCAACCGCCCGGTCCTATTGCCAAGGTTGCATCGGGGGGCGAACTCTCCCGCCTGATGCTCGCCCTCAAGCTGGTTCTGGCTGGCCAGTCGGGCATTGGCACGCTCATTTTTGATGAGATTGATGCAGGCGTTGGCGGTGCAACAGCCGCCGCCATTGGCGAGCGCCTGCACCGGCTGGCCCTTAACGTGCAGGTTCTGGCTGTAACCCACAGTCCGCAGGTTGCCGCCAGTGCGGATGCGCACCTGCGTATTGGCAAACAGACGCGTAACGGGCAAACAGCAACCCACGCCACCCCGCTGGCCCAAACCGAACGCAGGGAAGAAATTGCACGCATGTTGGCGGGAGACACCATTACCGATGCAGCCCGCGCCGCTGCCGCCAGCCTGCTGGAACCTAAAAAATGACGACCAGAACAACCGCAATCGCAGAAATGAGCCTCCAGCAGGCCCGCGCCGAACTTGAAGAGCTGGCAGCCAGAATTGCCCACCATAATGCGGCCTATTACCGCCAAGATGCGCCAGAAATCAGCGATGCGGAGTACGACAGCCTACGCCAGCGCTATAATGCGCTGCTTGCCCAATTCCCGGATGCAGAGCCTGAAAACAGCGCCGCCAATGCGGTTGGCGCGGCACCTGATACGGCTTTTGGCAAACATGAGCACCTTGTGCCCATGCTCTCGCTCGATAACGTGTTTGACCGCGAAGAGTTTGAAAGTTTCATCAGCCGCGCCACCCGCTTTTTGGGGCTTGAGCAAAACGAGGCCGCAGCACTGCGTTTGGTCGGCGAACCCAAGATTGATGGCCTTTCCATCAGCCTGACATACGAGCACGGCGTGTTCATACGTGGCACAACGCGTGGCGATGGTGCTGAGGGAGAGGACGTCACAGCCAACCTGCGCACATTGCGCGACCTCCCGCTCAAACTGCCAGCCCCCTACCCTGACCTGATCGAAATTCGGGGGGAGGTCTTCCTTTCCAAGCGGGACTTCCTCGCTCTCAATGCTGCGCAGGAGGAGGCGGGCAAACGCCTGTTTGCCAACCCACGCAACGCAGCAGCTGGATCACTCCGCCAGCTTGACCCAAGCGTTACGGCCCAACGCCCGCTTTCTCTTTTTGCCTATGCGCAGGGGTTCTGCTCAAACAAAACGACCCGTAGCCATTGGACCTATCTGGAGCAGCTTCGGGCATGGGGCTTCCCTGTTAATCCGCTCTCTCGCCAGATTGAGGGCGCTGCCCATGCCGAGGCATTTTTTGAAGACGTCAGCCGCGAACGCGCAGACCTTGCCTATGATATTGACGGCGTTGTTTACAAAATTGATGACCTGTCCCTACAGGAGCGGCTGGGGTTTGCTGGCCGTGCCCCCCGTTGGGCCATTGCGTGGAAGTTCCCCGCAGAGCAGGCCACAACACGCCTGAACACCATAGAAATTCAGGTCGGTCGCACTGGCGCCCTGACCCCGGTTGCCCATCTGGAACCCGTTAATGTTGGCGGTGTTCTGGTAACCCGCGCCACCTTGCACAATGAGGATGAGATTAACCGCAAGGATGTGCGCGAAGGGGACATGGTGTTTGTCCAGCGTGCGGGCGATGTTATTCCGCAGGTGCTGGGCCTTGCTCCGCAGGGCGAGAATGCTGGCGCGCGCCAACCGGCCTTCCGCTTTCCCGACCACTGCCCGGCCTGTGGGGCGCTGGCGGTCCGGCCGGAAGGTGAGGTCGTTCGCCGCTGCACGGGCGGGCTGACCTGCCCCGCTCAAGCGGTGGAACGCCTGATCCACTTTGTCTCCCGCCTCGCCTTTGACATTGAAGGGCTGGGGGACCGCAGCATCCGCGAATTTTATGATGCCGGGCTGATCCGCACCCCGACCGATATTTTCCGGCTTAAAAACCACGCAGCGGAGCTGGAACAGCGCGATGGCTGGGGCGAGCAGTCCGTGCGCAATCTGCTTCAGGCCATAGAAGAGCGGCGCACAATCTCCCTCTCCCGTTTTATTTATGCGCTGGGTATCCGCCGTATTGGGGAGAGTAACGCCCGCCTGCTGGCCCGCCACTATGGCACCTACACCAACTGGCTGCGCCAGATGGAGGCCGCCACCATTATCGGTTCCGATGCCCGGCTGGAACTGGGGTCCATTACCGGCATTGGCAACGCCATAGCAACGGATGTGGTGGCCTTTGTGGCCGAACCGCATAACCAGACCACACTGGCCGAACTGAGCGCGGAACTGAATATTACCGAGGAAAGTGCGGCAAGTGGCGGCCCTCTGGCGGGCAAGACCATTGTGTTTACCGGCACGCTGGTCACCATGACCCGCCCAGAGGCCAAGGCGACCGCCGAACGCATGGGGGCCAAGGTATCCGACTCCGTCTCCAAAAAGACAGATCTGGTGGTGCTGGGCGAAAAAGCAGGGTCCAAAGCCAAAAAGGCCGCAGAGCTGAACATCCAGACCATGGATGAGGCAGAATGGAACGCCTTTTGCGCATCAAACGGATAGAAGGGCCGCAACGGCAGTTTTTTACCATTCCTGCATAAAAGAGAGATTGCCCGACAGCAAAATCTGCGCCATGCTGCCGGGCAACGAAGGGGTGGAGTTCGTCGTCCAAACCAAAAATAAAAATTCCGTGCCCAGTCCGGCTGCTGTTCCGGTATCCCCTGTTCCCATCCCCTCGGTCGGAACTTCAGCTCATCTGGCACAAAAGAATGAAGTGAACGGCAAAATGACCAAGTGGATCTACAGTTTCGGCGCGGGCCAAAGCGAAGGCAACGCCGGGATGCGCAATCTCCTCGGCGGCAAGGGCGCCAATCTGGCGGAAATGGCCAATATTGGCCTGCCGGTGCCCCCAGGATTTACCATTACCACTGAAGTCTGCACCGCCTTTTACGATAACGGACGGAAGTACCCGGCCGAGCTGGAAGCCCAGCTTGAAGCCGCTATGGGTCTGGTTGAAAAAGCCATGGGCCTGCGCTTTGGCGATGCCGAAAACCCCCTTCTGGTTTCTGTCCGTTCTGGTGCGCGTGTTTCCATGCCGGGTATGATGGACACGGTGCTCAACCTCGGTCTGAATGATGAGACGGTTGAAGGCCTTGTCCGCTCCTCTGGCGATGCCCGCTTTGCATGGGACAGCTACCGCCGCTTCATTCAGATGTACGGCTCTGTTGTGCTGGGTGTGCCGCACCACGAATTTGAAGACCTGCTGGAGCAGGTCAAGCGCGCCACCGGCAAGCTGGACGACACTGCCCTGACTGCGGAAGAATGGCAGGAAGTTGTTAAAAGCTACAAGCAGATCGTCCTCAAGGAAACGGGGTCCGCTTTCCCCGAAAATCCAAAGGACCAGCTCTGGGGCGCCATTGGAGCCGTCTTTGGCTCATGGATGAACCCGCGCGCCAACACCTACCGCAAGCTGCATGACATTCCCGCAAGCTGGGGCACGGCTGTTAACGTTCAGTCCATGGTGTTCGGCAACATGGGGGATGACTGTGCAACGGGCGTCTGCTTCACCCGCGACCCCTCCACGGGCGAAAACATCTTCTACGGTGAATACCTGATAAACGCACAGGGTGAAGACGTTGTGGCCGGTATCCGCACCCCGCAGCCCATGGCCGAAAGCCGTGCGGTTGAGGGCCAGGCCTCCATGGAAAAAGCGCTGCCTGCCGCTTATCAGGAACTGCTCAAGGTGCGTGACCTGCTGGAACGCCACTACCGTGACATGCAGGACATTGAATTTACGGTTCAGGCTAACAAGCTCTACCTGTTGCAGACCCGATCGGGTAAGCGCACGGCGGCAGCGGCCCTGCGCGTAGCCATTGATATGGCCAAGGAAGGCCTGATTACGCAGGAAGAAGCGGTAACACGCGTTCCTCCCGCATCGCTTGACCAGCTACTGCACCCTGTTCTGGACCCCAAGGCCGAACGCCAGCTGCTAACCCGTGGCCTGCCCGCATCGCCGGGTGCCGCCACCGGCATTATCGCCTTCTCTGCCGAGGATGTGGAAGACCGCGCCGCCAAGGGTGACGATGTTATTCTGGTGCGCATTGAAACCTCGCCTGAAGACGTGCACGGCATGCATGCAGCCCGTGGTGTGCTGACCACCCGTGGCGGTATGACCTCCCACGCAGCCGTTGTAGCCCGTGGCATGGGCCGCGTATGTGTGGCGGGTGCAGGCAGCATTGCGGTGGACTACAAGGCCCAGACCATGACTGTGGACGGCCACACGCTCAAAGCGGGTGACTGGATTACGCTGGATGGTGGTACGGGAGCTGTTTACAAGGGCCGCGTGCCCACCATTCCACCCACCCTGTCGGGCGATTTTGCAACGCTTATGGGATGGGCAGATGGCGTGCGCCGCCTTGGTGTGCGCGCCAATGCCGAAACCCCGGAAGATGCAGAAACCGCCCGCCGCTTTGGTGCGGAAGGCATTGGCCTGTGCCGGACCGAACACATGTTCTTTGGCCCGGACCGTATTGGCCATGTACGTCAGATGATTATGGCTGACGATGTGGCAACACGCGCCCGCGCCATTGAAGCCCTGCTGCCGTTCCAGCGTGGGGACTTTACGGAACTGTTCCGCATTATGGCGGGCCTGCCCGTTACCATCCGCCTGCTGGACCCGCCGCTGCATGAGTTCCTGCCGCATGGTGAGGCCGAACTGGCCGATGTTGCCAAGGCTCTGGGCAAGGATGTGGAAAGCCTGCGCGCACGTCGCTCGGCTCTGTCTGAATCCAACCCCATGCTTGGCCACCGTGGCTGCCGTCTGGGTATTACCTACCCGGAAATTTACGCCATGCAGGTGCGTGCCATTACCGAGGCCGCGCTGGATGTTGCCAAGGAAACCGGCAAGGCTGTGGACCCGGAAATCATGATCCCGCTGATTGGCACCAAGGCCGAGCTGGATCTGGTTCGCAAGTCCTGCGAAACCGTGATTGCCGATGTGCTTGAAGAACGCGGCACCCAGTTGTCCTACAAAATTGGCACCATGATTGAGCTGCCCCGTGCAGCTCTGACCGCCGACCAGATTGCCCAGAGTGCTGATTTCTTCTCCTTCGGCACAAACGATCTGACGCAGACAACGCTGGGCCTCTCGCGCGATGATGCTGGCTCCTTCCTGCCAGAATATGTGGAAAAAGGGCTGCTGCCGCAGGACCCCTTCATTTCCATTGACCGCGAAGGCGTAGGTGCGCTGGTGCGCATGGGTGTGGAAAAAGGCCGCGCATCCAAGCCGGATATCAAGCTTGGCATCTGTGGCGAACATGGTGGTGACCCGCTCTCCATTTCCTTCTTCGAGGAAGTCGGGCTGGATTACGTGTCCTGCTCACCCTTCCGCGTTCCGGTCGCCCGACTGGCCGCAGCACAGGCGGCACTTGCCGCACGCAATAACAAGGCTGTCAAAGCCTAAGGAAAGAGTGGCCGCCTCCCCCATAGGCGGCCATTTTTCAATCTGATATCATGCAAAAAATTCTTACTCTCCACCTCGTATCCGAGGCGACGGGGCAGACGCTTGATTCCGTTGCACGGGCCTGTATTGCCCAGTTCCCCAATACGGAAGTCAGACTGCGGCACTGGAACCTGATCCGCACCCAGATCCAGCTTCGGCGGGTTTTGCGGCATATTGCCAATAACCGTGGCCCGGTCATGTCCTCCCTGACCGACCCTATCCTTCAGGCGGATATGGAAGCAGGCTGTGCCAGCCTCCAGATCAGACTGTTGGACGTGCTGGACAATGCGCTGCACTTTCTGGCCGAAGAAACGGGGGAAGAAGCCACCCGCCACCCCGGCGGCCAATACATTATGGACGAGAACTACTACCAGCGCATTGAGGCCATGCACTACGTTCTGGCGCATGACGATGGGCAGGAAACCCGCGGGCTGAACAAGGCGGATGTGATTCTGGTGGGTGTTTCCCGCGTTTCCAAAACGCCAACATGCTTTTATCTGGCCAACCGGGGAATCAAGGCAGCCAATGTGCCGCTGGTTATGGGAATTGAACCGCCAGAAGCCCTGTTCAGCACCACCAAACCTGTTATTGGCCTGACCATTGACCCTGAACGGTTGATTGAAATTCGCCGTAATAGACTGAACCAGATGATACCGGGCAAATCCCGCCCAGAAGCTGTAACGGACTACGCTTATATTGATCTGGAAAAAGTGCAGGAGGAACTGCATTGGGCCAGACGTCTATGCCGCCGCCAGAACTGGCCGGTCATTGACGTAACACGCCGCTCTATTGAAGAGACATCGGCTTCCATTCTGGAACTGATCGCCACAACCTGAAAAAACCGCTCCCCATTGTTACCAACTACCGGGAAACAATGGGGAGCCGGATTAAGCTCGTGACGGTCTTAATCTGCCATTTCCGATGGTGTAAGCCGCTGCACCCGCACGGCCTGACCCTGCGCGTTGTAGTAAATCACGCTGCTCCCGCGCCGCTGGGCGTATCCATCCGGCTGGCCATCCTTGGTCCAGAACAGCAGACGGTTTGTATCCGGCTGCTCCACAACCCGGTCCCCCGGTGGCGTAAATCGGTATTTACTAAAGTCCTTATGCGCGCGAGGCAGGGGGAGCTTGCCTGCCAGATTGTGCATACTGGATGCACGGTGCGCGTCCGAATCATCATCATCCCCGCCATTCAGCGGGTCACCCTCAGCATGTGCGGGAACACCGGCCACAAGGGGCAGCGCCACTGCGCACAGACCGAACATGACTTTCCATTTTTTACGGAATACCGGCATCATGTCGGTGCTTCCTCCTTCATTCATGCCTCTGGCGGCAAGATTGACCAGTTACAGCTTAACGTAACACAAGTTAACGCCTGCTACCGCGTTACTCCTGTTACAAAAAACTGTCAGCCCCCTGTTTTGGCATAGGCAGGGCCAATACCATCCGACTTGCCCGCACTAGCGTGAAAGGAATAAGAAGCCCGCATGACAGAAACGTTGGTCAGCCCTTTTGAACTGGAACGGGACATTAAAAAAAGCCGCTTTCTTGCACGGGCGGCGCCCATAGCCAGCCCCGAAGAGGCCGAAGCGTTTATTGCCCGGATTGCCGCTGCCGAACCGGATGCCACCCACCATTGCTGGGCCTGGCAGTTTGGCCCCCATTGCCGCTGCCATGATGCGGGAGAACCATCGGGGACGGCAGGCCGCCCCATTTTGCAGGTCGTTGTGGCCCAAAAGCTGGACCGGGTCGCTATTGTTGTCTCGCGCTGGTTTGGGGGGATCAAGCTGGGTGCGGGCGGGCTGGTACGGGCTTATGCCGGAACGGCGGCCGAATGCCTGCGCGAAGCGCCAAAGGAAGAGTTGATTGAGCGCGTCAGGCTCGGCTTCCACTGCCCGTTTTCATTGTTGGGAATTGTTCAGGCCCGCTTGCCGGAATGGGGCGTAGAAGCGGAACATCCTGTTTTTGATGAAAATGGTGCACAGTTCCAACTGCTGCTACCGCAGGCACTTCAAGACGATGTGTGCCGCAAGATAACCGACCTGACCAGCGGTCAGGCCGATATACGTCTGATTGATTAACCCAAGATGGTCCAACCAGAGCCTAGCGGGGCGTAACCCAGCCGTTACCCGTAGAATCCCCCACTTGCCCGGTGCCAAATGGGCCAGAGCTCTGGTAAGCGGACCCATAGCGGGACAGGTCAGACCCTGTTACCGAATCCCTGTGCACCTTGGCCAGATGGTCCGGGTCATCCCCATGCTGGAATTCCATGGACGGGGCATCCTGATACCCCGGAGGCAGGCTCCGGTGCCCGTGTACGGTTTTTGATTCGGTCGATTTGGCCGAAGACCCCGTATCCATTGCGCCGCTCCCTTCGGAAAAGGAAACATCGTCATTGGGGGACATCAAAGGGTCCGCGTGGGCAACACCTGCTGCACCCATAAGGCTTGCGCCCATCAGAAGGCCGGACATTACGTTTACAAACGGTCTACGCAGCTGCGCCATTGCGCGTTACCCCGCAAGAAAAAAAGAAAAACACCCCGTTCTGGCCATTACACAAAACAGCCTTGCGGGTTTGATTACCGGCAACCCTTATCACACCAAAAGTGCAAAAATCCAAATTCTCTGGCCGATAGTGGAGCGGATGCCACACCATAGGCCAGAACATGGCTTGAGCCAGCAAACGCTATTTGCGTAATTTCTGCATTTTAGACATAAAGGCAGCCGCCTTTGGCAAATCAATGCCCAAGAGAGATTGTTTTTATCATTCTGCTTACCATTTGTGTGTAATCAGCCCAACTGAACAGGAACGCGTTATGAGTGCCACGCTCACCCAGCCCAACCCGACGTCTGAGACCTGGATGCCGGATAGCTGGCGTTCGTTTCCTTTCAAACAGATCCCCACCTACCCGGACGCCGCAGCACTCAAGGGTGTTGAAGACCGGCTGAGCAGCTACCCGCCGCTGGTCTTTGCCGGGGAGGTGCGCCGCCTGCGCAACCATCTGGCACAGGCTGCACAGGGCAAGGCCTTTGTCCTGCAGGGCGGCCCGTGCGCTGAAAGCTTTGGCGAGTTCAAGGCCGACATCGTGCGCGACACGTTCCGTGTTCTGCTGCAAATGGCTGTTGTGCTCACATTTGGCGCCAAAGTGCCGGTTATCAAGCTGGGCCGCATGGCTGGCCAGTTTGCCAAACCGCGCTCTTCCGACATGGAAACAGTGGACGGCGTAAGCCTGCCTTCCTACCGGGGGGACATCATCAACGGGCCGGAATTCACCCCCGAAGCCCGTATTCCTGACCCGGCCCGGATGGAAACAGGGTACTTCCAGTCCACTGGAATCCAGAACCTGCTGCGTGCCTTCTCCCGCGGGGGGTATGCCAACCTGCACGAGGTGCACCGCTGGAACCTTGGCTTTGTGGAACGCTCCCCGCTGGCCAACCGTTACCGCACCATGGCCGAACGCATTGGCGAAACACTCGCCTTCATGCAGGCCTGCGGGATTGATGCCGCTTCTTCCGCGCAGGTGGACGAAACCGAGTTCTACACCTCGCACGAGGCCCTGCTGCTGCCTTACGAGCAGGCTCTGACCCGCGTCGATTCCACATCGGGCGAATGGTATGACTGCTCCGCCCATTTCGTCTGGATCGGGGACCGTACCCGCCAGCCCGATGGCGCGCATGTGGAATTCCTGCGTGGGGTACGGAACCCCATTGGCATCAAGGTTGGCCCCACCACCAGCGTGGAAGATATTAAACGCCTGACCACCATCCTGAACCCCCAGAACGAGGCAGGCCGCATTACCCTGATCTCACGCATGGGGGCGCAGAAAATCGAACAGTTCCTGCCGCCGCTCATGCGCGCAGTCAAGGAAACGGGGCAGCTTGTGACGTGGATCAGCGACCCGATGCACGGCAACACCATTTCGACCGAGAACAAGGTCAAAACCCGTTCGTTCGATGCGGTCATGCAGGAAGTCAAAGGCTTCTTTGCCGTGTGTGCTGCCGAAGGCGTGCCCGCCGGTGGTGTGCATCTGGAAATGACAGGCCAGAACGTAACGGAATGCGTTGGTGGCGCCCAGCGCCTGACCGAAGCAGACCTTGGTGATCGTTACGAAACCTTCTGCGACCCGCGCCTGAACGCCGAGCAGTCTTTGGAACTGGCGTTCCTGATCGCGGAGGAGCTGACCGGCCGTAATTAAGGCCGCGCCGCTCTTTGCCTGATCACAGAAGCGGGGGTGGTCTTTACGCCACCCTCCATCACACCCATCATCTGTGTAGTGTATTTGGCAGAAAAGAGCATTTCAGCAATGACGCAATTTCCCCTTGGCGAAGCGGCTCCCGGTGTTACCGCTGCAAAGGCTTCCGCCGCCTTGCCTGATTCCGAAATTCAGGCCCGGACGGATTCCTACTTCAACCGGACGCGGCAGATTGTCGGCCACTTTGGGGATTGCGAGGTTACTTACGCCTTCTTTTTACGCTGCCCTGTTATTTCCGCCCCCGGCATTATGCTGGAATGGCTGAAAAATGTTATGGCCGCGCGGAATTGTGACTACTCGGTTGATGTCCTCCACCCGGAAGGGGAATGGGTCGGGGCTGGCGAGCCGCTTGTTTACATTACGGGGTCGTTCCTGCATCTGGCTGACCTGGAAACACTTCTTCTCCAAAAACTGGGCAGTTCCTGCGTTGCTGCCCTGCGCGCCTACCAGATGGCGCTCTCCCTACCCCAAACCCGTTTTCTGGCTATGGATGCGCGCCACTGCGCTGGTTACGAAATGCAGGAGCTTATGGCCTACGCAGCCTCCATTGGCGGCCGCGCTGCCCAAAAAGACGGTGCTGTAGGCTTTGTTGGCACCGCGAATGATGCCGTGTCCGGCTTTTTTGACACCACGCACGGTGCAGGCACCATGCCCCACGCCCTTATTGGCTATGCGGGCTCAACCGTGCGGGCGGCGGAAATGTTCCACGAGACATTCCCACATTCGGACCTTGTCGTGCTGGTGGACTACTTCGGGCAGGAAATTACGGACGCACTGGCCGTCTGCCAACAGTTTGAGGATCTGGCACAGGCGGGGCGCATTGCCGTGCGGCTGGATACGCATGGCGGGCGGTTTATGGAGGGGTTAAACCCGCAGGAATCCTACGCCGTGGTCAACCGCCACGCCCCGGAGGCCCTGCGCCGTTACCGCTCGGACAGGGAACTGCGCTACCTAATTGGCACCGGCGTTTCTGCCGCATCCATCTGGAAAATGCGTGAAGCACTGGATGAAGCCGGGTTTGACAAGGTGCGAATTATTGCCTCCTCCGGCTTTGGGGTGACCAAATGCGCCTGCATGGCCGATGCACACGCCCCCATAGATGTTGTTGGCACCGGGTCGTTCATTCCCGAAATATGGAACGAAACCTACGCCACAGCCGATATCATCTCTTACAATGGTGTTGAGCGGGTTAAAATTGGGCGCGAATTCCTGTTTGCCTCCGCCCGCAACCGAAAAGACAGCAAGGAAAATCCATGAGCGAAACCGAAGCCCCTCAGGAGCAGGGCTGGAAAGTCCGTATTCTGGACCTGTCCGGCGGTGCCGAAGATAATATTGTGGAAGAAGTTGGCGTTTTTCATGATCTTGCACACGCCAACGCCTTTGCCCGCGCCTATGTGCGCGACAGTGTGGAACGCTGCCGCACGCCCGGCGCCTCCGCCAAGGATGTGCTGAGCGTATGGATGAGCTTTGGCGAGGACGCTGTGGTGATTGATGCGCAGGAAGATGGCTGGCACTCGGCCAACGAACTGGATGACTTTACCGCAACCCCCGCTACCCCCATGGAGCGGGACTGGCGCACACTGGACCCTCGCCGCCTGATAGATGCTGAGGAAATCAGCCTAACCGCGGATGACAGTGATGAAGAAGACGCGGGTGATGAACCGTTCGACCCCGGCCTGCATAACCTGCATTAAGCACGCCACTCCACTGGCAGAGGCGTAAAACCCTACATGGCGTAACGGTTCTGCCTCTGCTTTCTGTTCTCTTCGTGCTAGCCTTTCCAGCCCATTCACGGCATAAGCCTCTGTTATGAAACTCCGCTTTGCGCCCAGCCCTACCGGCCTTCTCCATGTGGGCAATGCCCGCCTTGCCCTTGCCAACGCCCTGTTTGCCCGCCGCAATGGGGGCAAATTCCAACTGCGTATTGATGATACGGATACCGGTCGCTCCCGCGAGGAACTGGTAACGGCCATCCAGCAGGATCTGGAATGGATGGGCATTACGTGGGACGAGACCTTCCGCCAGACTCAGCGGCTGGACCGCTATGCCGCCGCCATTGAAAAGCTGAAGGCATCCGGCCACCTGTACCCCTGCTTTGAAAGCGAGCAGGAACTGGCCGCCAAGCGCGAAACCCAGATCCGCCAGCGCCGCGCCCCCGTGTATGACCGCGCCATGCTCAAAATGACCGAGCAGCAGCGCGCACAGGCCGAGGCTAACGGCAAGGTGCCTTACTGGCGCTTCAAACTCTCGGGCCGCATTGTGCGCTGGCGCGACCTTGTTATGGGGGATTGTCAGGTCAAGCTGCCATCCGTATCCGACCCTGTGCTGGTCAGGACCGACGGCACGGTGCTGTACACGCTGGCCTCGGTTGTGGATGATCTGGAAACAGGGATCAGCCACATTATCCGTGGGGAAGACCACGTAACCAACACGGGCGTGCAGATTGACATTGCCGAGGCTCTGGGCGCGCGCCCCGACCACTTCCGCTTTGCCCACCTGCCCCTGCTGCTGGACGAAAACGGCGGCAAGCTCTCCAAACGGTTTGATGCCTGCTCCCTGCGTACCCTGCGGCAGGATGGGGTAGAGGCGGAAGCCCTGATCTCCTACCTTGCGCGCCTTGGCAGCTCGGACGACCCGGCCTTGATGCCGTTTGATGCGCTGGCGCAGAGCTATGACCTGTCGCACATTTCGCGCTCCGCGGCTCGGTTTGATACACGCCAGTTGCTGGCCATGAACCACCGCCACCTTGCCCAGCTTCCCTTTGCTGCCGTAGCCGACAGATTGCCAAAAGGCGCAACAGAAGCCTTCTGGCTGGCTATTCGCAGCAATATCGACCTGCTATCCGAAGCAAAACTGTGGTTTCAGGTCGTCACTGGAGACATTATTCCTCCCGTGCAGGAAGAAGACGAAACGTTCCTGAAGGAAGCAGCAGACCTGCTGCCAGCCGAACCGTGGGATGTGGGAACGTGGAAGGCATGGACCACCGCCATCAAGGACAAAACAGGCCGGAGCGGTAAAGCCCTGTTCCACCCGCTGCGCGTTGCGCTGACGGGAGAAGAACACGGCCCGGAACTGCGTGACCTGCTCCCCCTTATTGGCCGTAAACGCACACTGGCCCGCCTGCTGCCATCCCACGCCTGAGGCAGTTGGCCGCAAACAATCCCAAAGGCAGCCAGCCCCGGCGGTAATGCGCCGGGGCCACATGGCGCACCCACAGGAACATCATCGTTAAGCCCGTGGCCGCAAACATGACTTGACCGTGTGCGATCTTGCCTTCCAATAGAGGCGTCCGCCATTTTTCTGTCAGTCTGGATTTTGTATGCGCCCTGTTCTGCACCGCCGTACATTGGGTTTGGGTCTGACCGCACTTTTGACCGCCCGCACCATTGGCCGGGCGAACGCCCAACCCGACCTGATGGACCGGCCTCCCCCTGAGTTGGAAGAGCTAAAATGGCACCCACCGTTAAGGGAGGCCATTCAGGCGCTCATCAACGCACACGGCCAATATTCCGAAACCTATAATGCCAACAGTCCCCCTTATGTGGTGATGGACTGGAACAACACCGCCATAGTAGGCGATGTGCAGCAAACGCTCTTTTTATTCATGCTGGAACACTTCTGTTTTCTTATGCCAGCCAGAAGGTTCCACAAGCTTATTCATGTACACGCTTCCAGCCATCCGCTCCCCGCACCATTTACAAACATTGCCGGCCAGCCTGTCTCTTTTCCCGACCTTGTGGATGATATTGTAGAAGATTACAGCGCACTGGCGGCCCGTTATGGGCATATGCCCCACCCCATTGCACGGGAAGAATTGCAAGATAACCCAGCCATGCTGGCGTTCCGTGCCCGTATGGCCTTCTGCCATCAGGCTGTGGCAGCCCTACACGGCCCAGATGCCGCCCAGCAATGGATGATCCGGCTGGTGGCCGAACAGGCCCAGACCGATGTGATTACCCTAAGCCGCGCAGCCAATGAATGGTGCCTTGGGGCATCCATTTCCACCCAAAAGTGGACCTGCCCGCCAACCCGGCCGGGCAAGGCTGGCCCCGTACAGGCAGACATAACCCAGATGCTGCGCCTGACGCCAGAAATGGGGAACCTGCTCCAGATTTTGCAGGAGCATGGCATAGACCCCATTATCTGCTCCTCCGCGCTGGAAGATCTGGTTGCACTTTTTGCGACATCGGCTGAATACGGCTACAATTTACGGCACGAACATGTTTTTGGTGCACGTCTGGTGGAGCGCAGGGGTATTATGGAACCGACCGAGGTTCCCCGTTACCCATTCCCTGCTGGAGTTGGTAAAACCGAGCTGATCCGCGTCCACTTTGAACAAAAAAGAAAACAGCCCCCTCTTATGATCTTTGCAGGGGAAAGCAGCAGCGCGGACCTTCTCAAATCTTTTCCCGACACATCGTTATGCTGCCTGATCAACCGCAAACAGTCTGAGGACATGCAGATTTTTTTGCGCGAGGCAGCACAACCCATCCCCCCCAGAGGCACCCGCAGGCTTTATTTACAGGGGCGGGATGAAAACACAGGGGAATGGCGTCCTCATGCCAGCAGCCTGCTACTAGGCAGCACAACGCCAACCCTGCCAACCTGACCCCCCCACAAAAGGCGCGTGGCCCGATTTATGCCCCCCATGAGCGGCGCGCCTTCCACCGGTTGAGCAACAGGGAATTGCTAACGACCGAGACCGAACTCATGGCCATGGCCGCCCCGGCAAAAACCGGGCTAAGCAAACCGAATGCCGCCAGTGGCAGGCCCAATATGTTGTAGATAAATGCAAAAAACAGGTTCTGCCTGATTTTGGATACCGTTGCCCGGGAGAGCGAGACAGCATCCACCAGTGCCGTTAACTGGCTCCGCACCAGCACAACATCCGCCGTTTCCAACGCAATATCGGCCCCGGCTCCAATAGCAAAACTAACATCAGCCAGTGCAAGGGCCGGAGCATCGTTTATACCATCCCCCACCATGCCCACACAGTGCTGGCCACCAGCCTTGAGCCGGGTGATCTGCGCGGCCTTGCCCTCCGGCAGCACACCGGCCACAACCTCATCTATCCTCACCTGCCGGGCCACGGCTTGTGCTGCCCGCTCATTATCCCCACTGAGCATCACCACACGCAGCCCCTCGCTCCGCAGAGCGGCAATAGCCATCTGGGCTTCTGGCCGGACCTGATCAGCCAGCCCAAAATACCCCACGACTCTCCCCCCAAGGGCCAAGGCGACAATGGTTTGCCCACGGGCCTGCCAGCCATCGGTTAACGTCCGGTCTATTGGGCAACCAATCTGTTGCATATAGGAAAGCGAGCCAAGCTGCGCATCTTTCTCTCCCATCCGGGCCTGCACACCACGCCCCGGTATGGCGTTAAAATCGGTTATGGTGGCAGGCACCGCCCCCTGTGCCGTGGCATACGCCACAATAGCGCGAGCCAGCGGATGTTCGGAACTCTGCTCCAGCGCATACGCCAGCCCCAGCACCGTATGTGGGTCCTCGCCCGGGGCAAGCTGCACCTGCACGACACCGGGCCGCCCTATGGTAAGGGTTCCTGTTTTGTCAGTGACCAGAATATCCATTTTGCGCGCCTGCTCCAGCGCATCCGCATTGCGGAACAGAATACCAGCCTGCGCACCAAGGCCCGTACCGACCATAATGGCCGTTGGTGTTGCCAACCCTAACGAGCAGGGGCAGGCAATAACCAGCACCGACACGGCATTAACCAGACTGGCGCCAAAATGCCCCGTAAGCGCCCACCCCACACCAAGGGCCAGCAAGGCCAGCACCAGCACCGCAGGCACAAATACCGCCGCCACACGGTCCGCCAGACGCTGCACACTGGCCTTGCTGCCCTGCGCCTGCTCCACCATACGCACAATGCCCGATAGAACGGTTTGCGCCCCCACTTTTGTGGCCTGCACACGCAAAGCGCCTGTCTGGTTCAAAGTACCCGCAAAAACGCGGTCGCCCGTGGTTTTGGTAACGGGGGCGCTCTCACCCGTTAGCATGGCTTCATCCAGATCAGACCGGCCATCCAGCACCGTGCCGTCCACGGCCACGCTCTCCCCCGGACGGACCATAAACACGTTGCCGGGCACAAGCTGCTCCACCGGCGTATCCACCCACTGGCCATTCTGCTCCACATGGGCAGTCCGGGGTTGCAGGTGCATAAGGCTTTGCATCCCCGCACTAGCGCGGGCTTTGGCGCGGGCCTCCAGCAGGCGACCAAGCAGAACAAGAGTCAGCACCAGCGCGCTGGTCTCAAAATAAACAGGCTGATCAAGGCCAAAAGCCATCACAACAGTGCTGAACACAAAAGCAATGCCTGTGCCCATAACCACCAGCACATCCATATTGGCGGCACCGGCCCGCAGCGCATGGAAGGCACCGCCATACAACGCGCGGCCACACCAGAGCTGCACCAGCCCAGCCAGCCCGAACTGACACCACAAGGGCAGCATAACGGTATGCTCACCCAGCAGCATACCCAGCATCTGGATGACAAAAGGCAAACTCAGCACGGCAGAAAGGAGGAAATTCCGCCACTCCCCCCGCCATTCCGCCTCGTGCTGCGCATTTTGCGCATCTGGCGCCTGCTGGTTGTACAGGCTTGCGCCGTATCCAGCCTTCTCCACACGGGCAATCAAATCTGCCGCATCCACTACGCCGGGCACAAAGCTGACATGGGCGCGCTCGGTAGCCAGATTGACCGATGCCTGAACCGATGGCAGGGCATTGAGCACTTTTTCCACCCTGTTTACGCAGGATGCGCATGTCAGCCCGGTCAGGGCCAGATCAACACTTGTGGTTTCGGGCGTAAAACCGGCATGACGCACGGCTTCCAGCACCGGGGGGAGTTGGGTTGCGAGGTCTTCCAGAGTGACCTGCGCCCGTGCCGTGGCAAAATTAACGGATGCCTGCACATCCTGCTGCCGATTGAGCACTTTTTCCAGCCGGGCGGCACAACTGGCACAGCTCATGCCCGCAACGGGAAAACTGATAATCTGGCTCATGCTCTTGTGGCTCCATGCCTACGGTCAAACACACCGGGCAAAACATGCTTATACGCCGGTCACGACACATCCGGACTGACCCATTCTCCTTGCCATATATGCCCCCTAGGGGTATATTCAAATCATGCGGTGCCTTTTTCTCTTTCGTGGGCCAATTTTGGGCTGCCTGCTTTTGCTGGCCAGCACGTTTGGCCTGTGGGCGCTGCACACCCCGGCTGTGGCGGCTACGCCCAGCATGGTCCATGCCACCATGCACCACGCGGAGCATGGTCCGGTTGCGGCTGCCGCCATGCACCACCACACAACGGCACTGGGCTGCCCATCCACCACAGCGGCGGTACACCACCTTATGCACCACCATGCAGCCTGCTGCATGACAGGCAATGCCCTGTCTGTTGTGGATATATCGGCTGGCACACTACCAGTAACCTTTTTGTGGCACACCCGCGCCAAGCCGGTTTTTGCCCATCAGACGGCCCTGCCCGACCGCCGGGCCGCTCCTCTGCTCCGTCCGCCCAAACTGCACACGGCCTGATAAATCCACCGGTGGCGTAAGCCCCCGCCTGATCAGCCATGCGGTCTGCCCTAAACGGACCGTGCAGAATGGACCAATACCATGCCCTTACCCTCACCCCATCGGGGAGGAGGCTTTGCGCGCCGCCAGTTCATAACTGGTGCGAGCGCCCTTGCCGCCCTGACCGGCCTGAGCCGCCTGCCACGCGCGCAGGCCGACACACCTTTTGGCACTCCCCTGCCCTCTGCCCCCCGTTCGGTTTTTGACCTGACCCTCCGCCCGCTTACGGTCAACATTGCAGGCAAAACCCAGACCGTACCGACCATGAACGGGAGTATGCCCGGCCCCACCCTACGCTGGCGGGAGGGGGATACCGTAACCCTGAACATCCATAACCATCTGGCTGAGGAATCATCCATCCACTGGCACGGCATCCGCTGCCCGGCCGACATGGATGGTGTACCGGGCCTGAGCTTTGCAGGCATTGGGCCGGGGCAAAGCTTTACCTACCGTTTTCCCGTCCGGCAGAGCGGCACTTACTGGTACCACAGCCATTCCAACATGCAGGAAGCACGCGGGCTCTACGGAGCCATCGTCATCGACCCACGTGACCCGCCTACCCAGACATGGGACCGGGACTACGTTGTGCTGCTCTCCGACTGGTCGGACGTGGCCCCGCACGACATTATCAGCAACCTTAAATTTCAAGACGATTACTATAACTTTCGGCAACGCACGGCTGTTTCTCTTATAAAGGACGCCAAGCGTGATGGCCTGTTACCCGCCGTAAAGAACCGCCTGCAATGGGCCGGCATGAACATGTCCGCCACCGATATTTCGGATGTGACCGGCATTATCTACACATATCTCATGAACGGCTGCACGCCGGACACCAACTGGACCGGGCTGTTCCGCCCTAATGAGCGGGTGCGGCTCCGCTTTATCAATGCGTCCGCCATGACGTTTTACGACATACGCATTCCCGGCCTGCAAATGGACGTGGTGCAGGCGGACGGGAACGATGTGGAACCTGTGCGGGTCGATGAATTCCGCATTGGTGTTGCCGAAACCTACGACTGTATCGTGCAGCCAAAAGACAACAGAGCCTACACCATTTTTGCCCAGACGGAGGACCGCACAGGCTATGCCCGTGGCACGCTGGCCCCGCAACCGGGCATGCACGCGGCCATCCCCCCCATGGACCCACGGCCAGTCCGCACCATGCTGGACATGGGCATGCCCGAAACCATGCACGACATGAAGGGCATGGACATGAAAGGGATGGATATGGGCAAAGACAACCAGCCCCCAGCCCATACGCCCCCCCTGAATGTTGAAAACCAGAATATTGCCGCCATGCCCACGAACCGGCTGGCCGACCCCGGAGACGGGCTACGCAACAACGGCCGCCGTGTGCTGACCTACGCCGACCTGCGTGCCCTACGCCCGGCGGAAGATACACGCCCCCCTTCGCGGGAGATCACACTCCATCTAACCGGCAACATGGAGCGCTACATCTGGGGGTTTGACGGCAAAAAGTTCTCCGAGGCAGACCCCATTCCCCTCCGACTGGGTGAACGGGTCCGCTTTACGCTCATCAATGACACCATGATGGAACACCCCGTTCATCTGCACGGTCTATGGAGCGAGCTGGAGAATGGACAGGGGGCTTACAACCCGGTCAAACACACCATTATTGTGCAGCCGGGCGCAAAGCTGAGCTACCTTGTCTCCGCCGATACACCGGGACTATGGGCCTACCACTGCCACCTGCTCTACCACATGGACCTTGGCATGTTCCGCACTGTGGTGGTGTCATGACCCGGCGTTACACCACCGCATATGCGGCGCTTGTGCTGACTCTGGCCTTCCACCAGCCTGCCTTTGCCGCCCCTGCACTGGCGGCACACAAGCACACCATGCCCGCAATGGATGGTATGGAGGACATGCCCGGCATGGATATGGGAGACGACATGGACATGACGGCTCCTCCCCCCGCCCATAAGGTTCAACACCCCATAACGGCTTCCCCCCATGCCGCGACAAGCAACAAGGTAACGGCGGGCAGCCTGCACGAACACACCCACGGCACTTTCCACACTAGCCTGCCAGCGCTGGCCCCCAGCAGTCAGTGGCCTTCGGCGCCACCGCCCATACCCAAAGTGCGTTACGTGCACGACATGCCGCCGGTTATGGACCACAACACGTATTTTCATGTTCTGATGGAACAGTTTGAAGGCCGCTATACAGCGGGTGACAGTCTGTTACGCTATTCCGGGCAAAGCTGGTTTGGCACAGATCATGACAAGCTGTGGATCAAGTCCGAGGGCACGGTGGACGGGCACCGCCATATGACCGATGGCGACCACGAATTTTTGTATGACCATGCCATTTCCACCTATTTTGACGTACAGGCCGGGGTACGGCTGGATCTGGATAGTGGTCCCACACGTGCATGGGGCGCGGTGGGGGTACAGGGGCTGGCGCTGTATTTTTTTGATGTGTCGGCAACAGCCTATTTCAACGCTCAGGGGGTCGCTGGCAAGCTGGAAGGCTCCTACGACCTGCTAATTACCAACCGGCTGATTTTGCAACCCCAAGCAGAGCTGAACTTTTATTCTCACACCGACGCGGAGCGCAATGTAAGCCGAGGTTTTTCCGACATTGATGCCGGGCTACGCCTGCGTTACGAATTCAAGCGCAAAATAGCCCCCTATATTGCCGTGACCTACGCTGGCCACTACGGCAACACAGCCAACCATACCAGCAACTGGCGGGGGTCAGCCGATAACGGGGCGGAGGACATCCGCTTTACCTTTGGTGTGCGCACATGGTTTTAACCATGTGCGTCGGCTAGACCTGCGCCATAACTTTTGCGTCCAACGGTCAGGCATTCTACACAGACGGCAAGATAACCACGGGCTGGAGCCGAGCCTTACACGGCACGGCACCAGCCCTTCCCCCTTACGCCGCCCTGTTTTTAAAACAACCAGCAGAATGCCCCATGTCCACAGACAAACCCGGTTGCCACGCCTGCACACCCAGCGCACCTGCCAGCAGGGAGCGGCACGTTACGCAACCAGACAAAACAGCCCTGATCAACCGCCTCAAACGGATTGAAGGGCAAATTGGCGGTATTCTCAACATGGTGCAGGATGACCGCTACTGCGTGGATATTCTAACCCAGCTTTCCGCCGTCAAATCCGCATTGGATGGGGTGAGTATTCAAATCCTGACTTCGCACGCCAAAGGTTGTGTACGCACAGCCGTAGCGGAAAATGGCGGAGAGGATGCGCTGGAAGAACTCATGGGCGTTATTCGCAAAATGATAAAGTAAGCACCCCAAAACACCCGGCTGGCCGCATACTGCCAACCACACAGACAATAAAAAAGGCTCCCCCACACAGTGTGGAGGAGCCTTTTTTGAATACGAAAACCCGTAAGGGTCGCAGTCTTAGTTCTTGGTTTTGTCAACCAGACGGGACTTAGCGATCCAGGGCATCATGCCACGCAGTTTTTCGCCAACGGCTTCAATCTGGTGGGCATCGTTACGTGCACGGGTAGCCTTGAAGAACACGTTGCCGGACTTGTTTTCCAGCACGAAGTTGCGCACGAAGGTGCCGTTCTGGATGTCCGTCAGGATGTCCTTCATGGCCTTCTTGCTTTCCGCCGTGATCACGCGCGGGCCAGACACATACTCACCATACTCAGCGGTGTTGGAGATGGAGTAGTTCATGTTGGCAATGCCGCCTTCGTAGATCAGGTCCACGATCAGCTTCATTTCGTGCAGGCATTCAAAGTATGCCATTTCCGGGGCGTAACCGCCTTCAACCAGCGTTTCAAAGCCAGCGCGGATCAGTTCGACCAGACCACCGCAAAGCACGGCCTGTTCACCAAACAGATCGGTTTCGACTTCTTCCTTGAAGGACGTTTCGATCGTGCCTGCACGGCCACCACCAATGGCGGATGCGTAGGACAGAGCAATGTCCAGAGCCTTGCCGGACTTGTCCTGTGCAATAGCCACCAGGCAGGGCACGCCGCCGCCACGCTGGTATTCGGAACGCACGGTGTGGCCGGGGCCTTTAGGCGCGATCAGGAACACGTCCAGATCAGGGCGGGCTTCGATCAGGCGGAAGTGGATGGACAGACCATGAGCAAAAGCCAGAGCAGCACCCTGCTTCAGGTTCTTTTCCAGAGATTCTTTGTACAGTGCGCCCTGACCTTCGTCGGGGGTCAGCACCATAACAACGTCTGCCCAGGCAGCAGCTTTGTCGGGCGTCATAACCGTAAAGCCAGCATTGCGGGCTTTTTCTGCTGCGGCAGAACCTTCGCGCAGGCCGATCACAACTTCAGAAACACCGCTGTCCTTCAGGTTGTTGGCATGGGCATGGCCCTGGCTGCCGTAACCGATAACGGCCACCTTTTTGGACTTGATCAGGTTAACGTCGGCGTCACGATCATAATACACGCGCATAGCCATTATACTTTTCTCCCTGTTGCCGGAGTCACTCCCCGGCGTTGCTGCCTGCTATACTTCAGAAGTTCTGAATTGTCTGCGGCCCACGGCAAATGGAGGCAACCCCGGTGCGGGACACCTCAACCAGCCCGAGCGGGCGCATCAGCTCAATAAAACTGTCCAGCTTGTCTGTAGAGCCGGTCAGTTCAAACACAAAGGAACTGGCGGTTGTATCCACCGCCCGTGCCCGGAATGCCTGTGCTATACGCAGGGCTTCCGTCCTTGGCTCCCCCGAAGACACAACTTTGACCAGAGCCATTTCCCGCGCAACGTATGGCCCTTCCGCCGTCAGGTTCACCACGCGCGAGACGGGCACAAGCCGCTCAAGCTGCGTTTTAACCTGCCGGATGGAAGACTGCGTGCCCGTGGTCACGATGTTAACGCGGGAGGTCTGGCCGTGTTCATCCACCGGAGCCACCGTCAGGCTCTGGATGTTGTAACCACGGCCCGAGAACAGCTCCACAATACGGGCAAGAGCCCCGCTCTCGTTATCAACCAGAAGGGAAATAACAGCGGAACCGGAAACTTCGACCTGCATATTCATGTTTCTCGCAATCAAAGCAGAATGGACAAGACAGAAATCAGAAACAGAACAGACCGGTTAAACCAGCATCTGCCCTTCCTTGCTGATCGTCGCCCCGCTTTCTTCCTGCTCCGGACCAAGGATCATCTGGTTATGGGCCGCCCCGGACGGAATCATGGGGAAGCAGTTTTCACCTTCTGCCACGCAGATATCCACAATAACCGGACCATCATGCTCCAGCGCCTGACGGATGGTCGCATCCAACTGGTCCAGACGGGTCACACGCAGGCCGGTTGCATGAAAACTTTCGGCCAGCTTTACAAAGTCCGGCAGAGCATCACTGTAGCTTTCCGAATAACGGGAACCGTGCAGTAGTTCCTGCCACTGGCGCACCATGCCCATGTAGTGGTTATTGATGATGAAGATTTTAACCGGCAGACGGTACTGCGCAATGGTCCCCAGTTCCTGAATGTTCATCAGGGTTGAGGCTTCGCCCGCAATATCCAGCACCAGCGCATCCGGGTGTGCAACCTGTGCACCAACGGCAGCAGGCAGACCATACCCCATGGTGCCCAGCCCGCCCGATGTCAGCCAGCGGTTGGGTTCATCAAACCGAAAGAACTGCGCCGCCCACATCTGATGTTGCCCCACCTCGGTGGAAACATAGGTGTCCCGCCCGGTCTGGCGTGCCAGTTCATAAACACGCTGGATGGCCTGCTGCGGCTTGATAACCGCATCTGGCGCCTGATCCTGCTTAAAGCGCAGGCAGTCCAGTGCACGCCACCCTTCAATCTGTGCCCACCAGGCATCCAGATCGGCTTTATGGGCATAGGCGGGCTGCTTTTCCCACTCTTCAATCATCATGCCAATAATCTGGCCAACGTCGCCCACAATGCCTTCGTTCACATGCACGATCTTGTTGATCTGGGAAGGATCAATATCGACATGAATTTTAAAAGAATTGGGAGAGAACGCATCCAGCCGCCCGGTTACCCGGTCATCAAACCGGCTCCCCAGCGCAATCAGCACATCGCAGTCGTGGGTTGCCAGATTGGCTTCGTACGTGCCGTGCATACCCAGCATACCGAGGAAGCGCCCGTCCGTTCCGGGAAAAGCGCCAAGCCCCATAAGCGTGGAAGTAATGGGGAACCCGGTCAGCTCCACCAGCTTGCGCAGGTTCTCGCTAGCCTGCGGGCCGGAGTTGATAACCCCACCCCCCGTATAAAACAGCGGGCGTTTGCCATTCTTCATAGCGGCCACAGCACGGGCAATGGCGGCACGGTCCGGCTCAGAAGTCATGCGGGTCGTGCGCGGGGTAACGGATTTTGCATCCGTATAGGGCGCATCCCCCACCGTTATATTCTTAGGCAGATCAATCAGCACTGGGCCGGGGCGACCAGAGCGGGCAATGGCAAAGGCCTCGTGCACCGCAGGCGCCAGATCTTCGGGCTTGCGCACCAGATAATTGTATTTGGTGACCGGGCGGGTAATGCCCGTTGTATCCGCTTCCTGAAACGCGTCATTCCCGATCAGGGCTGTTGGCACCTGCCCGGACAGGCAGACCAGCGGGATGGAATCCATCATGGCGTCCAGCAGGCCGGTCACCGCATTGGTGGCCCCCGGACCACTGGTTACCAGCACCACACCAACCTTACCGGTAGAACGGGCATAGGCTTCTGCCGCATGCACAGCTGCCTGCTCGTGCCGCACCAGCACATGGCGGATGTGGTTCTGCTTGAACAGGGCATCATAAATGGGAAGGACAGCGCCACCGGGGTAGCCAAAAATAACCTCCACGCCCTGTTCGACCAATGCGCGCAGAAGCACTTCCGCACCCGGCAGGGTTGCGGTTGTCTGAGCGTCCAGTGTGGTCGAGCCAGTATAGCGTGTCATAGCGTCCTCTCTTCCCGGAATTGGGAGCAGGCGGCCTGTTTAGGGCCCGATATGGGAGGCGTCAATCCCCATTAGAATAAAAGAAACAATTTCATCATATTTTCTTTCCGAAAATTGCTCGAAATCAGAAAAACAGGCATTAACTATGCTGGTCAGCCCCTCCGCAGTAAGCGGATGGTGTGCAAACCACGTTGCCTGCCGCTTGGTGTAACGCCCTGTGGCGGCAATGGCGTGGGCTGCGGCTTCTGCCTCCGTCATTTCCCCCCGCAACATGGCGGCCAGTTCGGGCACACCGTGGGCCCGCATGGCTGGCAGGTCCGGGTCCAGATTCTGTTGTAACAGAGCACGCACCTCCTCCACCGCACCCTGCTCCAGCATGGCGGAAAACCGCGCGGCTATGCGCGTACGCAGGTCTGCCCGGGGGGGATGCAACCGCACTGCCACAAAACGGCACGGAGCCGGTGGGAGGCCGGGCTGCGCCTGCCACCAGTCCAACCCGTGGCCAGTAGCCCGCCACACCTCCCACGCCCGTGCCACCCGCTGCGAATCTACTGGTTTAAGCCGCGCTGCCGTTTGCGGGTCCACCACCATAAGCCGGGCATGGACCGCAGGCGCACCTTCCACCGCAACAAGGGCCCGCGCCTCCTGCCGGATAGGCTCCGCACATTCGGGAATCTGGGCGAGTCCATCTGTCAGGGCGCGCATATACATGCCTGTGCCACCACACAGTATAGGCAGGCGGCCTGTGTTCCACGCCTCCTGCATGGCTGCCAGAGCCTGCTCGCGCCACCACGCCACACTACCTTTTTGCGCAGCAGGCAGCACACCGTAGAGCCTGTGCGGTACCAGTGCCTCATCCCGCGCATCGGGGCGGGCCGTCAACACGCGCAGCTCCCGATAAACCTGCATGGAATCCGCGTTAATAATGATGCCATTCAACGCCTGCGCCAGCCTGAGCGCTAACGCGGATTTGCCCGAGCAGGTTGGTCCCGCAATAACAAGGGCTGGCGGATATGGGGCGGACAGGCGGCCTGCATGGGAGGCGTCTGGGTGTTCGGCTTGCTTCATGCCCGTATTCCTGCCACACACCCAAGTGCCATGACGAGCCTTGTTCTGACCCTTGTTGCCCCCCGTGAGGCGACAACACTCGATACCGCCACCCTCTCCCTCGCGCGGGACGTAATCCGCGCCAATGGTGAGGCCGTAATCCTCTCTCCCGGAGAGGCGGTGGATATTCCATGCCCGGCCAGCGCGCGCACTGTGCTGCCCCAGCTACACGACCAGCTTGGCGGCAAGTTTGACGCCATTCTGACTCCAGCGGAAGGCCGCCGTAAAAAGCTGCTGGTCTCGGACATGGACAGCACCATTGTCGCCAATGAAACGTTGGATGATCTGGCAGCGCTGGCGGGAATCGGGGACAAGGTTGCCGCCATTACCGCCCGCTCCATGAATGGTGAGCTGGATTTTGCCACCTCCCTGCGTGAGCGCGTGGCCCTGCTCAAGGGCTTGCCTCTGAGCCTGCTGGAAAAAGCGTGGCAGGACGTCCGCCTGAACCCCGGCGCAGTAGAGCTTGTACGCACCATGCGTGCACATGGGGCTTATACGGCGCTCGTCTCTGGTGGCTTTACCTTCTTCACCTCCCGCGTGGCCGCACTTTGCGGGTTTGAGGAAAACCATGCCAACACCCTGCTGGCAGACAGCACCGGACACCTGACCGGCGCACCCGGCCTGCCTATTCTGGGCGCACAGACCAAGCTGGAACTATTGCAAAAGCTGACCACCCACCACGGGTTGGAAAACACCGCAACGCTGGCCATTGGCGATGGCGCAAATGACCTGCCCATGCTGCGTGCGGCAGGCCTTGGCATTGCCTTCCACGCCAAACCGGTTGTACGGCAGGCGGTGTCGGCACAGATCAACCTCACCTCGCTCCGCACCGCATTGTTCATGCAGGGTTATCCCGCGTCTGCTTTTGTTAGCGCATAAACCGCACACCGGACTGGACCGCACGGAAGGAAGTAAAACACCATGCAGTTTGACCCACGGGATATTTCAACCTACCCCATCGTGCGCGTCATCTGCGTTCTGCTGGGTGCAGGGCTGGTGCTTTACTGCTTCAACTTCTACCTCACCCTGCCGCAGGACACGCCAGAGCACGTTATGCGGCACGTAGCGGCGCTCATTGTTGGCACAATCCTGCTTTTGGGCAGCATCTGGATCTAGGTCTCTCCTAGTCTCCGGGTTGTCTTTTGCGTTGCGCACCCCTCCCCCTCAGGGTAGGGTCTGGCTTATGGTTCACGCATCACATCCCCTTATCCGGCAGCGCCTGCAACAGGCACATGGGCACCTTGCAAAAGTTATTGCCATGATAGACGAGGGCCGAAGCTGCTCGGATCTGGCGCAACAGCTTGAGGCCGTGGAAAGCACACTCCGCAAATCCAAGCGGATGCTGGTTCAGGACCACCTTGAACACTGCATCATAGACGCCATTGCAGCGGGTGAAATGAGCCGCGAGGACGCCCTGAAGGCCTTCTCCTCCCTAACCAAATACCTCTAACGGCGGAACGCTTCATGCTGCGTGTGCTGCACCACCGGACCTACCGCCACCTGTTTGGCGCACAGGTTGTTGCCCTGACAGGAACAGGCCTGGCCACCGTAGCCTTGGGGCTGCTGGCCTTCCAAGTAGCCGGAGAGCACGCAGGTGCGGTGCTGGGAACTGCACTGGCCATAAAAATGCTAGCCTATGTGGGGGTAGCCCCATTGGCGGCCGCCTTTGCGGACCTCCTACCGCGCCGCATGATGCTGGTGCTGCTGGACCTTGTGCGCTGCCTTGTTGCGGCCTGCCTGCCCTTTGTGAACACAGCGTGGGAAATTTACGTTCTTATCTTTGTGCTGCAATCCGCCTCTGCTGCGTTTACCCCCACATTCCAAGCCACCATTCCCGATATTCTGCCCGATGAGCAGGACTACACGGATGCCCTTTCCCTCTCCCGCATAGCGTATGACACGGAGAGTGTTCTCAGCCCGCTGCTGGCTGCGGCTCTGTTAGGGGTTATGTCTTTTCATGTTCTGTTTGTGGGCACGGCTATTGGCTTTTTGTGCTCCGCAGCCCTTGTGGTGTCCGTACGCCTGCCCAGCGCCCGCAAAGCGCCTCACCGTGGTGTTTACGAACGGACAACACGCGGCATTCGTCTGTACCTTGCAACGCCTCGGCTCCGTGGCCTGCTGGCTATTGATCTGGCCGTTGCGGCTGCGGCTTCCATTGTGCTGGTGAATACCGTTGTTTACGTGCAGGGTCATTTTGGATTGGGGCAAAGCGCTACAGCTCTGGCACTAGCCTGCTTTGGCGCTGGGTCCGTAGCGGCGGCACTTGGCCTGCCATGTATGCTGGCGTGTATTGCCGACCGCACTGTTATGCTGGCAGGCGCCACACTCCTATGCGCCGGGGCATTTATGGCCATATGGTTGCCCAGCTATGGCTGGCTGCTACCACTGTGGGCATTGCTGGGCGTTGGTTACTCGGTTGCACAAACACCATCGGGGCGTCTGCTACGCCGCTCTGGCGCACCGGAAGACCGACCTGCCCTGTTTGCGGCCCAGTTTTCACTCTCTCATGGGTGTTGGCTGCTGGCTTACCCGCTGGCGGGTAGCTTGGGGGCCACATTCGGCCTGCCCATTGCTGCGGGTGGGTTATGTGCACTAACCGTCATGGCCTCTTTACTGGCCCTCCGCATCTGGCCGGCGCATGACCCGGCAGATGCCCCAGCCGACATCCCCTCCGCCTGAGCATGGCCCATTAGGCAGCCCAATAGGAGGGCAAGCCTGTAACGTGTTGGTGTTACTTAAAAACCCAGCCTGTTGTGCATTTCGCCAACCAGTTCGGGCGTGTCATCAAGCGGGGTTACAAACCACGGTGCAGGCAGGCGGGTGGCATCCTCACCCAGCACACGCACACGCCCGGCCAGTTCCAGCTCTTCCACAAATTCTTGAATCCGGCGGGATTTACCCGGCAGCGGAAAAACCGTGACAGGCGCATGACCGGCCACGGATTCGGACATCATGGACACGCTATCAATGGTGACAAGCAGATTATCGGCACAGGCAATCAGCCCGATATAGGGGTTATCCCCTTCCCCATCCCACACAAAACCGCCTGCGGGTTCTATAATCTGCTTAAGGGCAGCCAACGCCTGCGGGTCTGTACGGCGGGAGGCCGTTACAATCAGGCTTCCGCCCTCGGCCTGCCGCGTTTGCACCAGCACATTGGCCAGTCTGCGGGCTTCCGCCTCCCCAAGATGAAAACGCCCGTTGGACCCCCCAACCAGTGCGGCCACCAGCGGACGGGGCAAATGGGCAAGCCGTGGCTCCCATGCCTGCTTGGCATGTTCCAGCTGCTCCTGCGTCAGACCGTGCAACGCGGTACGACCCAGCAACACATTGGGGCCGGAAATATCATCATGACGGCAGGCAATAATCAGATCAAAGCGGGAGAGAGACTGACGTGGATTCTGTATCTGCACCACGGGGCGAGAGGTGGAGCGCAGGGCTGCCCCAATGGCGCCACCCTTACCGCCAATGCTGATAACAACATCCGAACGCAAAAGATCGGCGTGGGACTCCAGCGTCTGCCCGCTGCTACCACGCAGGCAGGGACGCCCAAGCCAGCGAGGCCCAGCCAGCACCACACGCGCAACACGGCTGGGGCACACGGGCTGGAAAGTCCCGTCCCATCCAGCACGATGGGCCAGCCCCAATGCCTGCGAGCGCATACCGGCAAAATTCTCCCCCACAACAAAAGCATGGGGTGCCGTGTTGGTAAAAACCTCCTGAGGGTTTGAACCAGTTTGCGCACCTGCATACATTGCGCTCGCCATAACGCGCATTCCTCCGCTACACATCGGCCTCTGCAACCACGCGCTTTGCATGGTCCGCTTTGTCCTTGCAACCGGATTGCCTTTAAAAGCAAGGCACCTTGTACGCATTCCAGACCACGAGAAAGGCAACAGTATGTCCGCTAGCTTCAAGGAGACGGGTCTGTCCCCAGCCCTTTGCGCCAACGCACAACAGGCAGGTATGGCAGAACCGACCCCCATCCAGCTTGCTGCCATACCCGCCGCACTGGCCGGGCGGGACATTCTGGCCACAGCCCCCACCGGCACAGGCAAAGCGGCTGCTTACGTGCTGCCCATGCTGCACAGGCTGCTCAAGGCCCGCAAACCCCGCACGCTGCTGGTTATGGTCCCCACGCGTGAGCTGGTGCTGCAAACGGCCAAGGTTTTTAAAACATGTATGGGGGAGACTGGTAAAAACAGACCAGTTCCAAAGCCCCCCGTCTGCCCATTATCTGCCTTTTGGCGGCGCGGACCGGGATGAGCAGGCCATTGAACTGACCCATACCAGCGGGTACCCCCGTATTCTCATTGCCACACCCGGCCGCCTGCTGGACTTTATTGGTACAGGCACGTGTGACCTGTCCGACTGTTTTCAACTGGTCATGGACGAATGCGATCGCCTGTTCACGCACGAGTTTGAGGAGGAAACGCGGACCATCCTCAACTACCTGCCCACACCACGGCAGACACTGGCTTTTTCCGCCACCATGCCAGCCGCCTGCAAAACCATGCTGGCCAGCATTGTGCATAAGCCGATTGAACTCAGCGTGGAAAAGCCGCCGGAGGAACGCCCCGCCATCCGCCAAGGCGTTCTGTTTTTGGAAGACGACCAGAAAATCGCTTTCCTCAAAACCTTTTTTGGCCGGAGCCCCAAAACACGCAGCATCGTTTTTGTGCGCACCAAGGCCGAGGCGGATACTCTGGCAGCCACGCTTAAAAAAGCACGTCTGGCCGTGGCCCCCCTGCACGGAGACCTGACGCAGGACAAACGTACCAGCACAGTGGCCAGTTTTGGCGCGGGCCGTCTGTTTATTCTGGTCGCAACCGATGTGGCCGCACGTGGGCTGGATATTGCCTCCGTCACGCAGGTCATCAATTACGATGTGCCCGAACAGCCCGAAACCTACCTGCACCGCATTGGCCGTACGGGGCGTGCGGGCAAAAAAGGATCTGCCCTGACCCTTTGCTCCGGCGCCGAGCGCAAACGTTTGCGGCAGGTGGAAGTGGGCGCACAGGTCAAACTCCGTGTATTAAGCATGGAGCAGGCTCTGCCGTCCGCTACACCAACCGCCCCCCGGCAGGATAAGCCACGCACCCGACCAGCCCGCGCATAAGCACACACCTCGACCGGGGCAGGCCATGCCGTAACCTGCCCTCCGGTCAACGCGCATGGCATGGGAGGGATTGCAGCCAAACGCAACCCGAACCATACTCGGCAGTATGTGGTGCAGTTCTTTCCCTCCTCACCCATTCTGCCGCGCTTTAAACGCAACGCCCCGCAATAATGCACCGGGCCAGCCATGAGCTGTGCCTCCAAACGCCAGCACAGTGGCAAAAGCACTTACCGCTTTCGCACCTTGTCGGAAGTTCTGCCGCCTCCCCTCCCGGCTCTGCCCCATGCCGCACCAGAGGCACCGCCACCGGACCTGACACAATGGGTGCAGGGTAATTGTGGCATCAGAGGGGTGCATCATTTTGAAAGCCATAAACCCGGCCCACACATTGCCGTAACTGCGCTGATGCATGGGAACGAATACGCCGGAGCCCATGCCCTTGCGCAAATTCTGGCTACTCCACTCCAGCCAACGCTTGGTCGACTAAGCCTTATCTTCCTCAATCTGGAAGCCTATGCAGCGTTTGACCCACGCCGCCCCTCCCAGTTCCGCTTTGTTGAAGAGGATATGAACAGGCTGTGGATGCCTGAGTTGATCCGCTCTGCACATTCATCGGTGGAAATGCGCCGGGTGCGTGAACTGCTGCCCGTGATCGACACGGTGGATGTACTGCTGGACCTGCACAGCATGACATGGCCCTCCGCCACACTGCTGCTGACCAGCATGGCAGAACGCAACCTGCTTATGGCGAATACGCTAGCCTGCGGACAGGCCAAACCTCCGCAAGTTGTGCTGGATCAGGGGCACCCTGCAGGACCGCGACTCATTGATTATGAGCGGTTTTCCGACCCTACAGGCACTGCCCGCGCCTGCCTGCTGGAAGCAGGGCAACACTGGACCCGCTCCGCCACCGAACAAAGCCTGCTTACGGCCCGCATCTTTCTGGCCCAGCACGGCATGATTCCGCCTTTGCCTGTTCCTGCTCCCACGCACAGTTGCGTTCATGCCATGGTGACTGACTGCGTAGTGGCACAAACCGCAGGCTTTGCCTTTATCCGCTCCTTTATGGGAGGGGACATTATTGAACATGCAGGAACCCTGATTGCCATTGATGGGATGGATGAAATCCGCACCCCATATAACAACTGCATGTTGGTCATTCCTAACCTGCGCCCCCGCCGTGGGCACACAGCCGTGCGACTGGCGCGCGTTCTGTAAAACTACCCAGAGGTTCAGCGTCGTTTAAAGTCCGATGAAACGCCCCCGAACTGACAAAAAAAGGGCGCGGGAGTTATCTCCCACGCCCTTTTTAGGGTCACCCAATAAAAACGCGGATTAACGCGAATAAATGGGGAAGCGCGCGCACAGGGCTTTAACCCGTTCATGCACTGCTTTTTCGACTGCGGCATCACCCTCACCGCCAGAAGCGGCCAGTGCGGTCAGCACTTCGTCAATCATTTCACCAACCTGACGGAATTCTTCCTCACGGAAGCCGCGCGCCGTTGCAGCCGGGCTGCCCAGACGCACACCTGAGGTGATGGCAGGTTTTTCCGGGTCAAACGGAATGGCGTTCTTGTTGGCAGTAATACCCGCACGTTCCAGCGCCTGTTCAGCAGCCTTACCGGTCACCTTTTTGGGGCGCAGGTCAACGAGCAGCAGATGGGAATCCGTGCCACCCGTCACAATATCAAACCCACGCTCGACCAGCACTTCGGCCAGAACGGCGGCGTTCTTCTGCACTGCTTTCTGGTATTCTTTAAACTCGGGGCGCAGGGCTTCACCAAACGCCACGGCCTTGCCAGCAATAACATGCATGAGCGGGCCACCCTGCAGGCCGGGGAACACGGCGGAGTTGATCTTCTTGGCCAGTGCTTCGCCGTTGGTCAGGATCAGACCGCCACGGGGGCCACGCAGGGTTTTATGCGTGGTGGAGGTGACGATGTCTGCATATTCCAGCGGTTGGGGTACAGGCCAGCAGCCACCAGACCGGCAAAATGCGCCATATCCACCATCAGCAGCGCGCCCACTTCATCCGCAATACGGCGGAAACGGGCAAAGTCGATGATCCGCGGGTAAGCAGAACCACCAGCCACAATGATGGACGGCTTGTGCTCACGCGCCAGCGCTTCCATCTGCTCGTAGTCCAGAACACCGTCCTGCTGGCGTACGCCATACTGCACGGCATTGAACCACTTGCCAGAATAGTTGGGGGCGGCACCGTGGGTCAGATGGCCACCAGCAGCAAGGCTCATGCCCAGAACGGTGTCACCCGGCTTGCCCATAGCCATGAACGCGGCCTGATTGGCGTTTGCGCCCGAATGCGGCTGCACGTTGGCAAAAGCTGCACCAAACAGGGTTTTGGCACGTTCGATGGCCAGGGTTTCCACCTTGTCCACTTCCACGCAGCCACCATAATAGCGGCGGCCGGGGTAGCCTTCGGCGTATTTGTTGGTCAGCACACTGCCCTGTGCCTGCAAAACGGCCTCGGAGGCCATGTTTTCGCTGGCGATCAGCTCAATGCCATCCTGCTGGCGGGTCAGCTCGGCGGCAATGGCGGACGCAACGTCCGGATCCGTCTGGGTCAGGGGCGCATGAAAAAAACGGTCCAGATCCGTGTGGCTCATTCGGGTGTTCCCTCAAAATCAAACTGTCGTTTGGCAACATGCCTGCCGGGCGGCAGATGGCGGTCAATCGTTACAGGCCCAGCATACTCTGGTCAGACTATGCGCAAGGCCTGTTATATAGCAGACAGAAGCACTGGATGGTCTCTTACCCTGTTCCACGCCCGCCTGACAGGAGAAAAAATTCAACAAGGCAGAACCCTGCCCCTTGATGTCCTCCGCTTTTACACACAGCCCGCCGCCGGATAAACTGCAAACAACGCAGGATTTAAACCTTGGCCCGCAGTTGGGCCAGTATCGGCCGCCTGTAAATTTGCGCGCCACCGCCCCAACTTGCCCGCGCGGAGCTGATCTTTGCTGCACCGGGGTTGCATAACATGGGCAGGAGCGCATACTTCCGCCCGTCTTATTCACCCCTGTTTGTTCTGCCATTAACCGGGCCAGAAACCGACCCCATGGCAGACATCGTGCAAGGAGATCCCGCCCATGATGGCTGGTCGTTTCCCTTTGGCCCGCCCGCGCCGCAACCGGTATGACGATGCGACACGCCGCCTGGTTGCCGAAACCTCACTGGGCATCAGCAACCTGATCTGGCCGATTTTTTTCATGGAAGGCACAGACACCACAACCGAAGTGTCCTCCATGCCCGGCGCGCACCGTGTGACGCTCGACCGGCTTGCAAAGCATGTGGAACCTGCCGCCAAGCTCGGTATTCCCGCGCTTGCCCTGTTCCCCATTACTCCGGCTGAAGCACGGGATGAAACGGGGACAGAAGCCCTGAACCCGGACAACCTGATGTGCCGTGCAGCCCGGTTGCTCAAAAAAGAATTCCCCGACATGGCCCTGATCGGGGATGTGGCGCTAGACCCCTACACCTGCCACGGCCACGATGGCGTCATTGAAGATGGCTACGTGGTGAACGAAGCCTCCGTTCAGATCCTGTCCCAACAGGCCGTCAATCAGGCCTTGGCCGGGGTGGATATTATTGCCCCGTCCGACATGATGGATGGCCGCATTGGCACCATCCGGCAGGATCTGGATGTTAATGGTCTGGTTAATACCCGGATCATGTCCTACGCCGCCAAGTATGCCTCCGCCTTCTATGGCCCGTTCCGCGATGCGTTGGGTTCTGGCGGTCTGCTCAAAGGGGACAAAAAGACCTACCAGATGGACCCCGCCAATAGCGACGAGGCCCTGCGCGAAGTGGAGATGGACATAGCCGAAGGGGCCGATATGGTTATGGTCAAACCCGGCATGCCCTACTTGGACATTATCCGCCGCGTAAAAGATACGTTCAGCGTGCCGACTTTTGCGTATCAGGTCTCGGGAGAATATGCGATGTTGATGGCAGCCATCAACAATGGCTGGCTAGACCGCGACCGCGCCATAATGGAAAGCCTGATGGCCTTCCGCCGTGCTGGCGCCAATGGCGTACTCACGTATTTTGCCATTGAAGCCGCGCAGCATATCCGCGAACGGTCGGGCCTGTAACCACCAAGCCTGGCCCATGCCGGGCATAAGCGGGCTGGCTCTGGCTGGCCCGCCGTGCATCCGGGATTGCCGACCATGACATCTCCGCTGCGGAACCCGCAGTTTTTTTATACCACAACCCCACAACCATGCCCCTATCTGGGTGGGCGCATGGAACGCAAGATTTTGGCTGATCTGGCCGTCCCCGATGCAGACAGCCTGCATAGCCGCCTGTCCTGCGCAGGTTTCCGTCGCAGTCACACTCTGGCTTACGCGCCTCTGTGCGAGGGATGTTCGGCCTGCATTCCTATCCGCCTGCCCGTTGCGGATTTTACGCCCAGCCGCACCCAGAGGCGGGTATGGAACCGCAACACCGATCTGACCGCCACCCTGCTCCCCCCGACCGCAACGGGCGAACAGTACACGCTGTTCCGCCATTACCTGAACACCCGCCATGCGGACGGTGAAATGGCGAGCATGGGCCCGCGTGATTACCGGATTATGGTTGAAGAAACCACGGTCGATACCCAGATCATCGAATTCCGCACACCAGACCAAAAGCTGGTTGCCGTTAGCCTGACCGACACGTTGGATGATGGGCTTTCGGCCGTGTACAGCTTTTATGACCCCCAACTGCCTGCCCGGTCACTGGGGAGCTATGTTGTTCTTTTTCTGGTGCGGCAGACTTACCTGCTACGCCGTCCTTACCTGTATTTGGGCTACTGGATTCCGGGCAGCCCCAAAATGGCCTATAAAAGCAGCTTCCGCCCGGCGGAAATCCTGCGGCAGGATACATGGCAGGCACTGGACCTGTCTCAGCCAATCAACACTGACCGGGCTGAGCTCTTCCCCGAGGCTCCGTTGTTCTAGCCTGCCGCACCTGTTCCTGCATAAAATCAAGCCGTAAACCGGCCACCACAAGCCAAAAGGGCTTAGCCCTTTTTGTTCGCCCATGTGGGAGCCAGCTTGCCAACGGCCGCACGCTTGCCCAGCCAGTCCTGCAAATCCGCCATGGCGCGGCAACGCACCGTACCCGGCCAGACCAGCCCTTCCGCCGCTGTAAACACAACGGCCTGCCGCAACTTGTCCCCATCCGGATATTTCTGCAATGCCACACCAAGGCCACGCGTCATAACCGGAAGCTGATCAAGCGGGAAAATCAGGAACCGTCGGTTATCACCCAGCACTGCCACGTGGTCGCCCTGCGCGGGAATACACAGTTGGGCGGATTCCTCTCCCTTAAGGTTAAGCACCTGACGGCCAGACCGCTTTTCCGCCACCAGAGAGTCATCCTCCACCACCATGCCGCGTCCAGCACTGGAGGCAATAAGGCGTTTGCCGCCTTCCTCCAGCACAAACACCGCCAGCAATTCCTCATCGTTAGACAGGTCAATCAGCAGGCGCACAGGCTGGCCATCACCACGCCCGCGCGGCAGGTCCGCCCCTTTAACCGTAAAGGCCCGGCCATCGGTTGCAAAAAAGCACAGCCGGTCCGTACTCTGGCAGGGAATGGCCAGTTTGAGGCCATCACCTTCCTTGAACTTCTGGTTATCCAGATCAACGTTATGGCCCTTAACCGCACGGACCCACCCCTTCTGGGACAGGATCATGGTCAGGGGTTCACGCTCCACTGTTTCCACAACTGAAATATCGACGGGTTTGGGAGCGGCCAGAATGGTGCTGCGCCGGGGGCCAACACGCCCCTTACCAAACACCTTGACCATTTTATCCAGTTCTTGCCCGATCTGCTTCCAGCGCAGTTTTTCATCCCCCAGCAGGGCGAGTAGTCCGGCTTTTTCGGCCGAAAGTGCATCATGCTCCTTGCGGATTTCCATTTCCTCAAGGCGGCGCAAGCTGCGCAACCGCATGTTCAGCACAGACTCTGCCTGCATATCGGTCAAACCAAACGTTGCCATCAGGCTGGCCTTGGCGTCGTCTTCCTCACGGATAATGCGAATGACCTCATCCAGATTAAGGTAAACGATCAGAAAACCTGCAAGAATTTCCAGCCGTTTTTCCACGGCGGCCAACCGGTAACGGCTGCGGCGTTCCAGCACCTCGTGCCGGTGGTCCAGCCATGCCTGCAATACCTGCTTAAGCCCCATAACACCGGGCGAGCGGTCGGCTCCAAGCACGTTCATGTTCAGGGGGAAGCGGCTTTCCAGCGAGGTAGCCCTGAACAGGGTCTCCATCAGCACTTCCGGCTCAATGCCACGTGTTTTGGGTTCCAGAATCAGCCGGATTTCATCTGTACTTTCATCCCGGATGTCCCCCAGAAGCGGGAGTTTTTTCTGCTCCAGCAGATCGGCCACCTGCTCAATCAGGCGCGACTTCTGAACCTGATACGGTATTTCCGACACCACAATGTGCCATGTGCCAAACCGCCCCTGCTCCACGGCCCACCGCGCACGCATACGGAAGCCCCCACGCCCCGTTTCGTAAGCCTGCAAAATGGCCGAGGCATCCTCCACGATCAGCCCGCCTGTAGGAAAATCCGGGCCCGGCATAAGGGCCAGCAGGTCCTGCGTGGTAGAGGCTGGTTTACGCGCCAGCAAAGCCGCCGCGGCACACACTTCCGCCGCGTTATGGGGCGGGATGCTCGTTGCCATCCCCACGGCGATACCTGCCGCACCGTTAGCCAGAAGGTTGGGAAAAGCCGCTGGCAACACAATAGGTTCCTGCTCCTCACCATCATAGGTGGGGCGAAAATCCACTGCATCGCTCTCAATCCCGTCCAGCAGGGCCACGGCCACTTCCGTCAGGCGGGCCTCCGTGTACCGCATGGCAGCGGCGTTATCACCGTCGATCGAGCCAAAATTGCCCTGCCCTTCCACCAACGGATAACGGGCGGCAAATTCCTGCGCCAGACGCACCAGTGCTTCGTAAACAGAGGCATCGCCGTGAGGGTGGAACTTACCAATAACGTCCCCCACCACACGCGCGCATTTTTTAAAACCCGAGGCAGGGTCCAGCTTGAGCTGGTGCATGGCGTAAACCAGCCGCCTGTGTACAGGCTTAAGCCCGTCCCGCACATCTGGCAGCGAGCGCGACATGATGGTGGACAAAGCATAGGCCAGATAACGCTCACTGAGCGCATCTGCCAGTTTTGTCTCCTCAATATGACCTTCAAATGTCTCGTTCATGCTCGGCCCCAGAAAAAACGGTGCGATGTGTTACGGCCCAGACATACCGCTACATGCGCGGTTGTGCCAGCCTTGGTGCGCACATCATGCCGAGTTCTGCTCTGCCACCAGCTTTTCCACACGGGCCAGAAGCCTTTGCCGGGCAGCAGGTAAGGGCAAATGCCTCTGCCCAAACGCATCTCGCGCCAGAAAATACCCACTCAGCCGGAGGCCATTCAACCAGTCCTTCCAACCGCTGGCCTGTGTGGGGTCACATAGGAAGGCTGGCAATGGCAACAGCCGGTCCTTCCATTCCCCCGCCCCCTCCTCACTCACCGCACGTCCTGTACGGGGGGAGACATAGGCAAGCCCATGCGTCTGCCCGGTTACGGCACATGCGCTCAGATCAAGCCCAAAACCGAGCACGTTCAGCAGGGCCAGTTCCCACTCAATATAATTGGGAAGCCCCGTCTGCTCCGCAACGTCCGGGTCATACCCAATAAAGGAGAGAAGTTTGACGGTTGCGCCAAAAAAAGACGGGCATGGCTCACCTTCCGGCAAGGTGGCATCTGCCAGCACACAGGCAGACTGCATCATGGCCAAAGCCAGCGGCATACTCAGAATACGGGCGGCACATCCATACAGCACCTCGCCCGACACACGGCGGGGCGCGCTGTCATTCCGCTGCACAAAACGGGCCTTCACCACATTGCCCGGCTGCCATAGCGCCCGACCTGCCCGGCTGGCACCGCCATAGGCCAACGCCCGTACAAGCCCGTCGTCCTCGGTCAGCATATGGACGCGCGCACCCGTCTCACCCTGCGGACCCGCAAAAACAACAAGGGCGGGAGCCTCCCTTTCCAGAGAAGTCCCGCCCTTGTTCAACATGCAAAAGGTCCGAACTTAGACGCCGGAAACCTTGGCCACTTCCGCGGCAAAGTCATCGGCTTCCTTTTCAATGCCTTCGCCCAGATGGAAGCGGTCAAAACCAGCCAGCGTGACGCCTGCTTTTTTGACAACATCCTTCACGCGGCTTTCACCGTCATGCACCCAGACCTGTTCCAGCAGAACCACTTCTTCGTAGAACTTGCGGATACGGCCTTCGATCATCTTTTCGATGATGGCTTCGGGCTTGCCGGATGCACGGGCCTGTTCAATCAGAACAGCGCGTTCACGCTCGACTTCATCCTGGTTCAGGCTGTTCACATCCAGAGCGGACGGACGGGTTGCAGCAACGTGCATACCAACCTGACGGCCAAGCTGTTCAATGGCTTCGTCTGCCGTCGGCGCTTCAATAGCTGCCAGAACGCCAATCTTGCCCAGACCCGGACGCAGCGCACCATGAACATACGTTGCCACCACGCCAGACGGCACAGTGAACACGCGTGCACGACGCAGGGTCATGTTTTCGCCAATGGTTGCGATCAGGTGGGTCAGTTCGTCAGCAACGGTACGACCTGTTTCCAGCGTGGCAGCCTTAATGGCTTCCAGATCATCACCAACCTTGAGCGCAACTTTGGCAACGGATTCCACAAAGTTCTGGAAGGCTTCGTTACGGGCAACAAAGTCGGTTTCGGCGTTAACTTCCACCATGGCGGCAGCCTTGTCGCCAGAAGCAACGGCAACCAGACCTTCGGCAGCCACACGGCCAGACTTTTTGGCAGCAGCAGCAAGGCCCTTGGTGCGCAGCCAGTCAACGGCGGCTTCAATATCACCCTGCGCTTCGTTCAGCGCCTTTTTGCAATCCATCATGCCTGCGCCGGTTTTTTCGCGCAGTTCCTTGACCAGTGCAGCGGTAATTTCCGCCATATTCCTACTCCTTAGAAAACCGCAACGCGCCCCTTGCAGGGCGCGTGGCAGAACATTCCGTTGCCTGCAAAAAACAGGCACCTCATGCAGAAAAACAGCCCGGCTGAAACCGGGCTGTTTTTAAAGGCTTCAGCCTGCTGCCGGAGCTGCTTCTGCCACCGGAGCGGCTTCAAGAGCAGGCTCAACCGGCAGTTCTTCGGCGGCACCCACGTCATGGCCCGCTGCACCCAGCTCGGCGGAAATACCGTCCAGCACGGAAGCGGAGACGAGGTCGCAATACAGGCCAATGGCGCGAATGGCGTCATCGTTACCGGGGACCGGGTAGGTCACGCCGCGCGGGTCGGAGTTGCTGTCCAGAACCGCCACAACCGGGATACCCAGCTTGTTGGCTTCTTCAATAGCCAGCTTTTCCTTGTTCGTGTCGATCACGAACAGCACGTCGGGCAGACCACCCATTTCCTTGATACCACCAAGGGAGCGTTCCAGCTTGTCGCGCTGGCGGGTCAGTTCCAGCACTTCCTTCTTGGTCAGACCGGACGTTGCGCCTTCCAGCGTTTCTTCGATCTGGCGCAGGCGCTTGATGGAACCCTGAATGGTCTTCCAGTTGGTGAGCATACCGCCCAGCCAGCGATGGTTGACGTAGTACTGGCCGCAACGACGAGCAGCTTCAGCAATCGGGTCCTGCGCCGCACGCTTGGTGCCAACGAACAGAACGCGGCCACCACCGGCTACAACATCACGAATCGCCTTAAGGGCGCGGTCAAGCAGGCCAACGGTCTGCTGAAGGTCGATGATGTGAACCTGGTTACGCACGCCGAACAGGTACGGCGCCATGCGCGGGTTCCAACGGCGGGTGTGGTGACCAAAGTGAACACCAGCTTCAAGCAGCTGGCGCAGTGTAAAATCGGGCATCGCCATGGGGCGTATTCCTACCTAACTGGTTAAACCTCCGCGAGACACCACCCGGCCTGTTGGCTGGGCACCAGAGGTGTATGGCCTCGCGTGTGTTATACCCCGGCAAGCGCCGGGGCGGCTCTATATGGCGCTTTTTGGCTATGCAGGCAAGGCCAAAAAGCGCGCTTACTCCTACTTGATCGGTTGCGCGTAGCGGTTGGGCACCCCGCTGCGGGCCAGCAGGTCGCGCAGGCTTTTAACAACAGGGAACACTTCCACATTGTGGTCCCCGCCCAGCTCACGCCATGCGTTCTGTTCCATTTCCACAATTTCGCGGTCTTCTTCAAAGATGCGATGTGTGAACAGACCCAGAACCGGCCATGCAACATCCAGCAGGAAGGTCCATTTGGGCTTTTTAACGGACAGAAGACCAAACGCCTGAGTGACCTGCTGAGTTTCCCCCAACGGCAGGTAGCAGGCCCACAAGTCCATAATCAGATCGCCATCCTTATCGTGAATCTGGAGTGTCTGGTACGGATACGTGGTGCGGATGGACACCACTTCTTCTACCGGCTGCTCGCGGCCATCATCATGATGTTTGCCAAAAATCAGGGCTTCGGCCAGCGGCTGGTTGCCGCCCTTACGGGCAAAGCTGTAGCGCGCTTCCATAAAGTTGTCGCCCTTGTCCTGCCCCAGAAAACGGGCGGTGATGGACCCCATCTGGCGGCGGTGCAGGAACTGATGGTTCATGTCCATCAGGTTCTCATGCATGAACGTGTAATGGCACTTCAGGCGCGGGCTGAACTGGCGGGTCTTGTATTCGGGGTTCCCCACCTGTGCGATGTCGGGCACGGGCACCTTGTCGGCCAGATCCGGGTCACCGGGGAAGATAAAGATCAGGCCGCTTTTTTCACGGCAGGGATAGGCCTTAACCGGGCGGCCAACGCCTTCCTTGTTCAGGTAGGGCACGGTTACACATTTGCCCTGCTGGTCGAACGCCCAGCCATGATAACAGCACTTTACGCACCCTTTATCGTCCACAACGCCTTTGCTCAGCGGGACCTGACGGTGGGCGCAACGGTCTTCCAGCGCGTAAACCGGGCCATATTCAGGGCGTATCAGCGCAATGGGGTGGCCTGCAAAGCGCGCGGCAAATGCTTTGCCCGGACGCACCTTTCTGGACCATGCCACAGGGTACCAGAAGTTGGGGTCAACATCGATCTGCCTCAGATCATAACGGGGGGCATTAGCCCCATCCGTCGGCTGCTCCGTAGCTGTTGTTGCCTGTTGCATGGTGTCACCTCATCAGAATACCACAGACCGGCTCTTCCGATGCACATCATTCCGGCCTGAAAAGGACGGCGCACGATTGAGCATTCTACCCGGTCAGCACAAGCCCTTATCGTCGCATGTCTGCCCTCCAGACGAAAAGGACATAGATCAAACGTGTTCTATTCAATCTGCCGCAAACCACGCTCCAGCAGACTGGTTGTCGGTGCATCCTCCGGCAGTTCGTGCCCATCCAGCATCTGCACCACTCTGAGCGAGAGTGAATTGACGAGCCACACCCCACGCGCCTCATGCAGGTCGGCCGGGCTGAGCGTTGCCTCACGCACAAGGTTCCGCTCCAGCAAGATCTGGCGGGCGGTGCCTGCCAGAGCACCATCCGCCACTGGGGGCGTCACCACACCATTTTGCGTTGCAACCAGCAGATTACTAATGGTGCTTTCCGCCACCCGCCCCTGTGTATTGAGCAAAAGCGCATCCTGCGCCCCGGCACGCTGCGCCTCCTGCCGAGCCAGAATACCGGGCAGGTAATTCAGGCTTTTGATGTAAGATAGGGGGGATTGCTCATCCCGCCGGATCAGACGGCTGGTGACAACTTTTACATGAGAGACCGAAAACGCCCCCGGCACTGCCGTCAACAACACGGTGGGGTGAGCATGGGTGGGCGGCAACACCCCCCGTGGCCCCTGCCCCCGCGCCACGCTTAACCGCAACACGGCATCGTCCAGCCCACAGACGGTCAGCAGGGACTGCGCCGCATCGCGCACTGTGTCCGCTGTTGGCAAGGGCAGGTCCAACACCTTTCCGCCAGCCTCCAGCCGCGCCATATGCCGTGGCAGATTGACTATCTGCCCATCCACCGCGCGCATGGTCTCAAACAGCCCATCCCCTAGCGTAAACCCTCTATCCGCCGGACTTATGCGGGCCTCATCCTGCGCGCAGACTGCACCATCAAGCCAGACAAACGTCATATCCCCTCCGCAAAGGCTGCAAATGGCGCTAATTTAAGCCGCATTTCCTCATACTCCCTGCCAGGGTCAGACAGAATGGTAATACCCCCCCCGTACCCAACTGCAGTTGCCCCGCGTGAGCGACAAAACTGCGAATAACGACCGAGCTATCCATCCGCCCATCCACACCAATACAGAAAACGGTCCCGCAGTATGCTCCGCGGGGCGCGACTTCCAGTGCGTCAATAATCTCCATAGCCCGGTGTTTAGGCGCGCCAGTTACCGAACCGGGCGGCAAAGCCGCCAGCAGCAGATCGAACACATCTTTACCCGGCAGCAGGTGCCCCCGCACCTCGGAAACAAGGTGATGCACGTGTGCAAACCGCTCCACCGCCCACAATTCCGGCACATTAACGCTGCCAATACGGGCAACCTGCCCAATGTCATGGCGCATGAGGTCCACAATCATCAGATTTTCGGCGCGTTCTTTTTCGTCCTGAGCCAGTTGCTGCGCTAGAGACAGGTCCTCGCCCTCGGTCCTGCCTCGCGGGGCTGTGCCTTTTATGGGGCGCGTTGCGATGTGCCCATTGCAGTCCACCTGCAAAAAACGCTCAGGTGAACAGGAAAGAAGAGAAAAATCCTCCCCGCAAGATAAATATGCCCCAAACGGAGCAGGTGCGACCTGCCGCAGTCTACGGTACAAGCTCGCAGCCCCAACGCCTGCGGGCAAATTTGCACTATGCTGACAGGTGATGTTCACCTGAAAAATATCGCCCTGTGCTATATAGTTTTTCGCACACGCAACAGAATCGCAATAACCAGATCGGGGCTGGTCTGCTTGCAGGCGGAATGGCTTTACAGCAGGCATGGGTTGCTCATCCTGCGGTAGGGCGGACCATGCCGTCAGCGCTCTCTCCTGCACCTGCTGGGAGTTTATTCCCTCCCCATCCAGACCAGCCAGAACAACACACCGCTTTTCACGGTCCCACACATAGGCGTGGTCATAAAAAGCCGCAGCGAATATAGGCTCGTGATCATCTGCATGGCGAGAAGGAATAGCCTGCACCTTTAAGCCAAATGCGTAACTGGCCAACCCGACCCAACCACCGCAAAATGGCACATCGCCTTCTGGCAACGCTTGTGCAAACCCCTGTAGTGTTTTGCGCAGGAGGCCCAATGTCTGCTCTGGTGTACCCAATGCAACAGGCACACCATCAAGCTCCGCCCTGTTTGCAAAAACATGTAGGATATGCCGTGGTTTTTGGCAGAATATCCGCCACCGGTTGCGCCCGTCCAGCGTCCCACCGCTATCCAGAAAAGCACACCACGGCGCGTGCCCCCACATTGCCAGAACCGTATCCGGCTCCCGCCATGCAAGTGCGTGCGTCCACGCCACGGGTCAGACCTGCTCCACGCGAGAAATACCGACCAGTGTCCGCAGTTTTTGCCCAAGTAGAGGCGTCACCTTGTATCCCCCACGCAGACGGATTTCCACATCACAGCTTTCGGCCACACCGGGCAACAGAACAATTCGGCCTGCGCCCCCCTTCTGCTCGCTCAACACGGTTTGCAAGGCTGGCAATGCGTCTTCCTTTTCCAGCCATATCCGCATTTCGCTCTGCCCTTGGGCGGCGGCCTGTTCCAGTTCAACAATATCCGATGCAGTTATGCGCATGGCCTCGCCTTCCAGCTTCAGCTCAGCCGTAACCAGCACAGCACGCCCCGCTACCAGACTTTCGCGCACACGGCCCAGCACTTCGGAAAACACGGTGACTTCACACCCACCCGTGGCATCGGACAGGCGTACCCATGCCATTTTGTTCCCCGTGCGGGTCGGACGCTCCTTGCGGTCCACAACGCATCCGGCAATTTTAACACGGCCTACCCCAGCCTCTGCCGCAGCTAGCAGTTGAGAAGACCGGACGACCCCCAACTTACGCAGAACCGGGCCGTAGGAATCCAGCGGGTGGGCTGTCATATGGAAACCGATAGCCTCTGCTTCCATCGCCAGTTTTTCAAACTCTGGCCAATCCGGTCCATCGGCCAGACGCAGGGGTTCCTTCTCTCCCCCTCCGCCAAACAGACCAATCTGGCCAGAAGCGGCTTCCTGCGCCTGACTATGGGCACGACGCAGGAGCGCATCCGCAGAATGGAAGACACGGGCACGGTTTTTATCCAGACACTCAAATGCGCCAGCCTTGGCCAGATTTTCCACCTGCATACGGTTGATGTGTTTGGGGTCTATCCGCGTGGCGAAGTCCGCCAGATCGGTAAAAGGTTTGTCACCCCGCGTTGCCACCAGAGCTTCCATGGCGCTGAAACCGACTTTTTTTATAGCCGCCAGCGCGTAACGGATGCCGTATTTGCCATCGGGCATGACCTCGACGGAAAAATCTGCCTCCGACCGGTTAATGTCTGGCGGCAGCACGGCTATGCCCATACGCTCCGCTTCCTGCCGCAGGGCGGCCAGTTTTTCCGTCCGTTCCCGCGCGAGCGACATACATGCCGCAAGGAAGGCCACAGGGTGGTTGGCCTTCATCCACGCGGTCTGGTAGGAGACAAAAGCGTAAGCTGCAGCGTGGGATTTGTTAAACCCGTAATCCGCAAACTTGGCCATGAGGTCAAACACCTCTACGGCCTTGTCGTGGTCTATGCCGCGCCCGGTCGCGCCTTTGGTAAATATCTCGCGCTGGTGGTCCATTTCCGCACGGATCTTTTTACCCATGGCACGGCGGAGCAGGTCGGCCCCGCCCAGACTGTAGCCCGCCATCTTCTGGGCAATCTGCATAACCTGTTCCTGATAGACCATAATGCCGTAGGTCTCTTCAAGAATATCGCGGATTTCCTCATGCGGCGGCTCCCACGCCTCACCATGTTTCCGTCGGCAGTAATCGGGAATATTGGCCATGGGACCCGGGCGATACAGAGCCACGGCGGCAATAAGGTCTTCCAGCCGGGTTGGACGCATCTGCTTGAGAACATCCCGCATACCCGCGCCTTCAAACTGGAAGACGCCAGCCGTATCCCCCCGGCTGAGCATGTCGTATGTTGGGCCGTCATTTAAGGGTATGGTTGCCAGATCCACCTCCTGACCCATCTTGCGAATAAAATCCACACCACGTTTCAGAATAGTCAGAGTGGTCAGGCCCAGAAAGTCGAACTTGACCAGACCGGCCTGCTCAACAAACTTCATGTTATACTGGGTGACCAGTGTATCGCTCTTGGGGTCTCGGTACAGCGGCACCAGTTCCACCAGAGGCCGGTCCCCGATCACCACACCGGCGGCGTGAGTACTGGCGTGGCGGAACAGTCCTTCCAACTGCTGCGCAATTTCTAGCAGTCTGCGCAATGCCTCGTCGTTATCGCGCATTTCCTGCAATTTAGGTTCGCCTGCTATGGCTTCCTTAAGTGTTACAGGCTTGGCAGGGTTATTGGGAATAAGCTCGGCCACACGGTTGACCATACCGTAAGGCAAGCCCAGCACACGCCCCACGTCGCGCACGGCGGCACGGGCCTGCAACTTACCAAAGGTAATAATCTGCGCCACACGGTCTGCCCCGTATTCACGCCGCACATAAGCAATAACCTCGTCTCGCCGGTCCTGACAGAAGTCGATATCAAAGTCAGGCATGGACACGCGTTCGGGGTTCAGGAACCGTTCGAACAGCAGGTTGAAGGGAATGGGGTCAATGTCCGTGATGGTCAGCGCCCATGCGGCCAGCGAGCCTGCACCCGAACCACGCCCCGGCCCCACGGGAATATCATGCGCCTTGGCCCACTGGATAAAGTCGGCCACGATCATGAAGTAGCCGGGGAACCCCATTTTGGAGATAATATCCAGTTCGAATGTCAGCCGCTCGCGGTAACGCGTCTGCGTTGCCTCATCCAGTGTCATGGTGGACATACGGCGCTCCAGCCCTTCCCACGCCATGGCGCGCAGGGTCTGGTCCTCCGTCGCGCCCTCACGCACTTTGGGGCAGACGGGCAGCAGGGGTTTGCGCGTTTCCACCTTAATGGCGCAGCGGCGAGCAATTTCGAGCGTATTGTCACACGCATCGGGCAGATCCGCGAACAAGGCGCGCATCATTTCCGGCGGTTTAAACCAATGCTCCGGGGTAACGCGAAAACGGTCTTTTTCCGCCATTGTACGGCCCTGAGCAATACAGACCAGCGCATCATGCGCCTCGTACATTTCGGGCTTGGGGAAAAAACATTCGTTGGTTGCAACAAGGGGAAGGCCAAACTGGTCGGCCAGCGCCAGCACACCCGGTTCCACGGCTTTTTCCATCGCCAGACCGTGGCGATGCAACTCCACAATCAGCCGGTCGCCAAAGGCCTCCTGCATCTGGGCCAGCCAGCGCGTGGCCTCATCCTTCTGCCCTTCCGCCAGCATCTGAAAAACCGGACCGCGCGAACCGCCGGTCAGCAGCAGCAGCCCCTCCGCCCGCTCGCACAATACATCCAGACTAACAAACGGGTCCGAGGGGTCGGATGTCTTGAACCCTTCGGATGAAAGGAACTGAAGGTTAGCCAGCCCTACCTCATTCTGCGCCAGAAGAACGACCGGTTCGGCCGGTGCTCCGGGCTTGTCACTCCGGGCGGGCAGGCCAATCTGGCTGCCAATAATGGGCTGGATGCCACTTTTTGTGCAGTACTGCGAAAATTCAAGCGCACCGAACAGATTACCCGAATCGGCAATAGCCACGGCAGGCATCCGCATTTCCTGCGCCAGAGAGACAATTTCCGGCACCCGGATAGCACCCTGACTGAGCGAATAGGCAGAGTGCACACGAAGATGAACAAAATCAGCGTAGGACATGCGCCCTCTATAGCACAGCCAGCCCCCCTCTCCACCGATTGTCGTGACTTTAATCCTACCTGTTCCTACCCCCTGCCCGACCGGTTAGTTCCCTGCGGCTGGAACCCTGCGGCAAACGGCACTAGACTAGGGCTTTCCCTCCCTTTTGGGGCGCTCATCCCCCAGATGACCATCTGCTTTTCAGGATATTTCATGCGGATTATCAGATCCAGAACAGAACTGGCCGAACAGGTCGCCCAATGGCGCAAGGCGGGCGAAACCATTGGTACAGTGCCCACCATGGGTTCGCTCCACAATGGCCACCTTACTCTTGTCAACGCGCTGGACGGCAAGGCCACACGCCGAATTGTGACCATTTTTGTCAACCCGATCCAGTTCAACAATGCAGCAGACTTTCAGCTTTACCCGCGTGGGTTGGAAGCCGATGCCGCCCTGCTGGAAGCCACTGGCAAGGTTGATGTGCTGTATGCCCCTGATGAGACGGAAATGTACCCGCAGGGCTTTTCAACACGCATCATGGTTTCTGGCCTGGATAGCATGTTGTGCGGAGCAGACCGGCCCGGCCATTTTGATGGCGTTGCAACCGTGGTAACCAAGCTCCTGCTTCAGACCGGGGCAGACGTTGCCGCCTTTGGCGAGAAAGATTACCAGCAGCTCTGCCTGATCCGCCGCCTTGTGCGCGACCTTGACCTGCCGGTGAGCATCACGCCCGTACCGACCGTGCGCGAGGCTGATGGTTTAGCCCTTTCCTCCCGCAATCGCAGGCTGACACCGCAACAGCGCGAACAGGCCGTTCACCTGCCAGAAGCCCTTAAAACATGCCTTGCTAACATGCAGAGTGGCAAAACAGTTGCAGACTGTCTGAAAATTTGCCGCGAGAGCCTGAAAAACCACGGCTTTAACGTGCATTATCTCGAATTACGCACTGGCGATACGTTACAGGAAACCCATACCCCAACATCTGGCGCACGCCTGTTTGTTGCCGCAAGCTTGGGGGACATACGCCTGATAGACAACATGCCAGTTGTGTAAACATCTTTTATAAAACTGTTATTTTACACAAGGGAGACCATCATGAGCATCACCCGCCTTGAACCGGAAGAACGCCTAACCGGGGCTGTTATCCATAATGGCCTTGTTTATCTGGCTGGCCAGATTGCCGATGACGCCACATTAGATGCACAGGGGCAGATGGCGGATATTCTGCGCCAGGTCGATGCCCTTCTGACCAAAGCCGGAACAGATAAAAGCCGCCTGATTTCGGTTCAGATTTTTCTGGCCGACATGGCCGATATGGAAGGCATGAACCGGGCATGGGACGCATGGCTGGACAGGAACAACAAGCCAGCCCGCGCCACAGTGGAGGCCAGACTGGCCGACCCGTCATGGAAGGTGGAACTGACCGGCATTGCCGCCCTGCCCACCAAGGCCTAACCGTATAAGCCGCATGTTATTCTGCCCGATTGGCCATGCCATACGGGCAGACCATGCACACAAAAAACAGGCGAAAAGCCTGCGTCTATCGGAACAATCTTTGATTTTTTGAGGAGGAAGGTGGTGGCTCCCGAAGTAGGACTCGAACCTACGACCCAGCGATTAACAGTCGCTTGCTCTACCAACTGAGCTATTCGGGAACAATTATTTTTCAACCACTTAACAACGCTTTACGGCCCAACCTTATGTAAGGTTCAACCCTTCCGTGTTGTTGAATGGGTGTATAACGGCAACCCTTTGAGGGTGCAAGACCCTTTTTATATTACAAAACGTTAATTATTCTACACCCACAAAGCGCCATGCCCCGTGCGGGCTAAAGGCCTGTTCTTTTCCGTTTTTTTTCATTTTCTGCCCCCTTAATCGGGACACCTCCGCCAACACCGTGTAAGTAAGGAGCATGAGCGCACCTGTTTCCTCCCCAATTTCGCGCCGGGCCCTGCTATGGGGGGCCGGAGGGTGCGCAGTTGCGGGCGGCGTTGTTCTGCTTACCCGGCATCAGCACCCCCGTGCGCCACGCAAACAGCCCGATGGTGTTTACCGCAAGCTCAAGGTTGGCTGGCCGGAAGCCGCCATGTCCCCCGTGCTGGCCGCAGCACTGGAGAAGAACTTTTTTGCCCAGTACAATCTGGACGTGGACCCCCTGCCCAACATTCATAACGGACAGGACGCACTTACCGCGTTAATGCAGCAAAAAACCGCTTATGCGTTGGCTCCAGCCCTCACGTGGCTCCAGCATTTGCACGCGGGCCTGCCTGCACATCTGATTATGGGCGTACACTCCGGCAGCCGCCGCCTGCTGGTCCGCCGTAGTAGCGGCATTACACGGCTGGACCAGCTTATGGGCCGCACCATTGCAGTGCCCGACATGAATGCAGCGGACAAGCTGTTCTTCTGTATTATGATGCGGCGCAAGGGCATGGATGCGCTCAACAACATCAACTGGGTTGACCTGCCCTTACAGCAGATAGAGCAGGCCCTGCACGACCAGAAAATAGATGCTGTTGTCACGCATGATCCGGATGCGTGGATTTTGCTCCAGAACCATGCGGACCTGCTGTACGAACTGGTTGGCAGCGATACCGGGCATTACGCCGCACGCACCAGCCTTATTCTGGGTGTTGCTGACGCCGCGCAGGAAAATGACCCCACAGCTGCCACAGCACTGGTGCTTGCCCTCCGTGATGCCTCGCTATGGGTGAACACCCACAGGGATGATGCCGCCACCCTAATTACCGACAACGCAGCAGACCTGCCTGCCACAAGCGCACGCAACATGCTCCGGAACGAGCCAGTCATCCACCCGCTTCTGGGCCGCAGCCTGCGAGAACAGATTGCGCAGTACTGTGATGAACTCCAGCTTGTAGGCATGATGGCGGATGGAGAAGATTCCGCCGCACTGGCCCGCCGCTACACGCTGAACGTCCTGCACGACTAAGGCCCGCGGTCCGCCCCAAAAGCCACGACACTCACAATGGTAGAGGTCAGTCCCGCCGCGCCTTACGCGGCAGGCGCAGTTCGCTGGCCAAAACACCCAGTATAACCAGCGCTCCCCCCGCCAGCGCCCGAGCCGGCAGATAATCCCCCGCCAAACGCCCAACCAACCCGGCCCATACAGGCTCCCCGGCATAAATAAGCGTGGCCCGTGTGGGCGATACGGTTTTTTGCGCCCAGTTCATCACCAACTGGATAACAGCACTCATAACCCCAAGGCCCAGAGCGGGCCCCGCCCACCACCACGTAAAAGCCGGTACAGCTTCATGTGCTACAGGCATAGCGGCAAAAGCCAGCAACCCGGCCACCAGCAACTGCACAATAGCAACCCGAAAGCTGTTAATAGTCGGGGAGGCAAAACGGCTGATCAGCACAACTTCCATCGCAATGGCCAAAGCACTGACCAAGGTCACCACCTCGCCAAACTGAAGGTGCAGGCTGGCCACCGCCTGTGGTCCTGCAAGCAGAACAAGGCCAGAAAACGCAAACAGCACACCAAGCCAGACCATAAGATGCGGAGGCCTACGCAGAAAAAACCACTGCAAGAACGGCACAATCGGCACATACATGGCCGTAATAAAGGCGGATTGGCTGCTGGAAATACTGCCTAGCCCAACACTTTGCAGGGCATAACCAAAAAATATGGCAACCCCCACGGCAGCCCCTGCCCGCACCTCCTGCATGGTCAGGTCCAGCAACAGCCGCCTGAACAGAAGTATGGAAAGCAGGGCCGCCGTGGTAAAGCGCACCCCCACAAAAAACATGGCCCCCGTATAGCGCATGGCCGTATGCACAATAAGGAACGTAACGCCCCATAATACGGTAATGCAAACCAGAGCCACTTCCTCGCGCGAGAAGGTCCGAAATACTCTTTTGTCCCGCGCGAGCGGGGGCTGTTCAGGCACGTCTAGGCTCTCCCGGTCAGGTTGGGGGGACCAACCCTGTTATTGCAAACCGCCAACAAACCGGGCCATGCGCTGGCATGCCTCTGCCAGCACATCATCCGAGGTTGCACAGGACAGGCGCAAATAGGGCGACTGCCCAAAAGCGCTACCGGGCACCGTTGCCACAAACTCTTCTTCCAGCAGGGCTGTTGCAAAGTCGTGGTCGGTTGCTATCTGTCGGCCACCTGCCGTTGTCCGGCCTAAACAGGCCGCAACCCCCGGATAGGCGTAAAAAGCCCCTTCCGGCATGGCGCAGGTCAACCCCGGCACGGCACGCAGGGCCTGCACCACATTGCTGCGCCGACGGCTATATGTGGCCACCATGGTCTGCACAAGATCTGGCGGCCCATCCAGCGCGGCGGCAGCGGCGGCCTGCGCAATGGAGCACACACCCGAGGTGGCGTTACCCTGCACACCCCGCATGGCCGCAATAAGGTCTGCCGGGCCACCGGCAAACCCAACGCGCCAGCCGGTCATGGCATAGGCTTTGGACACACCGTTTAACGTAATGGTACGGTCCTTAAGGTCCGGCGCCACGGCGGCAATAGAGGCAGATGGCGTGCCATCAAACACCAGATGCTCATAAATTTCGTCCGACAGAATCCAGACATCGGGGTACGCACGCAGGACTTCGGCAATTTTTGCCAGATCTTCCGCCGGGCATATGGCTCCGGTTGGGTTGTTCGGAAAATTCAGCACAACCCAGCGCGTACGGGGGGTTAACGCCTGTGCCAGAACATCTGCCCGCAGCCGAAAACCATCTTCCTCCCGACATGGCGCAAACATCGGCGTTGCCCCAAACATACGGGCAATAAGGGGATAGCTGACCCAATAAGGGGTCGGCACTACCACCTCATCCCCTTCGTTCAGGGTTGCCATAAACGCGTTAAAGATGACCTGCTTGCCACCGTTGGAGACCATAATCTGCTCGGGCGTGTAGTCCAGCCCGTTCTCCCGCGTAAACTTGCGGGTAATGGCCGCCTTGAGGGCTGGCGTGCCATCCACGGGCGGATACTTGGTTTGCCCGTCCAGCGCGGCCTTATGCGCGGCCTCCACCACGGCGGGCGGGGTTGCAAAGTCCGGCTCCCCCAATGCGAGCGAAATAACAGGCCTGCCCTCAGCTTTGAGAGCCCGGGCACGCCGGGCCATTTCTATTGTTGCAGGGGCAGGCAGACCGTTCAGACGACGGGCAAAACTCCGGGTCATGATTTACAGCAGACCTTCGCAGAAACGCTGAATACGCGTGCAGGCGTCACGCAGGCTCTGCGTATCGGTTGCGTAGGAAATGCGCATATAGCCCGGATACATAAAGGCAGAGCCATGCACGGCGGCCACGCCTTCTTCCTCCAGCAGCGCGGTTACGAAATCTTCATCCGTATTCAGCACTTTTCCGCCCGGAGAGGTTTTTCCGAGGCATTTTTCAATGCATGGGAACACATAAAACGCCCCCTGTGGAACCGCACATTCCATGCCTTTGGCCTGATTGATCATGCTTACCACCATGTCGCGCCGCCCCTGATAGGTATCGACCATGGTCTGAATAAAGTCCTGCGGACCAGTCAGAGCTTCCACGGCCGCAGCCTGAGCAATGGAGCAGGTGTTGGAGGTGGACTGCCCCTGCAACTTGTTCATGGCTTTGGTCAGTTCCACCGGAGCGCCGGAAAAACCAATGCGCCAGCCGGTCATGGCATAAGCTTTGGACACGCCGTTCATGGTGACGGTGCGGCTGCGCAGACGCGGTTCCACTTCCACGAATGTTGCAGGGCGGAAGCCGTCGTACACCAGTTTGGCGTAAATATCGTCGGTAAAAATCCAGACATGCGGGTGGCGCAGCAGCACATCACACAGCGGGCGCAGGTCCTCGGCCGAATAGGCAACGCCAGTGGGGTTGCAGGGCGAATTGAGGAACAACCACTTGGTGCGCGGGGTAATGGCGGCTTCCAGTTCTTCCGCCTGTAGGCGAAAACCGTTTTCGCGCTTGCAGGGCACCACAACGGGCACACCTTCAGCCAGTGTGACAATATCCGGGTAGGAGACCCAGCACGGTGCCGGAATAATGGCCTCATCTCCCGGATTCAGCGTTGCCATCATCGCATTGTAAATGATCTGCTTGCCGCCGGTGGAAACAATAATTTCTTCCGGAGTGTAATCCAGTCCGCTGTCCAGCCGGAAGCGTTCTGCCACGGCCTTGCGCAGTTCAGGCGTGCCTGCCACATCCGTATAACGGGTCTGGCCTGCTGCAATGGCTTTTACCGCAGCCTGAGCAATGTTTTCCGGGGTGTTAAAGTCCGGCTCACCTGCGGAAAGGCTGATAATATTCCGCCCTTCTGCCTTCAAGGCGCGTGCACGCGTTGAAATGACAATTGTCTGGCTAGGACTGATCCGGTTCAGGCGGTCAGCAACAAGGCTCATGGTTTTCTTACTTTCCGACACAATATTTTAAGGCACCTGCTCCAGACGGAACCCAAAGCTCCGCCCTTAGCGCAGATGCGCGGCTCCGGCGGGCACAGTAATCCTCTTCCGGTCATGGCGGAACCGGAGATTCCACTTGCTCTATCTTTTTTGTTCTGCACGGCCCCTAACGCCTGCCCTGCACAAAGCTGGCGATGCAGCCCATTTACCCCAAAGGGTTGTCTTGGGATGCGGCTCCCTCAAATAGGGCTTTGTGGCATATCTGCGCCGCACTTAGCCCCTGTTCTCGCATGGCCCGAACAGACAACGCACCATCCCGCTTGGCCAGACGGCGACCCGTGGCATCGCACAAAAGAGGATGAAAGGCGTACGCGGGCACTGGCAAACCCAACAAGGTCTGCAACAGTCTGTGCAGGCTGGTAGCAGGGCGCAGGTCCTCGCCCCTTGTCACCAGCGTAACGCCCTGAGCGGCATCATCATACGTGGCGCAGAGATGGTAGGAGGCTGGCACATCTCGCCGCGCCAGCACCACATCGCCAAACAACTCTGGCTGACAAGTCACCGTGCCACATGCCAGATCATGATACGTTAACGGCCACGCTCTTCCGCTGTTGGTCTGCGCCCTGCGGGCCTGTGCCACCGCACGGGCCATATCCAACCGCAGCACGTAGGGGTCTCCCGCCTCCATCCGCCGCAACCGCTCCTGCGCATCAAGGTGGCGGCAACGACCGGGGTAAAGCAGGCTGCCATCGGGCGCAGTATGCGGGGCGGAGAACATGGCGGCACTCTCACGCATAATCTCCGACCGGGTGCAAAAACACGGATACAGCAACCCCATGCGCTCAAGCCTGCCCAGCGCACCACCATATTCCGCCATGCGGGTGGACTGGTACAGCACCGGGCCATCATGCACCAATCCAAGCCAGTGCAGGTCTTCCAGAATAGCTTGAGCATATGCGGGTTTGCAGCGCTGGGGGTCTATATCCTCCATCCGCACCAGCCATTGCCCAGCGGGGCGTGCAAAGCGCCGCCCAAACAGTGCAGATGCCACATGCCCCAGATGCAGCGCCCCCGTAGGGCTGGGCGCAAAGCGCGTGACCCAATTCGTTTTATAATGGTCATAGTTCTGTAATCGAATAGTCATAATGACCTTACCAAATGCACAAGATGGCCAAATACCCGTTACTATTCGCCTGCATTTTCTTGCCACACCCTTTTGTGTCTGCAATAGTCTTGGCGGTAATTATCTCGACGACGCACTTCTAACGGCGGTCGGATTGAGTTTTTTGACCCCCCTTGGAACTGTGTTCTCGTGCAAACGGGGAGACACGTCTTGGCGGATGGCAGTACTCTAAACTACCCAGCCCTTGTTCTGAACGCAGACTTCCGACCACTTTCCTACTTTCCACTCTCTCTGTGGCCTTGGCAGGATGCCATAAAAGCTGTGTGTCTGGACCGGGTTTCGGTCCTGAGTGAATATGACATGGAAGTGCACTCTCCCAATCAGGCCTTTCGCCTGCCGAGCGTGATTGCCCTTAAGGACTATGTGCCCGCAGCGCGCAAACCGGCGTTTACGCGGTTCAATGTTTTTTTGCGGGACAATTTTTCCTGCCAGTACTGCGGAGAGCGGCACCCAACGCAGGAACTAACGTTTGACCACGTTATTCCCCGTTGTAAGGGCGGACGCACAAGCTGGGAGAACGTTGTAACCGCCTGCGGCTGCTGCAACCTGCGCAAAGGTCCGCATATGCCCCACCATATTGGCATGTTGCCCCGCCGCACCCCCGTGCGCCCCACATCATGGGAGTTGCAGGAGAACGGACGCGCCTTCCCCCCCAACTACCTGCACAAAAGCTGGCGCGATTACCTGTACTGGGATGCAGAGCTGGAGGGATAACCCCTCCACCATGCCGGTTTAGCGGGTGTAGCTGTAGCCGTATTCATCCGCCAGTTTTTGCAGGTCGGGCGCGTTCTTCAGGTTAAGCGGCAGGGGTTTTGCCTTGCTCTCCCCCAGCACAAACCCGCCATTGCTCATACGCTGGCAGGTATTGGCTGCCAGCGGAAAACTCAGGAACATGGGACCAGCCATCTGCTTATGCAGGCAGGATACATCCGTATCCACCAAGGGTACCCGCCCAATTTCGGACGAACACCCGGCCAGCAGGAAGCCCCCCGCCGCCATAACCCCCAGAGCCAATTTGTTTGTTTTCTGCGTCACGGACCAGCTTACCTTTGTTGCCGCCTGTTGAGCGGGCTTTATGCCACCGGTTGCTCCGGTACCCTCATGGTGCCACGCCTGCCAGCCCACAACCAGAGAGCGCAGGTCACGCCCCCTTTCCGCTGGCTGCATGACACGCCTCGACCGGATTTAGCTGACTTCGTAACCTGCACCACGAATGGCGTCACGCAGGGAAGAAACACCAACACGCGCGGGGTCGTACGTTACCTTAACCTCGCCATTTGCCAGATTGACATCCGTACCATCTACACCGTCAATTGCGGCCAGCGCACGTTTTACGGACGAAACACAACCATCGCATGTCATTCCTTCGACCATAAAGCTTGCTGTCGTCTGGCTCATTGCGTCTGCATCCTTTTTGTCAAATTCCATATATGGCGTTTTTACACGTCATTCTGATTATTCCATAACGCAAGTCGGCTCTGATGCGAAACAATGATGTGCCCGCCATGTCTGCCGCAAAGCATGATATAAGGCCCATATGTCCGACTTTGCGCAAAACCTGCCATCTTCAGAACTGCCAACACCATCGTGGCAAAACAGCTTTTTGCACCGGCTGATGCTGGCCAGCCTGATTAATCAGATGGAAAACCACCTGCTGGCTGAAAGCAGTGCCACCCAAACGCTGGAACGCTGGCTGCGAGACCACAAACTGCTTGGCAAGCAGGAGACCTTGCGCGCAGAGCGGGAGCCGGATGCACAGCGCATCTGCCCGCCAGATATGGCCGCAGCGCTGGACCTGCCAACGCCCCATACCGCTCTAAATTACCGTAAGATCCGCTTAGTCAACCAAGGTCGCACTTATTCGGAAGCCGAAAACTGGTTTGTACCGCAACGACTAACCAAAACCATGACCGAAGCGCTGGAGCAGACCGACACCCCTTTTGGGCGTGTCGTCTCCCCCCTGCGGTTTACCCGCCAGCTTATCCGACGCGAAACCCTATGGTCGCCTCTGCCAGAATTATGGGAAATGCAGCCATACTGCCAGAACCAGGAGCAGGCGGAAGAATTACTCGCCCTTCCTGCTCATCTGTTCCGACATATTGCGCTGTTGCGCACCCATGAGGGCACACCATTCAGCCTTGTTGTGGAAACCTACACGCCGCAGTCTTTTGCTTTTGCACCACCAGCGGCACCCTAGCCTCAAGCTCGATGAGGGCTGCGTGGTGCAACCTGAACATGTGGGGCACACATGCTCAGGTCCAATAAGGCCTGAATTTTAGGCCTCTTCCCCCATGCGGGTCTTGTCCACAAAGGTTTCGGTCGCATCATCCAGCGCACGGGTTTTACGCCCACCCGGCCCGTGTACGTACAGGTCCTTGCGGTCAATCTTGTCCACGGCATCCGGCTGCATCGGCATAAGGTAACGTGCAGGGCGCTGATGGTCGGCAAGCTGAAGTTCGGGGTTGAACACCGAGTTGAACTTCCACAGCATTTTTACAAAGTTGGTCTGGCCATTTTTCAGCAGATTAACCGCAATGCCTGCTGTGTCCTTAAGCGCCTGCCAGCCCATGTGCTTGGTGTTCAGCACCTGCTGGGTCTTGACCAGTTCTTCATAGAACTCAGGCAAAGGCAACGTGGTCGGCAGCACGGCGTGCTGGATGTCAAACAGGCGGTAATCGCGCGTGGTCAGACGGCGCGCTTCCTTGTGCCAGATTTCCGTCCCCGGATAAGGGGTGGTAACGGAAATGTTCACAATATCCGGAATTTCCAGGCACCACTGGCGCACGGCTTCAAACCGCGCACGATCCCAAGACGGGTCAGCAATAATATTGATGGCCACAATCAGCCCCAGTGAGCGGGCGTATTCCAGCGCTTCAAAGTTTTTATCGAGTGAGACGCGCTTACGGAACTGCTTGAGCCCTTCCTCATCCACCGCTTCCATCCCGATGAAGATGTAGGACAGACCGATTTCGCTCCAGACCTTAAACACTTCCTTGTTACGCAGCAGCACGTCGGCGCGGGTTTCCAGATAGTATTCTTTTTTAATCCCGCGCTTTTTAATTTCGTTGGCAATGGCCATGCCATGCTCTTCGTGCACAAAGGCCACGTCATCCACAATAAAGATGCCGGGTTCCTTAATTTCCTCCAGCTCATCCGCAATAACCTGCGGGCTGGCGGTGCGGTAAGAGCGACCATAAAAGGTCCACGCCGAGCAGAACGTGCAGTCCCACGGGCAGCCACGGGCGAATTCAATGGATGCCGCCGGGTCCAGCGTGCCAATAAAGTATTTGTTGCGGTGGCGCAGCAGGTCACGCGCGGGGCGGACCTCATCCAGCGATTTAACAAAAATGGGCGGCGGGCCTTCCCCATCCAGCGTTACGGTGCCGGGCACCTGCAGAATATCGGTGCCATTCTGCACCGCATCCAGCAGCAGGCCGACCGTTGCATCGCCCTCACCTTTAAGGATGCAGTTTACTGACCCTTCGGAAAGTTCCAGCACATCCTTTGCGATGAACGAGACGGAGTGACCACCAATAAACTGGAAAACCTTCGGGAACCGGTAACGGGTTGCACGGCACAGATCGAGGATTTCGGGGACATTGGCCAGATAACTACCGGAAAAACACACGGCATCGGGCTGGAATTCCTCTACCAGCTTCCAGTAGTCTTCGTGCGTTTCAGCCTGAAGGTCGATAATCCGCACATCATGTCCGGCATTCCGCGCAGCGCCTGCCACCAGCTCCAGCCCCAACGGCTCCAGCCGCAGGAAAACCTTGGTGTACATCAGGGCGCTGGGATGAACCGCCAGAACTTTCATGACATTCCTTTCTGCCTACTGCGGGCCGGGAACGCGAACAGCATCCCACTCTGTACCCATAACGCTAAAGCATAAGAAACGATTATATAAGAAATAGAATTATCTTGCCCTACCCTTGCCGCCGGGTATCTCCCATGCGCAAGACGTTTACCTTGGGCTTTACCGCCATTCTGGCGGCCCCGACGTATGCACAGGGCACAACGCCGGGGTGTGACCTACCAGAATTAGGGCAGGATTTCCGTTTCTGCAAAGAAGAAGCGGATTTCGTTTGCTGCGTTCTCTGCGCTGTCGGAACCATGCACGGAGTTTGCTTCAATGCTTTCAGCAAACTGGGCGCGAATGGTGTGGGCTTCGGCCTTTTTGGGGTCGGTTGCGCCCATGACTTCACGGTTTTTGGCAACAGCGTTTTCGCCTTCAAGCACCTGCACCACAACCGGGCCGGAGATCATGAAGGACACGAGATCGTTATAAAAAGGGCGTTCCTTGTGCACGGCATAAAAAGCGCCAGCCACAGCGTGGGAAAGCTGCACGCGCTTCTGGGCGACAATGCGCAAGCCTGCATCTTCAAACACGGCGTTGATCTTGCCGGTCAGGTTGCGACGGGTTGCATCCGGCTTGATAATGGAAAGAGTACGTTCTTTAGCCATAAGGCCCTCCTTAGATAGAAACGCAGATATCCGCCTTGCTCTGGCGAACGTTCAGCGTTTCCATCTAGAGCATATCGGCGCTGGCTGGTAGGTACCACACAGAATGTAATGAACAATTCCAGAAGAAACGAGAGTTGCGTTGAGCCTGCTTGTCATCTCCAACCTTAGCCTGCGTATGGCTGGCCGTGTTCTGCTGGACCAGGCGAACCTTTCCATAGACCCCGGCCGCAAGGTGGGGCTGGTTGGGCGCAATGGTGCTGGCAAGTCCACCCTGCTGGCCGCCATTGCGGGGGATATTGCGCCCGACGGGGGGAGACATCCGCCTTTCGTCCCGCGCACGTATGGCGCGCGTTAAACAGGAAGCCCCGGCGGACGGGGCCAGCCTGTTGCAAACCGTTCTGGCGGGAGATACCGAACGCACGGCCCTTATGGCCGAGGCCGAACAGGCCACAGACCCCATGCGACTGGGCGAAATACACGAACGCCTGCGCGCTATTGGGGCAGACAGCGCACCCGCCCGTGCAGGCACCGTGCTGGCGGGGCTGGGCTTTAGTGCAGAGGCGCAGGAACGCCCTGTATCCGACTTTTCTGGCGGGTGGCGAATGCGTGTCTCGCTGGCCACGGCGCTGTTTTTAGAACCCGACCTGCTGCTACTGGACGAACCGACCAACCATCTGGACCTTGAGGCCACACTGTGGCTGGAAGACTGGCTACGCCGATTCGCCGGAGCGGCGCTCATTGTCAGCCATGATCGGGGACTACTGGATTCCTGCGTGGATGCCATTGCCCATCTGGCACGTGGCAAGCTGAGCCTGACCCCCGGCGGATACGAAAATTTTGTACGAATCCGTACAGAACAGGCTTTGCAACAAACCCGTCAGGCCGAAAAAATTGCCGCCCGGCGGGCACACATGCAGTCCTTTGTGGACCGCTTCCGCGCCAAGGCGACCAAGGCCAAACAGGCACAGGCCCGCCTGAAAGCGCTAGAAAAACTTCCCGTTATTGACGCCGTGGTGGAAGACGCCGCCACACATTTTGCCTTCCCCGAACCGGAGCAGCTTCCGCCCCCTATTCTGACCGTCAACCGCGCCAGTGTGGGGTATGAGGGCAAGCCGGTGCTCAGCAACCTCTCATTCCGGCTGGATATGGAAAGCCGCATTGCCCTGCTGGGTGCAAACGGCAACGGCAAGTCCACTCTGGCCAAGCTGATTGCAGGGCGGCTTGCAGCGCTAAGTGGTGATGTGGAGCGCAACCCACGCCTGAAAGTGGGATATTTTGCCCAGCATCAGGCCGAGGAGTTACGCCTTGAGCAAACACCCATTGACCATATGGCGCGTGCCCTCCCCAAAGCCACACCATCGGAAGTCCGCGCCCAGCTTGCCCGCTTCGGGCTGGATGCGGACAGGGCGGAAACAGCTGTAAAGGACCTGTCCGGCGGAGAAAAAGCCCGCCTTCTGCTGGCTCTGGCCACGCGGGATGCGCCACAACTGCTTATTCTGGACGAACCGACCAACCACCTCGACCTTGATGCGCGTGATGCGCTGATCCGCGCTCTGGCAGACTTTGAAGGAGCGGTGGTGCTGATTAGCCATGACCCACATCTGGTGGAACTGGTGGCAGACAGGCTGTGGCTGGTGGCGGATGGTCAGGTGGTGCCGTTTGAAGGGGACATGGGCGAATACCGCACATGGCTACTTGAGCGGAACCGGGCAACCAACCGCCCCAAGCAGGACAATACCGCCCAGCAAAGCCGCAAGGACGAACGGCGAGACCGGGCCGAAGCCCGCAAGGCGCTTGCCCCCCTCCGCAAGATTATTAAAGATGCGGAAGCCAAACTGGCCAAGCTGGCAACCGAACGCACAAAGCTGGAAGCCGCACTGGCCGACCCCGCCCTGTATGCCGAGGGCAAGGCTGCGGAAGTCACACGCCTAAACACGCGACTGGCCGCCATTGCCAAGGAAGAGGCCGAAGCGGAAGAACGCTGGCTGACCGCAGAGGCGGAAATGGAAGAGGCCGAAACCAGCGCCTCCTGAATATTCCCACCCCAAAAGCAGTTCCCCAAGGCCACCCTGCATATAAAAACAGGGGGCCTTGGGCCTATACCCCGTCAGGCAGACAGACTGGCTTTTCTGGCGTCCCGCTCCTCCACATGTAGCGAGAGCAGAAAAAGCAGCAGCCCAATGAGCGAGAGCCCCATACCGGCCCAGCCTGTAGACTCCAGCCCGAACCCCATAGCCAGCACCACCCCACCCAGCCATGCGCCAATGGCGTTGGCAAAGTTGAAGGCCGCGTGGTTCATGGAGGCCGCAAGCGTTTGCGCATCCGCCGCTACGTCCATCAGACGGACCTGCATGGCCGGACCAAGGGCAATCCCCCCACCCAGCATAAAAACAGCAAGAGCGGTCAGCCATACTGTGTGCGCCACAAGCGCAAACAGGCCCAGAGCCACCGCATTCCACAGGAAGGCAATAATGGTGGCCCATTTAAGGTTTCGGTCCATCAGGTAACCGCCACCCCATGCGCCCACACACATGCCCACACCCCAAAGGGCCTGAAAAAGCGGCACCCCCCAAAGCGGAACATGAGTAACATCCTGCAATGTAACGGAAAAATAGGTGTACACGCAGAACATGCCACCACAGCCGAACGCCACGGTGCCCATAACGTACCAGACCTGCTTGCGCGAAAACGCCCCCAGTTCGGACAAGGCCGAACGCGCCCTGTTGGGCGGGTCATAAGGCACCCAGGCCAGCACCATAAGGCAGCATATGGCCCCGATCACACCAATAAAAAGGTAGGACAAACGCCAGCCAAAGTAAGAACCGGCATAGGTTGCAAAGGGTGCGCCCACCACATTGGCTATGGTCAACCCGGCAAACACGCGCCCGACGGCACGCCCTCTATACCCCCGGTCCACCAACCCGGCCGCCACCAGTGCTGCAACCCCCATGAAGGAACCGTGAGGCAGACCCGTGATAAACCGCGCCAGGTCAAGCATACCCAGCGATCCCGCCAGAGTGCCTAACGCATTGGCCGCGGCAAACCATGCCATAAGCACAATAAGCAACTGCCTGCGGGACACCTGCGCCGCCATGATCGACACCAGAGGCGCCCCGACCACCACGCCCAGAGCATAGGCCGAGATGGCCTCCCCCGTGCGCGGAATACTGGCATGAAGGCTATCCGCCATCTGGGGCAGCAGCCCCATTGCTGCAAATTCCCCCGTGCCTATGGCAAAAGTCCCCACCGCCAGAGCGAGAAGAGCCTTGGAGGCGGCAGCCAACCCGCCGTCGTTCCCGCCAGACATGTCCGTTTGCACTCCTGAAAAACGTCAAAGAAATTTCTTCTCACATCCACGTACAAATGGATAAGAATACACAAAAAAGTAATGTAGTAGTGTGAGAGCAACGAACGGACAGCCGTTACACAGCCTCTCCTGATCCTGAAAGTGTTTTCTTGCATGCCATCTGACAGCAGTCCTCCTCGGCCTCCGGCAACCCCGCAGGATTCTCCCATTTTTGGGCCTGAACATATTGCCCGCATTTTGCGCCTGACCATTGGCGCCGTCAGCTTTGGCCTGCTGATCTGGCTCTTGGGCGATGTGATGATGGTTATTTTTGCCTCCGTGCTGTGCGCGGTGGTGCTGTATGGCCTGTCCAACATTCTGCGCCGCCATCTGGGGCTATCGCACGGGTGGGCGCTCTCCATTGTCGTTCTGGCTCTTTTGTCCAGCGCCGGACTCCTTGTGTGGAACAGTGGCCCGTCCATTGTCAGCGAGGCAATTCGTCTGCAGGAAGCCCTGCGCCAGCAGGAGGCCGCCCTGCGTGACAACTTGCAGGGTTCGCCTACCGGCCAGATGATTCTGAGCTATCTGCCCGCCTCCCTTGGGGGCCACCATACTGGCGGGGACAGCAGCCTTGCCTCGCTCGGCTCCCGCATTGCCGGGTCCATGACTGGTATTCTGGGGTCCGCCTTTGGCGCTATTGGCACGCTTGTCGTCATCCTCATTGCCGGGCTGTATTTTGCCATGTCTCCGGCTACGTACGCCAATGGCCTGCTGCGCCTTGTGCCCGAGGAGCGGCGGCCGATTATTCGCCAGTTGCTGCTACGCGCGGGGCAGACCCTGTGGGCATGGGTTGCCGGGCAGTCGCTGGACATGCTGGTGGTTGGCACGCTCTCAGGCATTGGTTTGTGGTTTATTGGCGTTCCTCTGGCTCTGGCGTTGGGTGTGCTGGCGGGGATGTGTAATTTCATTCCCTATATCGGGGCAATTATGGGTGCCGTACCTGCCCTGCTGCTTGCCCTCTCCCTTGGTACGCGGGAGACCATTATGGTGGCGGTGCTGTACAGCGTGATCCAGTTTTTTGAAGGGAACGTGCTGGCCCCGGTCATCCAGCGCCATGCAGTCCAGATGCCACCAGCACTGACCGTTCTCTCCCAGACCCTGTTTGGGGCTATTCTGGGCTTTCCCGGACTGATTTTTGCCTCGCCTCTCACGGCGGTTTTGCTGGCAATTCTCGATTCCCTGACAAAACCCCTAGCCGAAACAGACCGTATATGAAACATTTCCGCACAAACCCGTGACAAGAACATATATTTCTTGTAAGAATTTGGTAATCCGTTTGGGTAATTCGAGGTCTGTCTATGCGTGTTCTTCTTATAGAAGATGATCAAACGGTCCGTAATTTTGTCGCCAAAGGTCTGTCAGAAGCTGGGCATCTGGTAGAACAGGCAGCAGACGGCAAGCAGGGGCTCTCGCTCGCCTGCCAGGACAAGTTCGATGTGATCATCCTTGACCGCATGTTACCCGGCGGAGTGGAGGGGCTCCATATTCTGGAAACCCTGCGCCGCGAAGGAAACCTGACCCCGGTGCTTCTGCTGTCCGCTCTGGCGGATGTGGATGAAAAGGTGGCGGGCCTGAAAGCTGGCGGGGATGACTACGTTACCAAGCCTTTCTCCTTTTCCGAGCTACAGGCCCGGCTGGAAGCCCTTGTCCGCCGCAACCGGAACGAGGCCCAGCCGCTGACCAAGCTGAGCGTGGGCGATCTGGAGATTGACCTGCTCTCCCGCTCGGTCCGCAGAGGTGGGCAGAAAATTGACCTGCAACCGCGTGAATTCCGCCTTCTGGAATTTTTAATGCGGCATACCGGGCAAGTTGTAACCCGCACCATGCTGCTGGAAGGCGTGTGGGACTACCACTTTGACCCGCAGACCAACGTCATTGACGTCCATATTTCTCGTCTGCGCCAAAAAATAGACAAACCGTTTGACCGCGCTCTGGTGCACACCATACGCAACGCCGGTTACATGCTGCAGGAATGAGCAAGCTCCAACGGTTTATGCAGGCCAGCTTTCGTAAGGCCCTCATACAATCCGTTAGTCTTCGTTTTGGCATTGTTTACAGCGTTCTGTTCATCAGCTCCGCCATACTGTTCCTGTTTTTTGTATGGTGGGGCACTGTTGGTCTGCTTGACCAGCGCGTTCGCCATTCCATAGCGCTTGATGCCCACGCCTTGCTGACCGAGTGGACGCGCGAGGGCGCTCCCGGCTTAGAAGACCTGATTAACAACAGGCTTGCGCAGGATATAGACGATAACGCCCTTTATCTGTTGAGCGCGCCGGATGGCAAACTGCTGGCGGGCAACCTTGCCCACTGGCCTGTACGGCTTAAAAACTCCATAAACTGGCAGCGCCTGCCCGTCCTGCGCGACGGGCAGCTCAAGCTCGCCCAAGTGCGCATATGGACACTGGATGGCGACTACCGCCTGCTGATTGGGCGCGACATAAGTGCCCGAACCCAGATCCAGCGGATGTTGACTGACGCCATGGTCTGGACCTGCGTTATGGTCGGCCTGCTGGCCATTGGCGGGGGCTGGGTGGTGCGCACCCTGTTCAGGCGCATCATCCATTCCATTAACCGCACGACACTGGCCATTACACAGGGCGATATGACCCGTCGCATCCCTGTTTCTGGCACGGGGGACGAGTTGGACGATGTCGCCCTGACCATAAACCAGATGCTGGACCGGATCACCCGGCTGATGGATGGCGTCAAGCAGGTTTCCAACTCCATTGCACATGACCTGCGTACACCCATTGCCCGCGCCCGTGCCGAACTGGAGGACGCCTCCACCCACGCCACCAACGAGCAGGAACTCCGCGCCGCCATAGATCAAGCCGTCAGTAATCTGGATAACGTGACCGGCATTTGCGAAGCCCTGCTGCGCATTGCCCAGATTGAGGCCGGTGCCCGCCGCTCGGCCTTTGCCACGTTCGATTTGGTCACGACCCTGCGTGACATGGCTGAACTGTACGAAGCCGTGGCAGACGAGCAAGAACTGAAGCTGCTGACCGACCTGCCCGACCACCTGCCGTTCTGGGGCGATCAGGCCATGTTCCAGCAGGCTTTGGCCAATATTCTGGACAATGCCATCAAGTTCTCCCCTCCCCACGGTTCCATCCGCCTGAGCGCGCAGGAATGCCCTGCAAGCAAAACCAATGAGGGAGAGCAGAGCGCCCTTATTCGCATCCAAGTAGTGGATTGCGGCATTGGCATGAACAGCGCGGATATTGCGCGCGCATCGGAACGTTTTTTTCGGGCGGAGCGCGCACGCAATACCCCCGGTTCCGGCCTTGGACTGGCCCTTGTACAGGCCATTGTGGAACTGCATGGCGGAACCCTGCGCCTGAGCCACAACAATCCCGGTCTTGCCGTCACTATAGACGTGCCTGCCATACATGATTTTCCAGATGGAACTTAAAATATACGTAATGTCACAATGATGACTTAAAACTATTAACGTTAATAGATCGTTTGAAGCAGATAGTTTTGTTGAAATAACACGCAATTACGTTTCTTAGTCATCTCATGAAGCTCTGCTTGCCTCTTGCTCTGACCCTGGCCTTAGGGGGTGTTGTTACCGGTGGTTCTGTTACTCTTGCCAGTAACGAACCCCTGCCAACCGCGTTGCCCATTCGCTGGCCCTTGTTTCAGGGAACGTCCTCGTCTGCTCCTGTCATTGTCACATCTGACAGCCTCTCCTTCTGCCTTGAACTTGCCCATTTGGTAGATTCCTATTCGGACATGGAGACGTCTCCAGCCGTTACCAGCCTGAAAACAGATGGCATGACCCTTTGCAAACAAGGGCATGTCCGCTCTGGGCTTATACGTCTGCGTCGCGCCTTAATGAATGCAACAGGAGCACCATCGTGACTGTCCACTTATCCTTCCGGTCCGCAAGCCTGCTGGCACTGGCCATGACCTCCAGCGTGACGGGGCTGACCCACGCCACGACAGCCCACGCGGAAAGCAATGCGGACTCCTTTACCCGGTTGGAAATCCACGCCACGGGCACCACGCAGGCACCACCTGACAAGCTGAGCGCCAGCTTCCGAGTGGGAAGTCAGAACCAGAACGCCGCATCCGCCCAGACAAGCGTGAACGCTCTGGTTAAAAAAGCGACGGATGAAGCCGCCAAAAATGCGGACATCAAAGCCGCCGTGCTGCAATATTCCGTTTATGAAAACCGGCCAGACAAAGCCAAACCTTACTGGACAGCCAGCCAGAGCCTGAGCTTGTCCGCCACAGATGGTAAAAACCTTTTACCACTGGCAGGCCAGTTGCAAGCACAGGGCCTTATTCTGGAAGGGTTGAGTTGGTCCCTCTCGGACGAAAAACGTCAGGCCCTGTTTTTGGAAGCCGAAAAAAAGGCCGTCGTGGAACTTAAAAAACAGGCCGACACACTGGCCAGCGCACTTGGCCTGCACGTAGCCCGCTTTACACAGGTCAGCGTGTCCGACACAGCCTACCCGCATCCCATGCCCATGATGCTGCGTGCAGCGGCCGCTCCGAGCGATTCGATTGGGATTAGCCCATCCAGCACGGCAGAAAACCAGACCGTACGCGCTGACCTACGCGCCACTGTGCTCCTCTCCCCCTGAGAACGAGCCTCAGAACGGCACCAGCCTTCTATGCAGGGTTGTACGCACAACAATAAAAAAACCGCCCGAGGTCACCCCCGGGCGGTTTTTTTAATCTGTCCTGATGGACACGCTACTTAGCGCGGAGCCAGCACCATAATCATCTGGCGGTTTTCAAGGCGGGGCATCTGCTCCACCTTGGCCAGTTCATCAATTTCCGTCCGAATCCGTTCCAGGACCTTGATCCCCAGTTCCTGATGCGCCATTTCGCGCCCACGGAAACGCAGTGTGACCTTGACCTTGTCCCCGTCACCAATAAAGCTTTTTACAGACCGCATTTTAACCTGGTAGTCATTTTCGTCGATATTCGGACGAACCTTGACTTCCTTGATCTCAATAACTTTCTGTTTCTTCTTGGCTTCGTTGCGCTTTTTCTGCTGTTCGTACTTGAACTTGCCGTAGTCCAGAATTTTTACAACTGGCGGCTCAGCATTAGGACTTATTTCCAGCAGGTCCAGCCCAACACCATAGGCACGGGCAAGTGCATCGCGCACGGACATAACGCCCGCCATCTCACCTGTTTCATCAATCAGGCGAACCTGCGGCACACGAATTTCTTCATTCACACGCGGCCCTTCTTTGCTGGGCGCCGCGGGGTAAGGGGATCTGACTATGGTCGGCTCCTGTTATTCATTTCAAAACAAACAGAGGCACCGCAACCCGGTGCTCCTGCCTGCCATTAGTATGTGCGCAATTCTCCGCTGTTTATCAAGCGGTCCATGCAATAAATCAGGGGCATTGCAGCATTGCCACAAAAACCCATCCAGCTTCACGCTTTTTTGCGCAAATCCGGAGGCGTTGCTTCAAGGCTCAAACGGGCCAATGCCTCATCCACCGTCAACACCTCCTGTGCCTGCGAGCCAAGGCGGCGCATGGCTACGGTACCTTCCTCCGCCTCGCGCCGTCCAACAACCAGAATAACCGGCACACGCCCAACACTGTGCTCGCGCACTTTGGCGTTAATCTTGTCATTCCGCACGTCGGCTTCAACCATCAGACCGGCATTACGCAGGGTTGCAGCGACTTCCTGCGCATAGGGTGCGGCGTCACTCACAATAGAGGCCACAACAACCTGCACGGAGGCAAGCCACAGCGGGAAGCGGCCCGCGTGCTGCTCGATCAGAATACCAAGGAACCGCTCGAAAGACCCCAGAATGGCGCGGTGCAGCATAACCGGGCGATGCTTGGCCGAGTCCTCGCCCACATAGCTGGCATCCAGCCGTTCGGGCAGCACAAGGTCCACCTGCAAAGTGCCGCACTGCCAGTCACGGCCGATGGCGTCACGCAGTACGAATTCGAGCTTGGGACCGTAGAATGCCCCCTCACCCGGGTTATATTCATACTCTACGCCCGCAACGGTGCAGGCTTCCTTAAGCGCGGCTTCCGCCTTGTCCCACACAGCCTCGCTGCCTGCACGCTGTTCGGGGCGGTCTGCAAACTTGACGCGCACATGCTCGAACCCGAGGTCCTGATACACTTCATGCAGCATCTGCACGAACTGTACGGTTTCATCCGCAATCTGGTCCTCGGTGCAGAAGATATGCGCATCATCCTGCGTAAAGCCGCGCACGCGCATAAGCCCGTGCAGTGCGCCTGAGGGTTCGTAACGGTGGCAGGCCCCAAACTCGGCCATACGCAGCGGCAGTTCGCGGTAGGAGCGCAGGCCGTGGCGGAAAATCTGCACATGGCATGGGCAGTTCATGGGCTTGAGGGCTAGGGTTTTATCCTCGTCCTCCACCGTGGCCACAAACATGTGGTGGCGGTATTTATCCCAGTGGCCCGATGCCTCCCACAGCCCACGGTCCACAAGCTGCGGGGTCCGCACTTCCTGATACCCGTGGCGGGTCTGTGCGCGGCGCATATAGTCCTGCAACACGGAGTAAACGCGCCAGCCCTTGGCGTGCCAGAACACCTGCCCGACTGCTTCTTCCTGAAAATGGAACAGACCCATCTCCCGCCCGATGCGGCGGTGGTCGCGCTTTTCGGCTTCTTCAAGCTGGTGCAAGTATGCGTCCAGTTCCTTCTGGTCGCGCCATGCCGTGCCGTACACGCGGGTCAGCATGGGGTTGCGATGGTCCCCACGCCAGTATGCACCGGCCACCTTCATGAGTTTGAAGGCGGTTCCCACATCCTTGGTGGTCCGCAGATGCGGGCCACGACAAAGGTCCAGCCATTTACCCTGACGGTAAATAGAAATTTCTTCCGTTTCCGGCAGATCGCGGATCAGTTCGGCCTTGAACGATTCGCCGCGCTCTTCAAAAAACGCAATCGCCGCATCCCGCTGCCAGACTTCCCGCTCAAACGGTTCCGCTCTGGCCACGATCTCCTTCATCTTGGCTTCGATCGCAGCAAAGTCTTCCGGCGTGAACGGTTCGGCACGAAAAAAGTCGTAATAGAACCCGTGTTCGATGGACGGCCCGATGGTGACCTGCGTGCCGGGGAACAGCTCCTGCACGGCTTCCGCCAGCACATGGGCCGCATCATGGCGGATCAACTCCAGCGATTCCGGGTCTTTTTTGGTAATGAAGCGGATCTTGGCGTCCTGCTTGATGGTCTGGCGAATATCGCTCAGCTGACCATCCACTTCCATGGCCAGTGCCGCCTTGGCCAGCCCGGCACCAATGGATTCCGCCACCGTCGTGCCCGTGACTGGCCCGTCAAAACTACGAACAGAACCGTCAGGCAGAGTGATAGCGGGCATGGGTGCAAGCTCCAAAAGGAAGGGAGAATAAATACAAAGACTGTTTAATGGCGCTACCAGAGCGCGGCTGCAACCCTCTGGACCGAAAGGAATGCAAGATCACGCACCCAGAGCACCTCCACCTGCCCCGGCCTGTACCCCAAAGGGGCGGTACGGGCAGGCGTACTCTCGCGTGAAAACAGGACCAGACACCGGCACCCCATTTCCGCCGCCATGTGCATGGGGCCGGTATCATTCCCCACTGCACCCCATGCCCGCGCGGCAAGGCCTGCCACGTCCGGCAGGCTGGTCTGCCCGGTCAGATCCTGCGCCTGTGGGCAATGGTGCAGAATTTCCGCCGCCAGAGGTTTATCCTCCGCACTGCCAACAACAACCGGGGTAATCCCGCGTGCAACAAGGCGCGCCGCCAACTGGCCATAATGGTGCGCGGGCCACCGTTTGGCCGGACGGTGCGGAGCCGCACCGGGCACCAGCAGGGCGTAAGGCTGAGGCAGACGTGGCCCCGCCGCCTCCAGCCACGAAAGGTCGGGCCGCTCCACCGTAGCCACACCGGCCATACGCAACTGGTCACGCTGGCGAGGGCGGGTGTGCATGATGTTGCGCCACGGGTTGGCATGGGGCAACTGGGCCGCAGCCACATGTCCCGACCAGACTGGCCTGCCCGCAAGCCAGAAATACCGTGCCGTGCGGCCTGATGTTTGCAGGTCATACACCCGGTCATACCCACGCAGCTTACGGCGCACCGCCAGCACGCCAGCAAGGTCCGTCCACTTGGGGCGGGTATCCACCTCTACATTGTCAAACCACGGAGCAAGGCGTGCCAGCGCCACAAATGACTTGGTTGTCAGCAACGTAATGTGCGCCTTGGGGTGCGCGCGCCTTATGGCCTCGAACGGGCCAAAACTCTGCACAAAATCCCCCAGCGCTCCCAGCCGGATGACCAGAATACGCGCCGGTTCCTGCGCACCCCTCATGGAGAATCGGGGTCTGCCGCCATAACGGCCAGATCCTGCCGCGCCAGATCCGCCTCATGGCTATCGGGGGCCAGATCCAGCACCTGCTGCCAGTCCTGCTGCGCACCTGCGGCATCGCCCTTGCGCTCGCGGATAATGCCGCGTTCCAGCAGAGCCGCCGCGCAGTCGGGCGCAACAGCCAGAGCGTGCGTTACGTGCTGCATGGCAAGGTCCAGCCGCCCCATTTTACGCTCGGCTTCCGCCAGCAGCACATAGGCCTCCGGGGCTGCGTTGGGCTGGCGAGCCACAAGGGCTGTCAGCTCCTGCTCTGCCAGATCGGCCCTGTTCTGCGCCAGCACACTCCGGGCTCGGGTGACCAGCAATGCCTGATCATACGGTTGGATCGACAGGCCAAAATCCGCACTGGCCTGCGCTTTGGCTGGCACCCCGGCGGAAAGCCACGCCTCGGCGGCCTCTTCCTCCATTGTCGCACGCAGGGAGGGGGGAATACTGTCCCCTTTTTGTGCGGTCTGGTGTGCCAGCTCATCCAGTTCGCGGGCGGCTGTGTCCTCATCCCCGGCTTCCAGCAGGGCAAGGGCGTGGCAATGCCGGGCATCGTGCCCGCCGCCATGGTGCTGCCAGTCCAGAGCGTAATCCCGTGCGCCGTAGGGGTCATCCCCAATCATGGCCATGCAGGTGGTTACGGACCAGACCTGCTTTTTTCCCCCCGCCGCCTGCTGCGGATGGGCTGATGCCACACCCTCCATGGAAGATGAGGCGGCCAGAACAACAGCACCAGCCAGCACACAAGGGAGGGACCGACGCGCAGAGAAAACTGCTTTCATACATCATCCATAGCAAACTCAGGTCCGTAGCGGTCAAGCCTGAGCATATCCTGTTCAGAATATGGCACTTTTGCCCTCTTGCGTGATAATAGGGGCAACATGGCCAGTTTTTTACGCTCTCCAGTCATTTTGCAAATTCTGCCCGCCCTGCAACAGGGTGGCGTTGAACGGGGCACCCTGGAAATGGCAGAAGCCATTACACAGGCTGGAGGCAGGGCACTTGTCGCCAGCAGCGGTGGGCGCCTTGTCCCACTCCTGCACAGCCTTGGGGCTGAACATATTACCCTCCCCGACTGTGGCAGCCGCAACCCGGCGCATGTAATCCGCAATGCCCGTATGCTGGCCCGAATACTGACCGAGCACAACGTTGCTATCGTGCATGCCCGTTCCCGCATTCCCGCGTGGACCGCCAGAATGGCATGTCGGCGAACCCGGACATCGTTTGTCACCACATGGCATGGTGTGCACGCCAACACCGTTCCGGGTAAAAAACTGTATAATTCCGTGCTGGCCAGTGGGGACCGGGTTATTGCCATAAGTGAGCATATTGGCCGGATGCTGGAGCGTGATTACAAAGTACCCGTCAGCCGCCTACGGGTTATTCCGCGTGGAGCGGACATAAGCCAGTTCAGCCCAGAGGCCGTAAGTGGCCAGCGTATGCACCAGCTTGCCGAGCAGTGGGCCGTACCGGCCGGGTCGGCCATCATCCTCATGCCCGGCAGACTAACGGCATGGAAAGGCCAGACCCTTGTGCTGCAAGCTCTGGCCCAGTTGGAAGCCGCTCTGCCAGAACAACACTGGCACTGCGTATTCGCCGGGTCTGACAAGCCAGACGGGCGCTACGTGCAGGAGCTAACGCACCTCGCCCACACGCTTGGACTGGACGATAGAATCCGCTTTGCCGGTCATTGTGATGACATGCCCGCCGCCATGGCGCTGGCAACTATGGTGCTTGTGCCATCCCTCCGCCCCGAACCGTTTGGCCGCGTTGTGGTAGAGGCACAGGCCATGAGCCGACCCGTTATTGTCTCGCACCACGGTGCGGCGGTGGAAACAGTGGACAATGGCGTTACTGGCCTTTGCGTTCCCCCCGGCGATGCTGCGCATCTAGCCGATGCCATGTTTACCGTGCTGACCGCCCCCAAAACCACGCGGGCCGACATGGGCGCCGCCGCCCGGCAGACGGTCCTGACGCACTACACGACCGAAGCCATGCAGCACGCAACACTGGGCGTGTATGACGAGTTACTGGGGTCTCAACTGGCTCCGGCCTTTCTCCAGACCAAAAATGCGCCTGCCCTCTTTCAGGACCATGACCTTGCGGGGTAAGACAGAGCCTTCCTTCCTCCACCCACAGGGCAGAGCATGAGTGCCGCTACATCCCCCACGCAGCCCCTTTTTGCCCAGACGCCACGCAGGCTCGCCTTCGTAGCTGCCCCCACGCACGAAGCGCGCGGGGAGTTGGACAGGCTGGTTGCGCATTATGGCAACTGCCACCCCGGAGAAGCAGAAATTATTGTCTGCCTCGGGGGGGATGGCTTTATGCTCGAAACCCTGCGCGTGGTGTTGGAAACGCAACTAACTGCCCCCGTTTACGGCATGAACTGCGGCTCTGTGGGTTTTCTGATGAACCCGATGAACGAGGAAGATCTGCCCGACCGGCTACTGCACGCACAGGCGGCCACCCTGCACCCCCTGCGCATGAAGGCCACCACAAGCCATAACGAAACACATGAAGCCCTTGCGCTGAACGATGTGTACTTGTTCCGCCAAACCCGGCAGGCAGCCAAGCTGCGCATAGATGTGGATGGGCTTGTCCGTGTGCCTGAGTTGATCTGCGATGGGGCGCTACTGGCAACACCGGCGGGTTCCACAGCCTACAACCTTTCGGCCCACGGGCCTATTGTGCCGCTCTCGGGCAATCTGCTGCCGCTGACCCCCATATGCGCCTTCCGCCCCCGCCGCTGGCGCGGTGCCCTGCTGCCCTCAGCCGCCGATGTTGGCTTTACGGTTATGGAATCCGAAAAACGGCCCGTGGCCGCCGTGGCCGATTCGGTTGAGGTGCGCGATGTCATATCCGTTCAGGTCCGCGAGGACCGCAACCTGACCGTAACCCTGCTGTTTGATCCGGGGCAGACTCTCTCCGAACGTATTGCCGAAGAACAGTTCTCCGCATGATGGCGTATCTTTTTGCCACGTCTTGCCGGAATACTCCGTTTTATCCTTCCCCTCTTCTGGGCTAGTCTGCACCGTAATGACAAAAAAGTTCTCTCTTTCGTGCCGCCTTTCTCTGCTCTGCGCCGCAGGAATGCTGGGAGCAGGCACGGCCCATGCCCAGATTGTGACCAACTCGGAAGCACTGGACAGTCTGGCAGGCAGCACACCTCCGGCAGCGGCGACCCCACCACAACCACGCGCCCGCCACACAGCCCCCCGCACCACACAGCATCCACGTGCAGCACAACCTTCGGCAGCCAAAACCACACCGGCGGCTGCAACCCCAGCCACTACGGTTCCGGCAGCGCCCGCCACACAGCCACAGGCAGCCCCGGCAACCGTTGCCCAGCCCACAGCCAACCCGGTTTCCGCAACCGGCAGCAGCACAACGCAGGCGCAAACGCCCAATGTGCCACCAGCAGGCCAGCCAGTACGCCCTCCTCCGGCCCCAACTATTCCTGATGCGCCACCATCCCAACCTCAGTTGACCCCCGCGCCGTCTGATGTGGAGGTGCATCCCTTCCCCATTCCGCCGCAACCCGTTGTACAGGTGCAGGCACAGGGGACCGTTACCCCCATTCCCGGTGGTGTGCGCCTGACATTTGCCCCCGGATCAGCCGACCTTAACCCCGAGACGCATCAGGCCATTCTGGCCTTTGGGCAGAACCTTGCTTACAAGCCGCACGTCCGGGCACTGGTTAATGCCTTCAGCTCCGGCGCGCCGGATGACCCATCGCTCCCGCGCCGTATGGCCCTCGCACGCGGGCTGGCAGCACGGAGCGTGCTTATGAATGGGGGAACACCCTCAACGCGTATTTACGTGCGGGTCATTGGCCTGCCGCAAAATACCAAAGCGGGCGAGCCAGAAGATTATATAGACATCTACCAGTCTGACGCAGAACCATAACGCCAGCCCAAAGGCTGGCGTTAGCTCAGGCCATAACAGGGAACGCCTGCGTAAGAGGACTTGCAGAAAAGTACCTTGCAGGCATCGCGGCTTATCAGGCAGTTACGCGCCTGCTTTCTGCTCTTCCATACGAATACGGGCTTGTGTGGCAAGCTGGTCCACCTGTTCGTTCTCAGGAACACCAGAGTGGCCCTTGACCCAATGCCACGATACATCGTGCGGCTTGGCGGCATCCAGCAACCGCCGCCACAAATCCATGTTTGCAACCGGGTCCCCCGCGGCATTGCGCCAGTTCCGGCGCACCCAGCCCGTATGCCAGCGCGTAATACCATTCCGCACATATTCGCTATCGGTATGCAGGTTAACAACGCAGGGCTTTTTAAGAGCTTCCAGCGCTTCGGCTGCGGCGGTCAGCTCCATGCGGTTGTTGGTTGTTTCCAACTCGCCGCCAGAAAGCTCACGCTCAACGCCCTTGCAGCGCAGCAGAACGCCCCAGCCGCCCGGGCCGGGGTTGGGCCTACACCCGCCATCGGTCCAGATGTCCACATGCATCCGGTTTTCTGGGTTGGGGGAAGATGTTTCAGAGTCCATAACCACCCACACTTTGCGTCGCCAGATGGAACCGCAACCGTTTGAGGTAATCCAGCGGATTTTTAGGCGTTACCAGCGCGTCGGCCGGGGTGTGGATCCAGTCATAAAGCCGGGTCAGCAAAAAGCGCATGGCCGCACCCTGCGCCAGAACAGGCATGGCATTGCGCTCCACCTCTTCCAGCACACGGACCTCCTCATACCCCAGCAGCATCTGCCGGGCGAAGGTCACGTTGAATGCGCCATCGGGCTGGAAGCACCATGCGTTCAGGCAGATGGCCACATCAAAGGCCAGATAATCCGTGCAGGCAAAATAGAAATCAATCAGGCCCGACACGGTGTTGTTCAGAAAAAACACGTTGTCGGGGAACAGGTCGGCATGGATCTGCCCCCGCGGCAGGGGTGGATGACCTCCCTGCCCCGGCCAAGCGGGCACAATGCGGGCAAGAGCCTGCTCCAACTCGGCCTGTAGGCCTGCCTGCACCTTATCTGCCCCATTGGCGCAGCTTTGCAGTAACGGTGCCCATGCGCCCGGCCCCAGAGCATTGGGCCGCTCCGGCGCGTAGGAACGCCCGGCGGCGTGCAACTGGGCCAAAGCACGGCCAAGCGGGCGGCAATGCTCGCTCCGCACGGTGCGTGGCCAAACACCGGGTAAAAAGGTGGTAATGGCCGCTGGACGGCCCGCAAGGGTTTTGAGCGTCTGGCCCTGTTTGTCAGCCACAGGCTGCGGGCAGGTTACGCCCTCCCGCGCAAGGTGCTGCATCAGCCCCAAAAACCAGGGGAGTTCCAGAGCATTCACCCGTTTTTCGTACAATGTGAGAATAAAATCCCCACTGGTTGTACGAAGCTGGAAGTTGCTGTTCTCAACCCCCTCGGCAATACCACGGAACGCCACAAGGGACCCAATGGCAAAATCTGCCAGAAAGTCCCGGAGCGCCTCGTCGCTAACGTCCGTATAAACGGCCATGAACCACCTTTAGCCCAAGGGTGCAGGAAGGCGGAACGTCACGTTTTCTTCCTTCACAATCCGCTCTTCAATGCACAGCGTGTAACGCTTGGCCATTTCGGCCAGCATTTCCTGCACCAGAGCTTCTGGAGCAGATGCACCGGCCGTAATGCCCAGCGTACGCACGTCCTCCAGCACCGACCAGTCCAGCGCATCCAGCCGTGGCACCAGCAGGGCACGGGCAGCGCCCGACCGTTCCGCTACTTCACGCAGGCGCTGGGAGTTGGACGAGTTGGGCGAACCGATAACAATGACCAGATCGCATTCCGGCGCAATGGTCTTAACCGCTTCCTGACGGTTGGTGGTGGCGTAGCAGATGTCCTCACGCTTTGGCCCCTCAATTAGCGGGAAGCGCTCACGCAGGATGTCCACAATTTCCGCCGTATCATCGACCGAAAGGGTGGTCTGGGTAATAAACGCCAACATGCTGGGGTCAGCAGGCTGCACGCTGCGGGCTTCATCCGCATCGTTGATCAGGGTAACGGCACCGGCGGGCAGCTGGCCCATTGTGCCCACCACTTCCGGGTGACCGGCATGGCCGATCATCAGAATATGGCGGCTTTCTGGCCCACCGCCAGCGTAGTGGCGTTCGGCCTCGCGGTGGACCTTGGACACCAGCGGGCACGTTGCATCCAAATAAAGCAGATTGCGGCGCTCGGCTTCAGCCGGAACGGTTTTTGGCACGCCATGAGCGGAAAAAACAACGTGGCCATCTGCGGGAACTTCGTCCAGTTCCTCCACAAAGATGGCGCCCTGTGCTTCCAGCTCCTCTACGACGGTACGGTTATGAACAATCTCGTGTCGCACATAAACCGGCGCGCCATAGCGGCGAATGGCTTCTTCCACCACACGGATGGCACGGTCCACACCGGCACAGAACCCGCGAGGGCCTGCCAGAAGGACCTTGAGTGACCGGCCGTGCTGCGCATCCGCATTCTGGGTGGTAGTAAGGGTATCAGTTTGATCGGGCATGGTGTTCCCCAAAGTTGCAGCGGACTGTATAGAAGAAAACTGGCTATGAAGAAGCATATTGAAAACAGGCTATGCCCGAAACCCGGTAAAGGCCGTGGCAGTTGTGGCCTACGCAAAGGACGCATGTGATGCAACCCGTTTTGCAGCATCCAAGACGTGAAACACACGCTCGCAGGGGCGTGGCGGGTTGGTGCGTCACCCGTTTTTGTTCCTCCACCCCATAATGCCGGATCACTCCATGCCTCATGATCTTACCCGCCTGCGCTGCCTGCTTCCCCGCATAACCGCTTCCGGCGCACTGGCCATGGGCCTGATAAGCGCTTTGGCCGGTTGTGGTGGGGGAGAAAGCAGCTCGACGGATTTTGCGCCAGCCTGCCCCATTACGCACATTCCATCTGAAGCAGCGGACTATTACCTATATAAAGGAAATAGCACCAACTTCCGTGATCTGGTGGCGCGGGCCAGCATTGTCAAGCTGGAGGGGGACTGCTCCGCCGGTGGTCCCAAGGACCTGAAAACCCGAGTCGTACTACATATTACAGTGGAGCGCGGCCCTGCCTCATCCACCGATACGCTGACCCTGCCGTGGTTTATTGCCGTGCTGCATGGTGACCGCATTGTGAACAAACACGTCTTCCGCCACACCATTACCTTCCCGCCCAACCTTGCGACCTTTGATACGACAAGCAAGGTCATTACGATTGATCTGCCGATCCCACCGCGTAACGTCGATTCTGATTATCGATTCGAGGTTGGCTTCCAACTCAACAAAAACCAGTTGGGTTATAATCAGGCCCACCTCAAACCTGCCGCCTACCAGGCTTACTAAGGGAGAGCAGGTCCGCCTGCCATGGCGCCGGGCCTGCCTCTGTCACAGACCTTTTCGGTTGGACCGGTATAAAAGCATCCTTGTGCTGCTTTAACAGCGGCTTTGCGGGTAGGAGCTTTTATACCGTCTTCCCTTCCCCAGTTTTCTAGCGCACCGGACCTGCATCCGGCGGGAAGCGCGCGGCCTCAATGGCTGCGTTCTGACGGTCGGTCAGAGCCTGCTCATCAAAGCCTTCCACAATTTCGTGGAACAGTTCGTTCCAGTTCATCTTCACCTTCAGCCGCATGAAGACCGAACCAAGGCCAATGGCGGAACGGTCCACCAGCACAAATTCGCGCGGCAGGCGTACACCGCCCGTTTTCTGCAACCCTTCATGCACGCGGCTCAGCACCTCGCGCCCATGCTCCGGGTTGTTCTCCTCCTGAATGTAGCGCTCGCGATCATCCATAAGCGGGGCGTAAAGCAGGCTCGCCCATTCATTCAGCACACGCACCTTCTCGCGCGAGAGGTCCTTAAAGCCCCACGCCTCGTACGCGTGGGCCGCCATATCTTCGTTCTTGGTGCGCAGGGCGTTGTACAGGTCGATATTGCCCTTGATGAACGAAGGACGAAAAATACGGATTGCCCCAAAGTCCAGCAGGTTCAGCCCACCGTCTTCACGCAGGGTGAAGTTGCCCATATGCGGGTCCCCATGCACCACACCATACTGGTATAGGGGGACATACCAGCCACGGAACAGGGCACGAGCAATTTTCTTTTTCTGCTCGTCCGAAAGACCAGCCTTAATAGCGGCGTTCAGATTCTGGCCAACCACCCATTCCATGGTCAGCAGGCGGCGCGTACTTAGCTCGTCTACCGGCAACGGTACGGTTACTTCGGGGCAGTCCTTCAGAATAGCGTGATAGAGCCGCATATTGGCGGCCTCACGCCGGTAATCCAGCTCCTCCCGCAGGCGTTCGGCCAGTTCCTCCACCACATCATCTTGACGGATGGCATTGTCGAGCTTGTGGTAAACCCCAATGGCCATGCGGAACTGCTTGAGGTCCGCCTCCACTGCCGAGTTCATATCCGGGTACTGGAGCTTGCAGGCAACACGGCGGCCATCGGCCAGAATGGCCTGATGCACCTGCCCAAGGCTGGCCGCAGCGGCGGCTTCCTTACCAAAAGCCCGGAAGTTTTTCTCCCACCCGGCTCCCAGCTCCGCCATCATGCGGCGTCGTACAAAGTTCCAGCCCATAGGCGGTGCGTTGGACTGAAGCTGCGCCAGTTCGTCCGCATATTCCTCCGGCAGAGCACCCGGTATGGTAGCCAGAAGCTGGGCGGCTTTCATTAACGGGCCTTTCAGCCCTCCCAGAACGGACTTGAGGTCCTCGGCATGGGTCACCCCACCAGAGCGCAGGCCCATTTTATGCCCGGCCAGACGGGCGGCAATACCCCCCACCGTGCCGGTGGTCTGCACCATCCGCCGCAATTCGCCGAACATGCCGGAATTATCAAGGTCCCGCGCCATGGTTCAGTCCTGCTCCAACTGGTCGATAAAGCCGGAAATCACATCCAGCCCCTTACGCCAGAAGCCGGGGTCGGACGCATCCAGCCCGAAGGGGGCCAGCAGTTCCTTGTGGCGCAGCGTGCCGCCTGCTTCCAGTATGGCGATGTATTTGTCCTGAAAACCCGGAGCCCCTTCGTTGAACACCTTGTACAGCGCGTTCACCAGACAATCCCCGAATGCATAGGCATACACATAGAAAGGGGAATGGATGAAGTGCGGGATGTAAGCCCAGAACACGTCGTAATCAGGTGTGAAGTTAAAGGCCGGGCCAAGGCTCTCGGTCTGAACGGAGCGCCAGATTTCACCAATCCGTTCGGGCAGAAGCTCGCCTTTTTTCCGCTCGTCATGCACACGGGTTTCAAATTCGTAAAACGCAATCTGGCGCACCACGGTATTGAGCATATCCTCCACCTTGCCAGCCAGCAGCAGGCGACGGCGAACGGGGTCTTTTTCCGCATCCAGAAGGGACTGGAAGGTAAGCATCTCGCCAAACACACTGGCCGTTTCGGCCAGTGTGAGCGGCGTGTCAGACATCAGATAGCCCTGCTTGGCCGCCAGAACCTGATGCACACCGTGCCCAAGTTCGTGCGCCAGTGTCATCACATCCCGAATACGACCGTGGTAGTTGAGCAAGATGTAAGGGTGGGCCGAAGGAACCGTGGGGTGAGCAAATGCACCGGGGGACTTGCCCGGAGCCGGGGGAACGTCAATCCACGGGTTGGTCAGGAAGGTGTTGATCACCTTGCCCATGCGCGGATCAAACCCGTCATACGCCTTTTGCACAATATCCTTGGCTTCCGACCATGGAATTTTGCGGTCTTCACACCCCGGCAGGGGCGCGTTGCGGTCCCAGTGCTCCAGCTTGTCCAGCCCCATCCATTTGGCTTTAAGGCTATAATAGCGGTGCGACAGGCGTGGGTAATCGGTCCGCACGGCAGAGACCAGCGCATCCACCACGCCATCTTCCACCATGTTGGACAGATTGCGCGAGGAGGTGGGACGGGCAAAATGCCGCAGCCCGTCAGATATGGATTTGTCCTTGGCAAGCGTATTGGTAATGAGCGCAAACAGGCGGACATTGCCTTCAAACACCGCACCCACGGCCTTGCCTGCCCGCTCACGCACCGCGCGGTCGGTATCAGACAGGCGATTAAGCGCATCGCCCACCGTCATGGTCTGCCCGTCCACCGTAACCCGCAGGGCGGCTATGGTCTCATCAAACAGGCGGCACCATGCCTGCGCGCCGGTGACGGATTTTTCCAGCAGCACTTTTTCCACGTCATCGCCAAGCTGGTGCGGGCGATACATGCGCACATCACGCAGGTAAGGCTGCCAACGGGCCAGAGCGGGGTCCTGCAACTTGGCCTGAAGATCAGCCTCCTCCAGCCGGTTCAGTTCCAGCCCAAAGAACAGGAGGTTGGTGGAAATATCGGTCAGCCGCTCGTTAATGGACTGGCTGAAGCGACTGATGGACGCATTGGACGAATCCGCTGCGAACAGCAACGAGGCATAGGAGCCTGCACGGCCCAGTTTTTCCTCTATGTCCTCAAACTCGCTCATGGCCTGCGCCAGTTGCCCACCACTCAGGCTGCTCAGGCGGCCTTGATACAGCTTGGCAAAGCTCTGGGACGCCGCAGTGGCGGCCGATAGATCCGCCTCCAGCTTGGGGTCATCCATGCCTGCATAGAGGGCGGACAAATCCCAGCGCGGCAGGGTAGCAGCACTTGGGTCGGAGGCAGAGGCAGGTCCGGCTTCCGCCGCCATAAGCGGAAGTGACAGCGAACGGGGAAAATGCGCGGTATGTTCCATACCCCCACTCTACCGTGCAAATCCGCCAGAGGCGAGAGGCCTTACATGCAAAGACAAAGCAGCAGAACGGCAAAACGGGTGGGGGCTATAAACCCCCACCCGTTTTGCACAGGAACGCCAGACGGTAAGGTCAGCAGGCTCAGGCTGAGCGGGCCTGCTGCTCCCCTTCCACACTAAAGCCAATAATTTTGGCGTAGTCACGGGGCACGATCTGCCAGAACTGGGGCAGAACCTCATCCCACTTATGCAGCAGCATGGAGGCATAGGCCGAGCCTGTTTCCTCCACATGCCGCTCAACCAGAGCGCGCAGGTTTTCCGCCCATTTGGGGTCCGTTACACGGGACCACAGCAGGGCTTCGGGGTTAATGCGCTTGGTAAAGCTGTCGTTGCTGTCCAGTACAAAGGCCATACCGCCGGTAAAGCCCGCGCCAAAGTTGTCGCCCACTTCACCCAGCACCACAACGGTACCACCGGTCATGTATTCGCAGCAGTTGGAACCGCAGCCTTCAATAACCGCTGTCGCGCCGGAGTTACGCACGGCAAAGCGTTCGCCTGCCTGCCCTGCGGCATACAGCTCACCCGCCGTAGCCCCATACAGCACCGTGTTGCCAATAATGGCGTTCTGGTTGGACACCAGCGTGGAGGACGGAGACGGACGGACCGTAATGGTCGCGCCAGACAGGCCCTTACCCACGTAGTCGTTCGCATCGCCCAGCACTTCCAGCTTGAGGCCCTGCACCGCAAACGCCCCAAGGGACTGCCCGGCCGAACCACGCAGGCGCACGGTCAGGTGGCCCGGAGCCAGCGTTTTCATGCCGAACTGGCGCACGATAAGCGAGGAAATGCGCGTGCCAATGGCGCGCTGGGTGTTCTGCACGTTGTAGTGCAGCTGCATTTTCTCACCGTGGTCGAACAGCGGACGGGCATCGTTAATCATCTGCGCGTCCAGCGTGTCGGGCACCTCGTTACGGCCTTCAAGCGTGCAGTAACGGGCAAACGGCCCCGGATCTGCCTGCGAAAGCAGGGAGTTCAGATCCAGATCGTCCAGATAATCCGCCCCGCGGGAAACCTGACGCAGCAGGTCCGTGCGGCCGATAATCTCGTTCAATGTACGGAAGCCAAGGGAGGCCAGAATGTTCCGCACATCCTCCGCAATGAACGAGAACAGGTTGATCACCTTTTCCGGCGTGCCTTCAAACTTGGCGCGCATGGCCGGGTCCTGCGAGCACACGCCAACCGGGCAGGTGTTGGAGTGGCACTGGCGCACCATAATGCAGCCCATGGCCACAAGGCTGGCTGTGCCAATACCAAACTCTTCCGCACCCAGCATGGCGGCGATCACCACATCACGCCCGGTTTTGATGCCACCATCGGCACGCAGGCGCACGCGGTGGCGCAGACGGTTGAGCATAAGAACCTGATGCGTTTCCGCCAGCCCCAGCTCCCACGGCAGACCCGCGTATTTGATGGAGCTGACCGGGCTTGCACCCGTACCCCCGGAATGACCGGAAATAAGAATGGCGTCCGCCTTGGCCTTGGCCACACCTGCTGCAATGGTGCCAATGCCCGAACGGGCCACCAGTTTAACGGTTACGCTGGCATCGGGGTTGATCTGCTTAAGGTCATAAATAAGCTGGGCCAGATCCTCGATGGAATAAATATCGTGGTGCGGCGGCGGGGAGATCAGCGTGACCCCCGGCGTTGCATGGCGCAGCTTGGCAATAAGCTCGGTGACCTTGAAGCCGGGCAACTGCCCGCCCTCACCCGGCTTGGCACCCTGAGCCACTTTAATTTCCAGCTCACGGCAGTCGTTCAGATACTGCGCGGTCACCCCAAAGCGGCCAGATGCCACCTGTTTGATGGCGGAGGATGCGTTATCCCCGTTCGGGCGTGGCTTGGCGCGTGCCGGGTCTTCCCCGCCCTCACCGGAATCGGATTTTGCGCCAATCCGGTTCATGGCGATGGAAAGGGTTTCATGCGCTTCGGGGCTGAGTGCGCCGAGCGAAATAGCAGGCGAGATCAGGCGTTTGCGCAGCTGCGTAATGCTTTCCACCTCTTCCACCGGAATAGGCGTACGCCCTTCGCGGAAGTCGAGCAGGTCACGCAGGGCTACAGGCGGCTGAGCGCGCACGGCATCCGCATAACGCTGGTAGATGGTAAAGCTGTCTGTTGCCACCGCGGTCTGGAGCATATGGATCAGCCCGCCATCAAATGCGTGCTGCTCCCCACTACGGCGCAGTTTGTACAGCCCGCCAACCGGCAGGGTCAGCGCGGAAGCGGAACCCCAAGCCTGCTCGTGGAAGCTGAGCGTGTTGCGGGCAATACCCGACAGACCAATACCGGAAATGCGCGAAGGCATACCGGGGAAGAACTCCGCCGTAAGCGCGCGGGACAGGCCCACGGCTTCAAAATTGCAGCCACCACGGTAGGACGCCACAATGGAAATACCCATTTTGGACATGATCTTGAGCAGACCCTTGTCCACCGCCTTGCGGTAGCGCTCCATGCACTCACGCAGGCTGCGGCTGCCAAACAGGCCACGGCGATGGCGGTCGGCAATGCTTTCCTGCGCCAGATACGGGTTAACCGTTGTGGCACCCACACCAATGGTCACGGCAATGGCATGCACATCCAGCGCCGTGGACGTACGCACGTTGAGCGACGTGAAGGTACGCAGGGACGTGCGGACCAGATGGGTATGCACAGCACCCGTTGCCAGAATCATGGGGATGGAAGCGCGGTCGGGGGACTGGGCCTCATCCGTCAGGAATACATGGGTGCAGCCGCCGCGCACACTTTCCTCCGCCTCGCGGCGGATACGGGCAATGGCCTCACGCAGACCGGCCTCACCGTCCTTTGCGGGGAAGGTGCAGTCGATCACGCTGGCAGACGTACCGCAGAAGCCACGCAGGGCCTCATACTCGCCCGACGTCAGAACAGGGCTGGGCAACTGGAGCATGTCGCACTGTTCAGCCGACTGGTCCAGAATGTTGCCAAGGTTACCCAGACGCGTGGCAAGGCTCATCACCCCCGATTCACGCAGGCTGTCGATGGGCGGGTTGGTCACCTGGCTGAACATCTGGCGGAAATAATGCGACAGGCCACGGTAACGGGGCGAAAGCACGGCCAGAGGCGTGTCATCCCCCATGGAGCCAATGGCTTCGCTTGCATCTTCCACCATCGGATGCAGCAGGGTTTCCAGCTCTTCCAGCGTGGTGCCCACAGCCAGCTGGCGGCGGCGCAGTTCGTCCCCCGTGTAGTAAACCGGCTCGGTCACCTCGGAGCGAACAAGATGGCCGATCTTCTGGGTGCGCTTGATCCAGTCGGAGAAGTCCTGACGGGAGGACAGCTCATCGAGCAGTTCGCTGTTGCCGTAGAGTTTGGCCTCGTCCAGATCCACACCAATCATCTCGCCCGGGCCAAGGCGGCCACGGCTGACAATGGCGTTTTCGGGCACGCGCACCATACCGGTTTCGGAGCCCACAATCAGCAGGTTATCCGTGGTCACCGTATAACGCAGCGGGCGCAGGCCGGAGCGGTCCAGCCCGGCCACAACCCAGCGGCCATCGGTCGCGCACAGGGCGGCGGGGCCGTCCCACGGTTCCATAACCGCGTTGCAGTAGGTGAACATATCCCGGTGGGCGGGCTTCATGGACGCATTGCCACCAACGCTGGCCGGAATCATCAGCGCCTTGGCTGCTGGCGCGTCCCGCCCGGCAAAGGTCAGCAGTTCATACACGTTATCCAGCGTTGCCGTATCCGACCCACCAGCCTGCACCAGCGGTTTGATATCCGCCATCCACGGGTCAAGGTCCGGGTGGGACAGACGCGTTTCGTGGCTTTTCATCCAGTTGATGTTGCCCGAAATGGTGTTGATTTCACCATTATGGGCAAGGCGACGGAACGGCTGCGCCAGCTTCCATGTGGGGAAGGTGTTGGTGGAATAGCGCTGGTGGTAGATCGCAAACCGGCTGACAAACCGCTCATCCAGCAGGTCCGGATAGAACTCTGTCAGATGCTCGGCAAGGAACATGCCCTTGTAAATAAGCGAGCGGCAGGAGAGCGAGCAGATATACAGGTCAACCTGCGCGGCAATGGCGGCTTTTTCTATCCGGCGGCGAATGACGTACAGATCGCGCTCAAACGCTTCTTCTGTCTTGCCCGGCAAGTTGCGGATAAGGATCTGCTCAATTTCCGGCCGGGTTGCATTGGCTTTTTCACCAATGCAGGAGGTGTCGATCGGCACCTGACGCCAGCCATAAATGCCGTAACCAAAGGCCAGAATCTGGGTTTCGATAATCTGGCGGCACTGTTCCTGCGCCACAAAATCGGTCTTGGGCAGAAACACCTGCCCCACGGCAATCGGGCCATCGCTCGGGCGGTCACCCGTGCTGGTAATGGCATCGGCAAAAAATTCCTGCGGGATTTCTACATGAATGCCTGCGCCGTCACCCGTTTTACCGTCAGCATCAACCGCGCCGCGGTGCCAGATGGCCTTCAGGGCTGCAATACCGGCTTCCACCACTTCGCGCCGGCGCTTGCCGTCCAGTGCGGCCACAAGGCCCACACCACAGGAATCACGCTCGTCCGCCGGGTCGTACAGACCATCCAGCGCCTGCACGTTGGCGTCCCACGCCGTCAGAAACTCTTCACCGCTTTCAGCGGAAACAGTGTTCGAAAACTGTTCCATATCCATTATCCCTGCTCCGCCGTACGAGCCATTGCATCGGCCTTAATCCACTGGTGGATGCTCTGGGCGGCTTCCCGCCCATCCTTGATCGCCCACACGACCAGACTGGCCCCACGCACAATATCCCCTGCTGCAAATACGCCGGGCAGCGAGGTCATAAAGCTTTTCTGGTCCACCTTGAGCGTACCCCAGCGCGAGGTTGCCAGTGCGGGCTCATTCCACAGCTGCGGCAGGGGTTCAGGGTCAAAGCCCAGCGCCTTGATGACCAGATCAGCCTCAAGCGTGAAGGAAGACCCTTCCAGCGGTTCGACCGACTGGCGGCCGGAGGCATCGGGCAGGCCCAGCTTCATGCGGGATGCACGAACCCCTGTGACATGCGTATCACCAAGGAAGGCTTCGGGGGCGGCCAGCCATTCAAACTGTACGCCTTCTTCCTCTGCATTCTTCACTTCACGCGCGGAGCCGGGCATGTTGGCCTTGTCGCGCCGGTAGAGGCAGCGCACCGATTTGGCACCCTGACGAATGGCCGTACGCACACAGTCCATGGCCGTATCGCCACCACCCAGCACCACCACGTTTTTACCCGCGGCATCCAGCGCCTGCGCGTCTTCTGGCAGAGTATCCCCCAGCGAGCGGCGGTTGGAGGCGGTCAGGTAATCCAGCGCCTTTTCAATGCCCGCAAGCCCTGCGCCGGGGCCGCCAATCTCGCGCGATTTGTAAACGCCGGTCGCAATGAGCAACGCATTGTGCCGCCCGCGCAGTTCAGCAAAGGAGAGTTCCCCTTCCCCGCTGCCAATGCCCTGCCCCAGATGGAACACAACGCCGCCTTCTTCCAGCAGTTCATGCCGCCGGGACACAATGTGTTTTTCCAGCTTAAAGCCGGGAATGCCGTACACAAGCAGGCCACCCACGCGGTCGTACCGGTCATACACATGAACCTGATACCCTTCTGCGCGGAGCTGGTCAGCCGCTGCCAACCCTGCCGGGCCCGCGCCAACAATGCCCACGGATTCCTTACGCTCGCGCACGGGGCGAACCGGCTTGACCCAGCCGTTCTCGAACGCCGTATCGGTTACAAACCGCTCAACCGCACCGATTGTCACGCTTTCGAACCCCGGTTCGATCACGCAGTTCCCCTCGCACAGGCGGTCCTGCGGGCAGATGCGGCCACAAATCTCAGGAAACGTGTTGGTTGCGGAGGATACGCCATAGGCTTCCTCCAGCCGCCCCTGAGCAGTCAGCATCAGCCAGTCGGGGATGTTGTTCCCCAACGGGCAGTGGACGGAACAGAACGGCACACCACACTGCGAGCAGCGGCTTGCCTGCGTTGTGGCCTGCTCGGGCTTAAAGTCATTGTAAATTTCGTCAAAATCCGTCCGCCGCGCAGCCGCCGTGCGTTTTTCCGGCTGCTTTTGCGGAACGGAGACAAATTTCAGCATCTTGGTTGTCATACGCCATCCCCGGTGCAAGGGCGCGACAGACAGATCTCGCCCCCTAAAATCAAGCAGGAGGGAACGTGCACTTTATCCCTTCGGATAAAAAGACAGCATTGCTGACCTATTTTAATTTTAGGCCCAAAATGACGCCAAAACCTCTATTTTTTAAAAAATAAAAGGTCTCATTTCGGACCATATTTTATCTAACCTACCGCTGCGGAACAAAAACGCCAGATTGCCCACCGCCAGCCCTATACCGCTCCAAATAAAATGGTACACAGGCCCGCACGCTCTGCGGCACAATACCCAGCACCTCAAACCCCGATTCCGCAGGCGACACAACATTATCCTGCGAGAGCATGAGCAACTGGTCACGCGTTAGCATTTTGCCCGGCAGGCGTTCCAGAACAGCCGCCTGTAACCGCGCCACCACATCTGGCACGCGCACAATGGGCTTATTCCGCTGCGTCTGCTGCAAGGTAAAGGCGGCAATGTCCTGCATGGTCATGACCTCTGGACCACCCAACTGCCAGACACGACCAGCAAGGTCCGGCGTAGTGGCCAGACGCGCCACAACCTGCGCCACATCACCCACATAAACAGGCTGCACGCGCGTGGTTGCCCCATAAACCGGCATAAAGGGCGCATAGCGGGCCAAAGCCCCAAATAGATTAAAAAATTTATCTTCCGGCCCAAAGATAACAGAAGGACGAACAATGGAGGCATCCGGGCGATATTGCCGCACCAAAGCCTCCCCCGCTGCACGACTGCGCCCGTAAGCCGATGGCGCCGTATCCGACGCACCGAGCGCAGACATATGGACATAGCGGGCACCCCCCGCCTCCGCCGCCAACCGGGCAACACGCCCTGCGCCCTCCACATTGACCGCCTGCAAACTCTGCGAGGAGGAAGAAGACAGAACCGCTGCAAGATTAACCACAACCTCGGCCCCACGCACCACGCAGGCAACAGTGCTATCGTCCAGCACGGAGGCATAAAACGGCGCAACCTGCCCCACGCGCCCCATAGGCCGCAGCAAAGCCCCCAGATCTGGCCGCCTACTGGCAACCCGCACCATGTATCCGGCCTGCGCCAGACACTGCACAACGTATTGCCCTACAAAGCCGTTCCCACCCAGCACGGCAGCAATTCTGTTTCCACTCATGCCCGTATCCCTTTTAATACCCTGCGTTCTGCACGCCACACGCACTGTGTTGCATTCATTCCGAACAGGCCAGAGCAGGGGCTGACACAAATTCGTCAAAAAAAATCATTTTACCTGTTGACGCTAGCAGGCCTGCGGGGTAAATGCCTCTTCACCAGCCCAGAACACTCCGGGTTGCCATTTGAGCCCAGATGGCGGAATTGGTAGACGCGCAGGTTTCAGGTACCTGTGGCCGAAAGGTCGTGGAAGTTCGAGTCTTCTTCTGGGCACCAAATTCTTCTTCCAAAGAATTTACTAAGTCAAGCAGCCCCCGCAAGGGGGCTTCTGCTTTTTCAGGGCCCCGCAGCCTCACCAAGCCGCCGGGCATAGCAACATTCTAGCCCGCAAGCCCTGCCCCAGCCGATGCAAAATATAGATTAACTGCCCGGCACATAGCGCCCGCCACCATGGCCCTATGCCCCGCCTGCCGCAAAGCAGCCTCATCCAGCCGATTGGACATAAAGCCCATTTCCACCAGAACAGAAGGAATCTGGGCGGATTTGAGAACGGCAAACGCAGCATGGCGATGCGGATGCGTTAAAAGCTGCACGCGGGACTGAAAAGCCGTCACAACAGCCTGCGCCATGTGGGAAGACCCCTTGCGCGTTTCTTCCGTTACCAAACTGGCCAGAATACGCTGCACCTCGGGCGAGGCCCCATGCACCATGGGACCACCAAACCGGTCTGCGCTGTTTTCAGTCCGGGCCAGATCCGCCGTCTGGCTATCGGACGCGCCATGCGCATGGGTGTACACGCTTGCGCCCCTTACACTGGCATTGTGCAACGCATCCGCGTGCATGGAAATAAAGAGCGATGCACCATGCTGCTGGGCCATATCCACCCTGCCACCAAGCGGAATAAAATGGTCACTGGTACGTGTAAGCGCCACACGGTACCGCCCGGTCGCCAACAACTGACGCGAAAGCTCCTGTGCGGCAGCCTCAGCCACATGCTTTTCATATGTTCCAGAAAAACCAATGGCTCCGGGGTCCTTCCCCCCATGCCCAGGGTCCAGCATGACGAGCGGCTTGGGGGGCGCTGCCCGCCCAACCACGGCTGGCGCATGAACGGGCACCTTTTTGCCACCCGCAACAGTGCGTGCAAGGGCTGCCCCGCCACCGCAAGCCAGCACACCCCCAGCCACGGCACCAAGAGCCACGCCGGACAGGATATTTCTGCGCAGCATGGGTTGATGCGAGGATGATGGATGCAGCAGAAGCGTGTCCGACCGTACCTGGTCCGGCCTGTGCGGTGCCATAAAGCGCGCCTTCATACCTAGTTTTCTATGGTAACAAGTGTGCCCGAAAAATGGCAAAAAAATAACCACTCATTTACAGCCCAAAGCCTTTATTACGAATAGCTTGCAGTCTTGCGGTATTTGGGCCATGCTTAATGTGCATGGCATCTGGGCATGAGTGTACCTGCCGTGCGCCCTGCTTGTTTTTTCTTTTGGACGTTGTGTCTGCGCGGCATTATCCGCCACCACCTTACGCCCAAAAGCCTTAATTAAGCGATGACTGAAGGATACAAGACCATAGCTCGCCCCATTGCCCTGAGTATCTCGGCCAGACCACAGGCATCCGTATGCCTGCCGGGCACTGGCACGCGGCTACCAGCGGGCCTTGCAGGCACCTTCGGTTTTCCTGTTCACGCCTGTTTATATCCGCTGGAAGCGCCCCTGCTCCGTGCTGCGCCACGTTGGCAAAAGCGCCGCTCAGGCTGGCCACCAGCGCACCGGAGTTTTTCTTTTTATGTCAAAGCGGATGCTGATCGACGCAACACACGCAGAAGAAACGCGTGTTGTTGTGATGGATGGAAATAGACTTGAAGATTATGATGTTGAATCTGCTGCAAAAAAGCAGCTCAAAGGCAATATCTACCTAGCCCGCGTTATTCGCGTAGAGCCCAGCCTGCAGGCCGCCTTTGTTGAATATGGTGGCAACCGGCACGGCTTTCTTGCCTTTAGCGAAATCCACCCGGACTATTACCAGATTCCGGTTGCCGACCGTGAAAAGCTGCTGGCCCTGCAGGCGGAAGAAGAAAACCTGATGGAGGACGGCGCGGCCGACTCCGATGAGGACGATGCTTCCAGCAACGCTGACGACACCGAGCAGAACGAAGCCCGCAACACAGCGGATGCCGAAACACGCGAAGACGGTGAAGACCAGCAGGACACGCCTGAATACGTAAGCGGTGAGACCGACACCGGCGAAGAAGCCCTTATTCAGAAGCGCATTGCCCGCTTCCTGCGCAATTACCGTATTCAGGAAGTTATCCGCCGCCGTCAGGTTCTGCTGGTGCAGGTCGTTAAGGAAGAACGCGGCAACAAGGGTGCTGCGCTCACCACCTACGTCTCGCTCGCTGGCCGTTACTGCGTGCTTATGCCCAACGCCCTGCGTGGTGGTGGGGTTTCGCGCAAGATTACCTCCGTGGCCGACCGCCGCCGCCTGCGCGACATTGTGAGCAGCCTGAACCTGCCCCGCGGCATGGCCATGATTGTGCGGACCGCAGGTGCCCAGCGCCCCGGCCCCGAAATTACGCGGGACTGCGAATATCTGCTTCATCTATGGGACGACATTCGCGAGCATACGCTCCAGTCCATGGCTCCGGCTCTGATTTACGAGGAAGCCAGTCTGGTCAAACGCGCCATCCGCGATGTGTACACGCGGGATGTGAGCGAGATCGTGGTGGATGGTGAGAGCGGGTGGAAAGCAGCACGTGACTTCATGCGTATGCTCATGCCTCAGCACGCCGAAAAAGTGCGCCTGTGGAGCAAGGAGCACCAGCCCCTCTTCACCCACTACCACGTAGAAGGGCATCTGGATGCCATGTTCTCCCCGGTGGTGTCGCTCCGGTCGGGCGGGTATCTGGTTATCAACCAGACCGAAGCGCTGGTCGCCATTGACGTGAACTCCGGCAAGGCCACCAACCAGCGCAATATTGAAGAAACCGCCTTCCGCACCAATCAGGAAGCAGCGGATGAAGTGGCCCGCCAGCTCCGCCTGCGCGATCTGGCCGGGTTGATTGTCATTGACTTTATTGACATGGAATCCCGCCGCCACAACGCCACAATCGAACGCCGCCTCAAGGACGCGCTGCGCCATGACCGCGCCCGTATCCAGATCGGCTCCATATCGCACTTCGGGCTGTTGGAAATGTCCCGCCAGAGGCTCCGCCCCTCTGTGGCGGAAGCTGCCTTTACGGTTTGCCCGCACTGCAACGGTACCGGCATGACCCGCAGCGTGGAAAGCTCCGCACTGCATGTGCTGCGCTCCGTGGAAGAGGAAGGCGCACGCCGCCGTGCCTCCGCCATTACGGTGCATGTGGCGGCCGAAATTGCGTTCTACATCCTCAACAACAAACGGGACTGGCTGGCCAACATCGAGCAGCGCCACCAGATGGAAGTGCTGTTCTCCCCGGACAACACACTGCCTGCGCCGGAAATCCGCATTGAGCGGCGTGGTCATGCCCGCCCGGCACAGGCTGCCCAGCAGCAACTGCCGCCGGTTGAAAACGTGGACGTGGACACACCCGCAATTGCTGCGGCACCAACCGCCGACACGCCAGCGACGCCTGTTCCGGAAACAGCAGAAGCCGCTACGGGGGATGAAGAGCCACGTCGTCGCCGCCGCCGTCGCCGCCGTCGTGGGGGTAACGGGAATGGCAACGGCAACGCCGCGGCACAGGGCCAAAACGGCACATCTGCTCCGACGGAAGGCGCGGACGAGGCCGAAAACGCGGCACCTGCAACAGACGATGCCGCTCCGGCTGCACCCGTTGCCGCACAGCAGGACGCAGCGGATGGGCACCTTGTGCCCGGTCGCCGCAGGACCCGCCACTCCCGCGTGCAGCGCCAGAACACCGAATCGGCTACGGAGCAGCGCGTTACCATTGAGGAAGGCCCAACCCCCCGTCCGCAGCGCGCGGTATGGACAGGCCCAACCCCGGCCAACCCGTTTGGTGACGGACCAGACATTTTTGAACTGCTGGAAAACAGCGTGCAGACCAAATCTGCCCCTGCCCCCGCAGTCAAGGAAGTTGTCCGTACGGATGTGGTTGTCGAGGCCCCCGCTCCTGCTTCGCAGGCGGAAGCTCCGGCTGAGGTTGAGGCACCTGCGGCCCCTGCCAAGCCCACCCGCCGCCGCACAACACGCAAGACGGCTGCTGCCAAAAAGGCAGAAGCCCCAAGTGTGAGCGCCGAGGAAGCGCCGGAAGCAACACCCGAAGCCACCCCGAAGGCTGATACGGACGTCGCCGCCGAGGCCGCGCCCAAAAAGCCAACTCGCCGCCGTACAACGCGCAGCAAGGCCGCTGCGGCAGACACGGCAGCAGAAACGGTGCAGGATGCCCCCGAGGCCCCGCAAAGTGCTGAGCAGGCCGAACCCAAAAAGCCGACCCGCCGCCGCACAACGCGCAAGACCAGCAAGGACACCGCTCCTGCGGCCGAAGCCACAGCGGCACCTGCTGCTCCCACGGAAGAAAAGGCCGAGCCTCTGGTGCAGCCTATCGTGATTGAGGACAGCCCGCCCGCCACCCGCCGCCGCACGGGCTGGTGGAAACGCTAAAACCCGCATTGTATTCTGGGTGGGAGGCATTTCTTCCACCCAGAATACAGGCTGCCGGTTTTTCTTCCCGGCCACGTTGTGTTAGGAGAGCAGGCTGCATTTCAATGCCTTGCCTGCCGGAGTTTACATGAACCAGTCCCTTTCAGACCGCCAGACCGCCAACGCGCTTGGTTCGGGCCATGACGGACAAATGGTTCTGGCCCTACCCAAAGGGCGTATTCTCAAAGCCGTAACCCCCCTTATGGCAGGCACGGGCATGGCCCCTTCGGCCGATTGTCTGGGGGACAGCAGCCGCAAGCTGCGCTTTTCCACAGAAGACCCCGGTGTGGATATTGTGCGCGTCCGATCGTTTGACGTCGCCACGTTTGTTGCCGCTGGCGGTGCACAGGTTGGCATCTGCGGTTCCGACGTGCTGATGGAATTTGACTACCCCGAAATTTATGCACCGCTTGATCTGGGCATTGGGGCCTGCCGCATTGCCGTGGCCCAGCCTGCCCACCTGCCGCACGACCCGCAGGAATGGGCGCGCTGGTCGGAGGTGCGGGTCGCAACCAAGTACCCAGCCATCACCCGCCGCTTTTTTGCGGCACGCGGTATTAACGCAACCATTGTACACCTGCATGGGGCTATGGAACTGGCACCCATGCTTGGCCTTTCCCGCCTGATTGTGGACCTGGTGGACACGGGTTCCACCCTGCGCGCCAACGGGCTGAAAGAGGTTGAGACCATTGCTCAGGTTTCCAGCCGTCTGATCATCAACCGCACGGCGCTCAAAACCCGCCCCGACCAGATTGACGGCATTCTCTCCCGCTTCCGCAATGCGCTGGCGGGAACCACGACCGCTGCGGAATAATGTAAGGCAGATCGGATTCCATGAAACGGCTTGATACGCGTGATGCTGGTTTTGAAAGTGCTTTTAGCGCACTGCTAACCAACCGGGAGGAACAGGGGCAGGAAGTCACCGGCCCCGTTGCCAACATTCTGGCCTCTGTCCGCAAGGAGGGCGATGCTGCCCTCTGTGCATTGACCGAACGTTTTGACCGTCTGCCTGTAACACCGGAAAAACTGGCTTTTACCGCACAGGAAGTAGCGCAGGCCAAAGCACAGGTCAGCCCCGAACTGCTGGACGCGCTCGATGTCGCCGCCCAACGGATTGAGACCTTCCACCAAAAGCAGCTCCCATCGGACATGCGTTATACGGATGACGCGGGCATGACCTTGGGTCTGCGCTGGATTCCGCTGGATGCAGCAGGCCTGTACGTTCCCGGCGGCAAGGCAGCGTATCCGTCCTCCGTGCTGATGAACGCCATTCCCGCCAAGGTCGCAGGGGTCAAACGGCTGGCCATGTGCGTGCCAACGCCAGACGGGGTTATCAACCCGCTGGTTCTGGCCGCAGCCGACCGTGCCGGCGTGACCGAAATCTACCGTGTGGGTGGGGCACAGGCCGTGGGTGCCATGGCCTATGGCACACAGACCATCCGCCCCGTGGACCGTATTGTTGGCCCCGGCAACGCCTATGTGGCCGAAGCCAAACGGCAGGTCTTTGGCCATGTGGGGATTGATAGCATTGCAGGCCCGTCCGATGTGGTCGTCATTGCCGATTCGGGGTCTGACCCGCGCCTGATCGCACTCGACCTGTTGGCACAGGCCGAGCATGATGAACTGGCGCAGGCCACCCTGATTACCCCGGATGCAGCCTTTGCCGACACGGTTATACAGGCAGTCAAAGCCGAGCTTAAAGTGCTCACCCGTACAGCCATTGCCAGCGCCAGTTGGGAGCGCAATGGCGCTGTGCTGGTAGCGCGGGATCTGCTGGAGGCCGTGGAGCTTGCCAACCGTCTGGCCCCCGAACATCTGGAACTGATGGTGGATGAGCCAGAGGCTCTGTTTGCCCACGTACGTCACGCGGGAGCGGCATTCCTTGGCCGATTCTGCCCCGAAGCCGTGGGGGACTACGTAGGTGGCCCCAACCACGTTCTGCCCACATCACGCACAGCGCGCTTTGCCTCTGGCCTGTCGGTTTACGACTTTATGAAGCGCACCACTTTTCTTTCCGGTGGGCCAGACGCCCTGCGCCGGATTGGCCCTTCCGCCGTGGCTCTTGCCCATGCAGAAGGGCTGGAGGCCCACGCCCTTAGCGTTTCTGCCCGGCTGGATGCTCTGGCAGCGCAGACACCTAATGCTTGACCGCCAAGCGCCCCTCAACCATACCTTCTGACCAAACTTCCGTCAGTTTTAACATACACGAAGGATGCAATGTCTAAAGAAGACATGATCGAATTCAGCGGCACAGTTACAGAACTGCTGCCTAATGCCATGTTCCGCGTAAAGCTGGACAACGAACACGTTATTCTTGCCCATACCAGCGGCAAGATGCGCAAGAACCGTATTCGCGTTCTGGCAGGTGACCGGGTGAATGTGGAAATGACCCCTTATGACCTGTCCAAAGGTCGTATCACCTTCCGCTTCAAGTAAGCATGACGTCCTCTGACCAGTTACAAGCGGGGCGGAATATAGCCCCCCTTCTGGTTCTGGCATCCGCCTCGCCACGGCGTATTGCCCTGCTGGCGCAGATCGGGCTTGTGCCCGACCGCGTTCTGCCAGCCAATATTGACGAAACACCCGCCAAAGGTGAGGTCCCCCGGGTGTATGCCCAGCGTATGGCCGCCCAAAAAGCCCACGCCATTGCCAGCACACTAACGGAACCGGCTCTGGTTCTGGCTGCCGATACGGTTGTCGCTCTTGGCCGCCGCATCCTGCCCAAGGCGGAGGACCGGGACACGGCGCGCTACTGCCTTGAGCACCTGTCCGGCAGGCGGCATACGGTGCTGACATCCGTTGTGGTGGCACCCACCGCCAGTTGGGCACAGGGACGGCACGGGGCACGGTTGGTGGAAACCGCTGTGACCTTCTCCCGCCTCACGCCATATCAGATTGATGCCCTGCTGGATGCCGGAGACTGGTCTGGCAAGGCCGGTGGCTACGCTCTGCAAGGCCATGCCGCAGGCTTTATACGCGCCTTGTCCGGCAGTGCCTCGGCCGTTATTGGCCTCCCCCTGTTTGAAACAGCCCAACTGCTACGTGGGCAACCCGGTGGCTGGCTAGCGTGAGTCTGTTCCTGCGCATTGCCACCTTTCCGGGCGAAATGCGCATTGCCGTTACCAAAAACGATACGCTGCTGGATTTTGCCCTCTGGCGTCCAGCCGCGCCGGATATGGTAGGCAATGTGTACCATGCCCGCATAGAGGCGTTGACCCCCGGCATCGGCGGCGCGTTTGTAGCCCTTGGTGCCGACCAGAGCGGCTTTTTACCCCTCCAGAACGGTGCGCCCCAACTGACCGAAGGACAGGCCGTAACTGTGGAGGTCAGCCGCGCAGCGCAGGGTGGCAAAGGCGTGCGCCTGCGCCTGTTAGCTCCTGATGTTGCATCCGATAAAAAGGGGTTGATAACCCCCGGCCCCACGCCGCTGGCCCGTCTGGCCGCGCTATGGCCCACGGCAACAGTGGTGGTGGACACACCAGCCGCTGCGGCCCATATCCCGCCCTCCTTACGCGCAAGACGCGCACAGGGCTTTACTCCCTACCCCGAGGCCATCGCCGCTGCGTGTGATGCGCTGGAAGACCCCGTGGTGCCACTACCCGGCGGCATGGAAGCCACCATTACGCCCACCCCAGCCCTCATTGCGATTGATATGGACGCCCCGCCTGCGCAAACAGGCCGCCCCAAGCAGACAGCACAGTTTGCCGCCAACCGCGATGCCCTGCCCACGCTTATGCGCCAGATTCGGCTACGCAACCTGTCCGGCGCTATTCTAATAGACCCGGCTGGCCTTGCCACCCGCAAGCGTCAGGCCCTACTGGCTCCGGTTAACGAAGCCCTTAAACCGGACCCCCTCCACCCGCGTTGTCTGGGTGTCACAGGTCTGGGGCTGATCGAAATTGTGCGGGCGCGTATTTACCCATCCCTGCCCGAGCTGCTGAACAGTCCACATGGGCGCGCCCTGCGCGTGTTACGGCACATTCTGGCGCACGCTCCACACACACACCGGATTTGCGGTGGTTCTGGTATTATTCGGGCACTGGAGCAGGACCCCGAGGCCATGGCGGACTGTGGCCGCCAGCTTGGCAGACCGTTAAGCCTGCACACGGACCTTGCCCTGCCCGATTTTACATGGACGGTTCAGGATAAATGACGACCAAATCTGCAAAATGCCCGATCTGCGGCAAACCCTCCGCCCCCGAATACCGGCCCTTCTGCTCCCAGCGTTGCGCGGATGTGGACCTTGGCCGCTGGTTTGGTGGTGCCTACCGCATTCCGGGAGAGCCGGTTCCGAACGGGGAAAACGAAAAAGCTGAAATAAATGATGAAACATGACTTGATCTCATCAGCCAGCTGAGATAAATCCTCTCTCACACCGCAAGGTTGCGGTGCCCAAGTAGCTCAGTTGGTAGAGCATGCGACTGAAAATCGCAGTGTCACTGGTTCGATCCCGGTCTTGGGCACCATTTACTTGCCTCCTTTTCTGGCAGTAAAATAAAAACTCCCTAAAAAAATAAAACAGATTTTGGCAAAGCCAGACGTTGTTCCTGTATGCGTTCATACAGTGCTACGCCGGAGCCTTTTGTAAAATACGACCCGGATAAAGGCTGACCACGCTCAATCAGCCCGCTTTGTCTTTAGTAATGCGCGCTAGCGTGCCTAAAGATGCAAGCGCATATGGGTGCGCAGGTCATTACACCGCTTGGCATACTGCGATGCCTTGGATGCGGTGAAGTAATTGATCAGAAAAGCGCCGAGGAGCGAACCGAATGACACAACGGTCAGAAGTTCCCCCATAAACAGAATGGGCGCATCGTAATGCAGGGCAGAATACCAGAGCAGGCCAATGCTGAGCACCGCCCCACAAAAACCCAGAACCCCGGTTGATTTGAGCAGGGAATCCTCAATGCTTTCAAAGGCCGAGGTCTCACGCCACAGGTCAAACAGCTTGCGGTCCACTTCGTCCACCGCGTCAGTATGTGCCTTAATTTCGGCTTCCGTGCGTTTATGTGGATTTTTCCGATGAATATCCAGCTCCTGCCGCGCCTTGGCAAACACGCGCCGCCGCTCCTTAATGGCGGGCAGACTGATGTCCACAAAGCTGAGAATGGCGACATTGAGCCCCGCGGAAAGCTGTACAACAGCCTGAAAGTCACCCCACGTCACGCTCATTCTTCCAGCACCTCAACCAGACACGCCAGTGTTATCCGGCCCCTTTCTTATAAAGGCGGCAACGTGAAATAAAGAGGGCTGGCGGCATGACGGTCATGCCCTTCCGCCTTGCATAGGGCCATAAGGGCTAGGCCGCCCCCTATGGCAGGGGAGCAGTCCGATACAATGAAACACGCAGGCCACCATGCGGCACAGGGGCCTCTGGCGGTAAAAACGGCAGACCGGTTGCATGGGCCAGTTTGGCCTCGGTTGTGACAATCCCCACGCGCCAGCCAGAAAAATGTGTCAGCAACGTCTGCCCCAATGCGCGGTAAAGCGGGATTAGACTCTGCTTGTCACCAATCCGGGTGCCGTATGGTGGGTTGGCTATAACCAACCCGGCCGGCCCCGGCGGTGGCCGCAACGCACTCACCGTTGCCTGTGTGAACGCTACATAGTCCTGCACACCGGCCCGTTCCGCATTAGCCTGGCTCATGGCCACAGCCCCCGCATCCCGGTCGCTTCCGTAAAAGCGGTATTCTGGCGTGCGCTGGCTTTTTACCGCGCGCATCTGCTGCCATGCCTGCTCATCAAACGTTGCCAGCAGTTCAAAGGCAAAGTGGCGGGCACGCCCGGGGTTAAGGCGCGCGGCTATTTCGACGGCTTCAATAACAAACGTGCCAGACCCACACATGGGGTCCAGCACAGGCTCCTGCCCATTATAACCACACTGTTGCAGGAACAGCGCCGCCATTGTCTCACGCAGGGGGGCACGGTTAACGGCCTGTTTGTAACCCCGCCGGTGCAACAGGTCGCCCGATGTATCCACACTCAGGGTGCATATGTTCTGCTCAATCCGCGCCTTGACCACGACCGGGGCGTCATCCGCCTGTTGGGCGCCCAATGTCTGGGTAATCGCTTTGGTAATCCGTTCCGCGGCAGCCCCGGCATGGTACACGCGCGAAGCAGCGCAGCTTGCCTCCACCCTGAACGGCACATCTGCCCGCAGGATGGTCTGCCACGGCACCCGGCACGCCCGTTTGTCCAGCTGGGACAGGTGCACAACGGGAAAAGACGCAATACGGGCAAGGACCCGGCTGGTGCCCCGCACCCACAGATTGGCGCGCCACACCTGCGGCCATCCGCCGCGTATGACCACCCCACCGGGCACCGCGACAGGCTGCTTGAAGCCCTTGAGCCGCACCTCCGCACACAGAGCGGATTCCAGGCCCGGTACGGTTGCCAGAAATATCTCGAAGTCCTTGTCTTTCGTCATGACGCCTCAATGGCAGGAAGCCAGCCAGACGGCAACTTTATCCTCCTCCGCTCCACCATCTGGCCTGCGCCCAACGGGTGTTGAGGTACTGCCAAACCCGTGTATAATTGTTGCCAAACCGAACGATATAAGCAGGAGCTTTTCATGAAAAAAACCATTCTGGCTGTGCTGGCAGCAACTGCGGGCCTGTCTGGCCTGGCAGGGAACGCACACGCAGCAGCCGATGGTGCACAGCTGTTCTCCACCCATTGCGCCATGTGCCACCAGAGCACGGGTGATGGTGTGCCGGGGCAGTTCCCTCCGCTCAAAGGCCGCATCAACCAGATTGCAGCCACCCCGGAAGGCAAGAACTACGTCATGCATGTCCTGCTTAATGGTCTGGCAGGCAGCCTGAAGGCAGGCAACACATCCTACATGGGTTACATGCCCTCCATGGCCGCCATGTCGGATGAGGACATTGCTGCCCTTCTGACCTATGTTTCCACCCTGTCGGGCGATGCCTCGGCCCCGGCCTTTACTGCGGATGAAGTCAAAAGCGCCCGCGCCACACCCCTGCAGCCGGGTCAGGTTCTGGAAGAACGCAATACGCTCAACACAGCACACCCGCTGCCATAAGCCGCCCTTACGGTCGGACCAGACAGCAAAAAAGCCTCCCGCACAGTGTTGCGGGAGGCTTTTTTATTGGGCACCCGGCACAACCTGTTGCCGGGTGTTCAACACAACGGGGCTTACTGCGCGGTATAGCCGCCATCAATAACCAGTTCACTTCCGGTCATGAATTTGGATTCGTCCGACGCCAAAAACAGAATGCCATAAGCAATATCATTCGGTTCACCCAGATGGCCGAGCGGATGCAGGTCCACCAGTTTCTGCCGGGCTTCTGCCGCATCTTTGGTCAGCCCCTGCACCATAGGGGTCCAGATGTAACCCGGATGCACGGAGTTAACCCGGATTTTGTAACCCGACTTGGCACAGTGCAGAGCTGCGGACTTGGTAAACAGGCGCACGCCCCCTTTGCTGGCATTGTAGGCGGCCAATGTGGGGTCGCCCACCAGCCCTTCAATGGAGGACAGGTTGATAATGGAGCCAGCGCCAACTTTTTTCATGGCTTCAACAGCATATTTGGTGCCAAGGAACACGCTGTTCAGGTTAATGGACTGCACGCGCTGCCAGTCTTCCAGACTGGTGCTTTCCACCGTGCCGTTATAGGCAATACCGGCATTGTTTACGGCTACATCCAGCTTGCCGAACGTCTTTTCCGCAACGGCTATGGCATTCTGCCAGTCTGCTTCCTGCGTGACATTGAGTTTAACAAACAGAGCCTCGCCCCCAGCGGCCTTAATTTCGGCAACTGTGTTCTGCCCTGCTTCTTCCTGCAAGTCGGCTACCACAACCTTAGCGCCTTCCTTGGCCAGCAGAATTGCCGTGGCCTTGCCAATACCATTGGCCGCCCCGGTTACAATGGCCACTTTTCCTGCAACGCGCGTCATCATCTGACTCCTTGGTTTGTTCTACCGATCATTACAAACGCAAAGCAAAGCCTTTGGCCTTGATGCCCGTCAAAAAAGTCCACTCTTCTTTTTATTCTCACAAAAACGGACATCCGCTCCCGCCATCAGGCCGGATCTTTGCAGGCCTTCCATGCCGCAAGCGCCCTCTGCCGTGCAGCGCTATGGTCCACTATGGGGCTGGGGTAACCAGTAGGCTGCAAAAGCGTAGCCTGCCACGGGGTATGAATGTCCGGGCCAGACACACCCGCCAACTCGGGCACCCATGTGCGAATATAATCCCCATCGGGGTCAAACTTCTGCGATTGCAGAATGGGGTTCATAATCCGAAAGAATGGGGCCGCTTCAACCCCCGTACCTGCGTTCCACTGCCAGTTCATAGGGTTACTGGCGGGGTCATAATCCACCAGCGTATGGGCAAACCAGCGTTCGCCCTCCCGCCAGTCGATCAACAGATGTTTGACCAGAAAAGACGCCACCACCATGCGCACCCGATTGTGCATAAGGCCCGTTTGCCAGAGCTGGCGCATACCCGCATCCACCAGCGGGTAACCTGTTTGCCCTTTTTTCCAGCGCGCTAGTCCCTTGGGGTCGTCCCGCCAAGGCATGGCGTCAAACTCTGGTTTGAGGTTGCGCGTGCTCAGATCCGGATATGACCAGAGCAAAGACCACGCAAACTCGCGCCATCCGATCTCGGACAGGAACTTAACCCCACTACTCCCCGCATCGGCTGCGGTAACGGCGTGCCATATCTGGCCCGGCGTCATCTGCCCCGTACGCAAAAAGGGCGAGAGTTCGGATGTTGCATCCCTTATGGGAAAATCCCTGTTCTGCTCATACGCTTGCAGGGCATGGGCGATAAAATCCTGCAACTGTTCGTGGGCTTCCCGCTCCGAAAACACATGGTATGACGCCATGGCCGCGCCCCATGCTGGCAGTTTCTGCCCCATTGTAGGGGCTAAAACCTGCCTGTCTGGCAGGGCGGAACAAGAGGCAAACACCATGCCTGCCGGTGCGGGCAATGGCGCGGGATAATGCGCATTGGCGCAGGCCGCCCGCCAGAATGCCCCAAAAACCTGAAAAGGCTGCCCCGCCTTACTACGCACAGTCCATGGCTCATGCAGCAGGCTGCCAGGGGTGCTGTGCACATCCACCCCCATTTGCTTTAGCTGGGCTTTAATCCGTGTATCCGTAGCTTTGCCCACGGGGTCATACCGCCGGTTCCAGAACACCTGCCGGCAACCAGTCTGGCTGACCAGTTCCGGCAGAAGCTGCTCCGGGTCTGCGGCAAAAACGTGGAGTTGCCCACCCTGTGCCCGCAAAGCCTGATCCAGCGCCTCCATACTTTTAGCACGCCACCAGTCCAGCGCTGTGGTGCACGGTTGGCCTGCGAGCTGCATAGACACACACAAAATAGGCTGACCGCTCCGGGCCGCCTGTGTCAGAGCCAGATTATCGGCCAGTCGCAGGTCGTCGCGGAACCAGACCAGAACAGGGGGTAGGCTGTTCTTGCTCATTGTTACTCTACTTACCGGTGCACCTGTGCCGTCTTAGTTCACCGGGCCATCGGACAGGCGCACAAGCACCTTGACCGGGTCGCCGTTATCATCCGGCCCTACGTAAAAGTCCCGCCACGTATTGCGCGAGAAGATCCATGTTTTGGCCAGATTAACCCCAAGGGAGTGGCTCTTGCAGCTTGAACTGCCGTCTCCTCCCTGACCACCAGCGCACTGCGGGGAGTTCCCGCCTTTGGCGGGCAGATACACGTTGGTTTCCAGCACTGCGGTGCGTCCGTTCAGGCGGATTGTCCCTTCGACCCCCACCTTGTTACTGACCTCAATGGGTGCACCGGCTGGTGGCGGCGGGCCCTGCACCACCACATCGGAAAAATTGGCAGGGTTGACCGAACACACTTCGGACGAAGCCGTGCTGATTGTGCGTTCCACACCATTAATGGTGACCACCACATGCACATCAATAATATAAACCGGGCCAGACACGCACAGCGTGCTCTCCCCATCGTTCGCAGAGTAGGGGGAACGGGTCTCGGGGGCGGCTTCGGCCCTATGGGCCGTTAGAGACAAGGCAAAGGGGGCAAGAAAAAGACAGGATGCCATCACAAAAAGTCTTTGCTTCATCACCACTGCCAACACCCTTTATCCATCATTTGTAAAAAAGCAGCCTTTATGCTGCTCCCAATCTGGCATGAATGGCCAAAAATAAACAGCCTGTCTCGGCCTCCAATACAAAGGAGCCTGTTGGGGCCAAAACAGACCAGCGCACCCTACCCCAAAAACAGGGCATTGCCGCTTACACATTGAAATATAAGGGAATTTTTTAGGATGGTGGACCCGACGCGATTCGAACGCGTGACCTTTGCCTTCGGAGGGCAACGCTCTATCCAGCTGAGCTACGGGTCCCTTGGCCCTTCTCCTAGCCCAAAGCGGGGGGCGTTGCCAAGCCTTTATCTTTAACCTGCGACAACTTACCCACTAGCAGCCAGACCACCCTGATCCGCAAGGTGTAACGTGGTCTATTTATGGCGCGGCGGCACCGTCCAGCCGGGCGGGCAGAAACCATGCCGGGTCACCCGTTGCTGTGCCCCGCTCCCCTGCACCCTGCGCCATCCACGCAGCAGCCGCCAGATCGCCCCCCGATGGCAAAAACCGCTCCGGGTGGCTTATCCAGCTTGCAATATCGTTTAAGGCGGCCACCCCGTTCCGGTCACGCAGCAGCAGATGGTGCCCACCCGTTACAAGGTCCAACCGGACATGTGCAGGCAACACCCGCCACACCTGAGCCATGGCTTGCGGAGGCACAAGCTGGTCCTGATCTCCATAAAGGCAAAGAACAGGGCCATGCAGGTGTGGGGCCACGTGGGCTGCCCTACGCATCAGCATGACCAGCCCGCGCAGGGCTTCCAGCCGCGTTTCACGCAGGGTTAGCGGGTCATAATACAGGCGGATAAGAGCTGCGCGGTTATCGCTCGCCACCACATGCACCGGCAATTCCCGCCCTGTCACAAGCCGTTTGGGAAAAACCTTTGCCAGCACATCCAGCGGAATATCCGCCCCCCATCCAAGGTCCCACACCGCAGGAGCGAGCAGTATGGTCCCCGCCACATGGGGCGCAAAAGGGTCTGCCATAAGCGCCATAAGAATAGCACCGCCCATGCTCTCCCCCATAAGGTAAAGCGGCACATCGGGGTGTTCATGCTCAATCTGAGCGGCTTCTTCCCGCACATCAGCCACCAGACGCGCGCTCCCGGCCCAGCCGCCACGCATGGGGGCGCCCCCAAACCCGCGCACATCAGGCGCAACCAATGTAACCCCCTGCCCGGCAAGGTTGGGGGCGGAAGATTCCCATGCGTCCCGGCTATCATTAAAACCATGCAGAGCCAGCACCACAGCCCGTTCCGGGCCATGCGCCTGCCAGACACGAGCGGGAATAGCCGCGCCATCCCGCAAGGAAAACACAAGGTCGGGAGGAACAAGGCGGCCTGCCGCAGCATACCGTGCAGGGGGAACTGGCACTGGCTGGGGAATGGCCGTACACCCCACAAGCAAAACCAGCAGGCATACCAGCGCCATCCACCCCCGGCTTCTGCGGCGCAGGAGGGCGTTGCTCACGCGTATGGGAAAAGAGGCATACTGCACAACCACGGTTGGAATGCGTATCATCCCACCTGACTTTACGCCACACCTCTACGCGCCAATCTGGAAAGGCCCAGCTTCATGCTCATCCAACCGGCAAACCCCATTCCACGCCCCCGTCTGGGCCATGTGGAGACCATTCTGGTGGACCAACGCAAAATTGCCTGCGATGGCGGGTTAGGCCCGTTAGGTCACCCCCGCGTCTGGCTTAAAATTGGCGGTCACCAAACCGTCTGCCCCTACTGCTCGCGCCTGTTCGTGCTTCAGCCGGGTGCGGCAACCGACTCCGGGCACTGAATCCAGCATTGGGTGGACGATCCATTTCCCACAGGGGCATGGTTTGCGTATGCTGCGGCTTTTAGCCTCTACCCGAGTTGAAAGCTGACGTTGATGCGCCGCCCTGCCCGCTCCGCCACACTGCCCTCCTGCCCCTCGGTCCATCAAGCTGCAAGGCGTGGTGCCTATGGGGCCTTGCGGCTTGGGCGCTTTGGGTTGGCCGGGTTACTGGCCTGCCTGTGGCAAACCACCGCGGGCCTTTCTCCCCACACGGTGCAGGCGGCGGAAAGTGCGCCAGTTGTCAGCCCCCGCAGCACCGCAACCCTGATTACGGAATCCGATACAGCACGTGCGGACCGCCCCCTGCATGTTGCACTGCGCCTGCGCCTTAAACCGGGCTGGCACACCTACTGGCTCAACCCCGGAGATGCGGGAGACCCTGTTACCCTCAACGTAACAGCAACCGGTGCACTGCTGGGGAATAGCCAGAACATTACGTGGCCGACCCCGGAACGCATAAGAGATGCGTCCTTGATGTCCTACGCCTATACGGGCGACGTTGTGCTGCCGGTTACTCTCCCCCTGCAAGCGAACACTACGGATAATAAAGAGGAACAGACCACCCTGCGCGCGCAAGCCAGTTGGCTGGTTTGCGAACAGGCCTGTATTCCCGAGGAAGGCACGTTCAGCCTAACGCTGCCAACCGGGGCACCTCATCCCTCTGCCCAAGCCCCTCTGTTTGCGCAGGCCGCACAGCACACACCCGTACCCTCCCCTTACCCGGTCACAATCAGCCCCGATGGAACCCTGCTTGTGCAGGGCGCGGAACTGACCCCGCAATCCGTCGCCAGCGCGTGGTTCATGCCACAGGAACGGGGGCAGATCGCAGAGGCCGCACCACAAGCACTGGCCTTTACCCCCCAAGGGTTCACCCTACGCCTGAGCACTGCGGACAGCTTTGTCAAAGACAAGCCATTTGCCGGGATTCTGGTACTACGAGACCCCGCCGGGGCAGAACATGCACTGAGCGTACAGGCTACCCCCCAGCCCAACAGCCCAGCAAAAACGGCCACCAGTCAGCCCTCCGTCCCGGCATTGCAGCCTGATGTGCAGAACACCTCCGCCACCACTCATGATGCCAGTGGCCTGCTCCGCCTGATTGTGCTTGGGCTTCTTGGCGGACTGGTGCTGAACCTGATGCCATGTGTTTTTCCCATTCTGGCCATGAAGGCGCTTGCCGTGGCCCGCATGGGGCAAAGCGAACGCAAGCACCAAAAGCAAAGTGCCATAGCCTATGCCGGCGGCGTTATTGGAGGTTTTACTACGCTTGGGGCACTGGTTATGGGGCTGCGGCTTGGAGGGGCTGCAACGGGTTGGGGGTTCCAGTTCCAGTCCACCGTATTTGTGGGCATGATGACGTGGCTGCTGTTTGCCATGGCGCTTAACCTGCTGGGCGTGTTTGCGTTTTTACCTCCGTCCTTTGGTGCATCTCCCCCCCACAGGCACGGGCTTGCGCATGATGTGCTGACCGGCTTGCTGGCTGTGGTCGTGGCATCGCCTTGCACAGCGCCGTTTATGGGGGTTGCCATTGCTGGCGCATTGGCCGGACCACCGTTAAGCGGGCTGGTTATTTTTGCAGCCCTTGGCGCCGGGCTGGCCGCACCCTACGTGCTGCTGGCCTTTAGCCCCGGCCTTGCTGGCCACCTGCCCCGCCCCGGTGCATGGATGGACTATTTGCGCCAGTTTCTGGCTTTTCCGCTGCTTGGCACCTGCGTGTGGCTCCTCTGGGTTGCCACGGTAGAAGGGGGTGCCACCACCATGTTGCTACTGTGCTCTGGCATGGTGTTTCTGGCTTTTGCCGCATGGATTTATGGCATTGCCCAAAAACGCCAGCTCCATGCAGGCCATAGCCGGGCCTGCACCGCGCTATACGGCGTTGCCCTGCTGGGGCTGCTGGGCGCCATGGCGCTGCTCCTACCCTGCAACAGCAAACAGGCCAACAGGCTGACGCCACCCCCATTCCACCTAAAGGCACCGAGGCTTTCTCGCCCGAGCGCCTGAACGCCCTACACGCTGCGGGTAAGCCTGTATTTGTGGATATGACGGCAGCCTGGTGCATTACCTGCCTTGTGAACGAGCGCGTAGCCCTGAACACCGAGGCCACCCAAACCGCCATGGCCCGCTACGGCGTAACTGTTCTGCGGGGGGACTGGACGCGACGAGACCCCACCATAACCACCTTTTTGCACGCCCACGGGCGCGATGGTGTGCCTTTTTATCTGTTTGTTCCCGCACATGGGCCTGCGGTGGTGCTTCCGCAAATTCTTACACAGGGTCTGGTTATCAGCACCATAACACCCCAGCCCTGACCACACGGGGCCTAGGGCACCTGCTTTTTCATCCGCCTTTAATGCGTAGTGGATGAAAACAGGTTGATGACCAGAACACCTGCAAGAATAAGCGCAATGCCTGCAATGGCCGGGGCATCAAGCGTCTGTTTTAAAAACACCGTCCCAATGAGGGATATGAGCACAATCCCCACGCCGGACCACAGGGCATACACAACCCCCGCAGGCATGGTTTTGAGCGGGATGGACAGGCAGTAAAAAGCACACCCATAAGCCAGCAGGCTCATAACAACAGGTAGCCACCGCGCAAACCCCTGCGAAGCTGCCAGACACGCCGTGCCAATAACCTCGGCAACTATGGCAATGCCCAGCAGCAAAAAGGGTTTGTGCATCATGCCCCTATACTCTGGGGCATGGGGAGCGGACTGTTACGCAATGCGCGCAAGACCGCCCATATAAGGCCGCAGGACCTCCGGCACGGTAATGGAGCCGTCCTCATTCTGATAATTTTCCATAACGGCAATCAGTGTGCGCCCTACAGCCAGACCGGAGCCATTAAGCGTATGGACAAAGGCAGGCACACCACCCGCTTGCGCCCGATACCGGGCATTCATGCGGCGAGCCTGAAAATCACGCGTGTTGGAACAGGACGAAATTTCGCGCCATGCGTCCTGCCCCGGCAACCATGCTTCCAGATCAAAGGTCTTGGCGGCCCCAAAACCCGTATCCCCAGCGCAGAGCAGCATACGGCGGTAAGGAATGTTCAGTTTTTCCAAAACGGTTTCCGCGCAGCGGGTCATGCGTTCGTGTTCGGCATCACTTTCTTCCGGCGTGGAAATCGTCACCATTTCCACTTTTTCAAACTGATGCTGGCGCAGCATACCACGCACGTCCCGCCCGGATGCCCCGGCCTCGCTCCTAAAGCACTGGCTCAGCGCAGTCATCCGCAGGGGCAGAGCCGCTCGGTCCAGAATATCCCCCGCGACAGAGGCGGTCAGCGGCACTTCGGCCGTGGGAATAAGCCAGCGCCCATCCTCGGTTTTAAAGGACTGGTCGGCAAATTTGGGCAGCTTGTCCGTGCCGTACATGGCGTCATCATTCACCAGTACGGGCACCTGCATTTCCATGTAGTCATGTTCGCCCACATGCAGGTCCAGCATAAACTGGCCCAATGCGCGCTCCAGCCGCGCCAGTGCACCACGCAGCACCACAAAACGGGAGCCGGAGAGCTTGGCCGCCGTGGCAAAATCCATCTGCCCCAGTGCTTCACCCAGCTCAAAATGCTGCTTGGGCGCAAAGGTGAAGTCAGGCTTGGTACCCCATGTGTGCTGCACCACGTTTGCGGTTTCGTCCGGGCCGTTGGGCACGCTTGCATCCAGCCGGTTCGGCAGCGTTGCCAGCAAAGCGGTGGTCTGGCCGCCCAGCACGTCCACCTTTTCCTTCAACCCGTCCATATCAGCACGTAGGGCGGCCCCTTCAGCCTCCAGTGCTGCGGTATCGCCTCCCGAACGTTTGAGGGTCCCGATCTCACGCGCGAGGGTTTTGCTCCGTGTCTGCTTGTCCTGCAGAAGGGTCTGGGCCTGCCGTTTTTCCTCATCCCACGCCAGAAGCTGCGCAGAGACCGGCTCCATGCCCCTGCGGGCCAGATCGGCATCAAACGCGGTGGGGTCGGCCCTTAGGGCACGGATGTCATGCATGGATCAGGGAACCTCCTGTTCGGGGTTGGTCTTGGGGTCGGGCGTCTCCACAACCGGGCGTTTAGGCTCGATAACGCGGGCGCACAGAATGGAAATTTCGTAAAGCAGTATCAGCGGCACGGCCAGACCGAACTGGGTAATGGGGTCGGGCGGCATAAAGATGGCCCCCAGCACAAATGCCCCCACAATGGCGTAACGACGGAACTTGCGCAGCATGGCGGAGGTGACAATACCCACACGTGCAAGCAGGCTGAGCACCACCGGCAGCTCAAACGCAATGCCAAACGCCATGATCATCTTCATGACCAGTGACAGATATTCCGACACCTTGGCCTGAAGCTCGATCTGCACCTGCTCCCCCCCGGCCCCCGGCGTCTGAAAAGACACAAAGAACCGCCATGCCACGGGGAAGATGAAGTAGTAGGCCAGCGCCGCCCCAGCCACAAACAACACCGGCGTTGCCACAAGAAACGGTGCAAACACCCGCTTTTCGGACCGGTAAAGCCCCGGTGCAATGAACATCCACGCCTGAATGGCCACAATGGGGAAGGACAGGAACGCCGCGCCAAACAACGCCACACGGATATAGGTAAAAAACGCCTCGTACAGCGCCGTATAGATCAGATGGGGCTGCTCGCCCCGCTGGCGCATAATCTCACCCAGTGGGCGGGCCAGAAACAGGTAAATATCGCCCGCATAATGGTAGCACAGGGCAAAACACACAATAAACGCAGCCCCCGACCACAGCAGGCGGCGGCGGAGTTCAAGCAGATGCTCCAGCAGGGGCATCGGCTCATCGTGAATTGGGTCTTCCTGATAAGGTCCGTTATCGCTCATGCCTGCTGATCCGCCGTCGTACTACCTGTTCCATCCTGTTGCGCCTGCTCCGTAGCCCCGTCCCCTCCAACGGGTTCCGTAGAGGGAGCCGTGGCAGGTTGCGCCATACCGGGCGGGTCCACCCGAACGGAAATAAGGCTGGGAGCCACGCTATGGCCTGCATGAACAAGACGCACGGGGGGCAGAATGGCTGGGGGGTGCAGCCGGTCCTGCTCTCGCAGAATGCGGCGCACAATCATGGGGGGCAGTTCGGGCGGGGCACTCTCCACCTCCCGGTCATAGGCTGTGTCCTGCCATACCGGAGCGGAGCCATACAGCCCGCTCCCCACAGCGTCGGGGGTATAATCGGTGGTGGAAGAGGCTGGGCTTGTGGAGCGCGGAACCGCATCCAGCGCTCTGGGTCCTGCGGGCACAAACTGGTCGGCAAGCGGTGGGGGCGTTACGGCTTTGCTCAGCGTTCCGTCACTGTCCAGCGCCTTCATAATCCGGCCGCGCACGTTCAGGTTCTTCAGGTCCCGCACATGGTCACGCACTTCCGACAGGTCCGCCTCACGCACGACCTCATCCAGATGGGACTGGAACTCACTGGCCAGTGCACGGGCTTTTTTTATACCTTTTGCAAGGCCGCGAATGGCAACTGGCAGATCCTTCGGGCCAATGACAATAAGCGCCACTGCGCCAATCAGGGCAAATTCCGACCATGCAAAATCAAACATAAGCAGCCCCGTTCACGCCCACCCCGTGCGCCCCACAACGCATTCCTTGCAACTCAGATGGCGTGAGCATCTCTATCACGGACCCTCCGGAGCGGAAACCGCAACCTGCGCAACCTCCCCATCCGCCGCAATGCTGGCACTGGGGGCCTCAGCCTCCACGGCAGCGTCCTGATTTTGCCCTTCATCAGCGTTAAAGGGAATTGCCGACTGCCCCGTACCCAGATCAGCCGGGTTCTGGGGAATATCGACCATAAGTTCTTCCCTGCGTGGCAGGTCGGAGAGCGCACGCAGGCCAAAATGGCGCAGGAAGTCCGGCGTGGTGCCCCACAGAACGGGCCGCCCCGGCACCTCCTTGCGCCCACGCGGGGCAATCAGTTCCGCCTCGATCAGGGTATCGAGCACGTTCTGCCCAAGGCTTACGCCTCGAATTTCCTCTATTTCCACGCGGGTACAGGGCTGGTGGTAGGCAATAATGGCCAGTGTTTCCATGACCGCGCGGGGCAGCCGCCTTGGCCGCTCCAGCACACGGGTCAGCAAAGGCGCCAGATCGGGTGCCGTGCGGAACTGCCAGCCCCCTGCCACTTCCACTGGGAATACGCCCTTGCCCTCATAGCGCTGCACAAGAGCCGCCAGCACCGCTGCCACAAAAGCCCCCAGATCCTCTTCCCCCGCAGGCATGATCTGCCTGCCCTCCAGCAGGTCTGCAAGACGGCGGGCGCTTACCGGCTCGGTAGAGGCAAAAATAAGCGCTTCGGCCAGCCTTACGGCCTCTTCCGGCACGGGCTGGGGTGTGGGTTCGGGGGTGCTGGTCATGCGTCCTGCCTCTCTTCTCCACCATGCTGAGGAGCACTTTCTGCCGCATCGGGCTGGAGTGCTTCATCCCCTGTCGGCTCAGTCTGTTCATGCGGGCGCAGCATGATCTGACCAAAGGTTTCATCCTGCCGCAGTTCCAGCCGCCCTGTTTTGGCCTAGTTCCAGCCCTGCTATCAGGGTTCCTGCCATGGCTGCGCGGCGCTGGCGCAGGGCATCCTCGCCCTCCATCTGTTCGGGCAGTGTCTCGGGCAGAAATGCATCCAGCGTGCTCCAGCCCGGTGGCGTTTCCCCCAACAGGCGTGTCAGCCTGCTCAACGCATCCTGCACGGTCCAGAACCGAATGGTGCGGGGTGCGTAAATACGCCTGCGTGCAGTCCGCCTGACAGCGGCAAGGTAGGCCCGCATGAGCTGCTGCATATCCAGCGCCAGCCCGGAGCGGTCCACCTCTACCAGATCTTCAGGCAGGCCACGGGCAAACACATCCCGCCCAAGGCGCGGGCGGGCATCCAGCCAGCGGGCCAGTTCCCCCATGCAGGCGAGTTCAATAAGCCGCTCCTGCAACAGCTCAGCGGCTTCCTCCCCCTCTATCGCCAGTTCATCATCAGCGGGGAGCAGCAGACGGGATTTAAGCCATGCCAGCCATGCCGCCATAACCAACCAGTCAGCCGCCAGTTCCAGCCTGACACGGCGGGCATTTTCCACCACCGCCAGATACTGCTCAACCAGTTGCAGGATGGAAATACGGGCAAGGTCCACCTTTTGCGCCCGCGCCAGATCAAGCAGAAGGTCCATTGGACCTTCAAACCCCTCCAGCCGCAAAAGCGGAACACGTGGCACCTGCCCGTCCGCCACATCCTGCGGCGGGGGAGCGGGCTGGTCTGCTGGCGTGTGGGCGGGTGCGGGGTGTGTTACCTCCCCCGCCGGGTTGTGGGATACGGATTCCATCGGGCGTTCCACGGCGTGCGTCAGGGACGCACCACCATGCAGGCCATACCGCGCTCACGCACGGATGTGCAGAAGTCCCGCGCATCCGCCACAGCACCAAACCCCTGCACGCGCAGGCGGTAGAACGTTGCGTTGTTCTGCTCGGTCCGGACAAACGCCGGTGTAACATCTCCAAACAGGGTGGGGTAACGGGTCTTCAGCCGTGCCCATTCCTTCTGGGCTTCTGCCTCGGTCTGCAAGGCCGCCAACTGGACCTGATACTTGCCACCCGTGCTGTGGGCTGCCGTCGCCACTTTTTTGGCCGCAGGCTTGGCAACTGGGGTAGCTTCTTCCTCGCTGTCTGAAACATCATCCGTTGGAACGGGGGCTTCCTTGGGCTGCTCCGAAGCTGCGCCGGCATCCGCCGTCTCAGTGCCCTGCGCAGGCAGGTCGGAAGATGGCACGGGTTTGAGCGCCCCGCCCTCTGCCTCCGGTGCGGTCGCGGCTGGCGGTGCGCCCGGTACCGTTGCATCGGCCACAGGCGCACCAGCAGGCCCACCGGGGGCAGCGTGAGCGGCTGCGGCGTCCGGTGGGCCACCATACTGAGCGGCTAGCGCGGCGGGGTTGGGTTTTTCTGGCGCAGGAACAGGATGCCCCGGCTGGTTGGCATCTGCTTCGGGCAGAGCCAAGGTATCCAACTGCATCCCACCCGGATCAACCGGCTTGGTGCGCATGGCAACAGGCGGTGGCCCCATAACGGGAATGCCGCTCTGATGGTGGCCCAGCACTGCCCAGCCACCAATACCCAGAACCAGCAGACCGCCCAGCCCGGCCGCACCATAGGCCAGCCGCCGCGTACCGGACTCGCTCCCCAAAAAACCGGTGACCATGTCCAGCAGCTTATTCCCTGCCGCGGCACCACCTGCTGTGGGGCGGGGGGAAGGCTTGTCGTCATAATCCATGCTCATGCGCTCCCGCGCACGGCTGATGCGATCTTCTACCGTAGAGTTCTGACGGTCTTCATCACTCATCAGCGCATTTCCTCCACTGGGTCCACACCCATAACGGCCAGACCGGAGCGAATGACCACGGCCGTAGCCGCAACAAGGGCCAGACGCGCACGTGTGGCGTCCACAGCACCAGCCTGCAGGAACCTCAGGGACGCATCATCACGCCCACGGTTCCACAGCGCATGAAAATCGCCCGCCAGTTCGGCCAGATAGAACGCAATACGGTGCGGCTCACGCGCAAGGGCAGCGGCTTCCACCATACGGGGCCACTCCGCCAGACGGCGCACCAGCGCCATTTCCGCATCAGATGTCAGGCTATCCAGCGCCGCACCAGCCAGAGCTGCGTTATCAACCGCGCCATACACCCCTTCCTCCGCAGCACTGCGCAGCACGGAGCGGCAGCGGGCATGGGCATACTGCACGTAAAACACGGGGTTATCGCGCTGCTGGGCCACCACAAGGTCCAGATCAAACTCCATCTGGGCATCGCTCTTGCGGGTCAGCATGGTAAAGCGCACCGCGTCCCGCCCGACCTCATCAATCAGGTCCCGCAGGGTGACAAACGTGCCAGCGCGCTTGGACATTTTGACCGGCTGGCCATCACGCAGAATATGCACGATCTGGCACAGCAGCACTTCCAGCGGCACGGCGTCCCCCGTAAGGGCTTTGACTGCGGCCTTCATGCGTTTGACGTAGCCGCCATGGTCCGCGCCCCACACGTCAATCATGACCTGTGCACCACGGGCCACCTTGTCCATGTGGTAGCCAATGTCGTTGGCAAAGTAGGTGTTTGTGCCGTCCGACTTACGCAGCGGGCGGTCCACATCATCCCCAAAGCTGGTGGAACGGAACAGAAGCTGTTCGCGTTCTTCCCAGTCTTCAGGCAGCTTGCCTTTGGGGGGCTCCAGCACGCCATTGTACAGCAGGTCGGCTTTGGCCAGCTGGTCTATGGCCGCATCGGTCACGCCACGGGCCAGCACATCCGCTTCGGACGAAAACACATCATGGTGCACGCCAAGGGCTGCAAGGTCTTCCTTGATGGCGCTGAGCATATGGGTCACGGCAAAGCCGCGCACGGTTTCCAGCCATGTGGCGGCAGGGGCAGGCAGAGGCGCGCCATCCACATCCACTTCGGCCAGCTTGTTCCCAAACTCCGCCGCCAGTGCCTCACCTACCGGAATAAGATATTCGCCCTGATATTGCAGGCCACCCGGAGCAAGGGCCGAAAAATCGTCCTGCGTCATTTTGGTGCCCAGCACCTGCAGGTAACGCCAGTAGGCAGCCCATGCCAGCGCCTTGACCTGATTGCCTGCGTCGTTGATGTAAAATTCCTTGGTCACATCAAACCCGGCCTTGGCCATAAGGTTGGCCAGCGCATCGCCCACCACGGCACCGCGGCAATGGCCAACATGCATGGGGCCAGTGGGGTTGGCGGACACATATTCCACATTCACCCGCACGCCCTTGCCCGCCGTGGACTGGCCATAGGTCTCACCCACATTCAGCACCACAGGCAGCACAGCCCGCAGTACGGCAGGGTCCAGGGTAATATTGACAAAGCCCGGCCCGGCAGCGGCCACGGCAGCAATGCCTTCCACCTTCTGCAAGGCGGCTACAAGGTCAGCCGCAATATCGGCTGGTTTGCGACGCGCGGCCTTGGCCAGCAGCAGAGCGGCGTTGGTGGCCATGTCCCCATGAGCGGGGTCACGCGTGGGGGTCAGCTCCACACGGGCCAGCGTTTCCTCAGGCACGTCGGGCAGCAGTTCCCGCACAATGGCCAGAACATGATGACGGTAACGCTGAAAAACACACTCGGACATAGACCACTTAACCCCGTAATAAAGTGCAGCAAACGCGTTTATCAGCCTGCAACAGACAAGTCCGTCAACCGCCTATGTTCTTCCATGGCGTATCGATCGGTCATGGAAGCCACGTAATCCGCCACGGTGCGGTGCACAGCCCCTTCATCTTTCTCCTTAACACGCTGCTGCCATTCGGCTGGCAACAGGTTGGGCGACTCCGTAAGTGTGGTGAACAGCTCCCCCGTTACGTGCCGGGCCTTGTGGGTCATTCGGTTGACCCGCCAGTGCCGGTACAGCTTGGCGAACAGGAATTTGCGAATACCCTTGTTGGCCTCCTCCATAGCCATGCCAAAGGCTACAACAGGTGCATTGGCGGCGCGAATATCCTCCACGCTTTTTGGCGCAAGATCCGCCAGCCGCTCCCGCGTGCAGACCAACACATCCGTCACCAGAGCATGAATAACGCGGCGCACCATTTCGTGCCGGATGCGCTGGTGGGTGCGGGTATCGGACTTGGGCAGGTCTGCTGCCAGCGTTCGGGCTTCGGCCAGCGCCTGCCCCACCAGCGGTACGTCCACCAGATCATCCAGTGAGAGCAGGCCGGATTTAACGCCATCGTCCAGATCATGCCCGTGGTAGGCAATATCATCCGCCAGAGCGGCCACCTGTGCCTCGGCCGAGGCATAACCGCCCAGATCCAGCGGAAACAGCGCATCCACCTCCGCCAGACGGGGAGAAGGCCTGCGCACGGGGCCATTGTGCTTGGCCAGCCCTTCCAGCGTTTCCCATGTCAGGTTCAGGCCATCAAACGCCAGATAGCGCCGCTCCAGCAGCATGACCTGCCGTAATGCCTGCGCGTTGTGGTCAAACCCGCCGTGGCGTTGCATGTGCGCGGCAAGGGCATCCTCCCCCGCATGGCCAAAAGGGGTGTGTCCAAGGTCATGCGCCAAGGCCACGGCCTCGGTCAGATCCTCATCCAGCCGCAGGTATCGGGCCATCGAGCGGGCCACCTGCGCCACTTCGAGCGAATGGGTCAGCCGGGTGCGAAAAAAATCGCCCTCGTGGTTGATGAACACCTGCGTCTTATATTGCAGGCGGCGGAAGCCGGAGGAATGCACCACCCGGTCCCGGTCCCGCTGCCAAGGCGAACGGGTAAGAGATTCCGGCTCCGCGTGCAGCCTTCTGCCCCGTCCCTCGGCAGGTTGCACGGCATAGGGCATGAGCGCATCGCGTTGTGTGGCCTGTAGCATTACGCACCTCCTGCTTGTCCGGGTGGCACAATGCCCACGGACCATGCCCTGCCGATCTTAGGCCATTGGAGGAAAGTTGACCATTGGAGGCGTCTTTCCCCTTCAAACCTGCACGCGGGCAGATTATCTATGAAGCATGACACAGCCAGCCCCCACTTTTTCCGTCTCGGATTCCGCGGCCAGCCGCATTGCCAGCGTGGTTGCCAAAAAGCAGGCCACCGCCCCCACACCGCAGGCCGCACCTGTTGCGCTGCGCGTATCGGTTGAGGCGGGAGGCTGCAACGGGTTCCAATACCTATTTACGCTCACCGCGGCGGATGACATCAAAGGGGATGATGTGCGCATAGAAAAGAACGGCGCACTGGTGGTGGTGGACCCCACAAGTCTGGACCTGCTGGCAGGAGCAGAGCTGGAATTTGCGGACAAGCTGATGGGCGCGCATTTTTCCATCACCAACCCCAATGCAGCCTCCTCCTGCGGGTGCGGTACGAGCTTTTCGCTGGCATGAAAATTGCAACATGGAACGTGAACTCGGTCCGCCAACGGCAGGATCTGGTTTTGGACTGGCTGGCGCGCGAGCAGCCTGACGTGCTGATGATGCAGGAAATCAAGTGCGAAACGAACCTGTTTCCCACTGCGGTTTTTGAGCAGGCTGGGTATGGCTGCGCCGTGGTGGGGCAAAAGTCCTATAACGGGGTTGCCACGCTGGTACGCGGCACGTTTGACATCACCACCGACCATCTGCCCGGCTTTACCGACCCTGCCGCCCGCTATGTAGAAGTGCGCACAAAAGGGCTGGTGCTAGGCAACCTGTACCTGCCCAACGGCAATTCCGGCGGGGAGCAGGGCTATGCGACCAAACTGAACTTTCTGGACGCACTGGCAGCCCGCGCAGAGCACTTCATGCAGCAAGATACCGACTTTGTGCTGGCTGGGGATTACAACATCTGCCCCACACCAGAGGACTGCGCGCCCGGTGCCCTTGGGCCGGAAGATGCGCTTGTGCGCCCCCAAAGCCGGGCTGCGTGGCGGCGCCTGCGCTGGCTGGGGCTGACGGATGCCCTACGCGCCCTGCACCCCAATGGCGCGGCCTATACCTTCTGGGACTATCAGGCCGGAGCATGGCAGCGTGACTGCGGGTTGCGGATTGACCACATGCTCCTTTCCCCCCGCGTGGCCGAGCACCTGCAAACCGCTCGCCCGGACCGGGACGAACGCGGCATGGAGCGCCCGTCCGACCATGTGCCGCTTATTGTCACGCTGGATGACGGGTTAACCCCCGCCCCATAATTCCGACGGGGCGGCACCTGCCTGTTGCCGGATAAGGAATACCGTTGTCTTTTTTCATCCGTCTGGCGCGGTCCGAGGAGGCCTTGGCCCTCCCCGCGCTGGAACGCTCCGCTGCACAGGCTTTTTGCAGCGTGCCCGACTTAGCCCGACTGGGGGAGGGAGACGTCCTGCCCGTTGCCACCCACCTTGCCAGCATTGCGCAGGCAACCTGCTGGATTGCGGTTGACGGTCACGGACGGGCTGTAGGGTTCTTAACCGCACAGCGCTATGGCCGTGATCTGCATATTCAGGAAATGTCGGTTATGCTGGCGGCACAGGGGCAGGGTCTTGGCCGCCGTCTGCTTATGGTGGCCTGTGACCACGCACAGGCGACTGGGCTGTTACGTCTGACGTTAACAACCTTTGTGGCTGTTCCGTGGAACGCGCCTTTTTATGCCAGAGCTGGCTTTTGCATCATCCCTCCCCCCATGCTGGACCAACGACTGGCAGCCCTGCTGCGGGAGGAAGAAAACAGCCTTGCTGGCGGCGCACGCTGCGCCATGCAGTACAATCTGGCGCAGCGCGGTTAAAACTGTTTCAAAATTATACACTTACAGAGGCCGGCCCTCCCTGCGCAATCACACTAGCGTGAGATATGGCCGCGCATCCCTCTTAACCGGTCGGATACCCTTGCACGTTTGTTATTTTTCATCACACTGAAGGCGCTCTGACGCACCGCACGTACATGCGATGTGTGGCTGCGTTTTGTGCACCCCACACCCAATGCCAAGGAGACACATCATGGCCTGGAACGCACCAAAAGTGACGGAAATTCCGTTGGGCGCAGAAATCAACAGCTATGTCTGCGGTCAGAAGAAATAAGAGAGGGCCATCCCTCTCTCAGCCGTCAGGCGGAGCTGGCCCCAACCGGCTTTCCCCCTGACGGCTTTTTTGTTTAGAAAGCGCCTTATGCTTGATATTGTTGTCCTTGGCGCAGCCGCTGGTGGCGGTTTTCCGCAATGGAACTCCAACGCCCCCGCTTGCCGCCGCGCCCGCGCGGGTGACCCCGCAGCCCCTGCCCGTACACAGGCGTCCATCGCCGTAAGTGGTGACGGGGTATCGTGGTATGTGCTTAACGCCTCCCCGGACCTGCGCACCCAGATCAACCAGACTCCAGACATGCACCCCCGCACGGGCCTGCGCTCCACCCCCATTGCAGGTGTGGTGCTGACCAGTGGGGAAATTGACGCCATTACGGGCCTGCTGACCCTGCGTGAGCGCCAGCCTTTCCAGCTTTATGCCACACAACCCGTGCTGGACCAGCTGGACGCCAACCCCATTTTTAATGCGCTTGACCGCACACTGGTGCCCCGCCTGCGCATGGTGCTGGACCAGCCCATTACGCTGGAACCGCCCAACTTCCGCATCACGCCGTTTTCCGTTCCCGGCAAAGTGCCGCTCTATGCCGAAAAAGCGGAAAACCCGGCCGAGATCATGAATAATGGCGAGACCATCGGGCTGGAAATAACCGATGGCACATCCCGCGCCCTGTTCATTCCCGGTTGCGCGATGATGACGGATGACCTGCGCGCCCACCTGCGGGGGGCCGATGCCGTATTTTTTGACGGCACACTCTGGACGGATGATGAAATGGTGCGTGCGGGACTTGGCAGCAAAACAGGCCACCGCATGGGCCATATGTCCCTCGCGGACCAGCCCGATGGCACCTTTGCCGCGTTTGCGGGGCTTGACGTCAAACGCAAGATCCTCATCCACATCAACAATTCCAACCCGGTTCTGCTGGCGGACAGCCCCGAGCGCAAACAGGCCGAAGCCGCAGGCTGGGACGTGGCCTTTGATGGCATGAAGGTAAGATTATGACCGACCGTATTCTCACCCCCGATGAGCTGGAAGCCGCCCTACGGGCCATTGGCGCAGAGCGCTACCACAACCTGCACCCCTTCCACCGTGCCCTGCATGACGGAAAGCTGAACAAGGGGCAGGTTCAGGCTTGGGCGCTGAACCGCTATTATTATCAGGCCAGCATTCCCGCCAAGGATGCCTCCCTTCTGGCCCGCCTGCCCACCACGGAGCTGCGGCGTGAATGGCGGCGCAGGCTGGAAGACCATGACGGCACACAGCCCGGCACGGGCGGTGTTGCCCGCTGGCTCAAACTGACCGATGGCCTTGGGCTGGACCGTGCCTATGTGGAATCGCTCGACGGCCTGCTGCCGGGTACGCGCTTTGCGGTGGAAGCCTACGTGCAGTTTGTGCGCGAACGCTCCATTCTGGAAGCCATTGCCTCCTCCCTGACCGAGCTGTTCTCTCCCACCATTATCAGCGAACGTGTTGCGGGGATGCTCAGCAACTATGATTTTGTCACGGAAGAAACCCTCGCCTACTTCAAGCCGCGTTTAACGCAGGCCCCGCAGGATTCCGCCTTTGCGCTGGCTTACGTTAAGAAACACGCCCGTACGGCCGAACAGCAGAAGGCGGTGCTGGACGCCCTTAAGTTCAAATGCAATGTCCTGTGGTCCATGCTGGATGCGCTGGATTACGCCTACGTTGTACCCGCGCGCATTCCCCCCGGCGCATTCCGCCCGGACCCGCAGGCATGACAGGGGCCACAGGCCATACTGTGACAGAAAGCTGTGTGCCGCGTTTTGCGCGCGGCACACGCCTGCAATACGACCGCGTGCGCGAGGTCTGGTTCATTCAGGCCCCCGAACGCGCTTTTCATGCAGACCCCATTGCCGCGGAAGTGCTGCAACTGGTGGATGGGTCACGCACACTGGCCGCAATCATTGACCTGCTTGCCCAAAAGTTTGAGGCACCACGCACCGTTATTGCGCATGACGTGCTGGCTCTGGTAGCCGAACTGGCCGCCAAACAGATTCTGCTGCACACATGAGCAGCCCTCCCCCCCCATGAGCCTGCTGGCGGAGCTAACCCACCGCTGCCCGCTGCAATGCCCTTACTGTTCCAACCCCCTTATGCTGGACCCCAGAACGCAGGAACTGGGCACGGCAGAATGGTGCCGTGTGCTGGACGAAGCCGCGCAGATGGGTGTGTTACAGGTGCATTTTTCGGGCGGGGAACCCATGGCCCGGCCCGACCTGCCAGACCTTGTACGCCACGCTGCCAAAGCTGGGCTGTATTCCAACCTGATAACCTCTGGTGTGCTCATCCGCCCGGACACCCTGCAAGTGCTGGCGGATGCAGGGCTAGACCATATCCAGTTGTCGTTTCAGGACGTAGAGGCCGCCAGCGCGGACCGCATTGCCAACATGGCCGGTGCACACGCCAAAAAGCTGGAAGCGGCCCGTCTGATCAAGGCCGAGGGCCTGCCGCTTACGCTCAACTTTGTCATCCACCGCCAGAACGCCGAGCGCGTACCCGCCATGCTGGAACTGGCAGAGCAGCTAGGCGCACGGCGCGTGGAAATTGCCCATACCCAATACTACGGCTGGGGTTTGCTCAACCGTGACGCCCTTCTGCCCGACCGGGCACAGATAGAGGCGACATCCGAGGCTGTTCAGGCTGCTCGCACCCGGTTGGCAGGGCGCATGAGCATAGACTTTGTAACGCCAGATTATTACGAGGACCGGCCCAAACCCTGCATGGGCGGCTGGGGCCAGCGGTTTTTAAACGTTACCCCAACAGGCCGGGTTCTGCCCTGCCATGCGGCGGAAAGTATTCCCAACGTCTCCTTCCCCTCCGTGCGGGACAGCTCCCTGACCGCCATATGGGAAGATGCCCCCATCTTTACCCTGTTCCGTGGCACGGAGTGGATGCCAGAACCATGCCAGTCCTGCGCCTTTAAGGAGGAAGACTGGGGTGGGTGCCGCTGTCAGGCTCTTGCACTGGCGGGCAAGGCCGATGCCGCAGACCCGGTCTGCCACATGGCCCCCGATCATGACCGGGTGGTGCAGGCCATAGCCCAGCGCCCTGCAACCCCGCCGCCATTCCGCTACCGACGGTTTGGAAACGCCTGATCTCCACTCACTTTATAAAAAAACATCAGCCCCCATCCGACCAAGGCAGCCTACGCCATGCACCACCCAGCCGAACACCATAACCTTGGCAAAGGTATTGCCTGCGGTATTGGCGCGGGAGCCTTGTGGGGGCTGGTTTTTCTGGCTCCCGAACTGATCAGGAATTTTACCCCGCTGGAAATGGCTGGGGGCCGCTACGTGCTGTATGGCCTGTTTGCCGCCGCCATGGTGGCGCCCCGCTGGCGGATTTTAAGCCACACCGTAACACTACGCACATGGTGGACGCTCAACTGGCTCTCGTTCGCAGGGAATACGGCCTATTACATTCTGCTCTCCAGCGCAGTCAAAAATGGGGGCATTACCAGCACAACGCTGGTCATTGGCTTTTTGCCCGTGCTGGTCACGCTAGTTGGCAGTCGGGACAAGGGCGCCCTGCCCTTCCGCCAGCTTCTTCCTTCCATTCTGCTGTGCCTGACTGGCGCAGGCTGCATTGGCTGGCAGGCCTTGCATACCCATGTGCAAACCGTGGCCCGCGCTCCACTTTTTGGCCTGCTCTGCGCTGTGGCGGCCCTTGGTTCATGGACGCTCTATGCTGTGGGAAACAGCCGCGCCCTTGTGCGCCAACGACACTTTTCCGCCCATGACTGGAACCTGCTGACCGGCCTTGCAACCGGTGCGCAAAACAGCGTGCTGCTACCCCTTGCCTTAATTCTGGACACCACACCGCACAGTATGGGCCAATGGCGCAATTTTGCACTGGTCAGTGCTGCCGTGGCGCTACTGGCCTCCCTTGGCGGCAATGCGTTGTGGAACAGAATGAACCAACTCCTGCCGCTCACACTGGTGGGGCAGATGATCCTGTTCGAAACCCTGTTCTCACTCTGCTATGGGTTTTTGTGGGAACAACGCCTGCCAACCGGCGCCGAGGCTCTGGCCTTTGGCTGCGTTGTGCTGGGCGTGTTGCTGTGTGTACACGCCCACCGCAAGCCCACCACGCAGGCCGTCGGCCGCTCCATTGCCTAAACCGGCCAACACCAGTGGTTAAAGGGGCTGCTATTTCTATTACCCGAGGCATGTATTAGGTTGCCCCATTCTAACCACGGGGATGACCATGAGCGACGAACTTAAATGCCCACAATGCGGGTGTGAGCACATCTATCAGGACGGCGGGCTGTGGGTTTGCCCCGAATGTGCGCATGAATGGAACGAGTTCTCCACCGGCAATCCTGAAGCCGAGACGAACGAAATCCGCGATGCCAACGGCAATGTGCTGGCTGATGGGGACACCATTACCGTCACCAAGGACCTGAAGGTCAAAGGCTCCTCTTTGGTGGTTAAAAGCGGCACCAAGGTCAAGAACATCAAACTGGTCGATGGCACGGACGGCCACAACATTGCCTGCAAAATTAGCGGCATCGGGGCCATGAACCTGAAGTCGGAATTTGTAAAAAAATCCTGATTATTCGTATGGGTCTGGTGTTTTCAACAACACCAGACCTATGGGTTACGTTTTAAGCCCCCACCCCAAATTCCATAATATCACAAGACATGTTCAGCCCTTGCGGGCGTTGATCTTGTCCTGCGTTCTGGTTGCAAAATCGCTGGCATCATGCCGCTCGTGCAACTGGCTGGCGGGGTCCCCGAATGTGCGGTTGACCATTCGCCCACGCTGCACCGCAGGGCGCTCCAGCAATGTTTTGGCCCAACGCTGGACATGCGGGTAATCCTGCACACTCAAAAATTCAGCCGCATTATACAGCCAGCCTTCCACCAGCCAGCCATACCACGGGAAAATAGCCATATCCGCAATGGTGTAATCATTCCCGGCCACATAGGGGCTTTCAGCCAGCCTGCGGTTCAGCACATCCAGCTGGCGCTTGGTCTCCATCGCAAAACGGTCAATGGCATATTCTATTTTCTGTGGTGCATAGGCATAAAAATGCCCGAACCCACCCCCAACATATGGAGCGCTCCCCATCTGCCAGAACAGCCAGTTCAGGCATTCGGTCCGGCCTTTAATATCCTTGGGAATAAAAGCGCCAAATTTTTCGGCCAGATACAGCAAGATGGACCCGGATTCAAAAATACGGATCGGCTCTGGCCCACTATGGTCCACCATGGCCGGAATTTTTGAATTGGGGTTAACGTCCACAAACCCGCTACCGAACTGGTCCCCCTCGCCAATACGGATCAGCCACGCATCGTAATCGGCCCCCTTGTGGCCCAGCGCCAGCAGTTCCTCCAGCATGGTCGTTACCTTGACGCCATTGGGCGTTGCCAGAGAGTAAAGCTGGAGCGGGTGCTTACCTACGGGCAGCACCTTGTTGTGCGTGGGGCCTGCAATAGGGCGGTTGGTACTGGCAAATGCACCCCCACCGCCCTTGTTCCATACCCATACCTTTGGGGGAGAATACTCCGTCATTGCACGCGTGCTCCCTGCAATTCTATTCCGTGCCCGATTATGGGCAGCCCTACGGAGCTGTGGGCCTTCCAACACAAAGGTAGGGAGTGCCTCTGTTTTTGCCAGTCCTTTTTGCTGCGCTCCATAAAAGCTGATGCTGACAGGCCGAAAACAAAACAGCCTGCCCCCACAAAGGGGCAGGCTGCATGGCGGCGCACATAAGTAAAAAGGCTCAGGCAGCCTTTTTACGATTGGCCTTGAAAATACCGGATGTGAACTCCCACGCCCGGCCAACATCGCGGATAACCTTGGCAATGGCAGGGGTGGTGGTCGGACGCAGCAGACGTGAATCGTAACCAGCAAAACGCCGGTCATCTTCTTCCAGACACAGGTCCATAAAGTCAGGCAGGCTGATCTGGATGTTTGTCACTTCCTTGGTACCGGTAACGGTAAAGTTGTTGTCCTGCGTGTGGACCTGCCCGCTATCGTCCACCGTGCGGGCAAGGCTCATACGTTCGTAAGCCAGAAAGCCCCAGACAGCCCATACCTTTGCCTCAAAGAACGGGCGGCGCCACCACGGCATAACCGCGCGGTACCAAGCCAGCCAGTTGGCAAACAGCAGAATGTGGCGGCATTCTTCCTGCATGATCGGCTCAAACGTATCGGTCAGTTCTTCGGGGAAGAAGCCAGAACGCTTGGCCAGTTCAAACATGCCAAAAGCAAAAAAGCTGTCCACGCATTCCGAAAAGCCGGTGACCAGATACGCCCATTCCACGTCCTTCGGCTCCACATACGGGGGCTCGGGGGCCATGGGAATGTTGTAGGCCGCAACCATTTTGGACAGCACTTCCTTGTGCCGGTTTTCTTCCCACGCATTGCGCGAGATGGCGTCCTTAACATCCGGGTCGGTTACAAGGCTGGCATAGGCCGCCATGCGCAGGCGCGCCTTGCCCTCGGTCTGCACGGCAATGTCCCAGATTGGCAGGGACGTGACACGGTGCAGCGTTTCCGGATCCAGCTTGGGCCAGTCAATGACCGATGGCTTGTAAGGGTTGAACGTATCGCGGAACATCTGCGCCAATGCGCGCTTGTGTTCATCCGACCCCGGTTTGAGCGGCCCGCGGACGGGGCTCAGCCAATGGCGCGCGCGGAAATCCGCTTCGGCCACAGCCTCGGCATTAGGCGGGGCCGGAAGGTCATCCATACTTTCCGGCAGACGGGAGTAAATATCGCTCAGAGAACCCATGTGAGGAACCCGTTTTCTGGGGACCTCCCCTTTTTGCAACCGGCCCTGACTGGCTGGAACGTTGGAAGGTCCAATAAACCTAAAACATACCGCCACCCCCATACCGGAGAATGGCGGCCATGCCCCCCGTTTAGTGCAGATCAGTCAGCTTAGAAATGATCTTGGTCACTAAACCGTAATCTATCGCCTCTTTTGCAGACATCCAGTAATTACGGTCCGTGTCCTTGACGACCTTTTCGTAAGGCTGCCCGGTTTCACGTGCAAAAAGGTGATTCAAACGCTCCCGCATTTTGATGATTTCGCGGGCTTCAATATCAATATCCGTTGCCGGGCCACGCACACCGCCCATGGGCTGGTGGAGCAAAAAGCGCGTGTTGGGCAGGCAGAATCGGCGGTGCTTATGACCGGCGGCAAAAATAAGCGCACCAGCAGACGCCACCCAGCCTGTACCGATCATGTTGACCGGGGCAATCGAATCGACAAAGCGGATCATGTCATGGATCGTGTCGCCACTTTCCACGTGCCCGCCGGGAGAGTTGACGTACACATCAATCGGCTTGTCGGATTCACCAGCCAGCGCAAGCAGACGGCCGGTTACATCGCGGGCCACCTTGTCATTGATGCCACCAAAAATAAGCACCTTACGCTGCTTGAACAGCTTGTGCTCCAGCTCGCCCTGCGGCGCGCCAGAGGATTTGCTTTCCTCTTTTTCGGGAGTTTCCGGGGTTTCCGGCTCATCGTCCAGCCTGATGGCGTTACGGGAGAAAATGCCCGTCATTGCTGTCTCCGCACATTGTTCCGTATCAGTGTTCATTCCCTTATCCTGCGCTGCCCGAACGTGCCTGCCAAGGGGCAATCATACGCTCTCTCGCCACGGTGGAGGGAAAAGGGTAAGGTGCGGCACAATTTATGTCAGGTTTTTGGAGTATCCACCCCGCCATGCAGCAGCCCCCCCTGGAGCAGAAGCCGACCAGCCGGAAAACCGCCACCCGGCCTGCCCGCTTTGTACAGGCTGCCAGCATGGCCGCGCTTCTGGCCTCCGGTGGGCTGGTAGCGGGCTGCCAGCACCGCGATGCCGTGGACACCACTCTGGACTGGATGCGGAGCATGAAAGGTGGCGCCATTGCCGAGCAGCGCCCCCCGCCGCCGGGCCGTTATGACCCCTACCCCAGCGTAGGGCTGACCCCCACACAGGCACCAGAGGTCCCCTCCCCCGAGGCCCGTGCACTGCTGAGCGAACAGCTCACCCGCAACCGCAACCTGACCTACCGGACCGTGGCCGCCAATGGCACGATGATCCCTGATATCCCCCCACCACCGGGATCATCCGGCAAGACCGCCACCACACAACAAGCGATACCCGATGGGGCCAATGGCGCAGTTATGGATGCGGCGGATACCGCGCCCCAACCCGTGCGCAACACCCTGCGCAGTGCAACACCACCCCTGTTCGCCGACCAGAATGGAGCCGTAGCCCCCACCCCGGCGGAAGAAGCCGAAGTGGCCATGCCCGAATTCCACGAAAAGGCAGCCATCCCCGAGACACCCCCGCAGGACATTCCTCAAATCCCGGAGGCTCCGCCAACAGCCCCCAGCTTTCCCGGTTTTGATGTCCCAACGGATGCGCACCTCGCGGATGCTCCCCGGCCCAATTATGACCTGACGGACATCAAAGGCACGGCCTTCCACTTTGTGCCCCAGTCTGACCAGCTTTCCAGCGGGCAGGAACCCGCACTGGACAAGATCATACAAAAATGGCCGAAAGGCCCGCTGACCATACGCGGGTTTGGTGATGCCGCATCCCTAAGCGCGCAAGACCAGTCCTACGCCGTGCGTCTTGGCCTGTTGCGCGCCCAACGCCTTGCCACGGAACTGACAGCACGGGGCGTACCAGCCAGCGCCATTACCGTAAGGGGCGATGCGTTTGGAACAGGGGCCAAGGTGGTCACGCCGCCTTGAGCAGGCAGGCAGCCTAATTGCCGGGGTAAAAATGAGCCTGCGTAACGGTTTTGCATCCAGAGGAGTTGCCTGTTCCGTTTTGGCGATTACTATGCTCACTCCTTTAATCCAACAGGGGCCATGCCCCTTTCCTTTTCAGAGCACCCAAAGTCCATGACCGAAGAGTTCCATCGCATCCGCCGCCTGCCGCCATACGTGTTTGCTTCTGTCAATCAGGCCAAGGCAGCAGCGCGCGCACGGGGCGAGGATATTATTGACCTCGGCATGGGCAACCCGGATACGCCCACCCCGCCCCATATTGTGAACAAGCTGATTGAAACGGTGAACGACCCGCGCTCGCACCGTTACTCCGTCAGCCGTGGCATTCCCGGCCTGCGCAAGGCCGTGGCGGGGTATTATGACCGGCGCTTTAACGTCAAGCTCAACCCGGATAGCGAGGTCATTGTCACCCTTGGTTCCAAGGAAGGGCTGGCCAACCTTGCCTCCGCCATTACCAGCCCGGGGGACACCATTCTGGTGCCCAACCCGTCCTACCCCATTCACCAGTTCGGGTTCATTATTGCGGGCGCGTCCGTGCGCTCCATTCCCGCCACCCCGAACGAGGACATGCTGCGTGCGCTGGAACGTGCGGTGCGCCACTCCGTGCCCAAACCCACGGCGCTGATTGTCAACTTCCCCTCCAACCCCACGGCGTATCTGGCTGATCTGGATTTTTACAAGGAACTGGTCGCCTTTGCCCGGCGTGAGGAAATCTGGATTCTCTCCGACCTTGCCTATGCCGAAATCTATTTTGGCGATCTGGTGCCCCCGTCCATTCTGGCCGTGCCGGGAGCCAAGGACATCGCGGTGGAGTTTACCTCCCTGTCCAAAACCTATTCCATGGCGGGCTGGCGCGTGGGCTTTGCCGCGGGGAACGAACGGCTGATTGCCGCCTTGACGCGCATCAAATCCTACCTCGATTACGGGGCCTTCACCCCCATTCAGGTTGCGGCTGTTACCGCTCTGAACGGACCGCAGGACTGCGTGGCCGACCTGCGCAACCTGTACAAGGAACGGCGCGATGTGCTGATCAAGGGCCTACATTCCGCCGGGTGGGACGTCCCCTCCCCCGAAGGGTCCATGTTTGCATGGGCCCCTATTCCCGAACCTTTCCGCGAGATGGGGAGCGTTGCCTTTTCCAAACTTCTGCTGGAGGAAGCCGGCGTTGCCGTGGCCCCCGGCCTTGGCTTTGGCGAATACGGCGATGACCACGTCCGCATCGGGCTGGTTGAAAACACGCACCGCCTGCGGCAGGCGCTGCGCTCCATCAAAGGCTTTATGGCGGCGCATGGCGTCAAGGCCCCTCCCTCCTCCAACCCAGCCCAAAAACCGGAGTCTGTTGCACCGTGACATCCTGTTCCTCTTCTTCCCCTCTTCGTCTTGGCATTGCCGGGCTCGGCACGGTTGGCGCGGGCGTTATCAAACTGCTGCGGGCCAACGCGGACCTGCTGAGCGCACGGGCGGGCCGCCCGCTGGAGGTTGTGGCCGTAAGCGCGCGTGACCGCACGCGCGACCGCGGCGTGGATGTGTCCGGCCTGCGCTGGTATGACAACGCTGCCGATCTGGTAACCGACCCCGATGTAGACGTGGTGGTGGAACTGATTGGCGGGGCAGAAGGCACAGCCCGCACACTGGTGGAAGCCGCCCTTAAAGCTGGCAAACCAGTCGTAACCGCCAACAAGGCGCTGCTGGCCCTGCATGGCACCGACCTTGCCCGCCTGAGTGCAGACAACAACGCCCCGCTCCTGTTTGAGGCCGCTGTGGCTGGCGGTATTCCCGCCATTAAAACCGTGCGTGAAGGGCTGGCAGCGGACCGCCTGCTGCGCGTGGGCGGTATTCTTAACGGCACCTGCAATTACATCCTCACTGTCATGCGCGAGACGGGCAAGGACTTTGCAACAGTGCTCAAGGATGCGCAGGACCTCGGCTACGCTGAAGCCGACCCCTCCACCGATGTGGACGGGCTGGATGCAGCGCACAAGCTGACCATTCTGGCAGGGCTTGCCTTTGGCCAGCCGGTTGCATTTGACAGCGTGCATGTTGAAGGCATCCGCCGCATTGGCGCAGTGGACCAGACCTTTGCTCGTGCCCTTGGCTACCGGATCAAACTGCTGGGGCTTGCCAGCATGACCGACGCCGGGTTGCAGGCGCGCGTAACGCCCTGCCTTGTGCCCCAACACGCCCCCCTTGCGCAGGTGGATGGCGTGTTCAACGCCGTTGTGGCCGAAGGCGAGTTTGTTGGCCGAATCATGATCGAAGGGCGCGGGGCTGGTGCAGGCCCCACGGCCAGCGCTGTGACGGCCGATTTGGTGGATATTGCCCGTGGGCACACCATTGCCGTGTGGGGCGTACAGACCAGCACCCTGCCCGCACTACGGGCCTGCCCCATATCCAGCGGGCAAGGCGCGTTTTATCTGCGCCTGATGGTGGAAGACCGCCCCGGCGTTATTGCCGACATTACTGCCATACTGCGTGATTGCGGCGTATCCCTACGCAGCATGCTCCAGCATCCGGCAGAAAATGAGAGCACGCCTTATGTTCCCCTTGTTCTGGTCACACATCAGACATCTGAGGCGGCTATGCAGGACGCTGTCACCCGGATTGACGCCCTGAATGTTGTGACAGACTCCACAGTCGTGATCCGGATTGAGGCTGCCTGATTCAACCAGCCAGCCCCGCCCTGACCGACCGATTGTGTAATTAAGGATCCCGCTTTCTCATGTCTGATTCCATTGGCCCTTCTCCTTTCGTTGTTTCTGACCGCAATCTGGCTCTCGAGCTGGTACGCGTAACCGAAGCAGCGGCCCTTGCCTCTGCCCGCTGGACGGGCCGTGGCCGCAAGAACGACGCAGATGGTGCTGCGGTGGAAGCCATGCGCATTGCCTTTGACACCGTGGCCATTGATGGCACCGTGGTTATTGGGGAGGGCGAAATGGACGAAGCGCCCATGCTCTATATTGGCGAGAAAGTGGGCTCCGGCGGCCCGGCCATGGATATTGCCGTAGACCCGCTGGAAGGCACCAACCTGTGCGCCAAGGACATGCCAAACGCCATTACGGTGGTCGCACTGGCCGAACGCGGCAACTTCCTGCACGCCCCCGACGTGTATATGGACAAGATTGTGGTTGGCCCCAACCTGCCCGAAGGCGTTGTGGACCTTGAAAACACGATTGAAACCAACCTGAAGAACCTTGCCAAAGCCAAAGGCAAAAGCGTGCAGGACCTGCTGCTTTGCACGCTCGACCGTGAACGGCATGAAGAAATGATTACCCGCGCCCGTGCTGCCGGTGCCCGTGTGCGCCTGCTGAGCGATGGCGACGTTGCCGGTGGCATTGCCGCCTGCCTGGAAAGCAGCCAAGTGGATATTTACGTAGGCTCCGGCGGTGCGCCAGAAGGCGTGCTGACGGCCGCCGCCGTACGCTGCGTGGAAGGGCAGATGCAGGGCCGCCTGCTGTTTGAGGATGACACCCAGCGCGCCCGTGCCCAAAAAATGAACCCCGGCAAAAACCCGGACCGCAAGCTGGACCTGCACGATATGGCGGCAGGTTCCGTGCTGTTCTCCGCCACGGGGGTCACGACTGGCGCATTGCTGCGTGGTGTGCGGCAGTATCCGCATCAGGCCGTCACCCACTCGCTAGTCATGCGCTCCAAGTCCGGTACGTCCCGCTTTATTGAGGGGCACCACAACTTCAAAACCAAAACATGGACGCCACAATAACGGGCGTTCCTTAACCTCATGCTCCCAACCACCACACCAGATGGCGCGCCGGCGCCGGACCCAACTGCCACGCCCGCTGTGCTCAATGTGGAATGCAGCGTAAATGGTCGGCGCTGGTCATGGCGGGAGGGAGCAGATAACCCCACCACCAACCGGCTTGGGGCCGCACTGGCCCAGCAGCTTGGCATCCCCGAAATTGTGGGGCGTCTGCTGGCCATGCGCGGTGTTGCGCCAGAACATGCGCCCCATTTTCTGGCCCCTACCCTGCGCGCCCTTCTCCCCGACCCGTCCAGCCTGACAGATATGGACAAGGCCGCCGCGCGCATGGCCCAAGCCGTGCAGGCGGGTGAGACCATTGGCATTTTTGGCGACTACGATGTGGACGGAGCCTGTGCCAGCGCGGTTCTGGCGGCTTTTTTTGAACAGCTTGGCTGTTCCGTTCTCACCCACATTCCCGACCGGATGACCGAAGGGTATGGCCCCAATCTGCCCGCACTGGATAATCTGGTAGCGCAAGGGGCCACACTGCTGATCTGCGTGGATTGTGGCACGGCCTCCGCCGCCATTCTTAACCAGTTGGCAGGCAAGGCCGATGTGGTGGTGCTTGACCACCACAAGTCGGAAGATGTGCTGCCAGACATTCTGGCCACGGTTAACCCCAACCGCCCGGACTGCTCCTCTGGCCTTGGTCATATCTGCGCGGCAGCTCTTAGCTTTCTGGCCACTGTCGCTACACGGCGCACCCTGCGCCAGAATGGTTTTTTCAACGGCAATCAGCCCGAACCCGACCTACGCCACCTGCTGGATCTGGTGGCCTTGGCCACTGTGTGTGACGTTATGCCGCTACAGGGGGTTAACCGCCTGTTTGTTTCGGAAGGGCTTAAAATCATGGCGGGCCGCCAGCGGGTAGGTGTTGCCGCCCTGCTGGAAATTGCTGGCGTGACCAAAGCCCCCGATGCTTTTTCCTGCGGGTTTGCACTGGGGCCGCGCATTAATGCCGGGGGGCGCATTGCCGAGGCCGCTCTTGGCCTGCGCCTGCTGCGCTGCCCGGACCCGCACGAAGCGCGCCAGATGGCCGAACGGCTGGATGCGGTTAACCGCCGCAGGCAGGATGTGGAGTCCGATATTCTGGAACGCGCCATGGAGCAGGCAGCGGAGCAGAAAGCCGCAGGGCACGGCGTTATTCTGCTGGCAGGCAAGGACTGGCACCCCGGCGTTGTCGGTATTGTGGCGGGCCGCATAAAGGAGCGCTTTAACCGCCCCGCTCTTGTTGGCGCACAGCAGGAGGACGGCAGCATAAAAGGCTCTGGCCGCTCTGTTGTTGGGCTGGATCTTGGCACGGTCATTATTGCCGCCCGTCAGGCCAATATTCTCAAAACTGGTGGCGGGCACGCCATGGCGGCCGGGTTCTCGCTCGAAGCGGATAAACTGGCGGATTTTCACGCCTTCCTCAACGCACGCCTGCCTCAGGCCGCCACCCTGCCAGATACTGTGGACCTGACGATAGATGCGGTTGTAGCTGTTACAGGTGCCACGGCCGAACTGGCGACCGACATGGCCGCCCTTGCCCCGTTTGGCGCAGGCAACCCCGAACCCCTTATTGCCCTGCCCAACGTCCATATTGTGCGCACGGACCGCATAGGGCGGGACAGCAATACCCTGCGGGTGCTGGTCAGAGCCAGCAATGGCACAAGACTAAAGGCGCTGCTGTTCAAGGCAGACGGCAACCCACTGGCTCAAATTCTGGAAGACACTACACGCCCCCCCGTCCATCTGGCAGGCTACCTGCGGGCAGAAAGCTGGAATGGACGCACGGACGCCACGTTTTTTGTGCAGGATGTCGCCCACGCCTGACGGTGTCCTCCGGCTTACGCCAGAGGCGGAACCTTGCAGATTGGGGGAAGGTTATTCCCCCAAAGTCGCATTGCGGCGGGCCGCGACTTCCTTCTTCATCGCTTCCTGCACTTTTTCAAACGCACGCACTTCAATCTGGCGCACCCGCTCGCGGGAGATGCCGTAGTCATGCGCCAGTTCTTCCAGCGTTGCAGGGTCGTCCTTCAGGCGGCGTTCGGTAAAAATGCGGCGTTCGCGGTCATTCAGGGCTTCCAGCGCGGTGGCCAGTAGCGCCTTGCGGCCCGACATTTCCTCATTTTCAGCGTAAACTTCTTCCTGATTAACGTGGTCATCCACCAGCCGGTCCTGCCACTCATTTTCCTGATCGGCCTTGAGGGGGGCGTTCAGGCTATGGTCTGGCGCGGCCATGCGGCGGTTCATATCCACCACATCCTGCTCGGACACGCCAAGGGTTGTGGCAATCTTGTTAACCTGTTCTGGCTTCAGGTCCCCGTCCTCAATGGCCTGCATCTGGCCTTTGAGGCGCCGCAGGTTGAAGAACAGTTTTTTCTGAGCAGCGGTTGTGCCCATTTTGACCAAGGACCAGCTATGCAGAATGTATTCCTGAATAGCGGCCCGAATCCACCACATGGCGTATGTGGCCAGCCGGAAGCCTTTTTCGGGGTCAAAGCGGCGCACGGCCTGCATCATACCCACGTTGCCTTCGCTGATCAGTTCGTTAATTGGCAGGCCATAACCACGGTAGCCCATGGCAATTTTGGCCACCAGTCGCAGGTGCGACGTAACCAGCCTGTGGGCAGCCTTGACGTCGCCTTTTTCACGCCATTTGCGCGAGAGGGTCAGCTCTTCTTCTGGCGTCAGTAGAGGATATTTACGAATTTCCTGAAGGTACCTTGAAAGATTGCCTTCAGGCCCAACATCAATGACGGAGGCCATGACTTGAGTACTCCTTCCTGAGCTGGAAACTCCCACGGATGCGTTTGGTTCCTGTTCCGTCAACAGGCGCATCCACTAGTGCAGCGGCGAGTTCCAGTACCCGATGGAAAAATATGACGGCCTTTTGCCTCTGCCCTCGGCATGAGCAACAGATGCCAAAAGCCCCTTCCCGCTTTACGGAAAATTGAGCGGTATGGAAGCAAGAGGGTGCGCCCGAAAAATGCACCCTGTCAAGAAAACAGGTGCGCATGGTAGCCAAACTGCCACAGTTTGGGGACTGGAGCGGTCCTCTTTCCAGCAGACTCGGAGCCCGCACCCTACGCGTTACGATTCGCTCAGAGCCTGTTCCAGTTCCTGCATATCCGAGGGCATGGGGGTTTCGAACAGCAGTTTTTCCCCCGTTCTGGGGTGCGTAAAGCCAAGTCGGGCCGCATGGAGCGCCTGCCGGGGGAAGTCCAGCCCGCTGGCTTTGGCAGCCGGAGGCAGGCCGCGCGCGGCGGCTGGCACACGGCGGAGGTAGAGCGGGTCCCCCATAAGCGGGTGGCCATTGGCCGAAAAATGGACCCGAATCTGGTGTGTGCGCCCCGTTGCCAGTTTACATGCCACCAGCGCAGCAGAGGCGCTAAAGACCTTGAGTGTGCGGTAATGGGTTAAGGCCCATTTGCCGCCGTGGGTTGTTAACGCCATGCGCTTACGGTCGCGCTTGTCGCGGCCAATAGCGCCTTCGTAATCCCCTTCCGCCGGGGTTGGCACGCCCCAGCAGAACGCCAGATAGGCGCGGTCTATCCGTCGGGCGGCAAAATCTTCCGACAGGGCCAGATGCGCTGGCTCCGTCTTGGCCACCACCATAACGCCGGATGTATCCTTATCCAGCCTGTGCACAATACCCGGCCTACGTTCCCCCCCAATGCCTTGCAGGCTGCTGCCACAATGGGCGATCAGGCCGTTAACCAGCGTGCCTGTCTCGTTCCCCGGAGCGGGGTGCACAACCAGCCCGGCAGGCTTGTCCAGCACAATCAGGTCATCATCCTCGTAGAGGATGTTAAAATCCATGGCTTCGCCCTGTGGTGTGGCAGGGGCCGCAGCGGGCAGGTCCAGAACCAGCACCATACCGGGTTTGACCGGCATGGCGGGCTCACGCATGACCGCACCATTGCACAGCAGGTTGCCGCCTTCGATCAGACCTTTGATGCGTGAGCGCGAGGGCGCGCCGGGGCAAAGTGACAAAAACCTGTCCACCCGCTCCCCCGCCTGAGCCGCATCCACCGTAAAGGCAAGGGTTGTCCCGTGCGAGGGGGCAAAACCGGGCTGTAAACCGCCCTGTGCTGGAACTGTCTGTGCCAAAACCCGTCTGTCTCACTCAACACTGCTGGAGAATTGCGCGTACAAAGCCTGCTCATGCGGCGGGCGTCAAGCCAGAGCCGTTGCACCTAGCTTACGCGACCTGCCCACGTTAAGTGCCTTTTCCCACACATCGACTGCCAAGCCCCCTTGCCCTGCGCCATATACGGCGGGATAGTGCGCGAACATGACGCGCCACCACCTTACAACCATTACGCAGGCTTATCAGACCGCCATGCGCCGCCATACTGTTGTACTGGCCGTGCTGGGCGTGGTTCTTGCCCTCTCCATTCTGGCTGACTGCGCCATAGGGCCTGCGGCCTTTTCCCCCACCACCTTGCTCCGCGCCATCGTAACGCCTTCCGGCGTGGATGAGCAGACAAGCCTGATTGTATGGCAGATCCGCCTACCCTACGCCCTTATGGCCACCTGCGTGGGTGGCGCACTTGGGCTAGCGGGGGCAGAAATGCAGACTATTCTGGCCAACCCGCTGGCTAGCCCGTTTACTCTTGGCCTGTCTGCCGCAGGCGCATTTGGAGCGTCACTCGCCATTGTACTGGGCTGGCACGTGCAGCCTGTGCCCGATATGTGGCTCATTGCGGGGTGCGCCTTTGTGTGTTCCGCCCTGTCCGTCTGGCTTCTTAATCTGCTTATCCGGCTGCGTCAGGCCAGTACGGGCACGGTTATTCTATGCGGTGTTGCGCTTGTTTTTTCCTTTCAGGCGCTGGTTTCCCTCATGCAGTTTGTGGCGACAGAAGACGCGTTGCAAAACCTTGTCTTCTGGACGCTTGGCAGCCTGACCCGCGCATCCTGGCAGACACTCGGCCTGCTGGCCGGGGCGTTTGGCGTGTATTTTTTCCCCCTCTACCTTCCGGGGCTGCGTGGCCGCTGACCACACTCCGCATGGGGGAGACCGGGCCGCAAGCCTTGGCGTGGATGTGCCCCGCCTACGCCGGGCCTCCCTGCTGCGCATTAGTCTTTTGTGCGCGCTGGCCGTGGCCTTTGTGGGCGTTATTGGCTTTATCGGGCTGGTGGCCCCGCATATTGCCCGCCGCCTTGTGGGGGAAGACCACCGCTTTTACCTGCCTGCCAGTATGCTGGGCGGCGCGCTCATTCTCTCCGTTGCGGCCCTCGTGGCACGTATACTGGTGCCGGGCGTGGTAGTGCCCACCGGCATTGTGACCGCGCTGGTGGGCATACCGTTTTTTCTGGTCATTGTGCTGCGCCGTGAGGGAAATGGAGCATGACCCACACTCCAGCCGAAGGTCTGCATGTCCATAAGCTGAGCGTGCATTACGGCCGCAAACCTGTGTTGAACAATGTGAGTGCTGGCCCTTTTCCACATGGCAAGGTCTGTGCGGTCCTTGGCCCTAATGGAAGTGGCAAATCCACTCTGCTGCGCGCTATGGGCGGACTGTTGCGCGCAACGGGCAGCGTAACGCTGGATGGAACAGACCTAAGCAGCTTGCCGCTGGCCCAACGGGCACAACATTGCCTGTATCTGCCCCAAGCCCTGCCCGAACCCGTACGCCTGAGTGTGCTGGACGCCATGCTGGCTGCCCGCCACGCTACTGGCAAACAGGGGCGCACAAGCACGATCGAAGACATAGATGCAGCCATGGCCTGCCTGCACGATGTCGGCATAGCCCACCTTGCCACACAAAGCCTGCACGAACTCTCTGGCGGACAACGCCAGTTAGCCGGGCTGGCGCAGGCCCTTGGCCGCAAACCCCGCGCCCTGCTGCTGGATGAACCACTAAGCGCGCTTGACCCCTATTACCAGCAGACCGTCATGGCGCTTCTCCAGCGCGAGACAGCGCAGCGTAATTTGGTGACTATTCTTGTGCTGCATGACCTGAATATTGCACTCAACCAATGTGATCTGGCCTGCCTTTTGCACAATGGGCAGATTCTGGCCTACGGCAAACCTGCGGATGTTCTGACATCAGACCACCTGCGCACGGTTTACCGCATTCATGCGCAGGTAGATGAGGGGCAGAATGGTCAACGCTTTATTAGCACCACGGGCGTCGGCTAAACTTGGCCTGCGTTCAGGCCTCACACCCCAAGGCGGCGGCGCCAGCCAGAGCACAGGCTTCGTCCATGTCGGCACTAGCTCCCCCTACACCAACGGCGCCCAGCAAGGTGCCGTCCCGCAGCAATGGCACAGCACCTTTTGCATAAATCATGTTCTGGCCTTCAAGCTCTGCAATCCTGTTCATCACAACTGAGGTTGGAGGAATAGCGCCACTCTGGCAGCGTGTAGCGGCCGCCGTAAGCGCCTTGCCCTGACACCCGTAAATACTGGCCCAGTTTGACTGGTCCATACGCGCAAAAGCCACCAGCCTGCCCCCTGCATCGCAAACAGCAACACACACAGCAATTTCCAGTTCGGTGGCTTTGGATAATGCAGCCTGCAAAGCACACTGTGCCTGCTCGTAGGTCAACGTCATTCTTTATTCCTTACTGTCAAATAGCATCGGCCCCGTGCCCCAGCACATGCAAGGCCCATACAAACCCGGCCAGACTATCGGCCCCGGAGCTGTAACCGTGCTGGATAACCGCACCTAACAACCTCAGACGCACATCCTGCTTTTGGTCTGGCATGTCATTCAGCAACAGGCTTCGCCAGTCCTCGCTGACATGACCCTGCGCCGCTGAGACGAGAAAAGCATAGGAAAGCGTTGTTGTTTTCCCCTTTGCCGAATCCACAATGCTTTCACACACAGTATCGGGCATAGGCAAGACCTGATGTGCGGCAAGCATGACCCCGCATAAAAAGTCATCCCCCGCGGGGGTCAGGCCGCGCCCCAAACCAACACATGCGCTGGCTCCTGCAAAAATCCTGTCCCTGTCTTGCCTTATCAAACCCATAGCCAGTTGCGTGCCATCCCAACCCGGCATATCCAGCCTTGTGGGGTTATCCGCAACAGCCGCCAGATAGTCTGACTGATGCGTCAGTTTTTTTACATCCTGCAAAAGGAGCGCATATGTTTGGATATTTTGCCATGACACGTGCGCCTTCCCCACAAAGGAAGGCCATGTGGTGGCACCCTGCAACCGTATACTCCACTCCCCCAGTTGCAGCGTCTGGCCATCGCACCACATGGGGCCATGTTCCTCCATGACCGGCGGCCATGAAGCCAACATGAGCGTATAGGGCGTCATACACTCAGATGGGGGGGAAAGGATAAGCATGGTGCCTACATCCCCCTCCCCACCAGCAGATAAACATGACGTGCAAACGTGGCCAGCAGGCGGACTGGCTGCTTATGGCGCCCGGCCAGAGCTTGTGTAGCAAATGCTGCAATACGTTGAGGCCGGACCTCCATCATGCCGCAGGATTTGCCCCTACAGAAGCCGGGGTGGGAGTGGCCTGGTCTGGCACAATCCACGTTCCCGCTTTGCCTTCCACAATCTGGCTGATTTCGGTCAAGGAGCCAATGGCGGCACATTTGCCCGTCTTGCGGACAAAATTCACGGCGGCTTCTATCTTGGGTCCCATGGATCCCTTGGAGAAAGCTTCCGTCATCAGGTCCTGTGGCGTGACCTTTTGCAAAAGGCGCTGGTCTGGCGTGTCATACGCCTCGTAAACGCCGGACACGTCGGTCGCGATAATAAACAGGTCAGCCGGAATATGGGTGGCCAGCAAGCTGGATGCGCGGTCCTTGTCTATAACGGCTTCCACCCCTTCCATCCTGTTGTCTCCGGTATCCACTACGGGAATACCGCCACCACCGGCGCAGATAACAACGGCCCCGTTTTCCAGCAGCCAGCGAATGGGCCTGTGCCAGAGAATCCGCTTGGGCTGGGGGGATGGCATAACACGCCGCCACTTGCGCCCGTCCTGCCGAAACAGCCAGCCGTTCTGGGCCGTCAGCCCCTCAACCTGCTCCTGCTCAAACGTGGGACCTATGAATTTGCTTGGGTCCGAAAATTCAGGGTCATCCCGATCAACTTCCACGCGGGTCAGGATGGTTGCAATGGGCACATCATAACCGAGAATATTGCCCAGTTCCTGCTCCAGCATGTAGCCGATCATGCCCTCGGTCGCAGCACCCATAATATCGAAAGGATAACCTTTCGCTCCTTTAAATGCTTCTGACTGCATGGCCAGCAGGCCAACCTGCGGGCCATTGCCGTGGGTCAGAATAACCTGATGCTCCCGCGCAACAGGGGCAAGGGACTGCGCGGCGGCGCGGGCATTGCGCCATTGCGTATCCATGCTCAGCGGTTCACCGCGTTGCATCAGGGCATTTCCCCCCAGTGCTATCACCAGTTTCATGACTGTACCTTACTTTCGCGATGTTCCGATATGAACCAAGAGTTCACATAATGCACAATAGTTTTTATATAACAACAAAATTTGGCGCGACATGCCTTTTCGCTTTGAAATTAAGCCTCTGGAACAACCGCCCCAGAGCATAAAATGATCACTCCGCACACTTTTGTTTTTTCTGCCAGAAGCTTAGTTTTCTTCCGCAGAGAAACCGCTATAACCCCCCACAGAAACCAACATACCTGCACCGCAGAACAGGTATGGAAACCCACGTCGCGCAGAGATATACAAAACCTTTCTGTAACGATATTTTAAGAATCAGGATGCGTTTGTGAGCAATTCCAGTTTGGAAACAGCCGAAAAACCTAAAGGTCTTGTTGGCTCCCTGGCTTATGGTCTGAACATCATCATGGCGTTTGACAGAGCCAACCCACGTATGACCCTGTCTCAGGTTTCGGAAAAAACCGGCATGGATCGCGCCGGGGCACGCCGCTACCTGCTTACATTGGTTCATCTTGGTTTTGTGGTGCAGGATGGCCGCCTTTTTCAGCTCACCCCCAAGGTTATGGAACTAGGATACGCCTATCTATCCTCCGTTCCTCTGGCGGATAAGGCGCAGTATTATCTGGACCGCATACGCGACCAGACCGGATTCCCTGTTGCACTGGGCATTCGCGATGGGTTGGATGTTGTGCATATCGCCTCCGCCAACAGTGATGAGTTCAGCTCCCCCGCATTAACAATCGGGCGTCGCTTCCCCATAGCCTATGCCTCCGCCGGGCGCTGTATTCTGGCTATGATGGACAAAGCGGACCGGGACACCCTGCTCAAGGAAATCAAACTTGAGCCGATGTCTGAAAAGAGCATCAACACCATGGCGGCCCTACGCAAGCAGCTCCAGCTTGTTCGTAAACAGGGCTACGCGGTGGTTGATCAGGAAATGCAGATTGGCGTGCGGTCTCTGGCTGTACCCATCCTCAATGCACGGGGCCAGATTACGGCCAGTTTCAACACCTTTACATTTAGCGGTATTGTTCCAACGGAAAAACTGATTTCCGATGCGCTGCCAGCCATACAGGCCGCAGCAGAAGAACTGCGCGCAACACTTATTTAAGTCTAGTTCCCTGACCGGGTACATCTGGTCAGGGCCATATAGCGTTCCTTCCCGACAGGCATAAGGCCAGCCCCCAAAGGGGGCTCCGTGCATGAACAGCGCCGCCTTGCCGTAGTTGGTGTGTTTAACGCTTCCCCCCATATTCCCTTGTTTTCAGGCGTCTTAAGTCTGGCGTTACAGCACCGCTAGACGCCTGCGCATCCAAAAAGTTTTGACTCCGATACAATTCCCCCTTGCAATCATACGGCCAAATGTTTCAAATTCGCACATATGTTCACATTAAGAACTTTAGTGAGAATGAAACCATTGAAACAGCTTCGCATAGGGGTGCATTACGAACCCTCCAACATCGACCCACATCTGGGGGCTGCGGAGCTGGCCTTGCAGATGACAAATGGTGTTTTTGATACACTGGTCCACAAGACAGCCGAGGGAGACTACCTGCCCGGTCTGGCTGAGAGCTTTTGTATTTCGGACGACCAGTGTTGCTACACGTTCCATCTTCGTCGTGATGTGCTGTTCCATGATGGCACTCCGTTCAATGCGCAGGCTGTTATGGCCTCGCTGGAACGAGCACGTGACCCGGCCAACAAATCTCAACTCGCAGGCAGCCTGTTAGGCAGCTACCAAACATGCCGCATTGTGCATGACCACTGCATCGAAATAACTCTGGAACAGCCTTATGCGCTGTTCCTCGATGCCCTTAGTCAGGCGTGGCTGGCGCCAATGTCCGTTAAAGCCATGCAGGAGAATGGTCCGGGTTTTATCCGTCATCCTGTTGGCACAGGCCCATTCTGTTTTGACCGCTGGGTGGCTGGGGACTGTCTGGTTATCCGGCGCAACCCGGCTTACGCATGGGCTCCCTCCCTTGTTGCGAACAAGGGCGCTCCTGTGGTGGACGAAATTGTTTTTAAATTTATTCCAGATGATAAAAAACGCAGTGAAGCGTTTATAAATAACGAAGTTGATCTTATTTTCTTCGCCAATCCAGAAGATGCTGCCACCTTGCGCGGGCAGGACAATACGACTGTTACCGTCTGGCCCATTCGCGGTATTCCCGTCAGCTTAATGCTGAACATCCAACGTGCGCCAACCAACAACCTGGCTGTACGGCAGGCCCTAAGCTACGCCATAGACCGCGATGCTCTGGTGGCAGAAGTGTTGAAAGGGGAATTCAGCCGCGCCTATGGTCCGGTCTCCCAAGCGACACTTGGTTATAACCCGGAAGTCCAGACTTTTTACCCTTACAACCCCGATCTGGCCGCCGAACTTCTGGAACAACAGGGATGGAAACTTGCAGATGACGGAAAGCGCTATTGCAATGGCATCCCCCTGCATGTTGTTTTTTACGCGCTCCCCGTCAACTTCTATCCAGAATTCGGGGCGTTCATAAAGCGGCAGCTTGCGCCTCTGGGCATTACGGTTGACGTTGAACTCTGCTCCCCTCCCGCATGGATTCAGGCCGGGATGCAAGGTCTGCACAACATGATTCCGCAGGGCAAATACGCAAGCTCTTCGCAGCTTCTGGGGTTTGTCTATCATTCACGCCATAGCGGTATGGGCGGCTACGGGTGGAGCAAACGCGGCCCAGATGATTACCCGGAGATTGATAGCCTGATTGACCGCGCGGAAACCTGCCTGAACAAGGCAGAATATATTCCGCTCTTCAATCAGGTTCAGCAGATTGTCATGCAGGAGGCATTGGCCATTCCCCTGCACTGCAACGCCAATATTGTTGCCGCGCGCAACACGGTTAGCGGCATCCAGTTTGACGCCATTGGGGCTTACCCCCTGTTCCATGACACCGATATCCAGAAAAGTGAGACCTGATTGATGGCATCCAGAATTGTCATCCGCCCGCGCGAATATCATGACTCTGTACGTCTGATGCGCGCATCCGAGGCCATTCGGCAGGAAGCCGGCGTGAGAGAGGCCATGGCCATGATGGCCACCGCCAACAACAAGAAAATTCTTGATACCTCCGGCCTGCTGACGGACGAAGTCAAAGCCGCCAACCCGGATGATCTGATTATTGCTGTGGTAGCGGAGAGCGAAGCCGAGGCAGAAAATGCCATTTCTGCGGCTCAGGATTTTTTGAACCAGAAGGTACAGAGCGGGCAACAAACTCTCATCCCCCGCTCTATTGATGCCGCATGTGCCACACAGCCCGCCATTAATCTGGCCTGTATTTCTGTCCCCGGAATTTATGCGTATCGGGAGGTCAAGCGCGCGCTGGAGCTTAATCTGAACGTCTTTTTGTTCAGCGATAATGTAAGCCGCGCGGATGAACGCAAGCTCAAGGAACTGGCAAAAGAAAAAAACCGCCTGTTGATGGGGCCAGATTGCGGCACGGCCTTAATCAACGGTATCGGACTGGGCTTTGCCAATGCTGTCCGCCGCGGGCGCGTTGGTCTTGTTGCGGCATCTGGCACCGGCACGCAGGAAATTTCCTCCCTGCTGGACTGGCTGGGCTGCGGCGTCAGTCAGGCCATTGGCACCGGCGGGCGCGACCTCCAGCAGGACATCGGCGGCCTGACCATGTTGCAGGGGCTGGCCATGCTGGCCGAGGATGCGGAAACAGACGTTATTGTTGTCACATCCAAACCGCCCAGCCCGGACATTGCAGATACCATTGTCAACTTTTGCGCCAAATTGGACAAACCTGTTGTCATCAACTTTGTCGGGCAGAACAGCACGGGGCAGAACGGTAACATCACGTTCACCAGCACACTGGCCCAGACAGCCCTGACCGCAGGCCGCCTGATTGACCCGACCTGCGAACTGCCGCAACTGGCGAACGCTACAAAAGACCAGTTTGTGCAAAATGCCAAGGCAGCCCGCGGCCCCTCCCAGCGTTACCTGCGGGGTTTGTATGCTGGCGGCACGCTCTGTTACGAGGCCCTGTTCCTGCTGCGCGAACAACTGGGGGGCATTTACTCCAACCTCGAACACGGCGCTTTTGAGCTGAAAGACCTGTTCAGCAGCAAGGAACATACAATTATCGATCTGGGGGATGACGCCTATACCGAAGGGCGCGCGCACCCCATGATAGACCCAACACTCAGAAACCAGCGGATTTTACAAGAAGCACAGGACCCCGAGGTCGCCGTGCTGCTGCTGGACCTTGTTATTGGGTACGGTGCGCACGAAAACCCCGCCGCACAACTGGCGCAGACTCTTGTGCAGGCCCGCGAGATTGCACGGGCCGATGGGCGCGAGTTGCCCGTCATCGTAACCATCTGCGGCACCAAAAATGATGTGCAGAATTACGACCAGCAGGCCGCACAACTCCGGGACGCAGATATTCTGGTTGCTGGCAACAATGCAGAGGCCGTGCTGCTGGCAGGCCGTTACATGGAGACAATCAATGTCTGACCCTCAGAACCCCCTGCTGTCCGGGCAGCCCCTATGCGTGGTGAACGTGGGCATCGACCTGTTTGCCGAAACTCTCAGGCAGCAGTCCGTCGAGGTTGTTCAGGTATTGTGGACACCACCAGCCACGCAGGATGAAGACCTGATGAACCTGCTTGACGACCTGATCTGACACCCCTGACCCTGCGGAAGAAAACCATGTCCAGCCTAAAAACACTGATTGAAGACGCCAATGCAAAAACGCTGGATATTATCCTGCGTGGCAAACCCCAGCTTGTTGACGTAGCTCCCGCGCTGGAGGTTGTGCCGGGTATGCTGCCCAACCTGATCATGCATTCCGGCCCTGCCATTGCATGGGATGATATGTGCGGCCCCCACAAACAGGGCATTATTGGCGCAGCCCTGTGGGAAGGGCTGGCCAGCACGCCGGAAGAGGCCGAACGCCGTATCCGTGCAGGAGAAATCCTGACCGCACCTTGCCACAACCATGTTTCGGTCGGAGCTGGTGCAGGCATTACCTCGGCCTCCACGCCGATGCTGATTGTGGAAAACACCACTTTTGGCAACCGCGCCTATAGCTGTATTTCCGAAGGTGGTGGGCTGCGCCTGCTGAAATGGGGCGCTTATGATGATACGGTTTTCCAAAACCTGACGTGGCAGGCCAAGGTTTTTGCGCCTGTTCTGAGCAAGGCTTTGCAGGCATCTGGCCCCATTGATATCCGCAACATCATCTCTCGCGCAGTGGAAATGGGGGATGAATGCCATAACCGCTCCATTGCCGCGACATCCCAGTTCCTTAAGGAAATGTACGGCCATCTGGTGGCACTGGACATGCCAGCGGAAGATGTGCGCAGCTCCATAAAATTCCTTGTAGATTCTGAGCATTTTCTTCTCCATGCCATTATGGCGGCAGCCAAGGCCATGCTGGTGCCAGCCGAAGGTATTGAATACAGCACCATTGTTACCGCAATGGCGCGAAATGGCGTGGAATTTGGCATCCGCGTAAGCGGACTGGGGGACCAGTGGTTTACCGCCCCAGCCAACCCGGTAACGGGCCTGTTTTTCCGCGCGGAATGGAATGATTCCAACGCTGCCCCCGACCTGGGCGACAGCGCCATTACCGAGACCGTTGGCCTTGGCGGCTTTATCCAACCCACGGCCCCTACCGTTACGCAGTATGTGCAAGGCTCCGTGCAGCAGGCCATTGCCAATACGCTGGAAATGCAGGAAATCTGCGCCACAACCAACCCGGATGTGCGTATTCCCGCCATGGACTTTGCCCCCGGCCCCATTGGCATAGACATTCGCAAAGTTATCCAGACCGGCATTCTCCCTTTGCTGGACACAGCCATAACCCACAAGGATGGTGGGCTGATTGGCGCGGGGGAAGTACGGGCTCCCATAGGATGTTTTGAAAAAGCTCTCAAAGCATTTGGGCAAAAACTGGGAGGGCAGACAGCATGACATCTCTGATCGAACGCATTGACGCCGCTAATCAGGAGGCATTCTCCCGTCTGGTTGCGGCCAAGCCGGTCTGGGTGGACGTGCGCCCGGCACTGGAAGTTCTGCCGGGCATGACCCGCCAGACCATCCTGCACGCCGGTCCGCCCATTGCATGGCAGGATATGTGCGGCCCGCAAAAAATGGGCGTCGTGCAGGCAGCCCTGCACGAAGGGCTGGCCGCCACAGAGGCCGAGGCCGAAGAGTTGATTATGGCTGGCAAGATCCTTGTCGCGCCGTGCCATGAACACGGAGCCGTTGGGGGCATGGCGGGCATTACCAGTGCCTCCAGCCCCATGGCCGTGGTGTATGACAGCGTGCATGAGCGGTATGGGTATTCACAACTTTTCCAAGGCCCTGCCGCCGGTCTGCTCAACCGGGATGATTATAACCGGGAAGCCCGCAAACGCTGGACATGGCTTGAGACCGTGCTGGGGCCGGTTCTGGGCAAAGCCATCCGCAGCACCAGCGGTATTCCCGTTAAACCCATGATCGCCCGCGCGCTAGAAATGGGGGACGAATGCCATAACCGCAACAGCGCGGGCAGCACCGTTATTTTAAACGCCCTGATCCTACCGCTTTATGAGACCTGCACGGACCCCGCACTTTTGCAGGAGGTTCTGGACTACCTCAAGGTCAACGAGCAGTTCTCGCTCTGCCTGTCCATGGCTGCGGGCAAGGCTATGGCGGATGCAACAAAAGGGATCCCATACAGCACCATGGTCTCCGCCATGTGCCGCAATGGTGTTAACTTTGGCATCAAGGTCAGCGGGCTGGGAGAACACTGGTTTACGGCCCCCGCCAACCGGATTGAAGGACTGTTCTTTTCTTCCGAATGGAGCGATGCTGATGCCGTGCCCGATATTGGCGATAGCAGTATTATGGAAACCATAGGTCTGGGCGGCCATGTTCAGGCCGCCGCGCCTGCGTTGCAGCAGTTTGTTAACGGTTCCTTTGCGCGTGCCACATCGGTTGTGGAGAGTATGCAGCTGATTACGCTTGGGCAGGTGGCGGAATTTAAAATCCCCAACATGAACTTTATCGGGGCTCCTACGGGCATAGATATCCGCAAGGTTGTGCAAACCAGCATTACACCCGTTATTGATACAGCCATTGCCCACAAAAAGGGCGGGGTCATTGGCGCCGGGCAAACCCGCGCACCGTTTGACTGCTTTGCACAGGCGCTACGCGCATTTGGCGCACAGTATAAACCGGCAACAGCCTAATACCATCTGGCATATTGCCTCCCTCCCCACCCGGGGGCGCAAGGGAGGCAATACAGATTAAACAACACCAGCCCAGCTATTGCGCCGCCAGTCGCTTACGGCAAAGGGCTCCCCTCCCGCATTCATTCCCGCACACGCAACAGCCCCAAAGCAGAGCGCACCGGGGGCGCGTTCCTCTATGGCGTGCCCCAAGGCGCGCAGTCCGGCCGCGGACGGGTGGTCACGCTCCATCAACAATTTGCCACCCTCGCTCCGCCAGCGGGGTGCGGCAATGGCGGTGGCAATATCTTCCCCCCGCCGCATAATCCGATCAATGACCTGCAACAGGGTTTGCACTTGTCCATCCGCACCAGGCGTTGCCAGCGCCATAACGCCACCAGCGGACCTGAGCAACGCCGGGGCCAACGTATGTACCGGCCTGCTGCCCGCAGCCCACGCATTGGGGCCGCTGGTAAAACCCCCTGCCCTATTGTTGAGCGTAATGCCCAGATCTGGAATCAGAAGGCCAGAGCCAAAGTCATCGAACACACTAACAAGGGAGGAAACAACCATGCCCTGACGGTCAGAAACCGAAACACCCGCAGTATGCAGGTAACCACGTGGCCCCCCACGTCTGGCGGCGTGGTCCGGATCGACCGGCAAGTGCACATCCAGCAACGCGGCTCCTTCCGCCGCGCGGTCCCGATAGCCAAAGGAGGCTTCCGTCAGCTCAACAGCAAGGTGGTCCGCCTGCACATCGCTCTGGGGGACCCAGTGCCCGAAGTTTTTGAGCGCCATACCCAGCAGCACACCCTGTGTGGGAGGAGGCTGTACAAACACCGTTGCCGCCCCCAAGCTGACGGACAAAGGAGCTGTTACATCCGTCTGGTGTGTAGCCAGGTCCTGCTCATCCAGCGTGCCGCCATACTCGGCCACACGGCGGGCCAGACTGGCGGCAATCTCTCCGGTATAAAAACAGTCCGGGCCATCCGTTACAAAGCGGCGCAGAAGGGCTGCCAGTTCCGGTTGCACAAACAGTTGCCCTGCCCGTAACCCCATTAACGACCATTCCCCCGCTCCATTGCGGAGCAGCCGGGGCGTATGCGCATGCACCACCTGCTCCAGCGCGGAGGACAGGTGAACGCCCTCCTCCGCCAGACGGATTGCCTTGTCCATAAGAGCAGAAAAAGGGAGCTTCCCCCAACGGCTATGCATACGCGCCCATGCACCGGCCAAACCGGGCACTGTAACGCTTTTAGCCCCTTCATCCGCACAATCCGTGGCTTTGTGGGGTAAGGCGCCTGCGCCACTTATGGCGTGTGTCTGAGCGCCATCCGCCACCAGCGCGAACAGGTCCCCCCCTATGCCACAGGCATCTGGCGCCACAACGCACAGAACAGCCTGCGCGGCGATGGCAGCATCCACAGCGCTGCCTCCACGCGCCAGCACATCCTGCCCTGCGGATACAGCCAGAGGATGTGCAGCGGAAACCGCTCCCCACGGGCCGGAAATAACCGGTCTGACGGGAGATGAAAAACCATCGGCAATATGCCAGTGCCCGTATGCCATGCCCTAGACCGCCGTATAACCGCCATCAACCACAAACGATGTGCCCGCCATGTAACGCCCGCCCGAGGACGCCAGCAGCAGAATAAGGGCTGCAACCTCATCTGGCGTACCATGGCGGCCCAAGGGAATCTGCCGGTCTATGACCTGACGTTTTTCCTCCGGATCACGCTGATAAGACCAGAAAGGGTCGTTAAACGGTGTTTCAATCCATCCGGGCAGAACACAGTTGATGCGAATACCCAAAGGCCCCAGTTCCGCGGTAAGGCTGCGCGCCAGCCCCGGCAGGGCGGCCTTTGTTGCCTGATAGGCCGACATCCCCGCGTGCCCCTTGATTGCCCCGGTCGAAGACGTAAAAATGACGCTGGGGTTATCAGATTTTGCCAAATATGGGGCCGCTGCCTGCGTAAAGAAAAACGGCATTTTAAGATTAAGGGCCACGGTTCGGTCCCACATCTCGTCCGTCCAGTCCTCCAGTGCGGCGGACATCATAACCGCAGCCGTCACCAGCAGCGTGTCCACACCACCAAAGTTTGCGACAGCCAGATTAACCGCCTCCTGCGGCACCCCCGGCTCCGCAAGGTCCCGCAAAAGGAACAGGCAAGCCCCCTTGGCGTCCTCTTCCACAACTGAGCGTGCTTCTTCCCGGTGGTCGATCAGGATGACATTGTCCCCCTGCGCCCGAAATTTTCTGACACAGGCACGACCAATACCCGTCGCCCCGCCTGCCACAATGACCGTTGCCATAATACGTATTTCCTTAGTGTTTGCCGTCTAGCGCAATGGGGAGAGATGTCAGCCCCCGCAGGCCGGGGTGCAGCCGGAGTGTGGATGGACCATCGGTTTCCAACCGGTTGACCTTTTCGGCCAGAGCACGGAAGAACACTTCGCCCTCCAGCCGCGCCATCATCTGGGCAACACAGGCATGGATGCCCGCACCATACCCGATCTGCTGGGTTATCCTGCGGGTAATATCAAACTTGTCCGGCTCATCCCACGCCAGAGGGTCGCGCCCGGCGGAGCCGATAAGCACCAGAATTTTCTGATGTTTGTCCAGCTTCTGGCCTTCAAACTCGAACGCCTCCGTAGTTGTGCGGAACAGGCTCTGCGAAGAGCTGTCATAGCGTGTGGCTTCCTCAAACGCCGCCCGCGCCAGAGATGGGTCTGCGCGCAGCAGGGCCCACTGCTCGGGATGTTCGGCCAGAGCACGCAGGCAAAGACCGATGGAATCAATGGTCGTATCCACCCCTGCGGACAAAAAGGAGCGCACCAGCAGTTTGGCCTCTGCGTGTGTAATTTCACCCGTATCGGCCGCAGCATAAATGGCCGCACCCAGCCCGTCTGGCGTCAGGGCTGTGCGCTCACAATGGGCATCAATCCACGCGCCGACCTCATCCGCGCGGGAGAGGAGCTGGTCATACCAAGGGGTGCGTGGCCCAAAAGCGCCAAACACCATGCCACCGTAAACCAGCATCATATCCCGATCGAGCGGGGGCATACCCACCGCATCGGGGAAAACCTTCATGGGGAAAGGAGAAACCAGTTCGGAAACGGCTTCTATACGCCCCCGTTCAATGGCGTTGTCGACCAGATTTTGCGCAACCCCTGTAAACTCGGTACGCATCTTCTGGAGAGCGCCGGGGGTGAAAAGCCGCATCAGCACCTTGCGCGTGCGGTCATGCGCAGGGGGGTCCACCTCCAGAATAATACTCGGCTGCCGCCAGTTCTTGTCCGTAAAGTAGTTGGTCAGGCCACCCCCGCCTGCATTGCTGAAGCGCTTCCAGTCCGTTAACACCGCCCGGACCTGCGCATAGTGCTGAACAACCCAGATGTTGTATTTTTCCAGCCAGACAATCGGCCCTAGGGCACGGAGTTGGGCATAATACCGAAACGGATCCGCACGAAACTCTTCGCTAAACGGGTCGATGTCAGAAACAATCCGTTTGTCAGTTATCGTGTTCATGAGCCTTGTCCCTTCATCATGGTTCTGTGTGCACGGGTGGCGTTTTCATCAATTTTCAGATCATTGGTCAGAGCAACGCCGTAATCAGACAGGGCGGCAGCCTGCGTAACCAAGCCGTCCAGAACGTCCTGCAACACAAGGTCCGGGTTGCGGTCGTACGGAGCGCCGTAGCCCCCTCCACCCGCCATGACGTGGCGGTAAACATCCCCGTCATTCAGGGTTAGCGGGGTAAGCGGCATGGCGGGCAAGGTCTGTTCCTGCCCCCCCACCACCAGCACATTGGAGGCTGCTGTGCCGGGCTGCCCGCCAAACAGGCCATGCGGCGGATATTTGACCTTGTCCGAGCGCACGCCAAAATAAATATTGTCCTGCAAAATCCGGTATTCCCGCACGATCCCCAGACCGCCGCGGTAACGCCCGGCCCCGGCCGTATCTGGCACAACGCCGTAGCGCTCGATGCGAATGGGGTAATCCGCCTCTATAATCTCGATAGGGACATTGGCCTGGTTAGAGGCCATGTGCGGCACACCGTCCTGCCCATCATGCTGGCTGGTGCCACCCCATACCCCCATCACACATTCGGAAAACACAAATGTGCGGCCATTATGTTGGCCACTAAAGCTGGGCAGAGTTGACCCACCGGCGCCATCGGCCGCCACACGGTCTGGCAGGCATGGGGCCAGTGCGCCAAACACGCAGTCCACAATGCGGTAACCCGTAATGCCACGACCGCCACATGCTGCGGGATAGGTGCAGTTCAGCACGGTGCCTTCCGGCGCAATAACCTTAATCGGGCGCGTATAACCGTGACAATTGGGAACATCCGCCCCCATAACCGACCGCAAGGCAGCATAAACATTGGATTTGCAAAAAGAAATTGGGGCGTTAATTCCCCCAGCTACCTGCGCGGACGTTCCGGTCCAGTCCGCCGTCACCTCATCGCCCTGCACATGCAGGGCTAGGCGGAAGACAATAGGCTCCCCGTTTTCACCCAGCCCATCAATGTGGTCTTCAAACTGGTAGGTTCCATCTGCAATACCGCGAATGGCGTCCCGCGCCAGTCGTTCTGCATAGTCATGCAGGGCAATGGTGTAGCGGCTCAGTTGCGCCCAGCCGTAACGGTGCAGCATATCCGCAAAGGCGCGGTCCCCCGCCTGCACTGCCGCACATTGTGCCGCAATGTCCCCCAAAACCAGATCCGGCGTACGCACGTTAGCGGCAATAATGGCATGGATGGCCTCATCCGCCACACCTTTGCGAAACAGCTTTAAAAATGGAAGGCGCAACCCTTCCTGATGAATACTGGTGGAACTAAGCGAATTACTCCCCGGCACAAGGCCGCCCACATCCACATGGTGGGCAATGGTCGCCGCCCACCCGCACAGTGCACCATCATGGAAAAGAGGTTTAACAACGTAAATATCGGGCAAATGCTGGCCGGATGCCAGATAGGGGTCATTGCCGACAAATACATCCCCTTCATCAATATTCCCCGCATACTGCGTGGTCAGATGCTGCATAGCGTCGTAAAAACTGCCCAAATGCATGGGGGTTGTCAGCCCCTGCGCAATATTCTGCCCCTGCGGGTCACACAGTGCCGTGGAAAAGTCCATGGCGTCCCGCACGATGGGAGAATGGGCCGTGCGCATGAGAATAATGGCCATCTCATCGGCTATGGCCTCAAAACCGTTTTTAATAATTTCCAGAAGCGCCAGATCACACTCAGCCATCACGCCTCTCCCTGCGTTATCTGGTCGATCACCACATTGTTGTAAACATCCCGCCATGCCTGCCAGTCTGGCGGCACAATGGTTGTTCCTTCATATTCCTCGATAATCAGCGGGCCTTTACGCGGCTGGTCGTCCAGCAGGTAACGGTGCAGCACCGGCGTAAGCAAAAGACCATACTCCGCACCAAAATAGGCCATGCGTGAGGTCTCCTCATACAAACTGCCCCCTGCGATGACCTTGCTGATTTTGGGCGCACGAGCGGGCGGGCGTGATGCAACAACGCGGATACTAACCAGCTCCATCTGCCCATTTTCATGCACATAGCCGTAGCTGCGTTTGTGTTCGGCCATAAAATCCTGCGCAGCCCCTGCCATGACAGAAGCTGAAATGGGGCCCGCTGGCAGCGCCACGCTGAGCTCATATCCCTGCCCGTGGTAACGAATCTGGGCAAAGCGGGTAATGGTCAGGCCGGTCTGATCTCCCATTTCGGACCGAATAGCCGTCTCCAGCGCAGTGTAGGCATGGTCCAGTTCCGCCATGCTGGCGGCGTCTTCTGGCAACGGAGCCGAAAAGGATATGGTCCGCCCCATTTCATAATCAGCAAAAAGCAGCCCGACTGCGCTGAAAACCCCAGCACCCGGCGGCACAATCACACGCCCGATGTTGAGTTCGCGCGCCAGTGGGGCGGCGTGCATGCCACCATTGCCGCCAAACGCCAGCAATGTGAAATCTCGCGGGTTGCGCCCCCGATAGGTGGAGACCGCCTTAACAGCCCGCATCATGGTTGCATTGGCAACACAATGCACCCCGTAGGCAGCATCCAGCAGACTCATATCGGCATGGTCGCAAACTGCGGCCTGCAACGCCTCCTTTGCCTTTTGCGCGTTAACCGGCACGGTGCCCGAGGCCAGAGCAACCGGGTTAAGGTAGCCCAGAACCAGGTTGGCGTCAGTCACGGTCGCCTGCGTGCCACCCCGATCATAACAGGCAGGGCCGGGCATGGCCCCCATGCTTTGCGGGCCAATTTTGAGCACACCGCCTGCATCCACCCGCACAACGCTGCCGCCCCCAGCGCCCACTTCGGACACATCAATAATGGGAAGCTTGAGGGCATAGCCGCCCCCTTTGGCCAAGGCGCTGGACATGGAAATACCCCCGCCCACCTCGTAATCATCCGTGGCGGTCAGTCGGCCATCCTGAATAAGGGACGCCTTGGCGGTTGTTCCGCCCATGTCAAAGGTAATAATATCGGCGTAGCCCGCAGCACACCCAAGGCGGGCCGCCCCCACAACGCCTGCGGCCGGGCCACTTTCCACCACCGTTGCAGGGCGCGCAATAACCTGAGAGACATCCAAAAGACCGCCGCTGGACTGCATCATCAACAGCCGACCATCAAAACCCGCATCCTGCAATGTCTGCACCAGACCTGTGAGGTACCGGCTTACAACCGGCCCCACATAGGCGTTGACGACCGTTGTGCTGGTCCGCTCGTATTCGCGCACTTCTGGCAGCACATCATGACTGATAGAAATAAAGCAGCCTTCGGGCAGTTCTTCACGCAGGATACGCTCAACCTGCTTTTCATGCGCGGGGTTAACGTAGCTGTGCAAAAAACACACGGCAACGGCCTCTACCCCAGTGGCCGCCAGCGCTCTGGCCGCATCACGCGCGCCCTGCTCATCCAGCGCCTGCACAACGCCACCGCGCGCATCCAGCCTTTCCCGCACTTCCAGCCGCAAACGCCTTGGCACCAAAGGGGCTGGCTTTTGGTAAAGTGGTTCATACAACCGTGGCACACGGATGCGCCGCAGTACCAGCACATCCCTGAATCCCTCTGTTGTTATCAGGGCCGTGCGCGCACCCTTTGCTTCCAAAATAGCATTGGTTGCAATAGTGGACGCATGGAGCAACTGCCCAAAACTGGATGCAGGCAGGTTAAGCTGGTCTGCAATCTGGCGCACCCCAGCCAGAATACCCTGAGCATAGTCCTGCGGGGTGGACGGCACCTTGGCCGTAACCAAAACCCCATCGGTGGACAGGCACGCCACATCGGTAAAAGTTCCGCCAATATCGGCAGCTATGCGATATTCTGTCTCCATCATTTGTCGCACCGGAAAGCTGAGAGCTTGTCTTCATCAATGGTAATGCCAAGGCCCGGAGCATCCAGCGGCAGAATGGCACCGTTGCTGACCTGCATGGGTTCGGCCAGAATATCGTCATCATAATAATGGCCAGCCACACGGTAGGGGTGCTGGCCTTTGGGCGCGCTAATTGCAATAACCGCACCAAGGGACACGGCGGGACGAGCCAGCGCAAAATGCACATTGGCGGCAGTGCCAATGGCGGATTCAATGGAGCCGTTCACATCGCACTGCATCAGCGATGCCGCAGCCAGATCCGCCACTTTGCAGGCTCCGGCAATGCCCCCAGCCTTAGCCAGATAGACCGAAATACAATCCGCCGCCCGTGCGGACAGCACATCCAATGCGTCGTTCACATCCCAGCAGCTTTCATCCGCTATGATCGGCACGGGGGATGCGGCAGTTACTTCCGCCATGTAGCGCAGACCTTCGGTCGGCTGTTCCACAAGGCTGACGCCTGCATCCACAAGGCGGCGCACCGTGGCGGTGGCTGTTTTGGCATGACCATAACCCTGGTTGGCATCCAGACGGAGCGTTACGCCATCTCCCAACCGTGCCCTTAATGCACCAATCAGGCGAATATCACGCTCGGCATCTGTTCCCCCTTTGATCTGGAGGCAGGAAACACCGTCCTCCACCGCCATAACGGCTTCTTCCAATGCGTCCGCCTCGGGCATAAGGCCGACCATGTGCGCAACTGGCACACTGTCCCTCACCTTGCCGCCCAACAGTTTATAAACTGGCAGCCCCACGCATTTGCCCCATGCGTCATACAGCGCGATGCTGACGGCACATTTGGCATAAACATTACCCACCGCCACGCGGTCCATAATCTGTGCAGCGCTGGTAACGGCCGTTACGTCCTGCCCCACCAGTGCTGGCGCAATAACCGTGCGAATAATGTTGATGACCGTGCCCAGCGTTTCGCCTCCGTGGCGCGCAAAGTCACCGCCCCAATCGGGCAGAGGTGTTGCTTCGCCATACCCGACAACGCCGTTTTCAGTTTCGATCCGAACCGCAACAAAATTTCCAAGTTCACCGAGCATCCCCGCCCAGCGGAAATCACGCCGAGTTGGCAGGGAAAAAGGGAAAGCCTCAACAGAAATAATCTTCAACGTACCATCTCCATAGTTGCAGACATAACTCAGGCAGAAACTGCCGCAGGAATTGCCATTATTTATTAATAATTTAGGTATTTTTTACTTTAATACCCACAAACACTCATGAACGAATATTTTTCGTGCAAAATATCAGTCATGGGGCAACCAATACTTTTCGGTAGGGGACAAGGGATGCCGCAACCACCATGACCGCACAGGAAAGCCCCCAGTAGGCAGACCAGTGTGTTAACGCCAGATAGATGGGCGGGGCCGTCAGACAGATAAGGGACGTCAACTGCCCCACAAGGCCGGACACAAACCCAATATCTTCCTGTTTGCTTACAAATGTTGGAAGCTGGGCCATAGTGCCCCCCGCCATGCCTCCAAAGGCCAGAAGCCAGCAGATAAGCGCCACAAGGGCCAGACCAAATGTGCCATTGGGAAAAAACAGGACAAAAAGAGACGCCAGACCAAAACAGACCAGTGTACGATACATAACTCTGTAATGGACCTTTTTGGTCAGGATGTGCCCGGTCACCACGCCACCGAGGATCATGGCAAAAATTTTGGCTCCTGCTATGCCACTATTGGACATGCCCAGTTCCACCCCATACACCCGCGCAAGGTAGGAAGGCGTAACAACACTCACGCCATAGGCAACCGCATTAGGCAAAGCCAGTGCAAAGGCCAGCCGGATAATGGCACTCTCTTTAAACAGAAGGCGCAGGCCGCCGGCACCCGCATTAACCTTGATCTGCGCTTTGCGGCGTGGAAGCAGAAACGCCAGGCAGGTTAGAGCCGCAAAAATGATGGCGTGCCACACAAAAGCATGTTGCCACACGTCGCCTGTTGTAAAAGGCACTGCCAGCAACAGCCCAAAAGCATACCCAACCGGCCCGTAAGTTGACCAGAACGACAAGGCGCGAGTCCGGGCATCCCCCTCCAGCCACGAGACGAGGGCAGAAGGACACGTGACCGTCAGCGCCCCAAAGGACGCCCCGGCCAGACACATGCCAGCATAAACCCAGACCCACCCCGTGGCCCAGCTCAGGCATACATCGCCCGCAATGGCCAGAATACCGGCCAACATCATACCAGCACGAATACCAATCCGGTCCACAAGGCGGCCTATGGGCACGCAGGCCAGCGCCGAAGGAACAGAAAACAGCGATATTGCAAACCCCGCTTTAGGGGCCGTCATGGACAGGTCATGCGTGACATGTGGCAGGAACGATACAAACACGCCAATACTGGCCATGGACGCCACAATCATGGCGTAACAGAACAGGACCAGCCAAACAGACGGTGCGTTATCGAGGAAAGGGCTGACATTCACAGGCTCTTTCATCTTAACCTTCCTCCAGCAAGCGGTTGTTCATAGAGCGCCCCAGCAGCACAAGGCGGTCGTAGTGCTCAATATCGACTTCCCCTTGTGTCCGACTGTCTAACTGGAACAGTTTGCGACTATGGGGGCGATACTGTGGCCAGTGTGGCAAATTTTCCCCATTGGGATCACCTGTTTTTGCAAAGTTCAGCCAGTATCCAGACACAAGATTCATAAGGTGTTCCTGCTCCGCACGCCGTTCTGGTTCCAAAAACGTATGGGTTTTCAAGGCAAAGCCTATTTCCGCACCATGGAAGGCTCCCAAAGCCTCTTTTCCCGCCTGCAGGTTTGCGGGGCGCGTGTACCGATAATCAAACCGGTAGGCAAAGCTTGGGACAAATCTGGACGCCACCATGGACAGGGCAATGCTGTTCCAGTTGAACACCACATCGCCAAAAATCTGATGCCCCATTGCTGCGGGTGTCTGGTAACCTTCGCTTTGCAGCACACGCATGACATCCGTGGCCTGCGTACCGTAAAAGCTGGACAGGGCAGCCTGTAGCCCATCCTGCCTGCCCTCACCCATTGGCGGGAAGACACTCCCTTCATCATGGTTATGCCCCGCCATAACTGGCACACGCGCACACTCGCCAGCCGCCATCATGGTGTATGGGTGCCGTGGCACCAGCCAACCATCCACCACAGGATAAAACTGCCAGCTAAACCCATAGGTTTCTATCAACTTATGGGCTGGCACCTGCCGCAGGTCCGCCAGTGTTGGCGCGCTGATCTTGCGGGCAAAAGCAGATCCGGCCTGTGCCATTTCCGCCATGGCGCCCAGAAGAATATAGGAGGAGGGTTTGCCCAAAGGTGCGCCACTTTGCGCAATAGCCCTATGGAACAACCCGCGGGACTGCGGCATGACCAGATGGTAGGCCACACTAAAAGCCCCGGCAGACTGCCCAAAAATGGTGACATTGCCCGGATCACCACCAAATCCGGCAATGTTGTCACGGACCCATTGCAAAGCCGCAATCTGGTCCATCAGCCCGTAATTGCCACACACACCATGCGGAGATTCCCGCGCAAGATCAGGGTGGGCAAAGCTCCCCAAAATACCGACGCGATAGTTGATGGAAACAAAAACAACATCTTCCGCCGCCAGACGGGCTCCATCGTACCGGGGATCTTCCGTTGCCCCCATAATAAACGCCCCACCGTATATCCACACCATAACAGGCCGCAGGCGCCCATCAGCAGGAGGAGCCCAAACATTCAGTGTCAGGCAGTCCTCGCTCATCTGGTCTGGCGTAAAATCCCCGGCAGACACAATGGGCGTGGAAGGCGCCCACGGGCTGGCGCCAAACTTGACCGCCTGCCGCACACCATGCCACGGGGTTACGGGCTGCGGTGGCTTCCACCGCAAGGCCCCCACCGGAGGCGCGGCATAGGGAATACCAAGCCAGGCCGTTACACCGGGCTGGGCCGTAGCGCGCCCGGCAACTGGCCCCGCAGTCGTCTGCCTGATGGGTTGGGCAGATGCACCCAACCCCACCAGAGCCGCTCCACCAGCCGCCATGAACGCCCTGCGTCTGATATGGCATTCCGTCATGAAAGCCTCCTGATAAGAAGATCAGAACCCGGCAGACACCGTTCCCATGGCCATGAATGGTGTTGAAACATAGTAGCTGGGTGCCCCACCGGCAGCGATTGTGCTCCCCCGCACGCCTGTTGTGGCATATGCGTTGGACTTGGCGCTGTAGGTTCCGGAAAGATAATGGTTATTAGCAAGGTTGATGATGTTCAAACGAATTTCCGGGTTTTTAAGCGGCCCAATATTGCGCAGACGATAACCAGCAGTCAGGTCGGCCTGCACGTAGGGGTCGATGGATGCATCGTTCATGAACGTGGAATACTGCCTGCCCACCCATTTGATCCCGACATTGCCGAACAGCTTGCCATCATCATAATCCAGACCAAAACCGAGCTGGTATTTGGGGGCGCCAATGGCCGTTTTTCCTTTAGTTGGCAGGTAGTCCTGACCAACCATAAGGTTGTTGTCCTGCTTGGCGTTCAGATATTCAGCCGACATATAGGGCCGGAAATGATGGATGGGTGCTGTCCCAATTTCGAAGTCAACACCACGGGCATGTTGGCCACCACCATTAAGCTGAGATGGTATCTGCTGGGTGCCGTTGTAAATGACCGTGCTGACAAGGCGGTTTGTAAAGTTGTAGTTAAAGAACGTCAGCCGCGCCATAACCTTGTCTGACGTATAACGATAGCCCAGTTCTTCCGAAATCGAGTATTCCGGCTTCAGCCCAGTGTTGGCCGCTTTGGTAATGGCGCCATTATACGTGCTGGGATAGAGGGCATTTGTTGTGGGCATTCTGAATGCCGTACTGCCGTTCATGAAAAACTGATGATGGGAATTGATAGCATACGTAATCCCCACATTTGGCAGAGGCTCAGCTGTATTGGTTTCCATGCGGCGTGGCGTGCCCGGCAGGGAGTCAACAGCAAGCCGGTTGACCATCGCCTCGCGGAAACCCGCGCTGATTTTCAGCCTGTCGTGCAAAAGAGATACCGTATCACCAAGGTACAGAACGTTGGTGGTCACGTAAGAATGGGACGCCATAAGATAGATGGGCTGACCATCGGACAGGGTGTAATAATGGCTGTCTCCCCACGCATTGAGCGGAGACCCGCTGGAGTCAAGCTTGCCATACTGCGAAAACAGGTTGTCGTTTTCGTATTGGAACCAGTACCCGAATGTCAGCGTATTATGCCGCGTGGCATAAACCAGGTTGGTATTGAAGCCCGAGCGGGATGTTTCCTCAATATAGGGTTCGTACACCATGGAGGAGCCGCCAATCTGGCCGTTTCCATTCAGGTCCACCTGATAGCTGGTCAGGCCGCTATACACCGCGTTTTCCGAGACCACACCACCAAAGCCCGTCGTGCCATAGTTGTAGTACGTATAGGGCGTGAAGTTGAAGGTTAGGAACTTGTTCAGCTTCAGCTTTGTCGGCAACGAAACCAGCAGGGCCTCATAGGGGTTCTGATGCAGTTTGTAGTATTTGGTGTTTGTGCCATTGCCGTAGTTCTTGCCATAGTTGTAGCTGGACCCGGCATCAAACTGCGCCTGCGTAGGGTACGCATAGTTGGAAATATTGAAGTTTCCGTAAGAGATTGTCAGCTTGGAGCGGCTTTCTGCCCCCCATTCCTTCAACAACCCAAGGTCAAAATGGGTTTTGGAATCATGCCCTGCGCCACGGGTGTGGTCGGCCTCTGTCTGGGAAACGGACATGAACATCCGCACGCCTGTGTGCCCGATATCGCCGGTATCCACCCGCACAAAGCCACGGGCCATGCTGTAGGAACCACCCGTTGCATCGGCCGTTACATGGAAATGGTGCGAAGGGTCACGCGTGAACATGGTGACAACACCACCAGAGGCGTTGACCGTTGGCGTTGTAATATCGGGAGCGCCCTGCTCAATCCGAACGCGTTCCTGGTTTTCGGTATCAGCCCATTCGGATGGGTTGACCTGACTGTTGTAGGAACTGGTGACGGGAATACCTTCGTAAACAAAGCCCATCTGGGAGGAATCAAGCCCACGCACGGAAAAGCCTGCCCCACCAAACTGCATACCAAACGGGTCGCCCGATGCCGCGTTTGCCCCCGGTGTCAGCTTCAGCAGCTGAAACGCTGATTGTGTGGGGGACTGCTTGGCAATAAAATCGCGCGAAACCGTACTGGCCGATTTCTCGCCGGTTTCCTTGGTAATCAGACCGCCGCCGAACTGCCGCCCGGTGACCCCCATGGCAGAAATTTCGCCCGAGCCATGAACTTCCAGATATTCGTTATTTTTACTTTGAGCCGCTGACTTTTTATGTGTGTTGGCGCTCTTGGTGGTTTCTGCTGCATTCGCCTGAATTAGGGGCATATGCGTTACCAGAGAGACACAGCCTGCCAACAAAAAGAACTTTCTACTGCAACGCATTTCCGATCCTCCGCCTTCCCATTAGGTGAAAACTATAGCCTGTCAGACACATGGGATTCGTACACTTAATTTCGAATCCGAAACATTATGAAACGTAACAAACTAAATATAGAAAAGGAAAATAATTTTGATATTATTAATTTAAATACACAATATGCTTTATTAGTAGCAAAAATAACACACAACAATTGTTAATTTTATTTATACTTTGCGGAATTCCATCGGTTTTCTCCGACTATTCCCAGTTTAAACCGACCTTAAAAGGCTCTTTAGGTCAAACTGAGTATCCTGAACCTGCTGGGCCGTTGGGTTAGCCCCTGCCGCCAAAAGCCTGCGGGCCAGCATATGCTGTGCTGGGGCATTCACCGTTTCAACCGCGCCCAGTCTTCCATCAGCATGAAAATGAAAGAAGGCCCCCTTCCCACCTTTGGGCGTATCGCGCGTGATGCACGCCATACCCGGTTGTATCATACCCGCAGTCTGGAATTTGCTTCCCAGCTGATCGGACCAGAACCATGGAATAGGTGCGTAGGTCTGAGGTTTTCCCATGATAACAGATGCCACAATACGCGCCTGATCCATGGCATTTTGCACACATTCCAACCGCATGGTCTGCCCTGCTGGACCCACGGGGAATCTGCTGCAATCTCCAATAGCAAAAACAGACGGGTCTGATGTTCTGAGGGCATGGTCAACCACAATCCCATCATCACACATCAGGCCAGCGGCTTTTGCCAGTTCCTGATTAGGCACAATACCAATGCCCAGAATGACCATGCCTACGGGGATAACCGTACCATTGGCCAGAACAACACCGGAGACAACGCCATTATGGTCCTCAATGGCGCTCACCCCACAACCAAGATGCAGGGTTGTGCCCGCCGCCACATGCATATCCGCGACAAGGCCGGAGAGTGCGGCAGACGCAGCACGCATCAGCAATCTGGGGCCCGCCTCCACAACATGGACTTCTTTTTTAAAATACACGCGTAATGTTGCAGCCAGTTCCAGCCCCACGTAACCGCCGCCAACCACCACGACCGCGCCGGACGTTGTCGCCGCGACCTTTGCAATCCTATCCGCATCCTGCACTGTGCGTAGAGAATACACATGCTCGGGCAGTTTTGCGCCAGACCACGGGCGGGGGCGGCTCCCCGTAGCAATAACCAGATGCTCATACGCCACAACACCACCATCGGCGAGCAGCACGGTTTTTGCCGCGGGATCTACAGCCTTTGCACCAACACCCCGCAACAGGGAAACATCTTCCTCTTTGTAAAAAGACTCGCCCTTTAAACAAAGATTCTCATAGTCCACGGTAGCGGTCATATACCCCTTGGACAAAGGCGGCCGGTGGTAGGGCAGCACATCCTCGTCGCTAATCAGCGTTACCTTCTTGCCGTACCCAGCTTCCCGCAGGGCTGCAGCGCAGGTAACACCTGCATGGGATGCGCCAATAATAACCGTGCCCGCGCCCATCAGAACTGCCGATCCGGGACTTCAACCACCATCCCGTCCAGACTGTCCTCAAATATAACCTGACAGGCCAGGCGGCTATTGGGGCGGCGTTCTGCTGCAACCCCTTCTAGCATATCGGCCTCTTCCGCCGTTGGTTCGGGTAGGGCTTGTGCGTGTTTTTCATCAATATAAACATGGCAGGTGGCGCACGCACAGGCCCCGCCACACTCCGCGTCAATCCCACGAATATTGGCTTGGATGGCAAGCTGCATGACACTGACACCACTTTTGGCATCCACTTTGCGAATGCCGCCATCACGCTGGTGAAAAATCAGTTCTGGCATACTCGGACGTTCCATAGCTTGAAAACCACATTGAAGCGACGGGTGGGCCGGAGCCCTTTTTGTCGCGATGTCAAAACGAACTTGCATACTTTCATCATTTCTTGCAAGCATAATGTTCGGATAAAGAAAATATGTTCGCAAAGAAAACAAATTCTCTGATCGCACACGCCACAGGAGACCCCAACCCATGATGAGCGCCGAACAAAATGCCCTGATAACCCGCATTACGCAGGATCAACCCGCGGGTAAGCTGCTACGCCATTACTGGCAGCCCGCGGCCCTTGCTGTGGAGCTGGAAGGCCAGCGCCCCATCCGCCCTGTAGAGCTTTTGGGCCAACACTTTGTGCTGTTCCGGGATGAGGACGGCAATCTGGGGATGCTCGACCGAGACTGCCCCCACCGCAATGCGGACCTAGCCTTTGGCCGTCTGGAAGATGGCGGGCTACGGTGCCCTTTTCATGGCTGGTTGTTTGACGTTAAAGGCCGATGCCTGCAAACCCCAGCCGAGCCCAAAGGCAGCACCCTTTGCAAGCGTATTCAGCAGAAATCCTACCCGGTTATTGAAAAAAGCGGCATTATCTTTGCCTATCTGGGCGAAGGTGAGCCGCCTGCATTCCCCGATCTGGACTGTTTTGTGGCTCCGGATGACTATGTGTTTGCCTTTAAAGGGTTAATTGACTGCAACTGGTTGCAGGCCCTTGAGGTTGGCATTGACCCCGCCCATGCCAGTTTCCTCCATCGTTTTTTTGAAGATGACGAACCCGAATCTGCCTATGGGCGGCAGTTCCGCGCCACATCGGCCGACAGCAATATTCCCATGACCCGCGTGCTGCGCGAGTTTGACTGCCCCGACATTGCCGTGGAAACAACGGATTATGGCCTACGCCTGATTACCACCCGCACCATGAACGAGGAAAATACCCATGTGCGGGTCACCAATGTTCTGTTCCCACAGGCTTTTGTTATTCCACTTTCCAGCGAAATGACCATTACCCAGTGGCACGTGCCGATTAACGATACGAGCTGCTACTGGTACGCCATCTTCACCAGCTTTTCCGGTCCGGTCAACAAGAAGCAGATGCGCGAACAACGCCTGAAGCTTTACACCCTGCCCGACTACCGCCCCCGTGTTGGCCGCGCCAATGACTATGGATTCGACCCCTACGAACAGGCCAGCAAAACCTACACCGGCATGGGGGATGACATTAACGTCCACGACCAATGGGCCATCGAATCGCAAGGGCATATACAGGACCGCACGCGCGAACATCTAGGCCAGACGGATAAGGGCATTATTGCCTACCGCCGCATGTTGATGAACGCCATCGACCGGGCACAGCGGGGGGAAACACCGCTTATGGTGCTCAACACCTCGCAAGCCACCCAGATTCAAGGCCCGGCCACCATGGACGGAGTCGGTCCGACCAACGGAACAGAGAACTACTGGAAAGACGTAGATGCCCGCCGCCGCAACGCCGCCCCATGGCGACAGGACGCGGCACAGGCGTAAGGAGCGCAACGATGGGCTTTGTTCAAAAACACGGGTTATGGACGCAAGAACAGCAACAGGCCGCTCTAGCAGTCAAACGCCAGATCCATGCGGACAATGTTGAGGTTATTCGCTTTTCCTTTCCCGATCAGCATGGAATCCTGCGTGGCAAAACACTGGTTGCCGATACGCTGGACAGCACATTTGCAAACGGTATTTCTCTGGCGTCTTCCCTGCTGCTCAAGGACACGGCCCACCGTACCGTCATTTCCATTTTCTCGGCTCAGAATGCGATCGGGGATACGGAAGTCCGTGGCTCGGCCGATATGTGCATGGTGCCAGACCCAACAACATTCAAAGTGCTGCCATGGGCCCCGCATACAGGCTGGATGCTGTGCGACCTGTATTACAGGGATGGTCGCAAGGTGCCCTATGCCACACGCCATATTTACAAAGATGCCCTAAGCCGTCTGGCTGAAACAGGCTATGAGCTGATGGCCGGGCTGGAGGTGGAATTCCACCTGACACGTATTGAAAACCCACGCCTCCAGCCAGACGACGCCGGGCAACCCGCCACCCCTCCGGACGTATCGCTAACACATAGGGGGTACAATTACCTGACGGAACTGAACTACGACCAGATAGACCCGATGATGGAGGTCATGCGCAAGGCGGTTCAGGGTCTTGGCCTTGGTCTGCACTCCCTTGAGGTCGAGTTTGGCCCCAGTCAGGTAGAAATGGTGTTCAAGGCGGATAAGGGCCTCAAACCTGCTGACGACATGATTTTGTTCCGCTCGGCTGTTAAACAGGTTTGCAGGCGGCATGGTTTTCATGCCAGTTTTATGTGTCGCCCACGCCTGCCCTCAGTTATGTCCAGCGGATGGCACCTGCACCAGTCCTTGTGCAATACGCAGGGGCAGAATGTTTTTATTCCCGCCAATGCGGATGAACCACTGTCTGCCACTGGCATGGAATGGCTGGGAGGACTTTTGAACAATGCCGGTGCCAGCACGGTTTTTTCAACCCCCACCATTAATGGATACAAGCGTTACCGTCCGTTTTCCCTAGCGCCAGACCGGGCCGCATGGGGTATAGACAACCGCGGTGTCATGCTGCGTGTGCTGGCAGGCCAAGGCGACAAAGCCTCTCGGATTGAAAACCGGGTGGGAGAACCCGCAGCCAATCCGTATCTTTACATGGCATCTCAGGTTATTTCCGGCATGGATGGCCTGCGCACCAAAGCACAGCCCGGACTGCCGGTGGACGCCCCATACGAGACACAGGCCCCCTTCCTCCCCACCACACTGGCACAGGCGGTCAATGCGCTGGACAAAAGTTCTGTCTTTCGGGCCGCCATGGGTGATACGTTCATCAACTATATCGTTGAAATCAAGCGTTCCGAAATAAAGCGCTATGAGCTGGAAGTCTCGGAATGGGAGCAACGAGAATATTTTGACATGTTCTGACCTCCCTCGCCCTCAATAACAACCGACCATCCCTTAGCAAGGCCCCCAACACACAGGAACCGGCATGAAAATTCTTCCTCTGGCCTCTTCCCTTCTGGCTGTTGCCACGGTTCTTTTGCCTGCACCAACCAGAGCCGCAGCGCCCGCCGCCTTTTATGACTGGACGGCACCCGTAACCGCTGCTCCCGGCACATTGCTCCGCAGCGAACCGCTTAAGGCTGACTGGCTTCCAAAAGATACGGGAAATGCCTACAAAATTCTGTACAGTTCGCGCAATGGCATGGCGGCGGATGGCAACGTGCCGGTTTCGGGCTATGTGCTTTTTCCTTCTGGCCCGGCACCCAAAGGGGGCTGGCCGCTGGTGATCTGGGCGCATGGCACAACAGGTGTGGCGGATGTGTGCGCCCCATCGTGGATGGGTCCCCGCCCCAGAGACCAGCTTTACCTGAATACGTGGCTCAAGCGCGGTTTTGCCATTGTTGCATCCGATTATCAGGGCTTAGGCACACCGGGAACACACCCTTACCTGCTGTACAGGCCCGAAGCCTACAGCCTGCTGGATGCGGCCCGTACGGTACTGGCCCAGCACAACTTTGCCCTACAAAACAAAATTATGATTGTTGGACAGTCACAAGGTGGGGGGGCCGCGCTCGCGGCAACATGGGCGTTTCCACAATATGCACCGGAACTGAAGGTTAAAGGCGCCGTGCTAACAGGGTTGGTAACGGCCATCCATCAGGATACCCCCGAACAGAACGAAAAGCGCTACACAACCGTGGATGCCATGGACCCGGCGTTTGCCACCCTACGGCTGGCAGGCACAGATCAGGCCATTCATCCCGAAACGGACCCAACGTCTCTTTTTTCCGAAAATGGAAAAAAAATGCTCGAAGTCGCTCGAACGGGCTGCCTGCATGACCTGTTTGATGAAGCCAAAAAACTGGGCATTAAAACGGGCAAGGAGCTTTTGGCTGCCGATATTACCGCATACGACCGTGACATGAGCCACTATTTTGAACTCCCCGATGGCCATGTGAGTGTTCCCGTGTTTTTGGGCACCGGTCTGGCCGATGGCATGGCGGGCACAACGGGGCAGTATGGTGCAGCACTCGCCCTGTGCCGGGCTGGCAGCACCGTGCAATGGCACACATATCCGGGTGTTACGCATAATGGAGCCGTCAATTACTCGCTGCCAGATTCAGCGCAGTTCACGCACGATGTCATGGCCGGGCGGCCCGTTGCCTCATCGTGCAACAACCTGACACCTCCAGGCCCCGTACAAAAACCTGCCCCCTACATTCCTTTCAACCAGTAATGGCGCATCATCAAAGGACAAGCAGCGCATGAACATCCCCCACTCAGCCCACACCGCAACGGAGCCTGATGGGTGGGCTGTGGACATTCTGCTCGCCCGCCCCGGCCATGACCAACCTTTGCTTAACCAGCGCATAACCACCCACAACGGGTTATTGTGCGCCCCGCAAGCCGAAGCACCCAACCCCTTGGGGGCCGGGCGGGTGGCTCTGCCAGCCTTTGCCAATGCTCATGACCATGGGCGGGGAGTGCCAACGCTCTCCGCTGGCATTCCCGATGGACCGTTGGAAATATGGCTGGCGCGGTTAGGTGTGGAACCACGGGTGCAGGCTTACATGAATGCGGCCTGTGCGTTCGCCAACATGGCCGAAGCGGGCATTGGCGCTGTTGTGCATTGCCACAACACGCAAAATGGGCGCGCTCTGCTAGCCGAGGCTCAGGGAGTGGCGCAGGCTGCGCATGATGTCGGCATCCGCGTGGCCTTTGCCGTGCCCTTTGCGGGTGAAAACGCACTGGCATATGGGCCTGACAGCCAGCTTGCCAAATGTTTTGCACACCCCGAACACTTCCCCCAGCTTGGTGCAACACGCTTCAAGCGCACGCTGGAGGAAGGGCTTGCCATTGTTGATGAACTGGCCAAGCTGGAAAGCCGCACTTTTAGTGTGCAGTATGGCCCTGTTGGCCCCCAGTGGGTTGACCGCAAAACGCTTGAAACCATAAGCGCCCGCTCGCAATCCACCGGCCGCCGGGTTCATATGCATTTTTTTGAAACCCGGTTGCAAAGGGAATGGGCCGATGCGCACTTCCCCGAAGGGATCGTCACCTATTTTGACCGGATTGGCCTCCTCTCCCCCCGCCTGACACTGGCCCATTGCTGCTGGCTGCGGGAACATGAGTTGGACCTGCTGGCACAGCGCGGTGTACTGGTCTCGTGCAATACGTCTTCCAACTTTCGGCTCTCTTCCGGGTTTCCACCAATAACAGGCCTGTTGCAGCGTAACATGACCTTTGGCATTGGCTTGGACGGCATGTCGCTCGAAGATGATGAGGACATCCTGCGCGAGACCCGCCTGCTCCGGGGGGTGGCCCAATCCCTCCGCCCCGGCGTGGACGGACTGGCGGACAAGGGGCAGTTTTTACCACAATGTTATGATGCCCTGCTGCGTGGCGGGCGCGAGGCCGTTGTCGGCAAGGATGGAGGCGGCATTGTGCAAGAAGGCGCACCGGCTGACTTTGTTATTGTGCGCACGGACCGGATTATGCGCCACAAAGTGCCCGATGCCGCACTCCCCGAACTGTTGCTGACACGCCTGACACGTCAGGATGTGGACACGCTGGTGGTGGACGGCAAAACCGTTGTCCAAAACGGGCATTGCACTGGCGTCTCCAAACCCGAACTTGAACACACACTGGATGAACTTGTTGGCGAAGCACTTACCCGAATAAGTGCCGACAAACCGGTTGTGAACACAAACTGGGAGGACGGCTTACGCCGCTTTTACCGCACGGGCGCACACCGCCAGCGCACGCCAGAACAGACATGACAGATATAAAGCGCTTATTCATTCTGCTTTGTGGGTATGAAATCCTGCCCAAATCCATTTCTGTCATGGGAGCGGACAACCGCTTTCTTCTCAGCGAGCCAATCTGCGCCTACCTGCTGGACACCACCCATGGGTGGGTGCTGCTTGATGCAGGAATGGACCCCAAGCATGTCCACGACCCATTACGGCTCCAGACGTATTTTGGGCAATACGGCATGGTGCCACCCGTTATAAAAAAACAGCATGATCTGGAAAGCCAACTGGCCACACTTGGTGTACGGCTTTCCGATATTGCCTGGATTATTCTCTCCCACCTGCATTTTGACCATGCAGGCTACATCAAACACTGCCCGCAAGCACGCGTATCCGTCCAGCGGCGGGAACATGCGGCGGCTCTTCAATCCACCTCCACCGCCTATATTGCAGAAGATTTTAACACACCCACCATACAGTGGGATCTCAGAGATGGGGACTGGGACGCTTTTGCAGGCCTGACCCTGCTGGATACCAGAGGCCATTCAGATGGCCACCAATCCGCCCTGCTCCGCCTGAAGCATACAGGTCCCCTGATCCTGACTTTTGACGCGGGCGATCTACGAGAGAACTTCACGCACAGCATTCCACCGGGGGTCTGCACGGACCAGAGTGCCGCGCTCCAGTCCATAAGGCGGCTGCAAGACCTTGCCCGGTCCGAGCAGGCCCAACTGATCCTTTTTCATGACCCGGAGGAAATACAGACCCTGCGCCTGTCGCCCGACCATTACGCCTGACCGGCCCACTCCGCCTACGTGCCGCAATATGTGTAGGGCACGACCTCATCGGGGGTGGGGGAGAACGTGTAGTGTTCCATACCCGGCTGCTCCACGTAGGGTGTGGCCAGCAGGTGCAGCATCTCGTTAAACGGTGCGTAATCCCCCTGTTGCACAGCGGCCTGAATCATGGCCTCCACCTTGTGGTTGCGGGGGATGTAGCACGGATTGACCCGCGCCATGCTCTGGGCACGGGCAACCCAGTTCGCCCCGCCCTCCTGCGCCAGACGCACACGCCACCGGGCCAACCACGGCCCAAAGGTTGGGGGCAGGCCTGCGGGGGCTACATCCTGCCCGGACAAAACCCCTGCGTGGCTCAAGGCGCGGAAGGCATTGGTCATATCCGCCTTTTCCCGCTCCATCAGGTCTAGCAGGTCCTTGAACAGGGTTTCGTCCTCATCCTGCTCACCTTCCAACCCAAGCTTGGCACGCATTCCGGCAAAATACGCGGCATGAAAATGCGTGTGGAACGTGGCCAGAACCTGCTGGGCTACGGTTACGGCGTCATCCTCCTCTTCCGCCAGCAGAGGCAACAGGGCCTCGGCAAAGCGGGTCAGGTTCCATAGGGCAATGGTCGGCTGGTTTGTGTAGGCATACCGCCCGCGCTCATCAATAAAGCTGAACACGGTAGTGGGCTTATACGTGTCCATAAAGGCGCAGGGGCCGTAATCTATTGTTTCGCCCGATATGGCCATGTTGTCGGTATTCATAACGCCATGAATAAAGCCAACCAGCATCCAACGGGCGACAAGGTCCGCCTGTGCAGCCACCACGCTTTGCAGGAACGCCACATAAGGCTGCGCGGCCTGTGCCGCTTGGGGGTAAAGGCGGGCTATGGCAAAGTCGGCCAGCACGCGCAGGCCTGCCACATCCTGCCGGGCAGCAAGATACTGGAACGTGCCAACCCGAATATGGCTGCGCGCCACACGTGCCAGAATAGCACCGGGCAACGGTGTTTCACGATAAACGCGCTCGCCTGTTTCCACCGCGGCCAGAGCACGGGTGGTGGCAATACCAAGGGCGGCCATGCTCTCACTCAGCAAATATTCGCGCAGAACGGGGCCAAGGGCAGCCCGGCCATCCCCCCTGCGGGAGAAGGGTGTAGGGCCGGAACCTTTTAGCTGGATTTCCCACAGCCTCCCCTCCCTGTCCGGCGCATCTCCCAGCAGCAGAGCGCGCCCATCCCCCAGTTGAGGAGAAAAATAGGCCAAACTGGTGCCCCGCATAAGCGGTGGCAACAGGGTCCACGCCTTGGGGCATCTGATTACCGGCCAGCATGGCCAGCCCCTGCGGGCCAGCCAGCCATGTGCTATCCAACCCTAGCGCATCGGCCAGAGGAACATTCAGCCGGATCAGCCTTGGAGCCGCTACAGGCGTAGCCTGTGTTGGGGCAAAAAAGCGGGATGGCAGCGTTGCGTAACTCTGCTGGATGGGAAGCTGGGGCATTCTACATTACGCCTTGCATATAAAGCCGTGGAGCCTACAGGCAGGTGCCAGCCCTGCCGCAGCCGCACAACACACAGAAACGGGCCACATGCACCGAAGTTTGCACCTGTCTGGCACAGACCCGGCGAACATGATAGGAAAGACCCCACCCGGATGACCGGACAGGCCGCGTTTTTGGCGCGACTGAACAACAGAATAAAAACCGTATATCGGAGCAACCAGGCCACTGGTCCAGACGCCAGCGCCGCGGAGACGCGAGAACACCATGACCACCGCATCTGACATCGCCTTCAAGATCACCCGTAAAACGGATGGCACGCCCGCCGCCGAGCGCGAAAGCCTGATAGCCAACCCGGGCTTTGGCCGCGCCTTTACCGATCATATGGCTGTTGTCACTTATACGGAAGGCAAAGGCTGGCATTCTGCGGAAATTCTGCCCCGCCAGCCGCTCATGCTCGACCCTGCCGCCTCTGTTCTGCACTACGCGCAGGAAATTTTTGAAGGCATGAAGGCTTACCGCGCCCCCAATGGTGGCGTGCAGCTCTTCCGCCCTGAAGCCAACGCCCGCCGGTTCCAGAAGTCTGCCGAGCGCATGGCCATGGCACAACTGCCCGAAGACCTGTTTTTGGAAGCCGTAACCCAGCTGGTGAAAATTGACCGTGACTGGGTGCCCGCACCTGAAGTGGGCACGCTTTACATCCGCCCGTTCATGATTGCGACGGAAGCAGCCCTTGGGGTCAAACCTGCCTCCGAGTTCAAGTTCATTGTTATTGCCTGCGCCGCTGGGGAATATTTCTCCAAGGATGCCGGTCCGGTTTCAGTCTGGGTGGAAACGGAAACCGTGCGCGCCTCCCGCGGGGGCACGGGCACTGCCAAATGCGGCGGCAACTACGCTGCCAGCCTGACCGCACAGATGGAAGGCAAGCACCACGGCTGCCAGCAGGTTCTGTTCCTGGATGCGGAAGAACGCCGCTGGCTGGAAGAAATGGGCGGCATGAACGTGATGATGGTGTTTGAAGACGGCACCCTGCTCACCCCGCCACTGGCTGGCGGCACCATCCTGCACGGCATTACCCGTGACAGCCTGCTGACACTGGCGCGCGATGCCGGGCTGACCGTAAAGGAAGAGCGCTACGCGCTTGACCAACTGTTTGCGGATGCCAAATCCGGCAAGCTCAAGGAAGTGTTTGCCTGCGGTACGGCGGCTGTTGTCTCCCCCATTGGGACATTCAAAAGCAAGACGGACCACTGCACCATCAACAACAACAAGGTGGGCGAGGTTACGGCAAAGCTGCGCCAGAGCCTGTGCGATATTCAGTTTGGCCGCGCGGCAGACCCGCACAACTGGATCTGCTCGGTGGCCTAAGCCCTCCCAGCATCCCACATCCCTCCACACACCCCGGGCCCGCTGCCGGGGTGTTTTCTTATCCACCCCGCTCTGTGGCGGACATGCTGGACAGACAGGCCCAAGCGGCATATCCCCAACACATGTTCGCTTTTTTATCCGCATCTTCCTGCACACGGGTCATCCAGCCATGACAGACACACCGCATCTGGTTCTCGTGGATGGCAGCGGCTTCATATTCCGCGCTTTTCATGCCCTCCCCCCCATGACCAACCCCGAGGGGGTGCCGGTCAATGCGGTTTATGGCTTTACCAACATGCTGGCCCGCCTGCTGCGCGACCATGTGGGCACACATCTGGCCGTGCTGTTTGATGCCAGCCGCCAGACCTTCCGCTCCGAGATTTACCCCCAGTACAAGGCCCACCGCCCCGAACCGCCGGAAGACCTGCGCCCCCAGTTTGGCCTGATCCGTGACGCCACACAGGCTTTTAATGTACCGGGCATAGAACTACCGGGCTGGGAAGCGGACGACCTGATTGCCTCCTACGCGGTGGCCATACGCAAGATGGGCGGCACCTGCACCATTATCTCGTCCGATAAGGACCTGATGCAGCTTGTCGGCCCCGGCGTGTGTATGCTGGACCCCATTAAACAAACCCCTATTGGCCCGGCGGAAGTGGAGACCAAGTTTGGTGTCCCGCCCGAAAAAGTGGTGGACGTACAGGCCCTTATGGGCGACCCGACGGATAACGTGCCCGGTGTGCCCGGCATTGGCCCCAAAACGGCCTCGGCGCTGATTAATGAATTCGGCACGCTGGAAAATGTTCTGGCCAGCGCCCCGGATATGAAAAAATCCAAAAAGCGGGAAATGCTGATCGAACATGCACAGGCGGCCCGCCTCTCGCTCCAACTGGTCACGCTGGCCACAGATGTGCCGCTGCCCGTGCCCGTGGAAGAGCTAACCACGCGTGAGCCGGACAAACTGGTGCTGGCTGACTGGCTGGATAGCATGGGCTTCCGCTCCGTTCTGTCCCGCATGGGTATGGGTGACCCTTCTGGCGCACAGGCCCACCGTGCGGCCCGTGCCTCGGCCCATGCCAGCGCTAACGGGCATACCGCACCCGCCGCCGAGGCAACCACGCCACCAGCCACCGGCCCCGCCGACCTGCTCAGCGCCCCATATGAGGGCTATGAGACCGTGCGTGACGCCCAAAGCCTGCAAAAATGGGTTAGTGCCGCGCAGGAAGCCGGACTGTGCGCCGTGGATACGGAAACTGACGGGCTGGACCCGTTAGCCGCCAACATTCTGGGCTTCTCGCTAGCCATTGCCCCCGGCAAAGCCTGCTACGTTCCCCTACGGCATGAGGGCACGCTGGAGGCCCTGACCGGCGAACAGCTTGATGCCACACAGGCACTGGACCTGTTGCGCCCTCTGCTGGCGGACAAGAGTGTTCTCAAGGTCTTCCAGAACGCCAAATTTGACCTGCTGGTGCTGGACCATGCAGGCATTGACCACGCCACCATTACCCCGGTGGATGACACAATGCTGATCTCCTACAGCCAGTCAGCCGGGCTGCATGGGCAGGGCATGGACGAACTCTCCGTCCTGCACCTCAACCACACGCCCATAACGTATGACAGCGTAACTGGCACGGGCCGCAACCGTATTCCCTTTGCCAAGGTGCCGGTGGAAAAAGCCACCACCTACGCCGCCGAGGATGCAGACGTAACCCTGCGCCTATGGCACATACTGCACCCCACCCTCCGCACCAACAAAGCGCTGGCCCTGTATGAGCAGGTCGAACGCCCACTGGTGCAGGTCCTTGCCAGTATGGAAAAAAGTGGCATTGCGGTGGACCGCGCGGAACTGACCCGCCTTTCCGCCGACTTTGAAAGCCGGATGAAGAACATGGAACAGGGCATTTACAGTGCCGCTGGCCGTGAATTCAACATTGCCTCCCCCCGCCAGCTTGGCGAAATCCTGTTTGACGAGATGGGGCTAAAGGGCGGCAAACGCGGCAAGGCGGGAGCCTGGAGCACGGATTCCTCCGTATTGCAGGACTTGGCTGACCAAGGCCATGACCTGCCGGTACGCGTGCTGGAATGGCGGCAGCTTGCCAAGCTCAAATCCACCTACACGGATGCCCTGCTCAAGCTGACCAGTAAGGAAAGCCGGGTCCATACGTCGTTCCAGATGGCCATTACCACCACGGGCCGCCTGTCCTCCTCCGACCCCAACCTCCAGAACATTCCTGTCCGCACGGAGGAAGGCACGCGTATCCGTCAGGCGTTTGTAGCTCCGGCCGGGCGCAAGCTGATCTCGGCCGACTATTCCCAGATCGAGCTGCGGCTACTGGCCGATGTGGCCAATATTCCCACCCTGCGTGAAGCCTTTGAACTGGGGCAGGACATTCACGCCCGCACCGCGTCCGAGGTGTTCAACATCCCGCTCGAAGGCATGGATGCCCTGACCCGCCGCCGCGCCAAGGCCATTAACTTTGGTATTATTTACGGCATTTCCGCTTTTGGTCTGGGCAAGCAGCTTGGTATTCCCGCAGGTGAGGCCAGAAGTTACATAGATGCCTACTTTGCCCGCTACCCCGGTATTCGGGACTATATGGAGCGGATTAAGGAAGAAGCCCGCACCAACGGGTATGTTATGACGCCCTTTGGCAGGCGCTGTTACGTACCCGGCATACACGAAAAAAGCGCTGTCCGCCGCCAGTATGCAGAAAGACAGGCCATTAACGCCCCCCTACAGGGCGGTGCGGCCGATATTATCAAACGTGCTATGGTCCGCCTGCCCAGCGCACTGGACAAAGCCGGGCTGGGCAGCACCCGTATGCTGCTACAGGTCCATGACGAACTACTGTTTGAGGTGGACGATGCGCAGGCGGAAGCCGTAGCCAAAACAGTCAAAGACATTATGGAAGCAGCGGCACAGCTCTCCGTGCCACTGGTGGTAGAAACAGGCATTGGCCAAAACTGGGCAGAGGCACATTAACCCATGACACCAGCGGGAAAACGCATTGTTCTGATCGGGGCTGGCATTCTGGCTCTGGCCGGGGTTGGCAGCTTTGTTGCAACCAACATCGCGCTCAAGCACAGCATTACGCTCAACTCCTACGGCAACCCGGTTGGTGGGTCTTTCCGGCTGATGGATTCCACCACCGGCACCATGACGGACAAAAGCTTTCAGGGCCGCTGGATGCTGGTGCTGTTTGGCGCCACCCATTGTGGGGATGATGCCTGCACCCCCGCCCTGCGCACCATGTCCGCCGCACTGGATGAGGTTGATCCGGGCAAGCGCAAAATGGTTATCATTTTTGTCAGCCTCGACCCCGACCGGGATGATGCCGAACGCCTGCGCCAGTATGGGGAAGGCATAAGCCCCCGTGTGGTGGCAGGTACGGCCGCACCTTTTGCACTGGCTGACCTTGCAAAGGAATACCATGCACCGGTTGAAAAAGTGTCCGACCCAGAATGGGAGTATGCTATGCGTATGTCCCCACAGTTTGTGGTTATGGACCCACAGACCCGTTACCGGGGCACCATTAATGCACAGGCAGACCAAGCCAGCATGACGGCCAGCCTGCGCCAGATTATGGCGTCGGACACCCCAACCCCGTAAGCCTTCTGCCCCTAACCACCCATTTTGAGTTCCGCAGGTCTGTTACGTGCCACCATGCCGCTGTTTGCATCCGTAAGCGCCTCGGTGCGCTTTTATGTCTCCCTGCTGGTAACAGGGCTTGTGTTTGTTGTGCTGGACGCAGGCTCTTACGTGTTACGCCATATTCTACCCGATGGCGCACGGCGTAGGCGGGTCGCACGGCGCTGGCTGTGCTTTATGGCGCGGTTGGCTGTGCGTTACCTGCACGCAGCGGGGATTCTGGACTGTGATATGGCAGCCCTTGGCGCCATTACCCAACGCCGGAACCTTGTGCTGGTCGCCAACCACCCCTCCCGGCTGGACAGCCTTATTCTGGCAGCGGCTCTCCCCCACATGGCCTGCGTAACCAAGGCCTCCATATGGGAACGCGGTGTGCTGGGCAGCACATTGCGCACGGCAGGGTACATACGGCATGATACATTGCTGAAAATTATTGGCCCTGCCTCACAATGTTTGCAGGAGGATTGCCAGCTTCTGCTGTTCCCCGAGGGCACACGGTCCCGCGCGGGGGCGGAACCGGGGCCTATTCAACCCGGCTTTGCCGCCATTGCCCAGCGGACGCGCTCTGCTGTGCAGGTTATACTGATCGAAACCACCTCCCCCTACCTGTCGCAGGGGTGGCCATTTTTAAAACGTCCTCCGCTGCCCATGCGCTACCGCATCAGGCTGGGGCCACACTTTGAAGCCCCCAAACGGGACGAGGCCAGCGGACGGGCCTTGATCGAAGCTGTTGAAAGCTGCTTCAGGTCCTCCCTGCAGGACAGAGAGAACCCGGAACACAGTTAGTAAATTTCAGGCACAATCATGTTTTCGGGTGTGGACTGACGTTCATAGTCAGCATGGTACACACGCGGAGGCAGTTCAACCTCTGGCCGGGTTACCGGCTGGTAGGGCACCTGTGCCAGAAGATGGGTAATGCAGTTCAGGCGTGCGCGCTTTTTGTCCACGGCCTGCACAACCCACCACGGTGCTTCTGGAATACTGGAACGTTCCAGCATGGTTTCCTTGGCTTTGGTATAGGCCTCCCAACGCCGACGGCTTTCCAGATCCATCGGGCTGAGCTTCCACTGTTTAAGCGGGTCTTCCATACGGGCACGGAAGCGGGCTTCCTGCTCATCATCCGTAATGGAGAACCAGTATTTTACAAGCTGGATACCGCTACGCACCAGCATACGCTCAAACTCCGGCACGGAACGATAGAATTCCTCGTATTCCTCATCCGAGCAGAACCCCATTACCCGCTCGACACCTGCGCGGTTATACCAGCTTCGGTCAAACAGAACGATCTCGCCCGCAGCGGGAAGCTGGGCAACATAACGCTGGAAATACCATTGCGTTTTTTCCCGGTCCGTTGGCGCGGGCAGTGCGGCCACACGGCAGATACGGGGATTAAGGCGCTGGGTTATACGTTTGATCGCCCCGCCCTTGCCTGCGGCGTCGCGCCCTTCAAACAGCACAACCAGACGGTGCCCTGTGTCCTTCACCCAGTCCTGCAAACGCACCAGTTCGCCCTGAAGGCGCACCAGTTCGCTAAAATAGGTGTGGCGGAAACCACGGTCCGCGGCTGATGTCTCGCCCCCCAGCCCTTCATCCTGCAATTCGAGTTCGATCTCTTCATCCAGATCGTCAATAATCTCCTGCCGCATCCGCTCACGTTCACGTTCGGCAGCAGAAAGGCTGTTCACATTGGCATCAGACATGCTCTTGCCTTCGTAATTTGGGAAAAACCGGGTCTGACGGGGTGCGGAACCACGCCAGACCGACTGTTTTTAGAAGATGTGGCGGAACACCACATACAGCACGCCGCTAATCAGCATGGCGGCAGGCAGGGTGGTAATCCATGCCATGCCCATGGCGCGCAGGGTGCCCCACTGCAAACCGCCACCACCAGCGGCCATTGTGCCAGCCACGCCGCTGGAGAGAATGTGCGTGGTAGAAACCGGCAGACCATACCCTTCCGCCAGACCAATGGTGCCCATAGCCACCAGTTCGGCCGATGCGCCCTGAGCGTAGGTCAGGTGGGTCTTGCCAATTTTTTCACCCACAGTCACCACAATGCGCTTCCAACCCACCATGGTGCCCAGCCCCAGAGCCAGCGCCACGGCAATTTTAACCCAGACAGGAATAAAGCGGGTGCCTGCGTTAAGCTGCTTCATAAACTTGGCCAGTTCGCCTTCTTCCTCAGCAGAGAAGGAGGTTGCCTTGCCCATGTTATGGATGGCTTCCGCTACCAGATACATGTCGGTACGCACGTTAGGCACGGTGGCAGCAGGAATTTCGTGCAGGGAGTGGTAGCCACTCACGGACTGCGCAATGTCAGCCGAAAGAACGGACAGGGCGGCATACACTTCCGGGCGGGCAATGGATTTGACGCGCAGCGCATCAGTCACCTGAGCGCGGGCTTCATCCGCTGTCGGCTGCTGGAGCATGGGCTGGGCGTGCACGTCAAACACATGTGCGGCCTGCTGGGCGGTTTCCACAAAGCCGGGCATCATGCTGTCTGGCATGGCGCGGTTAAGCGCATAAGCTGTGGGGGCTGCACCAATCAGGATCAGCATAATCAGGCCCATACCTTTCTGCCCGTCATTGCTGCCGTGGAAGAAGGAAACACCCGTGCAGGTGCCAATAAGCAGGCTGCGGATCCACAGCGGCGGCGGTGCGTCCCCTTCCGGCGCACGGTAGAGCGCGGCATTGCGCACCACAACACGCAGCACCATGAACAGACCAGCAGCAAGGATAAAGCCACACAGGGGGCTGAACAGCAGGGCGGAGAACACCTTTTTAACCTGCCCCCAGTCCACGCCATACAGCGCACTGCCAGAAGGCGACATAAGCTGGTTTGCAAGGCCCACACCCAAAATGGAGCCAACCAGAGCGTGGGACGAACTGTTGGGAATACCAAGTGCCCATGTTGCCAGGTTCCACACAATGGCGGACAGCAGCAGGGCAAAGATCATGGCATGGCCAGCGCCACTCCCGACCTGAAGGATCAGCTCAACCGGCAGCAGCGTTACAACGCTATACGCCACGGCACCGGAGGAGGTCAGAACCCCAAGCAGGTTCCACATACCCGACCAGACTACCGCAACCAGTGGCGGCAGGCTGTTGGTGTAAATAACGGTTGCGACCGCGTTGGCCGTGTCATGAAAACCGTTTACGAATTCGAAGCCCAGAGCAATCAGCAACGCCAGAGCCAGCAGGGCAAAGGCCCCGGTTGCTATGCCACTGGTACCAACCGCGTGCAGGTCAGCCAGCACGCTGTAACCAACAAACGCCAGAGCTGCTGCAACCACTCCCAAAAAGAACATGCGGAAAGCCTGATGCTCCCCTTTACGCATATTCGGACGTTCTCCAACCGGAGAACTCAGCATAGTATCTGACATAAACACACCCTGCGCAGAAAAAGATGACCGCAGGGTAAAACTTTTTTTACTCAAGGTTGCGTTAAGATATTATGAAAGAAAAATCCCTTTTACATCACAGGCATAAACCACCGCACTCCATTATTAGTGCGTTACTGCAACAAGTTTACCGTTCATTCTGCCTGATCCACTTTGTCTCCTGCGGAGGCTGCCATGTAGCCAGCCCATCCAGCAGGTCTGCGGGCTGATCAGCCACCTGCAACATGTCCCTATGCACGGGTTTGAGGAACCCTTCATCCACCACGTGGTCTAAAAATTCCCCCAGCGTGCTGTAAAACCCGTTTATATTCAGCACACCGCAGGGCTTGGCGTGGTTGCCCAGTTGCGTCCATGTCCAAACCTCAAACAGCTCTTCCAACGTGCCAATGCCGCCGGGCAGAGCAATAAACGCATCGGACAGGTCCGCCATAAGGGCTTTACGCGCGTGCATGGAACTCACAATCCGCAGGTCTTCCAACGCATGGTGCGCCACCTCCCGCTCTACCAGCGCCTGAGGAATAACGCCCGTAACCTGTCCGCCGCCTGCCAGCACCGCATTGGCCACGGTCCCCATAAGCCCGACAGACGCACCACCATAAACCAGCCCTATGCCACGCTGCGCCATAAGCAGCCCCAGTTGCTCGGCCGCGCGCAGGTAAGTGGTCCCACGACCGGAACTTGAACCACAAAAAACACAGATCCGGCGCACGGCAGGCACTCCTCAAACAGTTTTGTCAGTCTTCATCGTGCGCACCATACGGTTCCGTGCAACAGCACCCGGACCACACGGCTCCCCATTGGCTTGGGGTGTGCGGACACGCAACAGTGTTGGTTTTTTCACCCCCCTGTTGTGGGGTCAACCCTTTCCAAACCGCAACAAGTGGGAGTAGCCTGTCCCCCTCGTAAACACAGAGGCTTGATATAACAGAATAGTTTGCGCCAACGCCCACTCTGGACGCCCACGCAAGACCAATAAAAACAGAAAGATAACCAGCGTGCATCCTTCTACTGCCCCCCTTTCCAGTTCACATCAGCGGTTCCTTTACCTTCAGGTTCTGGTAGCCGTTACGGCAGGCATTCTTGTCGGCGCCCTGTTTCCATCGGTGGCAACACTGCTCAAACCGTTGGGCGACGGATTTGTAAAACTAATTAAAATGGTGATTGCGCCTGTTATTTTTCTGACCGTCAGCACCGGCATTGCGGGTATGGCGGACCTCAAGCAGACGGGCCGCGTGGCAGGCAAGGCCATGCTCTATTTTTTATGTTTTTCCACACTGGCGCTGGCCGTGGGTATGGTGGTCGCCAACATTGTGCGCCCCGGCGCGGGTATGCACATCCACCCGCAAAGTTTGGATACGGCCTCGGTCGAACAGTTTGTGCAGGCAGCACATGGCCACTCCTTTACCGACTTCCTGCTCCAGATCATTCCCTCCACCACCGCTGGGGCCTTTACTTCGGGCGAGATTTTGCAGGTGCTTCTGGTCGCCATTCTGTTTGGCATCAGCCTGGCGCAGATGGGGCAGGCCGGAGAAAGTGTGCTGAACCTGTTCCGCAGTCTGACGGAAATGGTGTTTGGCGTGGTCCGGCTGGTTATGTATCTGGCCCCGGTTGGCGCATTTGGGGCCATGGCTTTTACCGTTGGCAAGTTCGGCCTTGGGTCTATTGTGCACCTGCTTGGGCTGGTGCTGACCTTTTACTTTACGGCCGCCATATTTGTATTGGTCATTCTGGGAGTGGTTGCCCGGCTGGCGGGGTTCAGCATTCTGCGGTTGCTGGCTTTTCTTAAGGAAGAGCTGCTGATTGTTCTGGGCACCAGCTCATCCGAGTCCGCTTTGCCCGGCCTTATTTCCAAGCTGGAACAGGCCGGGTGTAAACCGGGCATTGTGGGACTGGTGGTGCCTATGGGGTATTCCTTCAACCTTGATGGCACCAATATCTACATGACCCTTGCCGCCCTGTTTATTGCGCAGGCAACGGACGTGCATCTGGGCTTTGGTGAGCAGCTTGCCCTGTTGCTGGTTGCCATGGTCAGTTCCAAGGGAGCTGCGGGGGTAACCGGGGCGGGCTTTATTACGCTTGCCGCTACCCTGTCTGTTGTGCCCAGTGTGCCTGTTGGGGGCATGGCCCTTATTCTGGGCATTGACCGCTTTATGTCTGAATGCCGCTCGTTGACCAACCTTGTCGGCAATGCCGTAGCGACCATTGTGGTCGCCCGGTGGGAAAACGCGCTGGATACGGAGCAACTCCAGAAGACCCTGCACGCTCCCAAGGCAGGAACACCCACCGTTTAAGCCTGCCCGCTCAGCAGGCCGTTACCGCTCCACCGCACGGGTGGAGTGGCAGGATCACGGTGAGGCCGGATATCAGTTTTCGGTCTGATCCTGTTGGGTTTTATGGTGTTTGTGCTTGGTGCCCTTGTGTTTGTCAGACTGGTAGGCATGTGCGCCGGTTGCCGTCTCGGCCGAAGTGACTGGCCTGTCATTGGGGGGAGGCTGGGTGCCGGGCTGTTCTGCCTCTGTCCGCGGGTTGTTCCACAGCTTTTGGGAGGGTTCCACCTGCTTGCCGTTTGAATCCAGCGCGGCGGGCGGCGGCTGCCCAACCTGAGACGCAGCGGAGTTAGCTGTTGGGGACGTAGCGGTATTGTCCTGCGCCAGAGCCGGTGTTGCCACCAGTGTTGCACCCAGCAAAAGAGAATAGACTTTTCCTGTCATACTCAACCTCTCTCATAATGTTATGTGAGCCTGTTGAGACAACGGACCAGTTTTGCCGTGGTTCCTTTATTTATTGCCTCACGCGGCATCCCCATTGCATAGCCGGGCTGCCAACTGGTTATGCCGCCCGACCAGACCGTGCAGGTCCAAGCGGGAAAAATATCCGTCCTGCACAAGAACATTCCCGTTAACCATGCTCATGGACACCTGCATGGGGGAGCAAAACACAAGGGCCGCCACCGGGTCGGTCTGTGCGCCTGCATGGGCCAGACCGCGCACATCAAACGCCACAATATCCGCCGCCATGCCTACGGCAATCTGGCCAATATCATCCCGCCCCAGCACGGCAGCGCCTCCACGCGTGGCCAACGCCAGCGCATCCCGCGCGCTCATCATGCCCGGTGTTTGCGCACTTTCGGGCAGCAGGCGGGAGAGTAGCATGGCCTGCCGGGTCTCACCCAACAGGCTGGCGCCATCGTTAGAGGCGGACCCATCCACCCCCAGCCCCACGCGCACCCCTTCCGCCTGCATCTGCCGGACAGGCGCTATACCGGAAGCCAGACGCATGTTGGAACAGGGGCAATGGGCAACGCCCGTTTGCGTGCGGCCAAAGCGGGCTATGCCATCCGCATCCAGCTTAACGCAGTGTGCGTGCCAGACATCAGCCCCCACCACCCCAGACCTTCCGCATATTCTGCCGGGGTTTGGCCAAAGCGTTCGCGGCTATAGCTGACATCATGGTCATTCTCGGCCAGATGGGTGTGCAGCATAGTGCCTGTGGCACGCGCTAGCTCCGCCATATCCCGCATCAGCTCACGGCTGACCGAAAAAGGAGAGCACGGCGCTCCCGCGACCCGCAACATCGCGAGGGGTTCCGGGTCATGGTACATCTCAATCAGGCGCTGTGTATCACGCAGAATGTCGGCTTCTCGCTCAACCAGCACATCGGGCGGCAGGCCGCCACTACTTTCCCCCACACTCATGGCACCTCGGCAGGCGTGGAAGCGCATACCCATGCTAAAGGCGGCCTCAATCTGGTCATCCAGACGGCACCCATTGGGAAAAAGGTAAAGATGGTCGCTTGTTGTGGTGCAGCCCGAAAGCAGCAGTTCCGCCATGGCTGTACGGGTGGAAACCTGCACCATCTCGGGCGTAAGGCCCGCCCATATTGGGTAAAGCGTTTTCAGCCAGCCAAACAGCGAGGCATCCTGTGCCTGCGGAATAACCCGTGTGAGGGACTGGTACATATGGTGGTGGGTGTTCACCATACCCGGCAGCACAACATGGCCTTGCAGGTCTATAACATGGTCAAAGTCCGATGGGGGCGCATGTTCACCCCCACCCAACGCCACAATCTGCCGTCCTTCAACCAGAACCCACCCATTTTCCAGTTCAGTGCGGGCATCATCCATGCACACCAGTCTGGTCATGTTTCTGAGCAAAGTACGGCGTGGCATATAAACTCCTCTTGTGCCCGGATACCCCGGGCACGTTAGCGAATAATCAGAACGATGTAGATACGGAACCAACCATGGTAAAGCGCGGCTCAACCATGAAGGAGTTGCCATAACCCGTGGCGCCCGGGTTGCTTCCGCTCCATACCATATGGGAGTTGACGTCATTCTTGGTGAAGACAGCCCCCATAGCACCGGTGCGCACAATAGATCCGGTCAGGTTGGTAAAGTTCAGCTTGAATGTGGGAGATTTAAGAAACCCGAACGGCTTGAAGTGATAGCCGAGCGAGAGCGTGTCCGTCACATAACCCGGAATGCGCTCATCACCCGCAACGGAGACAGACTGCGGGCCCGTGTAGTGGACGGCACCGTTCGCAAAAAATCCTTTGTAGGTATAGGTCAGACCAAAGTTTGCCATAACCCGTGGGGCCATAATGGCCTGCGTACCCTTGGAGTGGATCATGGTGTTGCTGTTCGTATCCAGCACATCACTATCCTGCGTGGCGTGCAGGTATTCAATAGAGGCATACGGGCTAAAGCCGTGGATGGATGTACCCGCAATCATAAAGTCAAACCCGCGCATGGTCTGATTGCCAATAGACATGGGGCTAAAGCTGTTCATACCCACATACTGGTCCACAATGCGGTTGCGCACATTGTAGTTGAACAGGGACATATCGATCATGACATATTTGTTGTGGTAGCGGTAACCCAGTTCTTCCTTGATGGAATACTGGTTTTTCAGCATTGGGCCACTTGCGCTCATCCACCCCATATCCGTAGCGCTGGGCTGGCGGTAATCCCCTTCCGCATTGACGTAAATCTGGCTGTTTTTGTCAATCTGGTAGCTGATGGAAAGCTGGGGGAGTGGCTCGGTCGTATTGTTGCCCGACCGGCCAGATGCCCAGTGCCCGCTCTCACCCGTCCAGCTCTTGTTCCATGCATTGGACATGACAAACTTGAACCCGGCGTTAATCAGCAACCGGTTGTTCAGATAGCGCGACTGGTTCTGCACGAACAGTGAGTGCAGCTCATACCCTGCTGTCTGGCCGAACATGGCGCCACCCACCTGATACTGCGCCCAGTTGGGGCTGGCCGCCGCGCCATTGGCCAGTGTTGTGCTGGTGGGGTACCCCTGAATGGTCTGGTTGTTTTCATACCAGTAACCAAAACTCAGGTGGTTGTGGGGGTCAATGTCGTAACCCATTTTGGCAACAACGCCGACCTGCCGTGCTTCGTTTTCCAAAAAGAAGCTGGTCATGTTGGTGCCCGCAGGCACGGCCCCGCCTGTGCTGTTATACGTGTACTGCCCAGATGTTGCGACACCACCCGGAGACGCATCCCACCCCTGCCCAAGGCTGAAGTATGGCTGCACGTCGAGGGACAGCTTTTTAGGCAGAACAATATGCACGGGCGCCGTCAGGAAGACCTGATTCCAATGGTCGTTATTGTTTTTCCAGTAGTTGACGTTGGACGGGTTGGCAGAGCGGCCATACCCCTCCCCTGTGTGCTTATATTTGTAAAACTGATCCGCAGTCGGATAGTTGTCGATCACAAAGTCTTCGGAGTTCCATGAGAGGAACAAGTGGGCGTTGGACCCGTTTTCCCAGTCCTTGCGCACGCCAAAGTCAATGTGTTTGCGCTGGTTGGTGCCTGCCCCCATCCAGCTCCGGTCATGCGTGTTGGAGAAAGAGAAGTAGCTCTTGATCCCGGTTTTGCCGATCTCGCCGGATTCCAGCCGGATAAACTCACGCGAGAGGTTGTTGGTGCCGTAGGAAAAATCAACCATGCCGCCCATTTTTTCGGATGGCAGGTGGGTGCGCGAATTCATCACCCCGCCAGCAGCCGACATGGTTGGCAGGTCACGCGCGGCACTGCCGGGGGTCACGCTGACTTCATCCAGGTTTTCGGAATCAATATCTTCCGTCATGTATTTGGCGGCGGCGGCCGGTGCGCCATCCACCATCAACGCCATATCCAGATCCGTCAGCCCGCGGGACTGGATGGAGCCACCCTGCATACCCGATGCGTCCGGGGTCATAATGTTCAGGCTGGGCAGGTTCTTGACCAGATCAAGAGCCGTGGAGGTGGGACTACGCATATTAATGTAGTCTTTTGTCACAGTCTGCACCGCATGGGGCGCCACTTCCTGCCGCATCATGCCGCCACCGCCGGAACGAGCCGTGCGATTGGACGCAACCGAAATTTCTTCCGCGCCGGAAGACTGGACCGAAGTATTGCCCGTCTTACTCCGCACATGCCGGGCAGACGCCTTGGCCGGAGCGTGCCCTGCCTTACCCACAACCGGTGCGCTCTGGTCCGCCGTAGCAGCAGATGCCTGCCCAATACCGGGCACACTGGCACAAAAACCTGCCACACTGGCAAGGCAGGTTAACGTTGCAAGGCGCTGACGATACGTCAGAGAAGAGCCGACAGACCGGCGCATGAAAAAAAATCGGGAAGGCATGGCGTAGTCTCCCAAAAAATCCTGAAGAAGAAGCAGGGGGCAAAAACGGCGGAAGCAGGCAGTATGCGCGGCGAACAGACCCTTGGGGTGCTTATGGGGTTAACTCTGAACACCGCCCAAAACGATACGATTCCGATATATAATTGCCAACGCCCTTTCTCACAAAAGAAAAAAAGCACTTTTCCATTGCTTTTTTCAGCACGGGGGCTGCGCTCAATTTTGCAACGCGAAATTGCTTTTTTTGCTTTTGAGAGAACGGACCAAACCCGTCTATAATTGTCACACAGCACCAGCCAGATGCTGGCACACTCCGGTATGGCCCCCTGCGCAAGGATGAAAAAAATCTCCACGCTTCCGCCCTTTTCCAAAGGCCAGCCACAGCCCGCCACAGTGGCATCCCGCCCGGTTAACCGGTGTGACCAGCTTGGCGCACACCCTTTTTCCGACACGCAGGATGGCCTTTTCCGCGCTTATCTGTCTGACGCCTATGCCGCCACCTGCAAACAGGTTGCCACATGGATGGGTGAGGCAGGCATGACCTGCCACACAGATGCCGCAGGCAACCTGATAGGCCGGTATGAAGGGGAAAAACCGGGTGCTCCCGCGCTGCTTATCGGGTCACATCTGGATACGGTGCGTAATGCAGGCCGGTATGACGGCACATTGGGCGTTATGCTGGGCATAGAAGTCGTCGCCCATTTTGCCGCACGGGGTGAACGCCTGCCTTTTGCGCTCGAAGTCATCGGGTTTGGGGATGAGGAAGGCTCGCGCTTTTCCGCATCCATGCTGACATCCCGCGCGGTAGCCGGCACGCTGGACGCCCTTCCCCTTTCCGCGGTCGATGCCAATGGCGCAACGCTGCATGATGTGCTGGTCCATAACGGGCTGGACCCTGCCCGCTATCTGGAGGCCGCCTACAAACCTCAGCAGGTTCTGGCTTACCTTGAAGCCCACATAGAACAGGGGCCGGTGCTGGAAGCCGCCAACATGAGTGTTGGTGTGGTTACGGCCATTGCCGCGCAATACCGCTTCCGCGTTTCCATTCAGGGGGTGGCAGGTCACGCAGGCACCATGCCCATGTCCTTGCGGCAGGATGCACTGGCCGCCGCAGCCGAGGCCATTCTTGCCATAGAACGCCTTGGCGCTGCCGGACCGGAAGATCTGGTGGCCACAGTTGGCCAACTGCATGTCGGACCGGGAGCAAGCAATGTGGTGCCGGGCGAGACAACCTTCAGTCTGGACATCCGCGCAGGCACGGCAGACGTGCGCGACCGGGCTGCCACCGCAATTTGCGCAGCGCTGAAGGACATTGCAAAAAAACGCAATGTAACCCTTAGCATAGAGCCCCAGAACGATCTGGCCGCCACCCCATGTGACCCGCAACTGACGGACCTGCTGGCCACATCTGTTACCCACGTTACCGGCCAGCCAGCACGCAGGCTGGTAAGCGGTGCCGGGCATGACGCCATGGTTATGGCGGCACTCACCCCGGTCTGTATGCTGTTCCTGCGTTGCAAAAAAGGGATCAGCCACAACCCGGCAGAAGCCGTGCGCCATGATGACGTGCACACGGCCCTACAGGTCATGCTTGAGTTCATACACGCCCTTGCCGCCAGCACGGCCTCAAAACCAACGGAGTTTTCTGCATGAGTTCCACTTTTTTCCGGCAGATTGACCCGCCCCAACGGATGTTGATGGGCCCCGGCCCCATTAACGCGCACCCCCGTGTGCTACGTGCCATGTCGGCCGATATGCTGGGCCAGTTTGACCCGGAAATGACAGAGTACATGAACGAAACCATGGCTCTTTACCGTCAGATTTTTATGACGCAGAACCAGTGGACTTTTCTGGTGGACGGCACGGCCCGTGCGGGCATTGAGGCGGCGCTGGTCTCTCTTGTAGAACCGGGAGATAAAATTCTTCTTGTCCGGGCCGGGCGTTTTGGCCTGCTACTGTCCGAAATAGCAGAACGTATTGGCGCACAGATCTGCACGCTGGACCTGCCTTGGGGGGAAGTGGCCACACTGGCGCAGATTGAAGAAGGGCTAAAAACCCACAGGCCAAAAGTGTTTGCCTGTATTCATGGGGACACCTCCACCACCATGGCGCAGCCTTTGGAAGGTGTTGGGGAACTCTGCCGCAAATACGGCGCTCTTTCCTACACGGATGTCACCGCAACACTGGGTGGCATGGCCATAAAAACAGACGTGTGGGGCATTGATGTGGTGTCTGGCGGATTGCAAAAGTGCATGGGAGGGCCACCCGGCTCCGCCCCCATAACCGTGTCCGACCGGGCGGCAGAGCATATTATGGCCCGCCGCCATGTGGAAGCGGGCATTCGCGCCGCCGGAGCTACGGATGGTAGCCGCGCGCGCATTCTGTCCAACTACTTCGATCTGGCCATGGTCATGGATTACTGGTCAGACAAACGCCTTAACCACCATACCGAGGCCACCACCATGCTCTACGGTGCGCGGGAAGCCGCGCGCATTGTGCTGGAAGAAGGGCTGGATGCGCGCTTTGCCCGCCATGCACAGGCCAGCTCGTGCCTTATTGCGGGCCTGCGCGCCATGAACCTGCGCATTTTTGGCGACGATGCACACCGCATGACCAACGTAACCGGTGTGTGGATCCCCGAAGGTGTGGATGGGGAGGCCATACGCACCCGTATGCGTGATGATTTTGGCATAGAAATCGGTACGGCTTTTGGCCCGCTGGCAGGCCGCATCTGGCGGATTGGCACCATGGGGTACAACGCCGTCAAGCATAAGGTATTGCTCACACTGGGAGCGCTGGAGGCCTGCCTTGCTGCACAGGGCCACACCCTGCCGCGCGGGGCCGCCGTGGATGCCGCACTGGCAGACTGGCCGTAAAACAGAGGACGGTAAGCGCATGACACTGGATGACGCCCAGACCATCCTCCAGCTTACACATTGCTCCGACCAGTACGAACAGGCACTGGCCGACAACAATGTGGATGCGCTGGACGCCCTGTTCTGGCAGGGGCCGCAGACCGTGCGTTACGGCGTGGGAGAAAACCTTTACGGTGCGGCAGAAATTGCCGCATTCCGCCGGAACCGCAAAGGCGGCTCCCCCCCACGCACCATGTTACGCCGCACCATAACCCCGCTTGGCACAGAGGCCGGGGTTGTCAGTCTGGAGTTCCGCCGCATCGGCTCCACCCGCACGGGCCGGCAGATGCAGACATGGATCAACACCCCCGATGGCTGGAAAATTCTGGCGGCGCATGTGTCCATCATGGCCGAACAGCCAGAAACCGAACGCCCAACGCTGTAAGGAAAGGAGCATGTTATGACCACGCCTCCCTTCTCTGATGAGGTTCTCGTTGCTGCCCGCGCTGCCGCCATGGATATTGAGCTGCCACCGGCCTGCATACCCGGCGTTATTAGCAACACCAGACTTTTGCAAAAATATGCCTCCCTTATAAGGGATTTTCCGCTTCCAGATACATGCGAACCAGCAGGGGAGTACACGCCATGACCCGGTTTGTCAGCGCCCTGAACATTGCGCAGGATATTCGCAGCGGCAAACGCAGTGCGGCGTCCGTTATGCAGGCAGTGCTTGCCACCATCCGCACGCAGGACAGCGCCATTCGCAGCGTGACCCACCTGTTTGCGGAGCAGGCCATGCAACAGGCCCACGCGGTAGATGCCCAACTGGCCCGCAAGGAACCCCTTCCGCCACTGGCTGGCGTGCCTTTTGGTGTCAAAGACCTGTTTGACATCAAAGGCCATGTCACCACTGCCGGGTCCATTGTGCTACGCAATACCCCCCCGGCAGCGCAGGACGCCGCCATTGTCGGCCGCCTGCGCGCAGCCGGGGCCATTCCCGTAGCAACGCTGAACATGGACGAATTTGCCTATGGTTTTGCAACGGATAACGCCCATTACGGCATAACCCGCAACCCGCACGACACAAGCCGTATGGCGGGTGGCTCCTCCGGCGGTTCTGCCGCAGCCGTTGCCGCCGGTTTTCTTCCGCTTACACTGGGGACAGACACTAACGGCTCCATCCGTGTACCGGCCTCCCTGTGCGGCGTATGGGGGCTTAAACCCACATTGGGCCGTCTGCCGCGTGAGGGTGCTTACCCTTTTTCCGCCAGTCTGGACGTTGTTGGCCATTTTGCCAGCACGCTGGATGACCTTCAGACCGCCTTTTACATTATGGCGGATACCGCGCCGGAGCCGGAGCCCCAAACCCTGCGGACCGCTTGCTTGGGGGGGTGGTTTGCACAAAACCTGACCCCCGCACTTGTCCGCCGCCATAAACCGCGTATGCCACCATCTGGGGCTATCGGGCACAGTTGAGCTCCCCCAAACCCCCACGGCCCGTGCGGCGTCCTTCCTGATTACAGCGTCCGAAGGGGGCACCCTGCACCTGCCCCGTCTGCGGACTGTGGCGGAGGAGTATGACCCAGCCACCCGCGACCGGCTACTGGCGGGCGCCATGTTGCCCGCCAGCACCTATGTGCAGGCACAGCGCTTCCGCCGCTGGTTCCGCCAGCAGGTCCATGCCCTGTTCGAACAGGTGGATGTGCTGATTGCACCTGCTGTAATGTGTGAGGCCCCCCGACTGGATGATCCCACCGTTATGGTTGGGGGCAAACCTGCCTCGGCCCGCGCCAACCTTGGCCTTTATACCCAACCGCTCAGCCTGCCCGGCCTCCCCGTGCTGTGCCTGCCGCTGGCCAACACAGGCACCCTGCCACTAGGTTTGCAGCTTGTTGCCGCTCCGGGGCGGGAGGCCGCGCTGTTCAGCCTTGCCCGCAAGCTGGAACAGGCCGGACTGGCAGGACGTTGCCCCCTGCCCGAACAGCAGGCCGCCTGAAACCAACTGGTGCTCTCTCGTTTTTTTGCGGACAACCATTGTGGTTCCGACAGAGTAAACGAGAGAGCAAACCCACACTGTTTTTTGGGTAGCAATACGGAACGTTGCAGCACGGCCCCACGGCCTCATTCGGCACCACTGTGCGAAGTCGCTACCGCTGCAAGCGGGGGCTTTGCATTACCCCTGTAATGCAAAGGGGGGATCATCCGCCTGTGTTGTTGTTCCAACCGTTTGGGGCATTGGGTGCAGCAATTTTTCCACCACCTCAGCCGCAACGAGAGCCGCTATGACCTCGGGGCGTTTATCACGCACGCCACGGTCTCCTATAGGGCAGACAAGTGCAGCCAGTTGTGTGGGAGTAACCCCTACTGCAAGCAGGGATTTTTCAAACCGCAGGCGCTTGGTGCGTGACCCAATCAGCCCCACATAAGCTAGGTTGGGTTGCTGGAGAGCTGCCTCCACAATAAGCGCATCCAATGTGTGGGACGGAGTAAGCACCAGCACGCCCGCACCGGGTGGGGCCGTTGCAAGCACATTCTGCCACGCAGAGGTCACGTGGACCTCTACTCCGTCTGGCACCGTGCCAAACTCCTCGGCCCTTGGGTCTATCCACACCAACCGGAGCGGAAGAGGAGCCAGTGCGTAAGCCAGTGCGCGCCCCACATGCCCCGCTCCGAACAAAAACAGGCTGGGCCGTGCTGCGGAAGCCCCGGCAAGCTGCTGCTCAAGCTGGGAGCATAAAGGCGGCGTCAACACCTCCAGCCGCACAGCCACACGCCCTCCACAACACTGGCTGACGTTTTTGCCACCCAGCACAATTTGCTGCTCACGCAGGGATTCCCCCGAATGCAGCATGGCGCGGGCATGTTGCTCGCACGCCAATTCCAACGCGCCGCCGCCAACAGTGCCAGCCACCACATGCTGGCCCACCAGCATAAAAGCCCCCTCCTCCCGCGGGGTGGAGCCACGCGTCAGGGTTACCCGTGCCACCACAAGCGGTTGCGGAGCCTGCCGCCACAGGCGGAGAAGGTTCTCAGGCGTGTACCTGCGCATTGGTCTCTCCCCCTTGCTGGCGCAGGCGTTCAGCCACACGCAATATCTGTTCAGGAGTAGCGGGAGCGTTCAACCCTGGGCAGGTGCGGTAATCATTCAAACTGGCCAGCGCATCGGAAATAGCGTGTAACACGGCCAGACCATGCACAAACGGAGGTTCCCCCACAGCCTTGGAGCGGAAGATGGTCTCCTCCCGGTTAGGCGCGTTCTCCAAGAGTTTAACGTTGAAAATGCGGGGGCGGTCAGAGCAGGCTGGAATTTTGTAGGTGCTGGGCGCATGTGTGCGCAAACGGCCTGCTGTATCCCAGAACAGTTCCTCCATGGTCAGCCAGCCAGCGCCCTGCACAAAGCCGCCCTCAATCTGGCCTATATCAATATCCGGGTTCAGAGACTGGCCAGCATCGTGCAGAATATCCACACGTTCAATACGGTTTTCACCCGTTAGCAGGTCCACAAGGACCTCCGCACAGGCTGCACCATATGCAAAGTAGTAAAACGGCCGCCCGCGCCCGGTCGCACCATCCCACGAAATTTTGGGTGTTTTGTAAAACCCCGTGGAAGACAGGGAAATACGCGCCATATAGGCCGCATTCACCAGCGTTGCGAATGGTATCACCTCAGCCCCCACCACCACGCCATCCGCTGTAAAGCGGATCTGCTCCGGCGCAACGTGCCACTTGTCTGCGGCAAAGGCGACCAGCCGGTCCTTGATCGTCCGCACGGCTGCCAGCACGGCCATACCGTTCAGGTCCGCGCCACTGGAGGCAGCCGTGGCGGACGTGTTGGGCACCTTGCCTGTTGTGGTGGCGGTAATGCGCACACGCTCCTTGGACAAACCAAATTCACGCATGGCAATCTGCACCATTTTGGTGTGCAGCCCCTGCCCCATTTCCGTGCCGCCGTGGTTCACCTGCACGGAACCATCGGTATAAACATGGACCAATGCGCCTGCCTGATTGAAATGCGTGGCAGTAAAGGAAATACCAAATTTGACCGGCGTTAACGCAATACCCCGCCGTAGATGGGGGCTTGTTCGGTTAAATACCCTTATCTGTTCACGACGTTTTCGGTAATCACAATCCGCTGCAAGCTGGGTCATAATCTCCCCGGCAATGGAATCCTCCACCGTCATATGGTACGGGGTCACATTACGGTCTGTTGTGCCGTAAACATTGCGCAACCGAACATCCAGCGGGTCCAGTCCGGTGGCAAACGCTATTTCCTCCATTATGCGTTCCGCTGCTGCCGCTCCCTGCGGACCACCAAACCCACGGAACGCGGTGTTGGACTGCGTGTTGGTGCGCAAGGGGATGGAGCGCAGGCGGACATCGGGGTAATAATAAGCGTTATCCGCATGGAACATGGCGCGGTCTGTAACCGGGCCGGACAAATCAGCCGACCAGCCACAACGTGCGGCCAGTTGCATATCCACTCCCAGAACGTGGCCCTGCGCATTAAAACCCACGTCATAATCAATAACAAAATCATGCCGCTTGCCTGTCACCAGCATGTCATCATCCCGGTCCATACGCAGCTTTGCGGGTTTGCCCGTGCGTTCTGCGGCTAGGGCAGCAAGGCAGGCGGCTATATTGGCCTGTGTTTCCTTCCCACCAAAGCCGCCCCCCATGCGCCGTACTTCCACGGTTACAAGGTTGTTGGGGCGGCCCAGAATATGCGCCACCATATGCTGGGTTTCGGTCGGATGCTGGGTAGATGAGCAGATGCGTATCTCCCCGTCCTCTCCCGGCCATGCCAGAGCGGCCTGCCCTTCCAGATAAAAATGCTCCTGCCCACCTACGGCAAGCTGGCCCGCAAGCCGGTGCGGAGCCTGTGCCAGTGCGTGGGGTGCATCCCCCCGTGTCATCTCCAATGACCGGCAGACCAGAGGGCTTCCCTGTGCCCGCGCCTGCTCAATGTTGAGGATAGCGGGCAGGTCTTCGTATTCCACCTGCGCCAGCACGGCGGCATGGCGGGCAGCGTGGCGGGTTTGCGCCACGACGGCAAACAGAGGCTGCCCGCAAAAGAACACCGTGTCCTCTGCCAGCAATGGCTCATCCCCCGCACCCACGGGGCTGACCTGATTATGACCGGGTATATCCTGCGCAGTCAGCACACAGACCACGCCAGGGTAAGCCCGGACCGCATCCAGCCCCATATGTGTAATACGCGCATGGGCGCGGCTGCTCAGGCCCAGTGCAACATGCACGGCCCCCTGTGGCAGCGGCACGTCATCCACATACCGGGCGTCTCCCGCTACGTGCAGATGTGCGCTTTCGTGCCGGAGGGAGGAGGACGCTGCTCCTGCTGGTGATTTTGGCTGTGCTTCGGTTTGCTGTAAGACTGTTGTTTGCTCAACCATGCGCCACCTCCTGCCAGTTCTGAAGTGTTTGCGCAGCAGGCGGGCTGCCGGGCATCAATGGCTCAAACAGACGGGCCAGCAGATTGGCGGCCACCGTTGTGCGGTACCACGCACTAGCCCGCATATCGGACAGGGGAGTAAAATCCTCTTTGACGGCAGCCTGCGCTGCATACAGGGTTGCCTGTGTTGCGGGCTGACCACGCATGGCGGCTTCCGCCCCACTTGCCCGACGGGGTATGCCCGCCATGCCGCCATAGGCCAAACGGGCATCCTGTATGGTGCCATCTGCCCCCATGCGCAGGACAAAAGCCCCCATAACGGCGGAAATATCCTGATCAAACCGTTTGGAAACCTTATACACGCCGCACACACTCCCCTGTGCCAACGGAGGGACAAGCACCCCCTCTATGAACTCACCGGGTCTAATGTCCTGCTTGCCGTAATCGAGAAAAAAGTCTTCGAGCGGTACAACTCTGCGCTCCTGTGCGCAACGCAGATGCAACTCCGCCCCAGCAGCCATAAAAATGGGAGGACCATCCCCAATAGGGGACGCATTGCCAATATTGCCGCATACCGTGGCGGCGTTCCTGACCTGAGTGGAGCCAATACGCCGCAGCGTATCTTCCGCCGCGGGCAGATGCGCCACCAGCAGCGGCATGGCCTCGCTATAGGTTACAGCCGCTCCAATCCACAATGCGCCATCGGGGCGGAGGCCACACTGGTGTAGGTCCTGCGCGGACCGCACGGCAATAATATGCGGTAGCCTGCGCAGCCTTTTGGTCACCCATAGCCCCACATCCGTGCCGCCAGCCACCAGCACGGCGGCCGGGTCTGCCGCATAGGCCGTGGCCAGCGCATTTGCACTGGCGGGCAGCGTTACGCGGCCTTCCCGGCTGGTCAGTTCCACTGTCTGCCCATCGTGCAGTTGCCGCAAACGGGCGGTTATTTCCGCAGTGCGCGCACCAATGGGCTCCCCGTTGCGGGCGCAATACAGGGCGGCTTTTTTCATGGCGCGCACAATGGGAGCATAGCCGGTACACCGGCACAAATTGCCTGCCAGCGCCTCGTTTATAACCCGCTCGCCATCCAGCGTGCCTTCCAGCTCCGCCAGATTGGCCCGTGTGGACAGCGCCACCATGGACATGACAAACCCCGGTGTACAGAACCCGCATTGTGACCCATGTTCATCCACCATGGCCTGCTGCACGGGGTGCAATGCGCCATCAGGCCCGCGAATATCCTCCACGGTCAGAAGCTGCGCGCCATCCAACATCCACATAAGATGAATACAGGCGTTAACGGCGCGCCAGACCAGTTGCCCCTGCTCCAGCCGCCCGACCAGCACCGTGCAGGCCCCGCAATCTCCTTCGTTACACCCTTCTTTGGTGCCCGTGCGGCCCTGCTGGTCACGCAGCCAGTCCAGCAAGGTGAGTTCCGGCGGCAGGTCAGACAGATGGTGGAGCGTATCCCCCACATAAAAGCTGATGTGGTGGCGCATGTGTGCCCTCCGGTAAGTATTTTTTTGTGTATCTGGCAAAGGGGCCGCAAGGGCCTGTGATTATTCCGGCTGAGTGCGCCCGATCTGCCCACCTGCTACGGTCGGCTTGTCCTGCGTGCTCACCACGTTCCACACCGGGGTTTCCAGTATAACCGCATCCTGTTCCTCCTCCTGCGGGGTGGAGCACAGGTTGCCGAAGTTAAACACCAGATGCAGCAGAATGGCGGACATGGCGCCCAGCGTAATGCCACTGCCAAAGATAACCTGCATCCACGCGGGAAAATGGTCAGCAATGTGGGGCTGAGCGGTTGCCAACATACTTAGCCCAATGCTGGTGCCCACAATAACCGTGTTGTTCAGGTTATCGAAATCCACTTTAACAAGGGTCTGAATCCCAACCACCGCCACGGCAGCAAACATGGCCAAGGCCGCCCCCCCCAGTACCGGCAGCGGCACACTGGCAATAATGGCAGCCAGTTTGGGCAGGCAGCCCAGCGCCATCATAATAAAGGCTGCAGCCACCACCACCCAGCGGCTGGTGACACGTGTGAGCCGCACAAGACCCACGTTTTCCGCAATGCAGGTGTAGGGGAAGGAATTCAGCACCCCACCAATAATGGTCGCCAGACCATCTGCCCGGATAGCGCGCGTAATATCCTCTGACGTAATATCTTTTTTGACAATGGAACCGGTTGCAAACACATCACCCGTTGTTTCCAGCATAGTGATGATCATAACCACAAGCATGGACAGCACAGGCACCACATGGAAGGTGGGCAGACCAAAGTAGAACGGTTGCGCCACCGTAACCCACGGCGCGGTCATCACACCATCAAAACTGGCATCACCCAGAAACCACGCGGTCAATGTGCCCGCCACCAGCCCGAACAACACGGCAATGCTGGCGATAAACCCCTTGAACATGCGCTGGATCAGCAAAATGGAGGCCAGCGTCCCCAGCCCATATGCCACATTGCGCATGTTGACCGGGTTTTGCATGACCCCCGTGCCCTGCCCGTTCACAATATCATTAGCCGCTACAGGCAGCAGAGCCAGCCCGATAACCAGAATGACAGACCCCGTAACCACGGGCGGGAAGAACTTGACCAGCTTGCCGAACCACGGAGCCGCCAGAAAAGTAAACAGCCCCCCGGCAATAACCGCGCCAAAAATCTGGGGTAATCCCTGCACACCCCCACCAGCCGCCACACCAATGGCGATCATGGGGGTAACAGCCACAAAGGTAACGCCCTGCAACAGCGGCAGCTTGACCCCAATGTAACGCCCAAGCCCTGCGGACTGGATGAAGGAGGCAATACCGCAGGTAAACAGATCCGCCTCAATCAGATGTTCAAGGGCGGCACGGGGCAGCCCCATGGCCCCCGCCAGCAGAACAGGCACAATAACGGCGGCTGCATAGAATGTGAGCACATGTTGCAGGCCATAGAACCCGAGCTTCCATGCCGGAAGCATCTGGTCCACAGGATGAACGGCGTGTGGCTTGTTGCTGGCAGGTTGCACGTGTCAGCTCCCCCTGTAGGTCGAATAGGCGTATGGGGCGACCAGCAGCGGCACATGGGCGTGCCCGCTACCGCCAAGACCAAAGTGGATTGGCACAATGTCAAGAAACGGCGGGTCTGCCAAAGGCGTACCCTGCTGGCGAAAATATGATGCCACCTCAAACTCAAGGCAATAGGCCCCGGCGGGCAGGTCCAGCGTCTTCAACTCCGGGCAGCGGCCATCCGCATCGGTTCGCCCTGTAAACAGAACACCCTGCGCACCACTAAGCCGGAACGCCACCCCCGCAGCCGGACGGCCGGAGACCGTATTGAGGACGTGGGTTGAAAGAGAACTCATGCCACCACCTTATCGTGCAAACGTAACGCGGCTATCGCGTCAATCTGGTTCAGGGCTTCGGCCAGTTCGCACTCTGGCGTACTGGCAAGCCGCCGTTCCATGGCCTGGGCAATAACCTGTTTGGCATTTCCGCCAACCTTGCGCACGCAGATAACAAACGGCATGCCAAATTTTTGTCCGTACGCATCATTCAGGGTCCGAAAATGCGCGTATTCCTCCGGCGTCAACCGGTCCAACCCTGCACCACCCTGCTCCCGTGCGGATGCATCGGTCAAACCCGGGTCCACTCCCAAACGGTGCCCCAGTTCGGGGTGGGCACGCACCAGAGCGTAGTGCTCGGCAACGCTTGCGCTCCGCATGGCGGCGGAAAAAGCCCTGCACATACCATCAACATCAGCAAAAGGCCGGCTACCTGCCGCCTTGGCCGCAACCCACGGTGAGTGTTCGTAAACACTCCCGAATGCCTCCACAAATGCTGCGACCGGCATGGTGTTAATGTCTGCCAGCGTCATCATGCCGGGTGGACCTTAAGCCAGTGGCGGGCAATGTCGGCCCGTGTTGCCACCCAGACATCCGCATGGTTGGCAACGTGCTCCAAAAAGCGGGCAACAGCCAGTGCCCGCGCAGGTTTGCCAGCCAGACGGCAGTGCAAACCGATGGACATCATACGCCCGCCCTCACGGTAGAGCATGTCAAAATTATCGCGCAGGTAGTGGAAGAACTGCTCGCCCTCGGTAAAGCCATTCAGGGCGGCAAACTTCATGTCATTCACATCCAGCGTGTACGGCACGATCAACTGGGGTTTGCCGTAGCGCCGGTCGTAATAAGGCAGGTCATCGGCGTAGGAATCTGCATCGTACAGAAAGCAGCCTTCCTCCACCACCAAACGGGCGGTGTTGGGGCTGGTGCGCCCCTGATACCAGCCTAGCGGCGGCGCACCAGTAACCTGCGTGTGCAGAGCTATGGCCTCGCGCATATGGGCGCGTTCCACATCCTCGGGCACATTCTGGTAATCTATCCAGCGCAGGCCGTGGGTTGCCATTTCCCACCCCCTGGCCTGCATGGCTGCTACGGCCTGTGGGTTACGGGCCAGAGCCATGGCAACACCAAAAACCGTTACGGGAAAACCTGCTTTTGCAAACAGGCGATGGAGCCGCCAAAACCCTGCACGGCTGCCATATTCATACAGACTTTCCATTTGCATGCAGCGCGCACCTGCAATGGAACTGGTGCCCACCATTTCGGACAGAAAGGCCTCGGACCCGCGATCTCCGTGGAGGATGCAGTTTTCCGCCCCCTCCTCGTAATTGATGACGAACTGCACGGCAATCCGTGCGCCACCGGGCCACTGTGCATCGGGCGGGGTGGCGCCATAACCGATCATGTCACGCGGGTATGTCTGGCTCATTTCTGTCCTGTTTTACGCTTGGTTTCAGGCCTGCTCAGGCGGGTCAAAACTGGTAAGTTCATCCACATCATAGTCCAGCAGGCTTTGCAGATGCAGGGCTCCATCTTGCACAAACAGGCTGCGCCCGATGCATGTTGTCAATTTTTCCACCCCAAAGCGCATACCGCTGATGGACGCACCGGAAAGCCCCATGCTGGGCATGGCGGAAAACGTAAAGTTGTAAATGCACGCAAGCATGGGGGCCAGCGGGTCATCCTTTTCCAGCGGCTGGAACTGGAACGACCGGCTCAAATAAGGGTGGCTACCCAGCAGGGTGCTCTGCTCATCCGTCGGCGCTTCAAACCGGTCTCTCCACAGGGCAATACGGCTGGCGACACGCGCCAGTTCAGGCCGCTGGGCAAGGTCGATGACAAACCCGGTGCCAATAATCAGGAAGTCGAACGTCATCTCCCCATGCGGGGTGGTCACAACAACCGCACCGTTTTCTTCCCGCACGGACAGCCACGGTGTGCCGGGGTGGAACGCAAAGTTGGGGTGCTTGCGGCACCGCCAGAACGTATCCTGCGGGGGCGGCTGGTTCAGGTCGTAAATCCGGCGCATAAACCGCCAGCGCAGAATATCCGGCAGGTCGGACAGGTAGCTCAGGAAGCCCGCATTCTCCATCCAACGGTAAGGGTTAACCGTGGGGATCTGCTTGCGGCGCAGGCAAAGGTCCACACTGGCCGCACCGTGTTCAAGCGCTGTTGCCGCGTTATCAAACGCCGAGGCACCAGCACCCAGCACACCAATGCGCTTGCCACGCAGGGCTTCAAAGTCGATCTGCTCACAGGTGTGGGCGTAACGGCTTTTGGGCAGGACGCTGGTAATAAAATCGGGCACATGCCACGCACCACCCCCTTCTATGCCGGTGGCCAGCACAACGCGGCGTGCCCACACAACATGTTCGGCCCCACCTGCACAGGCAAAGGTCAGCTTAAGCAGCCCATCTTCCCATGCAATATCAGCCAGACGGTGTTCGTTCTTAACCGGCAGGTCCAGAACATCCCGCAGCCAGTCCAGATAGTCCTGCCAGTCCTGACGGGAGATTTTATCCAGCTTCCGCCATGCTTCCTCGCCGTATTTTGCCTCATACCAGGACTGGGGCGTCAGGCTGGGAATACCAAGGTCGGGACCGGTAACATGCTTGGGCGTGCGCAGGGTGATCATGCGGGCAAAAGTGACCCACGGCCCTTCGGCCCCCTGTGGGGCCATGTCAAAAATGCACGTGTTGGTTACGCCACGCCGCCTTAGCCCAAAGCACGTGGCCAGCCCACCCTGACCACCGCCAATAATGGCCACATCCAGCACATCCTTACCGTCGTGCTGGTGGGGAATACACCAGTTGCCAGAAGCAAACTGGATTTTGGCAAGATCGTCCCGGACGCGTCTGTTAAGATGTTCCATACCTGTTTATCAGTCCACATTATGCACATCGGGAATCCTGTGTGGTTCCTGATCATGCCAATAAAATCAGACTTACTGTTTCACACACGTATCGTTCTTGTATATGATTTAATTCAGCATGGTGCGTTCGCAAAAAGAGAGCAAAAGCTGATGCCCGTTTTCTCCCGGTTCCTGCGTTATTTTATGGCGGTGGCCCAACATGGCTCCATCAGAAAAGCCTCGGACGAGTTGCACATTGCCGCCTCCGCCATAGACCGGCAGGTGTTGCAGGGGGAAAAAATTCTGGGCACCCAGTTGTTTGAACGCCTGCCCTCCGGCCTGCGGCTGACCACAGCGGGGGAGCTACTTCTAACATCCTGCCGCCGCTGGTCGCGCGACCTGAACGCCCTGCAAACACAGCTTGATAACCTCAAAGGCTTACGGCAGGGCGCTACGGATATTCTAATCCCCGATGCCCTGACAAAAGGGTTTTTACCCACTCTGCTCGGCAAGCTGCGCCAAACGCACCCCGGCATTATGGTGAGTGTACATGTGCGCAAAAGCCATGATATGGGCGAGCTTTTGGTCAAAGGTCATGCCGATTTTGCGTTGATGTTCAACCCCGGCCACATGCGTGAACTGACCGTGCGGACCCACAAGGAAATTCCACTCGGCTTTGTCTGCCTTCCCTCGCACGAGATCGCCACTCTGGCCGAGGCGCGCTTCAGCCTTGCGGCGGAATACCCGATGATTATTCCAGCCCCCCCACTCGCCCTCTGGCGGCCCATTGGCGTGCTGGAAGCAGAAACAGGCGTCAAGGTCGCAACCGTGGCCAAGGCGGACAACATCCAGATGATCAAATCCATGGTGCTGGAAGGGGCCGGTGTGGGTATTCTGAGCTACCTTGATGCGTATGATGAGGTGCAGAAAGGCCAGCTTGCCTTTACCCCCATTGTTAACCGCAAGCTGCCCCCTCTTACGCTCGCCCTGTGCGTGGACCGCTCGCGCCAGCTTTCCACGGCCGCGCGGTTCATTATTACCGAAATTGAAAACTTTTTTGCCGAACAGTTTTAACTGCCAAAAAGCCATTACCATGCCACACCCCCATGACCGCCGCGCCATACGTGGCAGCTACATCACCTTCCGCGCCAACCCGTTTGATGTGCCCGCACACGATGCGCTGGTGTACGAGGAGGATGGCCTGATTATTATGGAGCATGGGCGCATTACGCATTGCGGCGCCTATGCCAGCCTGCACGGACTGCTGGGGGACAACACCCCCCTGACCCATTACCCTGACAGCCTGATTAGCGCAGGGTTTATAGACGCGCATGTGCATTACCCCCAGATTTCGGCCATCGCCTCATGGGGGGAGCAGCTTCTGCCTTGGCTGGAACAATATATTTTTCCAACCGAGGCCGAATTTTCCAATAAAGATGTCGCCCGGCAGACCGCACGCTTTTTTCTGAGCGAACTGCTGCGCAATGGCACTACCACGGCAGCGGTGTACTGCACGGTGCACCCGCAGTCTGTTGATGCGTTTTTTGAAGAATCCGCCCGCCTAGGCACCCGCATGATTGCTGGCAAAGTGCTGATGGACCGCAACTGCCCCCCCAACCTGCGCGACACAGCCCAAAGCGGGTATGACCAGTCCAAGGACCTCATCAGCCGTTGGCATGGCAAGGACCGCCAGCTTTATGCCGTAACCCCGCGCTTTGCCATAACCAGCACACCAGAACAGCTGGAACTGGCGGGGGACCTGCTCCGCAGCACACCCGGCCTGTACATGCAGACCCATCTGGCCGAGAATCTGGATGAAATGGCCGCCGTGCGCAGCCTGTTCCCCAACCATGCGTCCTATCTGGATGTGTATGCCAAAGCCGGATTGGATGGACCACGCGCCATATTTGGCCACGGTATCCACATGACCGAGCATGACTTTGCGCACTGCCACCATTCAGGCTGCACACTGGCCCATTGCCCCACCTCCAACCTGTTTTTGGGCAGCGGCAGTTTCCGCCTGTTTGAGGCGCTCAACCCTGCCCGACCCGTGCATGTTGCTCTGGGCACAGATGTTGGGGCGGGCACATCACTCTCCCTTCTGGCCACAATGGGGGAGGCTTATAAAGTGTCTCTCATGGCGGGGGATGCGCGGCTTTCGGCCATTCAGGCGCTTTGGCTGGCAACAGCGGGGGCAGCCCGTGCGCTGCACCTGCATGAGCAGATCGGTCGTATAGCGCCGGGTATGGAGGCTGATCTGTGCGTTATGGACCCGGCCGCCACCCCGCTTATGGCGCAACGTACCGCACGCTGCACCAGCCTGAGCGAACGCCTGTTCGCCCTGATGGTGCTGGGCGATGACCGGGCCATCCGCGCCACATGGGCAAATGGCCGCCCGGTCTATGAAAAACCTTTGGATTAAACGGAAGGTTTTAAACTAGAAACCCGCCACGCAGCCATCGCTACGGGGGTCTGCTGCACCTTCCAGCAGACCGCCCGCATGGCGCACAATGGCCCCGGCATGGCCCATCATGCTGGTAAAGGGCGCCACGCGTTCCACCACATGGCCGGCCTGTTCCAGCCAGTCTACAACGCCGGCGTCAAACCGGCTTTCTATTTTGAGCGAATGGCTGTTGCTGCCCCATGTGCGCCCCAGCAGCCAACGTGGCGCGGTGACCGCCTGCTGCACCGGCACACCAAACATGGCATAACGCGTAAACAGGGCCGCCTGTGTTTGCGGCTGCCCCTCGCCCCCCATGGTGCCGTAAACCATCACCCGTCCATCATCAAACCGGGCAAGGGCCGGGTTAAGGGTATGAAAAGGCTTGCGTCCGGGCACAAACGCATTCCACGCTCCCTCCTCCAGTTGGAAGGACGCTCCGCGGTTCTGCCACAAAAGTCCTGTTTGCGGCAGAAAGACACCGGACCCGAACTCAAAATACAGGCTCTGGATCATGCTAACAGCAACACCGGCGGAATCCACAGCCCCCATCCATGTGGTGTCCCCCATTTGGGATGGGGCAGGCCACGGCATGGCCCGATGCGGGTCAATGCGAGCGGCCATGGCATCAAACCGGGCATCATCATCCAGAAAAGCCTGCGCATCTTCCGTCATCCAGCGTGGGTCCCCCACATGCGCGTTGCGGAAGAGGAACGCATGTTTGGTGGCCTCTACCAGCCCATGCACATACGCAAAGCCATCCACCTCCTGCACGTTGAGTTTTTCAAACAGCTTGAGAATGGCAAGGGAGGCCACGCCCTGTGTGGGAGGCGGAACATTATACACCTGTGCACCCGCCACACTTGTATGCAGGGGGGAGGCGTTGCAACTGCGTGGTGTGCAAAATCCTGCGCGCGGAGCGGGCTGCCTGCGCGGGCCAGATCGGCCAGCAGGCTGCGCCCGACCTCGCCTGTATAAAAACTTTCCAACCCATCCCGAATCAGGCTTTGCAATGTTGCGGCCAGAGCGGGGTTTTTGCGTATATCACCCGCAGCAGGCAGGCGACCCTGCGGGGCGTAGGCAGCTGCAAAATCTGCATTACCCAAAAGTTCCGCCTGCTTTTCCGCCAGCAATGCGGCCTCGCTCCCCGTCAGCGCGTAGCCATTACGGGCGTACCATATGGCATCTTCCAGCACGGCCTCCAGCGGCAGAGCGGGCTGGAGTGCGGCACTCCGCTGCAATGCCGCCTGCCAGCCGGAAACAGCACCCGCCATGGTATTGGCCGCCCAGCCCCCACGCCACGGCACAGTCCTGTGGCCTGCTGCGGCATAATCCTGCACACTGGTGTGCAACGCCGCCGCACCACAGGCCTCCAGCACCTCCGTTCGACCATCGGGGTAGGAGATCAGCCAGAAGGCATCCCCCCCCATCCCCGTCATATGGGGGTAAACCGCGCAGAGCGTGGCCGCCATGGCGGTCACCGCCTCCAGCGCCGTACCGCCCTTTTTTAAAATAGCCAGACCACTCTGGCTGGCCAGATGGTGGGGGGATGTCACCATCCCTCGGGTGGACTGAAAACTGTGCAGCATGGTCTGGGTCACTCCCGCTTCGGTCTGGCCTGTGTCTTGCGTTCAGGATACCGCGCTTTTCTGCCAGCCCCCATAAGCAAAAAAAGCACGCCCCCATTGCCAAAGAGCGAGAGGGCTGCTGGGTTGGGCACTTATACCCGCAAGACCCCACAGGCCGGAGGACCACCCCCATGCCAGACCTGACAGACCAGCCACACAGCCCTGCCGTTTATCTGGCTGGCCCAGACGTGTTCCGCCAGAACGCCATGGAACATGGGGCGCAACTGGTCGCCACATGCGCGCAGGCAGGGCTGAAAGGCCTGTACCCTCTGGATGCCGAACTGGGGGCGCACACCCATGACAGCCCTTCCACTCTGGCCGCAGCCATTGCCCGCGCCAATATGGGGCTCATCCGGCAAAGTTGCGCCGTTATTGCCGACCTCTCCCCATTCCGTGGTCCCAATGTGGATGACGGCACAGCGTTTGAAATTGGATATGCCCATGCGCTTGGCCTGCCGATTTTTGGCTATGTTTGCACCGGCGCACACACCGCACCTTACCCGGAGCGGGTGCGGGCCAGTGGTGAAAAACTGACCACCATCACGCATGACAATCGCCCCACTCTGGTGGATGAAACCGGGATGATGGTGGAAGACTTTGGCCTACCCGTAAACCTGATGATCGCCACCATTCTCCATGAACCCGGCCACATTTTTACTTCTGCTACAGCGGCCATTGCGGCGGCGGCCACCCATCTGCGCAGCCAGAACCGCCCGTAACGTGCGCCTGCACGCCTGATTTTTCCATATCCGGCGCCATATGGACTGTTTTACCCTCGGGGGTAGCGCAGGCGGGTCAAACTCCCTTATGGTAAGAGTCTTACCCGCCAGTTGAAACACCATTAGGAATACGCAGATTGAAACGTAGAGACCTGTTTGCGGCCTCTCTGGCAGCCGGGATTGTGGGAAGCACGCGCCGTGGCTGGGCAGCCGCCCCCGATGCAGCTGCCGCCCTTGGTCGCACCGCGCTGCATGGCACCATTCCCCGCCTTGTGCCCATTCGTGCCCATGCCGACCAGATTATGGATATTAAGGTCTGTCTGCGCCCCTTCCGCCCCGCAGGCCCCCGGATGGATGTGGAGCATGTCGCGGGCAAGACCGTGGTGCACAATTACGGCCACGGCGGTAGCGGCTGGTCCCTCTCTTGGGGGGCGGCACATATGGCCGTTGGCCATGCCGCCACCACGCTGGAGCGCAAGGTAGCGGTGATAGGCTGCGGCATTATTGGCCTGACCTCGGCCCTGACCGCGCAACGCGCCGGGTTTGATGTTACCATTTACACCCGTGACCTGCTGCCCCACACGCGCTCCGTCCGCGCCAACGGAAGCTGGACCCCGGATTCCCGCATAGCCCTGACCCAGCAGGCTGGCCCCGGCTTTGCCCAGACGTGGGAAAAAATGGCCCGTTACTCTTGGCAGACATACCGCGACTATCTGGGCCTGCCCGGCAACCCGATCGACTTTAGGGATAATTATACCCTGTCCGACACACCGTTGGATGCGGCCGACCATGCCCCTGCCCCCGTGGACCCCGCCAAAGGCACCTTTGCCACCACAGGCGCACCGCAAAGCAATGCTGAATTTGCAGAATACGGCAGCCGCATAGCGGACATCATCCCCGCATCCGAGCTACTGGCCGGGGCCGATAATCCGTTCCCCGCGGCTTATGCCCGCCGCACACCGTTGATGATCTACAATTTTGGGGCATACAGCCACCTGCTGCTCTCGGAGTTCCATCAGGCTGGTGGACGTATTGTGATCCGTGAGTTCCATAGCCCGTCTGATCTGGCGGAACTGCCCGAACGGGTGGTGATCAACTGCCCCGGCTATGCCGCGCGGGACTTGTGGAACGACAAATCGCTTATTCCCGTAAGGGGGCAGACCTGCTGGCTGCCACCCCAGCCAGACGCCCTTTACGCGCTGGAATACAAGGGCGCTGCCATGATCTCCAAAACCGATGGTGTGATGATTCAGGGCTACGACCTGAACGGACTGGGCGACATGGATGGCGTAGGCAACAGTTTTGAACGCCCCGACCGCGCGGAAGCGGAAAAGGCGATTGCGATTGTTGAAGACCTGTTTTCCCGCTTTCAGCCACGCAATGGGTAAGGGCGGTATGATGAGCTTTGTATTCCCCCTGCGCACAAGCCTGCTGGCCTGCGCACTGGCGTGCCTGCCTCTTGCCCATGCGGCATGGGCCGACCCGCAGCACACCTCCCGCACCGGCAGCCGTGCGGGTAATGGGCAGCCCGTCTCCTTCTCTGCCGAGCAGGTCGCACATGGTGCCCAGATTTACGCGGGTGCTTGCGCCATGTGCCACGGCGCTGACCTTGAAGGCGGGCATGATGTGCCCGATCTGGGCAATTATTTTGCGGCTCGCTGGGCCAACACGCCGCTCGACAGGCTGGCCGGGTATATTACCCACGCCATGCCACTTATGGCGCCCGGCACCTTGCCCCCGCAGGATACGGCAGCCCTTGTTGCCTTCCTGCTCCACCAGAACGGTGTAACCTCAGCCAGCAATGCCCCGCTTCCCATGGAGGAGGACAGGCTGGCCAAAATGCGTTTTCCCGCTCCCGGTCAGAGCACAGGCAACAGGCCCTGACAAAGCCTGAGGCTGGGCCACAGCATTAGCCCTGTGGCCCAGCCTCCAGCGCTGCCTGACAACGGACATAGGAATCCTTGTCCCTAAAAACAAACAGCACATAATAATCCAGCGCCCGCCCGCGCCTACGGGTGGTGTGGGTATAAAACGGGTAAACATCCTGCGGTGCGTCATACCCGGTCGGCAATGGCTCCGATGCCATTACCGTATCCACCCGGAACAGTGGCACATACACATGGACAGGGCCGGGGTTGCGGCGCACATGCCATAAATGACGACGGAACTTGCGCAGCCGGTCTGGCAGAATGAACACCATGTTCTCTTCAATAAACCGTTCATCCGGCTGGGCGCGGCGCAGGTAGCGTGCATCCTCCGGCATATCGCAAAAATAATTGTAGCCCTGAATAATCATACGCCGCTTTTAATCCGCCCTTGCCGGAAGGAACACCCCATCTGCACTGCGCCTGCTGCCACCAAGGGAAAGAAACCCGTTGTGCCCGCGCGCCAAACAGCCATACTGCTGGTGTCCGTAATAAAGAGGAGGAGCCGCTTCATGGCCCTGCCACGCATTCGTTCTTTTTTGGCTCCTTGTGCGCTTGCCTTTGTGGCGGGGTGTGCAGCGCAGTCTCATCCCATAGCCCTGAACGGGGCAGACAGCAGCGTCTATGAAGCACGAGGGAACGAGCCATTCTGGAACCTCAGCATGGCGGATGGCACATTGGCCCTGACCTCCCCTGACAGCCCACGCCTGACACGCACAATAAGCCGGGCCTACACGCGCGGCCATTCCCGTTATTATGAAGCGCCCGACATGACCGTGGTTACAGCCCCTCCCGCTGCGAGGACACCATGAGCGGGCAACTGTTTACGGAGACTGTGCGCATTACAACCAAAAACCGCACACTCAAAGGGTGTGGTGGCAGCCTTCTGCCCCCCACACGACTGAACGCCACGCGCTGGGTTGCCACAGAACTGGACGGCCACAAGCTGAAGAATGGCAACTTCCTGCCCGATGCGCATGATAGCGCCACGGATGAAAACCCCGATCCGGCGGCCGATATGTTCACCCCCACGCTGGATATTAACGATAGCGGTAAAATATCGGGTTCGGATGGCTGCAACCGTTACGCCGGGGGGCTTGTATTTGGTGATGCAGGCAAAGTAACACCCGCACAGCAGGCAGGCATAAGCACGCTTATGGCCTGCCCCGGCGCCCATGGCCGCGTCTCTGGCCTTTTCCTCAGCCTCCTGCACACTGTGCAGTCGTGGACAATTGAGGATAACGCACTTGTGCTGCAAACGCGGGACGGAAAAACCATACGCCTGCGCCAGACCTTTTAAACCATAGGTGGCATTTCCTCCTGCGCGGCATGAGGTATGCCACCCTCTGGTCCTTGCGTAAAATACGCACAAACATCCCCTCGCAAGGCACCGATCCTGACAGATTTTTCAGCTATTCTGAAAAAAATATTCCATTTTGCAGTAAAAGTTAATTGTTAACGCAAAATTCACATTTTCTGTGCCATAAACGGATGAGCGTATTTTAAGCATGGCATCCTTCAAAGGATTCAAACGCACACCATGATACCCCCAGTTTTGCAAACCCTACCTGTTTCAGACCCTTTTTCCTGAAGTACCATCATGCCCAATCCCCAGCTTTCAGGGCCTTTCATCCTTACCAAAGCCAGATTTTACGATAAATTTGTCGAATTAACCCATGCTCCGAGCCAAAATTTCCGCACAGTTGTCAATGGCATTAATCAAGACGAATTACTTGCCGTAACACTGCGCGCATTCCGGGCCTCGCAACTTCGGGTTTCCGGTATTTTAAGCGTAGCAAAGCGCTTTGCCGATCTGAATGACACCCTGCCCTTTGAGGTCTGCGCCTGCCTGTATAAGAATTTTCTCAAGGCAACGGCGCGTGATATTGGTATTTATACAAAAATTACATTTTCGGAATATTTATACTACTCGATCCATTACGAAAAATGCAAAGAAACCTATTCTGCAGATACCCTCATCCCGGCCATTTATAGCCCGGAGCAGCCGTTAGGCCGCGTTATGGGCGGCCACATTGCGTTGGAAATTGTACTGCTCACCATCTGCCAGGCCAACGCCAGACGCCTGAATGACACAGAGTGGCTGGACACAATACCGGACATGGGATGCCATGCGCATATCATGCACATTCTGCTACGCAACCAGTTGCTGACCTTTGAGGATGTGCAGGAAGAATTCGAGCACATCATGCTCTGCGCAACCGAATTCATTTTTGATGCAGTCAGAACATCATCCAGCAAAAACCCCCTTGGCTGAACCAAGAGGGTTTTTAAGGCATACCGGATAAAATACCTGTGCGTTACAGGTGTTCCTCACCCTGCTGCGTAGCTGGCTGCTGCGGCTGAGCTGGCGCGGGCTGCCCCTCCGGCTTGGCTGTTGTGCTGCCGGGGCTGGTGGAATGTTCCACGTCATAGGCCGTGGCTTTCTGCTCATACGTGCCTTTTGCGCCGGGATGTTCCTGATCGTACAGTTTGGCCTTGTTCTTGGCTTCCTTGCGGTATTCGTGCCGCCGGTACATGCCGGTTACGCATCCGGCAGCCGCACCCATAACGGCGTGGTTGGCCAGATGCCCGCCAACCGCACCCGCGGCACCATATTTAAGACAGCCGCCCGGTTCAGCCTGAACAACAGTGCTTCCCACTGTTGCGGCCATAAGCCCTGCCAGTCCCAGTGTCATCACGCGGTGCAGTGTCATACGCTTTCTCTTTTCTCTCAACAAACTGGCCCGACTGTATGGGCCAATCCTTCTGATACCTGTATCTGGTGGCAGGATTATGGTTTTTAAAGCCCTGCCATCTTATGCGGTCCAGCCATAGCGGCCTGCCATACCAGGCGGAGTTTACACGGTTTTGCACCATAGGGCAGTATGCTTGAAGCGGTTCCACTTTCTGCTGGTCCAAAACCTGCCCATGCCAGATGCCCAGACACCTTTAACTCCCATAGCTGTTTCCGCGCGCCGTATTCTGGTGCTTGGTATTCTGGCGGGGCATGTGGATGCACTCAGCTTTGCCCATCTGGGAGGGCTATTTGCCAGCGCCATGACCGGCAACACCACGCATCTGTCCGCGGCACTCACCCATGCCAACTGGCATTACGCCGTACGGCTGACCTGTGTGCTGGGCATTTTTTTTGGCACGGCTTTTCTGGTCAGCCTTGGCCGCCTGCGCTGGGGTGTAACCAAAAGCATCGGGCTCATGGTGCTGTTGCTGGTTATTGTGCAAGCTGCGCAGTTCTCCCCTCATGCACGCCTTGCCGAGCTTGTGCTGCTGCCTGCCCTTATGGCTGTGCAGGGGGCAAGCTTTGCCCGTTTTTCCGGCAACGCCATTCAAACCGTGGTTATTACCAGTAACATGCTCAAATGCGCCTCTGCTCTGGCATCTGCCGTGGCCGTACACTGCAAAAGCACCAGAGCCGCACCACCTGCACCCGGCGCCATTGTGCTACCTGCCCTCTCATGGGGTGGGTTTGCCTGTGGAGCGCTTATTGGCGCGCTGGCCCTGCTATGGGGGACGCCCATGCCTTTTCTGTGGCCATTACCGTGGCTGGCTATTCTTTATATTGACATAAAGCGGGCAGGAGCCAGAAACTAAGAGGCATGACGTCTCGCCTTGCCTCCCGCTTTTCCGCCCCTCTTCCCCACGTTTTCTCCCGTGCCGCCCTTGCCAGCCTTCTGGCTCTTGGTGGGTGTGGCTACTATTCATCCCGCGTTGCCCATAAAGGGCAACTGGTTGTGCTGGGCATGACCAACGAGGACCTGCAAGCCTGCATTGGCGTACCCGACAAAATGCAGACCATTAACAAACATGTGCAGATCTACCAGTACACACGGGGCACCAACATACCTGCCACAAACGATTCGACACTGATCCCGCTGCAAACACTGGTAAATCTGACGCAAACAACCCTTGGGGGCGCAGGGGCAACCTGTGTGGCATCCATCCGACTGGTAGATGGCAGGGTGACGGACATGCATTACAGCGGCGATAATGACCAGATGATTGGCAGCGATGGTGTTTGTTCCACCATTGTAAAAGGGTGCCTGAACACCCCTGTAGCCTCTGGGCATAACGTATCGAGCAACATTTTTGGCCCGGTCTCGGCCTTTCATGCCCCTGATATTTCTCAATATACCAAGCAGCAGAAAATGGTCCTGCCCAAAGAACCGACCGAACCCGACACGCAGCCAGCAGGCCCAGCACCAACCACCCAACCAACAGCGCCATAACCCGCAACCTGCGCCGCACCGCCCGAAAACGCCGGAACGCCATGCAACAGATAGCTGTTGACCCCCAAAATCAAAGGAGTAGTGTGACGCTGTCAGATTTGTGAATGAATCCGGCAGGTTCTGCACAGTAGGCTTTCCCCGCCAGAACACCAGCAGCTCCTGCCTTACAGGCTACAAAAGGGTTTTTGGAATGGGCATTTATCTGTGTGTAACACTTCTGGGTCTTGACCTGATTGCTTACCTGCTGGGTGGCAACACCACTGCCTTTGGCATTGCGGTTGTGGCCTTCCTGATTCCGGTTGTCATCATGAGCAGCTACACGCTGACCCATATTGAAAAAGACGGCTCCCCCTCCGCTCATCACTGAGCCTTTACGGGTTATCCGTTAAAAAAGCCGCCAGCCCGCAAGGACTGGCGGCTTTTTTGCGCCGGGAAAACCAAAAAAACTAATGCAGGATAAGCGCGCGGAAAATATCTACCAGCAGCGGCTGCACGATGTACTGAATACCCAGCAGCACCACCATGGGGCTAAAGTCCACTCCCCCCGGTGTTGGTAGCACACGCCTGACGGGCGCAAGAACAGGTTCGGTCAACCGTTCCAAAAACATGCCAATCTTCCAGACCAGCTGGTTGCGGCTATCCAGTATGCCAAACGCATACAAATTAACAAAAATGCAGGATATGAGGAGAATCCAGCAATAAATCTCCAGTATCCGCGTCAGCACCATGAAGAGCAAAAACACGATTAAAAACCAGCTCCTTACGAACAGCCCACAGGCATACCACCTTTGGTTATACACATTACAATACAGCTTGACAGAAAATTGGTAAGCCCTATAAACCACTCGCAACAAAACAGGCGGGGCTGTAGCTCAGATGGGAGAGCGCCTCGTTCGCAATGAGGAGGTCAGGGGTTCGATTCCCCTCAGCTCCACCAACCGCCTTGTTTTCCTGTTATTGTCTTCCCAAAATTCCCAATGACTGTAAACCGCAGACAACAGGGTTTACAATTATCGCCATAGGGTGAATTTCGTTTTCTCTCGTCTGGCCCCAAGAGAAACTGACATGGCCATTTTCCCCAAGGTCAGCAAAATGGCATGACCAACGGCGCTCATGGGCAGCGGAGAGCCGTTGGCTGCGGCACCTTACCACATGCGTCATTTCCAAGGCAGGGTCCGCCTCCACACGCAAGAAGTATTTCCAAAATACGCGCAGAACGGCTGGGCAGACTGTGCCCGCCCACACCAACGCAAACCATATGACCACAATCCCCAAATACTATATTTAAATATCGTATAATTGATTATGGCGTAAACAACACGCTACCTTGCACCGCCGCCACATACCGCGTTAATCTTCTATTTCTAAAATCTTCCTATATATAAAATATGTATTGCAATTCCAACGCATCCGCTCACCCTATTTAGTTCTGATGCAGAAGCGCAAATTCCATTCACAATCATTGGAAAACAGACTATAAATACTTGTATTTTCATATTTTATGGATCAATCCACCTCACAAACCTCCGGCAGCAAATGACCTTCAGGATATATGATATATCCGCGTCTTCATTTCTTCATCTCATACAAATATATTCTTACATATACAGATAAAATTTCGAAAACCGCTTACTTTCGTCATCATTCCCATTTCGAAAACAAATCAGTTCCATTACATTACAGTTCCGATAGACCCCAAGGAGCCCCCATGCTGACCCTGAACATAAACGGACAATCCCACCAGGTGGATGTCGATCCAGACACCCCTCTTCTGTGGGTTCTGCGCGATGTTCTGGGCATGAACGCCACCAAATTTGGCTGTGGCATAGCGCAGTGCGGCGCCTGCACCGTGCATATGGATGGCCGCGCCGTACGGGCCTGTAACCTGCCTGTGGGCCTTATTGGGGACCAGCACATCAGCACATTGGAAGGGCTGGACACCACAGACCCCGTGGCAAAAGCCGTGCAGACCGCTTGGATTGCGCTGGATGTGGTACAGTGCGGCTATTGCCAACCCGGGCAGATTATGGCCGCCGTTGCCCTGCTACGCAGTGTTCCCCACCCAACGGATGAGCAGATAGACAGCGCCATGTCCGCCAACCTGTGCCGTTGCGGCACCTATATGCGTATCCGCGCCGCAATCCACCATGCGGCAGGAGAACTGGCATGACATCTCACACCGTTCCCAACGCCAGCCGTCGGCAGCTTCTGGGGGCCGGAGGCGCGCTCCTGCTGGCTACCCTGTGGCCCGTCCCACGTGGGCGAGCACAATCCTCCCCCCGGCCCGAGCAGGGTATGCTGGTGGAAAACGCACCGGGAGCCTTTGCCCCCAACGCCTATATCCGCATTACAGCAGACAACCGCATAACGCTCATCCTCCCTAATGTGGAAATGGGTCAGGGCATTTACACCTCATCCGTCATGCTGATTGCCGAAGAACTGGGCATAGATCTGCCGCAGGTGGATATTGAAGCAGCGCCGCCCGGTGCCGGGGCCGAAATTACGGGTGGCTCCACTTCCGTCATGACCGAGTGGCTACCGCTGCGTCAGGCTGGGGCAGCAGCACGGAGTATGCTGGTTCAGGCCGCTGCCACGCGCTGGCACGCCGCACCGGAGGACTGCATAACCCGCTCCACCACCATTATTCATGTGCCCACCAAACGCACACTGCCCTTTGGTGCAGTGGTTGCGGATGCTGCCGCCCTGCCCGTGCCGCAAAAACCAGCACTCAAGGACCCGGCCAGCTATACCCTTCTGGGCCGCTCCCAACATCGGATAGACAGCGCCATAAAGGTTGAAGGACGCGCCATTTTTGGCATGGACGTTCAGATTCCGGGACAAAAAATTGGCACCGTGGCCGCCTGCCCCGTGGAGGGTGGCACCCTGTCCGGCATGAACAAGCAGGCTGCGCTAGCCGTTCGGGGCGTACTGGCCGTTCTGGTCAACGAACCCGGCAACACCGTATGCGTGGTGGCCGAGCATTACTGGGCCGCACGCAAGGGCCTGCGCGCCCTCAAGCCCCAATGGCATTATGGCCCCAATGCCCACGTAACCACCCAGACCATTTACGACCAGTTGCACGATGGGCTGACCGGGCCGGCCATTGTTGCCAATACCAAGGGGGATGCCCCGGCCATTCTGGCCCATGCGCCCACAACGCACACCGCCATCTACCAACAGCCCCTGCTGGCCCATGCCCCCATGGAGCCCATAAACTGCACGGCGCATGTCCGCACCGATGGGTGCGACGTATGGACCGGCACGCAGATTGCCGACCGTGCGCGGGACACAGCCGCAGAGCTGACCGGCCTGCCCAAAGAGAAAATAACCGTCCACTGCCAGTATATTGGTGGGGGCTTTGGCCGCAGGCTGGAGCATGAATATGTCACCCAGTGCATTCAGTTTGCCCGGCAGGTGCCCTACCCGCTCAAAATCATCTGGAGCCGTGAGGAGGACCTGACGCGGGACCGCTACCGCCCCGCCTATGTGGACCAGATGACCGCAGCACTGGATGACAAAGGCTTTATTACCGCCCTGACTCACCGCATTGTCGGCCCCGCCGTGGTGGCACGCTGGGACCCGCCAGAACTGACCAAGGACGGATATGACGAGGACCTTTCGGTCGCCACCGTCATCACCCCTTACACTTACCCTGCCTACAGGCTGGAATTTGCCCGGCGGGAAGCCCCCGGCATTGTAACCGCATGGTGGCGCGGCGTTGGCGGCACACGGGGCCTGTTTGTGGTTGAAGGGTTTATTGACGAACTGGCCCACCGCGCAGGCATGGACCCCGTAGCCTACCGGCGCGCCATGCTGGCCGAAAACCCGCGTGCTCTGGCCGTGCTGGACAGAGCCGCACACGCAGCCGGATGGGACACTCCCATACCACAAGGGCGCGCACGCGGCGTGGCCGTGCAGTTTGCCTTTGGTTCCTACATGGCCACCATTGCAGAGGTGGAAATGCCCAGCCCCGACACGGTCATTATCCACCGCGTAACTGCTGTGGTGGATTGTGGGCGTGTGCTCAACCCCGATCAGGTTGTCTCGCAGATCGAAGGCGGGCTGATCTTTGGCTTTAGCGCCGCCCTGTATAATGAAATTACGTTGGAAGGCGGCCGGGTGCAGCAAAACAACTTCAACACATGGCGCGTCATGCGCATGAACGAAGCGCCCCGCCAGATTAATGTCCTGCTTATGCCCAGCACGGAAGACCCCGGCGGCATTGGTGAAGTTGGTACGGCGGCGGCTGCCCCCGTGCTGGCCAACGCCATGTCTGCCGCACAGGGGCGGCGTTACCGTACGCTGCCTCTTCTCTCCCCCCGCAATGGGGCAGACGGCAAGGAGCAAGGCTGATGCCCACACGCCACACACCTTACCTGCTGGGCATGCTTGCGGGTGTAGCCCTGCTGGCAGCCAACCCGGCCCATGCCGCCACATCCGCCGCTAATGTGGAAAACGGGCGGTATCTGGCCCACGCGGCAGACTGCGAGGTTTGCCATACAGCGGAAGGCGGCACGCCCTACGCTGGTGGCCGCGCCTTCAACCTGCCGGGTATTGGGGTTATCTACTCCCCCAACATCACACCGGACAAAGCGGCAGGCATTGGCGCATGGACAGACCAGCAGTTTGTAGATGCCGTGCGCAAAGGCATATCCCCCGGCTGGAAGCACCTCTACCCCGCCATGCCCTACCCCGCCTATGCCCGCATGACGGACGCACAGGTGCGGGATATGCGCGCTTATCTGGCGACCCTGCCACCTTCCTCCAACAAAACACCAGCCAACAGCCTCAAGTTTCCGTTTTCCATACGCAGTTTCATGGTGTTCTGGAACGTATTAAACGGCCCAGCCTCCACTTATCCGGATGATCCGGGCAAATCGGCGGAATGGAACCGGGGGCGGTATCTGGTGGAAGGCCCCGGCCATTGTGGAGACTGCCACACACCGCGCACCTTCTCCTTTGGGCTGGACAGTAGCAAGGCTTTGGGGGGCAGCGTGGTCAATGGCTGGCGCGCCTATAATCTGACGTCAGACAAACAGAGCGGCCTAGGCGCATGGACGGATGAGGAACTGGCCCAGTACCTTTCCACCGGCCATGCAGATGGGCACGGCACGGCGTCGGGGGATATGGCGGATGTGATCGGCCATAGCCTGCGCTACCTGAACGCGCAGGATATTCACGCCATGGTGGTCTATCTGCGCAGTATTCCCCCGCTCCACACGGCAGCGGATACGGTGGAAACCAGAACTCCTGCCGCGGGGGACGCCACATTACCCCAGAACACGCGTGGCGCGCGCCTGTATGCCTCTGCTTGCGCCGGGTGCCACATGCCAGACGGTACAGGCCGCCAGTCCAGCTTTGCCACCATAACCGGGGCGCGCTCACTGGGGGCCGATAACGGGCGCAACCTTGTACAGGTATTGGTGCAAGGGAGCGGTATGCAAACCGCCACAGGTGTGCAGATTATGCCGCACTTTATTGGCGGAGGCCTTAGCGACCATGATCTGGCCGATATTGCCAGCTTTGTCATGACTCACTTCACCACGGCCACCCCCACCAACATGGAACGGGCCGTGCAAAACGCCAGACAGGCCCCTTAAGCTACACCAGAACGTAGGTTAGGAAGCCCCAAAAGCAGACAGGCTGCGGAGCCATAAAGCGCCGCAGCCTGCACCAAATACCAAGGTCGTTAACGCCTATCAGGCATTCAGGTAAACGGTCTTGGTCTGCACGTAGGCTTCCAGACCGTGCTGGCCGTCTTCCCCTCCAAGACCGCTGTTTTTGTAGCCGTGGTGGAAGCCCTGCGGTTCCTCCCCGGCACCACGGTTGACGTACACCTCACCAAACTCCAGTTCGCGCGTCATCCGCAGCACCCGGCCCAGATCCTTGGTGAACAGGTAAGCGGAAAGGCCATACTGGCTATCGTTCGCCAGCTTCAGGGCTTCATCAAAATCACGCACCTTGAGTAGGGACAGAACAGGGCCGAACACCTCATTCTGCACAATGTCCATACCATGCTTCACATTGCTCAGCAGGGTCGGGGCATAGTAGGTGCCGTGGTCATACGCGCCGCCTGTCAGCCGGTGGCCGCCCAGTTCCAGCTTGGCGCCCTGCGCCACGGCCTTCTGCACCATGGCATCCACCTTTCCAGCTCTGCCAGGCTCACCTTTGGCCCCATATCCGTGCCATCCTGCATGGGGTCGCCCACCTTCAGCTTGGCAACGCGTTCACGCAGGCTGTTGGCAAAGCGGTCATAAACTGCCTCGTGCACATAGGTGCGTTCGTTGGAGGTGCAGACCTGACCACCGTTGAAGAAGCGCGCGCTCACCGCAGCTTCTACCGCAGCATCAATATCCGCATCTTCCATAACAATAAACGGCGCCTTACCGCCCAGCTCCAACCGCACTTCCTTCAGATGTTCGGCAGCAGCAGCCATAATCTTCTTACCCGCAGGGGTAGAGCCGGTCATGGTAATAAGCGGCACATCCTTGTGCGCCACCAGCGGCACGCCCACATCCGGGCCATCACCCGTTACAACGTTCAGGACACCTTCGGGCAGACCGGCTTCCTCTGCCAGTGCGGCCAGCGCCAGACCGGAGAGCGGGCTTAACTCGTGCGGCTTGATGACAATGGTATTGCCCGCGGCTAGGGCCGGGCCAATTTTACGGGCACACAGGGCAAGGGGGAAGTTCCATGCGGCAATCCCGCCCACAACCCCATGCGGCACGCGGTCGATGAGAATTTTTTCCCCTTCGCGTTCACCCGGAATAATCTCACCTTGCAGGCGACGTGTATTTTCCGCGGCAAAGCGCAAGAGCCCTGCTGCAAAATCCACTTCCACCCGTGCTTCTGCAATGGGCTTGCCCATTTCCGATGTAATGATGGTGGCGAGTTTTTCCTTGTCCCGCACAAGCAGTTTTTCCAACGCGTACAGGTAGTCCGCCCGTGCGGAGGCTGTCTTGCGGCTCCATGCGCCAAAGGCTGTGCGGGCTACGGCTACCGCCTTGTCCACATCCTGCGCATTCCCTTTGGCAACGGAGGCCACCTCGGTTCCATTTGCCGGGTTTTTGATGGTGATATAGTCACCAGAGCTGGGTTTAACCCACTGACCATTTATGAACAGGTCATGTTTTTTCAAAGACATTTCCAATATTCCTCTAACAGTGTTGTCATGATTATTGGGAAAAAGACGACACTTTAAAAGTGATGATATGTGAGCAAACAGCTTACAAAAACTGAACAGGCTAAACCGCGGCTGCGCTCAGATGCTCCACAAGGCGCATAAGCAGCGGCATTGTGCCATCTCGCCGCCATACGCTGTACACCGGGGCTTCTGGCAGATCTGGCGGGGTCATAACGTGCAACCCCTGCGCGTAGGCAACAGGCAACATTACATCCGGGCAGCAGCAGACCCCTAGCCCTGCCTGCACGCAGGAAAAAATAACGTGGTAGGACTCGATAGTCTGCACACGCCTTGGCACAATGCCGTTCCTGCGCATCCAGTTTTCAAACACGCTGCGGTAATAACAATCCGTATTAAACAGCAGAACATCCGTTTCTGCCCAGTTGATCTGGGCAAAGTCAGCCACATGTGCCGGGGCCACAAGGCGGAGATGTTCCGTAAAAGCCAGACGACTTTCCAGCAACGGGTGTTCAATCGGGCCATCGGTCAGAGCCAGATCAATCTCCCGCGCCATCAGCATCTGCTCCAGCGTGTAACTGGCCCGTTTAAGCAGATGCAGTTCCACATCCGGGCAGGCCTGCATGAAGGAGGGGAGCTTTTGGGGCAGAAAATGGCGCAACGCCACATCCAGCGCCCCCAGCCGGAGCAGACCACGCGGCACGTCGGGTTCAAAAAAATGCTCCAGAGCCGAAGCCTGGCGCACAACCTCCCGCGCCTCATCATAAAAAGCCCGGCCTGCTGGCGTTTCAATTAACCGGCCTTTTTCCCGCAGGAACAACGGCTGGTTAACAACCTGCTCCAGCTCCCGCAACCGAGCCGTTACGTTGGATGCAACGCAGTTGAGGCGGCGGGAGGCGGCCACAATCGACCCCTCCTCCATGACCGCGCAAAAAAACCGGAGCTGCGCAAGTTTGAGGCTGTCCATACCTCAGACGCCCTCAGAACTCCTCATACGTGGCCGGGTCCTGCCCAAAGGACCGGCCATCTGGGCGGGCCAGCGTGGCAATATCCTTCATATCCTGTTCAGTCAGTTCAAAGTCGAACACGGACATGTTCTCAATCTGCCGTTCACGGTGCGAGGCTTTGGGAATGGGCACGGAGCCAACCTGAACATGCCAGCGCAACACAACCTGAGCAGGAGTTTTGCCCAGCCGCTTGGCAATACGGCCGATCAGATCATCCGACAGGATTTTACCGCCACGGCCAATGGGGCTCCAGCCCTCGGTCACAATGCCGTGTTTCTTATGGTAGGCCCGCATATCATCCTGCGGGAAGTAGGGAGAAAGCTCGATCTGGTTGATAACGGGCAGGATGCCGGTTTCCTGCTTCAGCTTGTCCAGATGTTCGGTCAGAAAATTGCACACGGCAATGGAGCGCACATAGCCCCGCTTCTGGGCTTCGATCAGCGCCTGCCATGCCTCCACGTACAGCCCTTTGCTGGGGTTGGGCCAGTGAATGAAGTACAGGTCGTAATACTCCAGCCCGGCACGGTAGAGGGATTCCTCAATACAGGTCAGGGCTTCGTCATACTTATGGTGGCGGCCGGGCAGCTTGGATGCAATGCTCAGGTTCTCGCGCTTGTGTCCGCTTTTGCGCACAGCCTCGCCAACGGCACCTTCATTTTCGTAATTAAAGGCACTGTCCAGCGCGCGGTAGCCCACATCCAACGCGCTGATCATGCTTTTAACACCTGCCGCGCCGTTTAGTTTGTATGTACCAAAAGCTATAAGTGGAAAGCTTCGGCCATCGGTCAGGGTTAGTTCAGGAATGCTCACGCCTGCGTTCTCCTTGAGTATGGATGGACCCTGTGCAGTAGCTGCACAGTTGCCCTCAACGCCATTATGTGCATGAAGGTTCCGTCATCCACAAGACAGGAACAGGCAATGCGGCTGCATCCACAGCGGGGCAGACAGCCGCACGGCGGAGCATAACCGTAAACGCGGCTTATGCTCCTACGCTCTTAAACCCGCTTTGTTGCGCGGTTGTGGTTGATGTAGGCCTGCACCGTATCAAACCCGCTTTCCCACGCGTTCAGTAGGCTTTCCAGATGCTCACGGTTATTAACCAGCCCGCGTGCAATCAGCACGCCCTGCTGGTCCAGCAGGAAAGCCGCAGGCAGCTTGTCCACCTCCAGCGCACGCCCAAGGGCCGGGTCATTCACAAACAGAGCGGGCGGTGTGCCGGTCTGCTGTGCAAAATGCGCCTGCGCCACCGGGTTATCATCCCCCGCCAGCACAAGCTCCAATTGCTCCTTGGCGCAAAAGTTACGAGCAATGGGAATGACCTTGCGAGAGATGGGGCACGTGGCAGACACAAACAGCAGCAGGCGGGGCCTGCTTCCACCCGCCAGCACCATTGCCTGACCATCCAGTGTGGCAAAAGGCTGAGCAGGGCAGACATCCCCCGGCTGGGGGCCACGCGCATTGGTCAATGCGCCAACAGGCGCAATTTCCTGAAAAAGCCTGCGCAGTCTGAGCATCATGCTGTAGGCCACGCCAAACGCGGCCAACAGCAGCACAGTCAACATGCCGTTAATAACAACAAGGGTTTGCAGACTTGCCTGTGTCATACGTCAGACCTTGAGCCAGTGCGCGCGCACATCAGTAAGACCAGATGGCATCGCAGCTAAACCAGAACATGTTGTTGGTACCGTTATTAGCGTAATTAACCATTGGGTCATCCGTGGGAGAAACACGGTTGAACGGCCGGGTACCATTCAAAGACTTGTCCAGCCGCACTTCCGGACGAATGGAGAAGCTGCCACGTGGCAGTTTGAGGAATTCTGGCCGGTAGGTCACCCCTACCGTCAATTCCCCATAGGTGGTGCCGGGGGCATAATCGTAGGAATAATTCCGCCCACGCAGTTCGTTTACGTAAGACATGGTGGACGTGTTGTTGCCCACAACGCCACCGTTATTATCCCGAAAGATTTCGCCACGTGCGTTGAAGGTTAGAGACGGCGAGAAATCATGCGAGAAGTACGTGGTAATCCCGTACACGTCATCCTGCAGGTAGTCATCGTGGAAGTAGGTGCCGTTTAGGGTAATCGTACTGGTGTCGTTCAGCTTATAGGTCGCCAGAATGTCACCAATATATTCCATCTCGTGGTTGGCATCACTCCCAATGGCATACACACTCTGCTGCGGGCCAAGGTAGGCAATAGCGGCAACATCCAGCTTGCCATCGGCAAGACCACTAAGCTGCACACCAAAATACCCTTTGGGCCGCGTATTGTTTTTGGCGCCGCCAAAGGTGGTGGAGTTACCCGCGTTAACACCCAGAACCCATGCCACTGTATCGGTCATGTGCCACGTAGCCAGCACACCCACCGTTTCAAACGGCACAATGTAATCGGATGAATAGTTGTAGGAATAAAAAGGACGTTCCAGCGCATCCGTGCCTTCAAAGCCCTGAATACCGTATTGCTGGCCAATCTGCAGGTCTATGCCACCCTTGCTCAGCCACGGCAGGTGGGCATCAATATGGGCCTGCGTGGGGGTCCACTGGTACATGCCCGTCAGATTGCCATCGCCCATACCAATGGTCGGGTTAAAGCGCGCATCCGAACCGTAAAGCACCTCGAACACAAACCCTAGACCATACCCCCCACCAATATCGGTTGTGGGGTGGGAGATTGTTCCCGTAATCTGGTTAAGGGTGGCCGTATTGGCCCGGTCCACATAGGACTGCGCCCAGTTACGCCCTGTGTGCGTCCACGGGTTACCGTTAACACCGGCCTCGACCACCAGATGCCCCTCAAGGTCATCAAACCATGTGTGGTTTTTGGATGGCTTGAGGTTCACCTCATCCTTTTCGGCCTGCGATTTTTCCGCCGGGGTTTCTTCCAGCACCAGAGGGCGTGCGGCATCACCGGGGGTTATTTTTTCCTGCGCAAATGCGGGCAGCGCCGCCAGTTGCAGGGTAAGCCACATCCCTACGGGTAATGGGCGGCGAAGAAACATCCTATTTTTGCTCCACAAATCAGAACGACATAACCCAACAGGACCCGACCAACCGGGCGAATACAGTTTTTGGCGGGTACAGGCTGAATGATGCCTGATTAAAAGTCATTTTAAGTTTTGAAGTCATTTTGCCTTTTTACAGGCAGCAAGTGACCGTTCCAGCACATGCGCACGCAGGGCCAGAAACTCCGGATCGGAAAGTGGGTGCTGCCGCCATGTATGAACTTCCGCCGCCGTATAAGGCCGAAACCCCGGTGGCGTGCTGGTGCCGCCCAATGTGATCAGCACAAAATTCATGACATCCGCCAGCGTCTGGTCATCCCGAATAAGGGACATGGAAACACCGGGAACCCGTATAAGGTACTCACGCCCTTCATCCGTGCAGGCAAAGCTGCCTACGGCATTCCGCAGCATGGGTACAAAGGTCGGGCCGGATATGCCCTCAATCCCGTGGCACCCACCACAATGGGACACGTAAACGGATTGCGTATGACTCAGGGTGGTTGCGCCGGGCACGGCATCCGGCCCGGCATGGGCGCTGGCGGTGCCAACCAGAATGGCAAGCACCGCAGCAAAACACCCTGCAACGCAACGTAACAACGTTGCAGGCATGATCAGGAAGATTTCCCGATCACGGCAGCCGTGGAACAGTTGTACATTTCCGACGTGCCCGTGCCAAAGCACCAGATGATGTCGTTATTGGCCATGGGGCGGTAGGACGGCTGGTCACCATCCGTGCCAAGGCAGGTCACCTCGTTACAGGAATCCTGACCACAGCAGTCACGGTAGGCAATCATGTAGGAATTGCCATCCTGCGGGTTATAGCAGCTCCCGATCCATGATGTGGGAGAAGGTGCCGTACCGGGCGGGCAGCTATGTACGCCACCACCGCAGGAGGTGCACAGGTTGCCGTCAATGGCGCAGTAACGCCAGTAGTCACAAGCGTTGGGGTCCTTGGCCTGCGCCTTGGACGCAAAAGGAGATGGGGCTTTGGACGCAGCCTTGCCAGCCGTGGTTGTTGCGGCTGAAGCACGGCTAACCGGCAGCAGCGGAAACAGCGGCACAGCAGCCGCAAGCCCCCCCAGCCGGGCCACAACACCACGGCGGGACGTGCGGCCAGCAAAACGGCGCAGCACGGTTTCGGTCATACGGTCGAACAGGGAAACACCCTGTTCTGTGTTTTGAGTTTTCTCAGAAGGCAACATGGGCATTCGCTCCTGTATCGCTTGGCAATGCGGGGTGGGTGGCGGCAACACCGTCCAGCACCCCTTCAATCTGACGGCGGGTATTCACTAGGTCTTTGGCCAGTATGGTGCCCCGCTCGTCCAGCAGCACCACAGAGGGCATACGATTGATTTGAAGAACCAGAGCCAGCTCAACCCCGGTTATAAGCGGCACACCCTGCATTTCCGGCCGGGCCTTCTGCATGGCGGCAAGCTCGGGTTCCGGGCCATCCCCCACAAACACCAGATCCAGCCCACGCTCGGCGGCAATCTGCCGCGCAATGGGAGAAACGCGTTTACACACAGGGCATTCCGCCGCCACAAACAGCAACAGTTGCCTGCGGCCGGGGGGCAGCACATCCCCCACGGTAAACGGTTTGCCATCCAGTGTATGCAGGACCAGACGCGGGACAATCTGCCCAACATCCAGACCGGGTTTGACCTCCTGATTACCCAGCGGCGCCAACCGTTCGTGCAGAACACCAATCTGGCGTGCTAGGGCAACCAGAACCACGGCCAGAACCAGAACCAGCAGCACAAGCAGCGCCTGCCATATGCTCAACAGCATTATCATGCGCTATGCTCCTGCCCAGCGGAACCGGGCACCTGTACCGGCGGCAGAACCTGTATGGCCTGCCATAGCAAATACAGGCACACACCCCCTGCAACACCCTGCCCCCATAGAGGCAGAGCAAGCCCTCCCCCAGCAGCAAGACCCACGCATGGCACCAACGCCACACCGGCGCAGGCCACAGTACGCAACACCACGGCCCATGAGAGCTTTTCGCTCACAACACCCGGCGTGCACCCGCAGGAAAGGTCGGTGCGTCCACGCAGAACGTTCACCCCCATGGCAAGAGCAAACACAACCAGCAGGGTGGCTGCGGCAAGGCCACCGACCAGCGCACCAAAACCGGAAAACAGAAGAAGAGCCACTCCAGTTTCAGCAACCGCCAGCGCCCATGCCACGCTCTCGTATGACCAGTCAGGCAGCAGGCGGTAAGAGGCCAGCGTGCCCAAAAACGTGTCATGATCGCGCAGCTTGGCAACCCCTGCCACCAAAAACATGGTGCCAATGCAGCCAGCACTTAAAGCCGCAGCCAGTTGCCCAGCCTCAGCGCACCATGCAGGCACCAGAGAGACCGAAGCCGACAGGCTCATCCTTCACCCGGCGCAACCGTGAAGATAAGAGACGTGCCAAGCCCTTTCATCGTACGCAAAAGCTTGCCCGTGCGCGCATCGGAGATAAAGAAATTGCCGCTATCTTCATCCGCAGTAAACATCAGCGGAGCGGCATCCTGCGTTACACCCACCATGGTGCTGGCAACCTTGAGCGGCATACGGCGGATACGCTTGTGCGTGTCCGTGTTGTATACCCATACTTCGGTCCCGGCATCCTTGTGAGTCCAGAAGGTACCGCGGTGCATAAGCACATAGAGTTCGTGCGTATCCTTATGCAGGGCGGACATCTGCCAGCCACCCGGACGCCACGTTACCTCAAACGGAGCGGACGCATCGGATGCGGGCTTGATGCCTGCACCTTCCTGCAAGGACCAAGGGGCCTGCACCGTGCTGTTGGCGGACAGGGTGGTTGGGTAAACCTTGCCGCTATAGCTGATGAAATACGTTTGCCCGTCTTTGGCAACGCTGGGGCTCTGTTCAAAAATACCGTCTTTATCCGGCTCAAAGAACGGGGCGCTGTGGGTCACACTGGCCTTGCCATCTGCTCCGAGGCTGACATTGGTCAGCGTGCCATCGGCACACAGGGAGGAGAAGCCGGAGTTGCCCCATGCGTATGTCAGCGCGCAGCCGGGAATTTCTACCGTCTGACTGACCTTGTGTTCCTTTGTGTCCACCACTTCCACCGCGTTGGCGGGGCTCATCTGGTACACATAAACACGGCCACCATCGGCACTGATTGCCATATTGTTACGCTTGGGCGTGACCAGTGCGCGGGAAGGCAGTTTTTCATCTGCCGTGATTTTCAGCGTCTGGGCATCGTATTCGGCCAGCAGATCATTCCGCGCACCGCGGTTACCGCGTTCCCATGTGGTTTCCCCCACATAAAAACGGCTGGCGTCTGGCGTCATAACCATGTTGGCGTTGTAGGCCGCCTGTACCATACCTAGCAGAACGCCACGGTCGGCATCTACCACGTCAACACGGCCATCCTTGTTATGGGTGTAAACCGCGTCTTCCACCAAAATGGTGTGAGGGCTGTAGGGCTTGAGGGTTACAACATCGCTCTGCTCCGTCTGCAGAACGGGTTCGGCAGCCTGAACGGCAGCGGCTGAAATAAAAGCCGCGCTCCCTAGGAGCAGGCCAAGCCAAGATTTTCGGGGGCGAAGAAAGGACATGCGGACCTGTTTTTCTCTCTCGTTTCCAGCAGGATTTTCATATCATAGTCGTTACTGTTGCATTTTCAACACAAAATATGAACACACCATGCGCTTTACTACCGCCACCCCTCACAACCCGCAGGAAACCTAAGTTCCGCTCGAAAAACTGCCTTCTTTTTTGAAGAATCGTTGCAAAAGCCACCGGGTCGCAACGCCGTGGGAACCTTTGGCGTGCCAGACCACGGCAAGCGGCACCAAACGGTGTCCTGCGTCAAATTGTTGCGGCAATACAACAATATCCGGCGCAGCGGGGGACGCTGCCAGAACATGGTCGGAAACAAAGGCCCAGCCTATGCCGTGGCGCACCAGTTCCAGAATGACCCAGTGGCTCTCCACCCACCAGACTTCCCCCGCCACGCGCAGGTAATGCCGCTCCCGCTCCTCGCCCCGCGCGGCCACCAGAATCTGACGGTGCCGCTTGAGGTCTTCCCACGCCACGGGGCCACCCTGCGCCAATGGGTGGTTGCGTCCACACACCAGCTTGAGCGGCACACGCCCGATGGTGCGAAATGCAAGTTCGGGCGGCATACGGTGCTGCTGCCACATAACCCCAAGCTGGGCGGCTCCATCGCGCACCAGTTGGCCGACATCCTCCATAAGCGGGAACAGGATTTCCATTTCCACATGGGGGAAGGCCTGCGCAAATTCGGCAAAAACAGGGCCAAGGGCATGTTCGGGGTAAAGCTCGTCTATGGCGACAACCAGCTTGTTTTCCACCCCGCTTTCCAAAGACCGGGCAACGCCTATCAGATGTTCGCGCCGGTCCAGCACCACACGGGCCTCCCGCAGCAAACGCTCCCCATCCACGCTCAACACCGGGGTGCGGCCTGTACGGATAAACAGCACCACCCCCAGGTCCACCTCCAGATTGGCAACATGCGTGCTTATGGCGGACTGTGCCCTCCCAAGTTTGCGCGCAGCCGCGGAAAAGGACCCCGCATCCACCGTGGCGACAAAAGCCTCAAGCTGTTCGAGAGAAACATTCATCTATCTGTTTTTCCGATAGGTTCCATCTTTTCTTTAGCAGGAAGGAAGATAGATTGCCCGCATGTCAATCATATCTTCCAGCCAACCTCATACCATGACGACCCCAACCACTCAGTCCGCAGCACCTCTGGTGCCTGCCCGCTCGCGCATGGACCGTCTGCGCCATGTGCTTTTGTTTGAACTGCTGGCCCTGAGCATAGCCATTCCGGCAGGGAGCAGCCTGTTTGGCCTGCACGAATCCACCATGGGCTTTATTGGTATTGGCAGCGCCATAACGGCCATGCTGTGGAACTACCTGTACAATCTGGTCTTTGACCGGGTGATGACGCATCTTTACTGCACCACCCACAAAACCCTGCGCATCAGGCTTGTGCACACGCTGCTGTTTGAGGCCGGATTACAGGTTGTACTGCTGCCGGGCATTGCGCTGTACACCCATGCCCCGCTGCTCCAGACCTTTTCGCTCTCGCTATCACTTGCGCTGTTTTATCTGGTTTACGCCTTTGTGTTTAACATGGCTTACGACCGGGTTTTTCCCCTCGCCCACAAAGCCTGACTCCGCGCCGTAGCGGGAACACCCGGTATGCGCGCCGGGTGGTGCAGCGCCCTCCTCACGCCCAATCACTTTTTGGCCGGGTGGCGCAGTCCGGCAAACAGAAGGTATTGCGACTAATTATCATTTATGGTTCAGTATCGGCAGACTCGTAATGTAGAGGTGCCTAAGGAATGGTTGTCTGCTCCTGCAACCTACTGACACATAAAGATGTTGAAGCCGCTGTGGCCGATGGCGCAAACCACCCGCGCGAGATCTATGCTGCCCGTGGCTGCAAGGCCCAGTGCGGTAATTGCGTTAAAGGCGTGGTGTGCCTGCTGCGTGAGGCCAAACTCCGGCACATGCAGCAGGCCGAACTGGCCGCCCTTGCGGCCCGCCAGCAGGGCACTGCACTGGCTGCATCCGCCTGATCCACCACGCCGGGGACCCACCCGGCCCAGCCACTGTAACCCCGCTTGCGCAGGAGCTGCGCTTCTGGCACCGATGCTGTCATGAGCAATCCTGTTTTTGTACTGGGCGGTGGTGCCTGGGGCACTGCACTCGCACTCCATGCAGCACGCATTGGGGCAGAGGTGCACCTTTGGGCCCGTAATGCCCAGACCCTGCCCAACGGGGCCATGCCCCGCCTGTCGGATTATCCGCTCCCCCCCACCGTACATGTTTGCAGCACCCTGCCGCAGGTAACGCCAGACTGTGTTCTGGTCGCCATCCCCACCCAATATCTGGCCTCCGTTCTGCCCATGCTGCCCGCAGGCGTGCCCGCCGTATTGTGCTGCAAGGGAATAGAACGCCAGACGCTGGCTTTTCCGCTGGATATTCTGGCGCGTGAGCGGGCGGACGTGCCCGGCGCCGTGCTGTGCGGCCCCAACTTTGCGCGCGAGATTGCTGCAGGCCTTCCCGCCGCCGCAGTGCTGGCTGCCCTGGAGCACGCACGCGCCCAAGCCTTGAGCAGCCTGCTCTCCTCCCCCCTTTTTCGCCTGTATGCCAGTACGGACTGCATTGGCGTGCAACTGGGAGCCGCGGCCAAAAATGTTATTGCCGTAGCCTCCGGCGTGACCATTGGCGCAGGGCTGGGCGAAAATGCCCGCGCCGCCCTGATTACCCGAGGACTGGCCGAAATAACGCGGCTGGCTACGGCCCTTGGCGGGCAGGCCGCCACACTGGCGGGCCTTGCCGGGTTGGGAGACCTGCTACTGACCTGCACCGGGGCCGCCTCCCGCAACTATCAGATGGGGCTGGCCCTTGGCCGGGGTATGAACACCCATGCTGCGCTGGGCAGTCTGCCGGGTGTGGCCGAGGGCATTACAACCGCCGCCGCCCTGCAGGCTCTGGCCCGCGCACATGGGGTGGAAACCCCTATTACAGACTGCATCGCCGCCTTTATGGAAGGGCAGATAACCCTCCCACAGGCCACGCACAGCCTGCTCAGCCGCCCGCTTAAAAGCGAGCAGGAACCCTCATCACCCGTCTGATGTAGCCCGGCCTCCAGCCCCCTACGCTACCAGAACGGGAGGCTGATAATACGCAGGGGTATGGCGTGTCACGTTTGTGTGAGAGCTGGAGTCTTTGCCCGCATGGCCTTGCATCTGCCCCCGTACTTTCCACGTTGAATGAAGCGGCGGAGGACACCCTCGGTCCGCAGACTGACATTTATTGGAAAGGCTGGCATTCCCATGACCAAACCCAATGCCTCGGAATTACATATCAAAGAATATCTTGGCACCCCCACAGACCTGAAGGCCGACAAGGTCAAGGCTGTTGCCGCAGGGCTGGCCGAAGTTCTGGCCGATGTGTTCGCCCTTTACGTCAAGACAAAGAATTTTCATTGGCACATGAGTGGCCGCCACTTCCGTGACTACCACCTGCTGCTGGATGAGCAGAGCCAGCAGATTTTTGCCATGACCGACCCCATGGCCGAGCGTGCGCGCAAAATTGGTGGCACCACCCTGCACTCCATTGGCGAGATTGGCCGCAAGACCGCCATTCTGGATAACGATGCCCTCTACGTTACGCCGGAGGACATGCTGGCCGAGCTGCGGGATGATAACCTGACCCTGACCAGACGCCTGCGCGCCGTGCATGACCTGTGTGATGATGCGCACGACGTGGCCACGGCCAGCCTGCTTGAAAACTGGATTGATGAAACAGAGCGCCGCACATGGTTCCTGTTTGAATGTACCCGCCCGGTTTTTGGTAAGAACGACTAACACCCCACAAGGCTGGAGCCCCAATGGGGGCAATGGCCAGACCGGCTGACTGGAGCAGGGTTTACCCCTGCCCCGGTCCCACCCGGCAGGTTAGTGGGTATCGGGCTTGCTTGCGGTTCCCCGCGCGGCCTTTTGCTCACAATACTGCTCGTAATATTCATCCGCCATACGCCGCAGGGCGCTGCCGATGGCGGCATACTGATACTCGCTCAGATTAGCGAGCGATGCGCGGGCCGATGGCCGTTTGACGGCAAACCCATCCCCCGGCAACAACACCACCCCCGTTTCCTCCGCAATGCGGAACAGAATGGTCTGGTAGTCCACCCGGGTTATCAGCCAGCGTGCAAAGCGGCGGCCATAAAGCTGCGTCACCACCTTGGACAGGTCTATGAGCGTATAATAGTGGGTGCTGCCATCATCATCCGGGGCTTTTACGCCCAGATCGCGGTACAGGGCCAGTTCGCGCCGGTGTAGCAGGCGCTTGAGCGCGTTTTTATACGCATCCCGTCCATCCATCAGCGCAAACAGGGCAAACAGCACCATTTGCACCTGTTGTGGGGTAGAGAGGCCCGCCGTGTGGTTCAAAGCCACGGTGCGGCTGTCCGCCACCAGCCGGTCTATGAACTTCAGCCCCCGCACATCCGGCGTCAGGGACGCATAGCGTTTATCCAGTTCCTGTTTTTCGGCTTCTGGCAGGGCTTCCAGCGCCCGGTCCAGCACGTTGGACTGGTGCGTGGCCACAACCCCAAGCCGCCAGCCGGTCGAGCCAAAATACTTGGAAAAGGAATAGACCAGCACCGTATTGTGCGGGCAGGTGGCGTAAATGGACCGGAAGTCATCGGCAAATGTGCCGTACACATCATCGGTCACAATAATCAGATCAGGGCGTTTTTTTACAATTTCGGCAATATGGGCCAACCCAGCGTCACTCATCCGCACCGATGGGGGGTTGCTGGGATTGACGACCAGAAAAATTTTAACCGAAGGGTCCAGCAGTTTGTCCAGCTCTTCGGGCGGGTACTGCCAGCCTGCCTCCGGGTCCGCATTAATAGCTACTTCCTGCAACTGGTAGTCCCGCAGTTCGGGAATTTCCACATAGGGGGTAAAAACCGGCATACCGATGGCGGCCTTGTCCCCCGGCCGGATCAGCCCGTTCTGCCGCAGGGAGGCAAAAATATAGCTGATGGCGGCCGTCCCCCCTTCCAGCGCAAACAGGTCTGTCGTGTGTTCGGGCATGGTCCCGCCGGCCATTTCATGCAGCAGGTAGTGGCGCACCACTTTTTCCGCATAGCGCAGCATACGGGTGGGGTTGGGTAGTCGCACCCTAAAATGCCCGATGTCAGCTCCAGCAAAAAACCAATCTGCGGGCAGCCCCATCTGGTCCCGCACGTAGGAGAGTGCGCGCCGCAGGAAGGAAACTCCGGGCACATCCCTGTTGGCGACCAGGAAAGCCTCAAACCGCGCCTCTATCCCCTCCCGCCGGGGAACACCGCCCACGCCCTCCGCCATGTAGGAAAACGTGAGGGCAGAATCGGCTGCGGCAAACATGCCAAGCTGAAAAAACCCCTGCCGGGGCAACGTTGCCAAAAAGTTGGGGTTGCCACGCCCGGCATCCAGCATGGCCCGCTGCGCACGCCCGGAGGCCAGCCGGATAAGCTGGTCCTTGAGTTCAAACGGGCTGAGATGCCTGTATTTCTGAAAATCATCGGCTGGGGTGGACATGCCGCGCTTCCTTCAAACGGATATTCTTGTTGTTAGGAAACTTGCATGGACAGGGGGAGGAAAACCACCCCCAAAAACGCGGCGTGCCCCTGTGTTGCGCGGTTTAGTCCCCTTTGCCCCCCATCCGTGCGTCAGACCTGCTCATCCTCAGGCAGCGGGGCGGTCAGATGGTCTATAACCGCCAGCAGCACCGCTGTAATGGGCGAGGCAAAAGCAAACCCCCACATGCCCAGAAATGCGCCAAAGATGGTCTGGGACAAAATGGTGAGCGCCGGCGGCATACTGACAGCCCTCTTCTGAATAAAGGGGGACATGACATACCCTTCAAACGCCTGAATAAAGGCATACAGCCCCGCTACCATAAGCGCCTCACGCGGGCTGATGGACAAGGCGATAAGCAGCGCGGGCAACGCCCCTATGAACGTGCCCAGATAGGGAATGAAGTTGGCCGTCCCCGCCACCAGCCCAAGCGGAAACGCCAGCGGCATCCCCAGCAGGGAAAGGCCGCCCCATGTCAGCACGCCCACCACGGTCATATCCAGCAACTGCCCCGCCACCCAGGCAGACAGTACATGCGCCGTGGTGCGGATAAGCCCGCGCGCCGTATGGCGGTACCGCACGGGCACCAGCCGCAACAGGCCATTGGCGTACAGGTGGGGCGAAAGAGCGAAGTAAACCCCCGCAATCACAATCACCACAAGCGTACCTGCGGACCCAAAAGTGGAGGTAAGCACGTTGGTCATGGACCCGGCAAAGTCGATCCCACCTCCGGCTCCTTCCGACCCAAGGGGGCCGGAGGTCTGGTTACCACCAAAAAAGAGAGGAACGTGGTTGAGGACGGAATGCCCGATGGGGTTCTTGTCCAACGCAGCATGGAGCGCATCACGCTCATGGGTTAGCGCTGCGTAGAGGTGGGAAAGCTGGGTGACAAGTTCCGGGCCGGACACGTGCACCACAAACGACACCCCACTCACAAGGGCGGCCAGAAACAGCACCACAGCCACCCATTGCCGCACAGGCAGCACACGGCAGATCAGCCTTGCAGCACCATGCAGCACCACAGCCACAAGGGCGGCGGCAAACACCACCATAACCACGGCCCCGCCCGCATAAATGAACAGCCCCACACACAGGGCCGCCACCACCACAAGGGCAAGCTGGTAAAAACGCCGCAGAATACGCTCCAGCTTCTGGGCGGACTGCGCCAGAGCCGCTATGTGCGCCGCATCGGCCGCACCAATACCGCTGCCGGTGTCTGGCGGAGGGCGTGGGCCGTCCTGTGCGTCGGTCTGGCTGGCCTGTTCCGCCCCGTTATCCTGCTTACCCACGAATGTCTGCTGTTCCACTGGGGTTATTTCCTGACATGATCGCTTGCCACATGGTGTGCCTGCTTTGTGTGTGGCCGAAAAGAACGGCCCGAACACCCCCTTTTCTTGCAACACATTCTTGCATTGCATTCTTGCACCGCGCGGAAAAGACCTCGAAATAAAAGTAGGACCCGGATATAAAACGGCCACATTGCACGTGCGTTAACACTCTTCCTCCTCTGCCCAGCTCACACAAAGCGGATAATCGTTGTCTCACCCCCCTCCCCGGTCGCCCAAAAGCTACCTTAGCAAGGCCCTTACCTTTGCCTCCCGTCCGCTGGACATGGCGAACCCATGCCTACAGGGGCGCAAGCGGCGCTGTGGCCGACCAACAACCGAGGTAACGGAAGACCTTGACCTGTACCTGCTGGAAATAGCAGCGGGGCTGTTTGTGCAGCACGGCTATGCAGGCACCTCCATAGACCAGATTGCCCGCAAGGCGTGCGCCAGCAAACAAACCCTCTACCGGCGTTACCCGTCCAAGGAAGCGCTGTTTATTGCTGTTGTCACCAACCTGACCGGGTCCGTGCTGCGGGCTATGGAAGAAACCCCGCTGACCAACCCGCTGGAAGAGCTGCGCCACATCAGCCGGCTGATGCTGGACCTGACCCTGCGGCCAGATGCGCTGGGCACCTACCGTATTCTTATTGCGGACGGGCACAGGCACCCCTCTTTGCAGCAGCAGGCGGTTGCGGCCATTGGCCAGCCCTTCCACAACAACTTTGTTCGCCTGCTCAAGGCTGCGGAGCAGAAGGGGCAGATCAACCCCGGCTTCGCCAACGATACAACTGCCCGCCTACTCACCGGCATGATTACCGGCTGGCCGATGGAAGACAGCCTGTTCGGCCTTGACCCTCTTAAGACCGAGCAGGAAAAGGAAGCCTTTTTCAACGAGGCATGGTCCTTCTTCCTCAGCGCCGTGGGGGGCAAGCAACCAGCCCCCGCAGCACACGCGCAGGAAGACGCACAGGTCTGAGCGGGCGTCAGGCGCTCCAGCCGCCTTGCTCCACCGGACGGGTGGCCACGTTGGGCTGCTCATCTGGCCGAAAATCCAGCGCAAGCCCGTTCATGCAGTAGCGCAGCCCCGTGGGAGGTGGCCCATCGGGAAAAACATGGCCCAGATGCCCCTCGCACTCCGCACAATGCGCCTCCTCACGGACCATGCCGTGGCTTGTGTCGCGCCGGGTGGCCACACCGCCGGGTTCCGCCGCCCAGAAGGAGGGCCAGCCGCTACCGCTCTCATATTTGGTTGTGGAGCGGAACAGCAGGGTCCCGCAGGCGGCGCAATGGTAGGCCCCTTCCCTTTTTTCCGCATTAAGCGGGCTGGAGCCGGGGTATTCCGTCCCGTGGCCCAGCAGAATCTGCTCCTGCTCGGCAGTCAGGGGCGCGCGTGGACCACACCCGCCAGAACTACAGTTTTGGGTCATAACGGTTCCTCTTTAAGCCAATGCTTGCTGCCAACAGTGCGCTGGCCGCAGCCCCTGCAAAATGTCCCACACGTTACCGCCCGCCAGCCCCGCGCGCCAAGCACCCTCTTTTCACACTCCGGCGATTGGGCTGTCATAAGCCACAGGTGACGCAACAAACAGATTGAGGGTTGATGCGGGGTCCGGCTGTTCCTACAGTTGGTCCCTCATCCGGCACAGCCTGCACGCCCTCCGGTTCGGCCTCCAGCCATCCGCGGGCTCCCCCAACACGGCGTAAAACAGGACCGTACCATGAGCCTTACAGACCTGCTGGTCATGCTGGCCTATCTGGCGGCCATGCCGGTTGTAGCCCTTGTGCTGGCGGGCCGTCAGTCCTCCCCCCAAAGCTATCTGGAAGGGCATGGAGACCTGCCGTGGTGGGCCTTGTGCCTCTCACTCGTGGCAACAGAAACCTCGACCCTGACCGTTATCAGCGTACCGGGCATTGCCTACGGCTCCGGCATGGTTTTTGTGGGGCTGGCACTGGGCTACCTGCTGGGCCGGTCCATTGTGGCATGGCTGTTCCTGCCCCTGTACCAGCAAGGTCAGATGCTCAGCGCATATGACTGGCTGGGCCAGCGTTTTGGTGCCCCCATGCAACGGCTTGCATCCGCCACGTTTCTCATAACCCGGCTGCTGGCCGAGGCCGTGCGCCTGTTTGCAGGCATGTTACCCCTTGCCACCATGCTGGCGGCCATGCACTGGCACCTCCCCCAACCCGTGGTGCTAGGCGCCATCATGCTGCTGACCCTGCTTTACACAGTTTGTGGCGGTCTGCGGGCTGTAGTGTGGTCGGACAGTTTGCAGTTCTGCCTGTACCTGTCCGGGGCAGCCGCGTGTGTGGGACTACTCTGGCACGCGGCCCCAACGGGCACATGGCATACCCTGCAACAGGCCGGACGGCTGCACCTGTTTGCCCACCATGCCTCCCTACTGAACAACCCTTTTACCCCTCTGGCGGCCATTGGCGGGGGCGCTCTGCTCTCCGTGGCATCCCACGGCACAGACCAGCTTATGGTCCAGCGCGTACTGGCGGCTCGCAGCCTGCGCGATGCCCGACTGGCCCTGATGGGCAGCGCCGTGGGAGTGGCCATTCTGTTTGCCCTGCTCTCCCTGACCGGCGTGCTGCTCTGGGTGCACAATGGTGGGCGAACACTGGAGCAGGCTGGCTTTTCCGCCCCGGATGCCATTTTTCCCGCCTATATTGTGTATGGCCTGCCGCCCGGACTGCGTGGGCTTATGCTGGCCGGCATTCTGGCCGCAACCATGGGATCACTGTCCGCCACGCTGTCCGCCATGACCGCCGCCAGTGTGGGAGATTTTGCCCCCCTGTGCGCCCGTGCCACCCGCGCCTTACGCTGCACGCCGCTAGGCTTTGCCCGACTGGTCACGCTGGCATGGGCTATGGCGCTGGTTGGCTGTGCCGGGCTGTTTGCCCATGGCAGCCAGTCCGCCATCATGCTTGGCCTGTCCATTGCCGCATGTGGGTATGGCCCCATGCTGGGCACCTTTGTTGCGGGCATGGCCATACCCCGCACCACAGCCCGTACGCTGGCCCCTGCCTTTGCCATGAGCGTGCCACTTATGGTGTGGACCATGCTGACGCTACGCCCTTACGGGCAGGCCCTTGCCTTCCCATGGCTTATCGTGCTGGGCATGGTAGCCCTGTTTGGGTTGGCAGGGTTATTCCATATAATGCACCTTATGTTTTGCACCCTGCGTGCCCGCAACCGGAAGCCGCTACCATGACCACTTTGCAGACCCCCAACCCGCTCATCCGCACGGAAATGCAGGACCCGCGTTACGATGGGCTGGACACATGGCCCACCAACACCGTGCTGGAAGCCCTGCTGGAAAGCCAGCTTGCCGCCACGGCTTCGGTCAAGGCCGCCCTGCCGGACATGGAAGCCGCCATTGCACAGGCCGTGCCCCGGCTGGAACGTGGGGGAAGGCTTTTTTACGTCGGGGCGGGGCACATCGGGCCGCATAGGGTTGCAGGACGGCGTGGAGCTGATTCCCACCTACGGGTGGCCGTCCGAGCGGCTGGTGCTGCTGCTGGCCGGAGGAGAGGCCGCCCTGTTCAGCCCCGTGGAAGGTGCGGAGGATGATGAGGAGGAAGCCCAGCGCGCCATAACCAGCCACAACCCCAAGGCGGATGATGTGGTCATTGGCATTGCCGCCAGTGGCGGCACACCCTACACCTGCGCCGCCCTTGCCAGCGCCCGCTTCTGCGGCAGCCTGACCATTGGCCTGTCCTGCACCCCCGGCGCGCGCCTAATGGCCGAAACCGATGTGGGAATCCTGACTGAAACAGGACCGGAGGTGGTTGCTGGCTCCACACGCATGAAGGCAGGCACAGCGCAGAAAATCTGCCTCAACCTGCTTTCCACAACACTCATGGTCCGCCTTGGCCATACGTGGCGGGGGCATATGGTGGACATGCGTATTGTCAACACCAAGCTGGTGCACCGCGCCCTGCGCATGATTACACAACTGACCAACTGCTCCGACGAGCAGGCGCAGGCGGCCCTGCTTAAGGCGGATGGTTCCATCAAACTGGCCATATTGCTCCGCCACGGGCTGGAACCGGCACAGGGCCGTATGCTGCTGCGCCTGTGCGATGGCCACCTGCGCAGAGCGCTGGAACTGCTGGCCGTGCAGGCCGCACGGGGCGTTGGCCCTACCGCCCAGCAAAGCCAGACGGTATCCTGATGGCTCATGCGCAAACCATTCTGGCGCTGGATGGCGGGGGCACCCACACGCGGGTTGCACTGATTACGCAGGATGCCCGCGTGCTGGCCCACGCCAACGGGCCAGGCTGCAACCCCTACGACAGGCCGGAATGGGCGCATAACCTGCGGAACCTGCTGCTAACCGTCCCCCATACGGGCCTATGTGCTGCGGTGCTGGGCATGGCGGGGTATGATGCAGCCCGACCCTCCTCCCACCAGCAGGTGGACGTGGCCCGCGCCGCCCTTGGCCCCCACATCCCCATAGCGTTGGAAAACGATGTGCAAACAGCCCACCGCGCGGCCTTTGCTGGTGGTGCAGGCATTTTTGTGCTGGCTGGCACAGGCTCCGTAGCGCAGGCCAGCACGGCTGATGGGCGTACCGCCCGCGCCGGAGGCTGGGGCTGGCTGTTTGGAGATGAAGGCGGAGGCTACTGGATAGGCTGCCACGCCCTTAACCATGCCGCCCGCTTTCTGGACGACCCGGACGTTCCATTTGCCCCGTTCGCACGTGGGCTGCTCCATGCGCTTGACCTCCCCACGCAGGGAGCTGGCGCGGCAGATGCCCTGCGAGAATGGCTGCGCACACGCCCCCACCCACGCTCCGCCGTGGGGGACGTGGCCCCAACGGTGCATATGCTGGCCCATGCGCAGGACCCCCACGCCCGCGCGCTCCTCCATGCGGCGGGGGACCATCTGGCCAATCTGGCCCGAACGGCCAGCAAAGGCATAACGGCTGACCAAACCTCCACCCTGCCGTGGAGTTATGGTGGTAGCGTTATGAACAGCCCATTTGTACGCGAGCGTGTTGCCACCATGCTGGAACGCCCCCCGACCGCCCCCATTCTTCCCCCGCTGGGGGGAGCCGCCCTGCACGCAGCCCAACTGGCCGGATGGCAGGTGGATACGGCATGGGTCCATACGCTGTCCCTCGCGCTCTCGACCCAAAAAATAGCAGCATGACCCAATCGTTTTCAAAAAACTTCCATCCGAACCCTGCTGCTGTGTGGGCTTGCTCTGGCAGGGGCCACACCCCATACGGCTCTGGCGCAGACCGTGCTGGATGCACGCCAGAACAACCTGCCACCTACCTTTGCCCGCAACGGAGTGCGCCTGCCGCAGGTCATGCCCAGCCCTGCCGTTATGCAAAGCACCGGGGCCGCCTTTGCCCTGCCCCAAAGCCTGACCCTGAAATGGAACACGCCACCCACGCCGCTGCTGCTCCGTGCGGCAGAGCGGCTGCGCACCCGGCTTTCCATCCTTGCAGGCCGCACGGTGGACTTTACCACTACACCCGATGCACAAGGCGGGCTTGAGCTCACAATCCAGACCACAAAGGATACGGCATTCCCCGGCCCAACCATGCGGGAAGGCTATATGCTGGATGTTGCGCCCACCGGCATAACACTCACGGCGCAGGGGCCTGCGGGCGTGCTGCACGGCATGGCCAGCCTGAGCCAGCTTGTACGGCAGGAGCTGGATGGCCCCGTTCTGGCACAGGCCCATATGGAGGACGCACCGCGCTTTGCATGGCGCGGCCTCATGCTGGACACAAGCAGGCACTTCATCCCGCTAGCGGACCTCATGCGCCAACTGGACGCCATGGAAATGGTCAAGCTGAATGTGCTGCACCTCCATTTGTCCGATGGCGCAGCCTTTAGGGTGGAAAGCAAAAAATTCCCACGCCTGCATACCGTAGGCAGCCACGGGCAATATTACACGCAGGACCAGATCCGCCAGCTTGTGCGCGAGGCAGCGGATAGAGGCATACGCATTGTGCCGGAATTTGATACGCCGGGACACAGTTACGCCATGCTGCTGGCCTACCCGCGCTATGCCGCCAACCTGCCGCTCAACACCACCGACCGGGCGGAGATCAACCGCGCAGCACTGGACCCCACCAACCCGGCAACGGCAGGCTTTGTTAACGCAGTGTACGCGGAGATGGCCTCCCTATTCCCCGACCCTGTATTCCACATTGGGGGGGACGAGGTGGTGGCAAAACAGTGGACGCAATCCCCCCATATTGCGGCCTATATGAAGCAGCACCACATTGCGTCGGTCGCGGCCCTACAGGCGGACTATACCCGCCATGTGGCGCAGGCCCTCCGCCTGCGGGGCAAAACCGTTATGGGCTGGGACGAGGTGCAGGAGGCGGACATCCCGCCTGACACCATTATAGAAAGCTGGCGTGGCCCCGCCCACACCGCACAGGCCACTGCCGCAGGCCGCGCCACGGTTATATCCGGCCCCTATTATCTGGACCGGCTTCTGCCAGCCAGCGCCTATTACACCACCGACCCGATGGATACGCACAAAGGCGCGGCGGAAGCACAGGCCGCGGCACAAACCACCGGCCCCGCCCCGCCCGATACCCCGGTGGCCACAGCGCCAACACCCGCTGTGCCAGACCAGACGGCGGACGCCCCCCTGCCGCCGCTCAGTGACGCGCAGAAAAGCCATGTGCTGGGGGCCGAGGCCGCTTTGTGGACCGAAGTGGTCTCGCCCGACATGCTGGATGCGCGCCTGTGGCCCCGTGTTATTGCCGTGGCGGAACGCTTCTGGTCGCCTGAAACATGCTGCGATGTTGCCACCCTGTACCCCAGACTGGCCATGATGCAGGACCGGCTGAACCTGCTGGGCCTCAAAACCCGTTCCAACACCCTGCGTATGCTGGACCGGCTGGCACCGGGGGAAACAGAGGCTGCGGACATTCTGCTCTCCGCCGTCTCACCCGTGCGCAATTACGCGCATAACCATGAATTTTTGCAAATCCGGCACAAGCAGACCGCCACCTTACAGCCCCTTGGCACTCCAGCAGACATTGCCAGCCCCGACAGCTTTGAAGCCGAAGCCTTTAATGCCGAAGCGCAGGCCTTTATCAGCGGCCACACCGAGTTACGCCCGGAGTTGGAGCGGATGTTAATCCTGTGGGCTAATAATGACAGCGCGTTTGAGCGGGCCGCCGCACACAATGCGGGCCTGACACCCGCACTGGCGGCCTCCACCCAACTGGCCCGGCTGGCCCGCGCGGGGCTTGCCGCCCTTGGCCCCATCCACCCCCTGAACTGGCGTGAAGATGCGCGGGACGCCCTGAATACGGCCAAAAAGGATATTGCCGCCTCGTCCAGCATTCATGTGGTCACCAATACGCCCCAACCGGAAGGGGATCTGATCCAGCGTATTGTACCCGGCGTGGAAGTGCTGCTTGATCAGGCCATACCCTAAGCGGGGCGCAATGGCGCAAGTCGGGCTTTACCCCTCCCGTGGCAGACGTTGGACGAGGGCGTGAATAACCTCTTCCTCGTAATCAAGCTCTTGCTGGAGCTTCCATTCCGTCTGGTCATTAATCTCCTGCCGGGCAACCAGTTCCCGCATGGTCTGCCGCTCCGCACGCAGAATTTGTAACCGCAGGGCCAGCTCCATACGGGCGTGCCTTATGGCGCTGCGTCGGTCGGCCTGAGCAATACGGGGAGTAGCGTCCTCCTGCTCCAACCGGCTCTGGTAGAGCCGGGTCAGGCGGTCGATCACCTCCATACGCGCGGCTTCTATAGCCGCCTTGTCCTCCTCCGTTTCTGGCGGGGTTTCTATGGCAGGTGTGCCTTCCGCCTTGTGCAGCAGGTCCAGCGCCGCACGCAGCAGCTTCTGCCGGGCCAAGTTTTCTTCCTCTGCGTTTTTGTCCACCTCCTCGGCGGGCACAAATCTGAGGCACAGGGGGATAACAACACTGGCCACCAGCAAGGAGAGAATAATAACCCCAGCCGCAATAACCACCACCGGCTCACGCGTGGGGAATGGCATGGTGCCATCCTCCCCCGTGGGCAAAGACAGCACAGCGGCCAGTGTCACCGCGCCGCGTACACCGGCAAAAGTCAGCAATAGGCTGGCAGCAAGCCCTGTTGGCTCAAACGGAATGTTATTAATCCGCGCCACGGCCCAACGGCAGGCAATGGACAGCCAGACCCCGGCCAGCCGCATAAGCAGCATGATGCCGTAAATTTCCACCACCAGCAGGCCAAGCCGCCACATACCAATATGGTGGGCCAGTACCAACGTACGCGCACTTTGCAGCAGGCTAGGCAGTTGCAGCCCTAAAAACAGAAAGATAAGCGCGTTAAACACGTAGCTGATCATGGTCCACACCGTGGTGGATTGCAGGCGCGTAGTGGTGGATGCGTCCTCTATGATCCCCGAAAGCTTGATGACCATGCACCCCGCAACGGCTGCCAGAATACCCGAACACCCCAAAGCCTCTGCTGCGGCATAAACCAGAAAAGGCAGCAGCAGCACAAACACGATCTGGGACTGTGTCTCATCATACCCGGAGTTGGTCAGCATCTTGTTTAGGCGGGCGGCAACCCATGCCATACACCCGCCAATGGCCAGCCCGCCAAATGCCACAAGCAAAAACGTGCCAAAAGCCTGCTGGTAGGAGAACTCCCCCGTAAGCGCATCCGCCATGGCAAAGCGAAAACACACAAGGCCCGAGGCATCGTTAAACAGCGCCTCGCCCGACAGAAGCTGCAACAGCCGCGTGGGCACACGCCTACCCTTGATAAGGCTGGAGACGGCCACCGTATCTGTGGGGGAGAGCGCCGCCGCCAGTGTAAAGCAGACCGGCAGGCTCATAACCGGCAGAATCCAGTGGATGGCATACCCGCACAGCAGGGTGCTCAGGACCACCAGCCCAAACGCCAAAAACAGGATAGGCCCGCGCAGCTCACCAAACTCGCGCAGCGGCATACGGAACGCATCCGCAAACAGCAGGGGGGGCAGAAAAACGAACATAAACAGTTCGGGGTGCAGCCGCACATTCATGCCCGCCAGCCCAGCCCCCACACCCAGCGCAATCAGAATAACGGGTTGCGGAACCTTCTGGCGCAAGCGCAGGGTTATCAGGCTGCTGACGGCTGTCAGCAGCAACAGAAGCAGGATGAGTTCTATGGTCAGCATGGTGCGCGCCCTTTGCAGGGCTTCCTGCTTTTTTGCAAGCGATTATCAGCTTGTTGCGGCATATCCGGCTACCGGCGGCAGTCAGCCGCAAACAGCGCCTTAGTGCAGTTGTGCCTGATAGGTGGCCAGTTTAGCCTGCGTATCCCGCGCGATTGCAACCAGATCGGTATCTTTGGAGGCTGCTATTTGTTTGGCCAGAACTGGCTTTATTCTGGCATCCGCGCTGGAAAAATAACGGATATAGCGTTTATCAAACGCGGCTCCGTACAGATGCTGCATCTGATCTATCTGCTTTTGGTCAGTGGCGGAGGGCTTGTCTGTTAGGGTCAGGGCGTGGCTGGTTGCCAGTTTGGTCAACCGGGCCTGAAGCGCGGTCAGGTCCTGCCCGATGGTTGCGGCAACAAGCGCAATGTCACTCCGCCCTGCATGGGTTCTGGCGTTTTTGGCCGCGGCAATCTGGGCCAGATTCAGGGCGTTGAGCTTTTGGGCCAAATCCGCGTCCGCAGCGGTAAAGGGGGCGGGCTTTGCAAGCGCGGGCAAAGGCGGGGCAATAGGTTGTTCGGGCGCAATATAAGCGCACCCACCCAACACCATGAGCAGAATGGGAGAAAACACACGCGCCTTATGGCGGAACAGAAACGACATGACTGGGCAGTTCTCCCTGCGGCAAGGTCCAAAAGCGTGGCACAGCTACGCCCAGCATTGGGAGTGATGTTTGCATAAAGCAAACAGGCAGGCTGCACTTGTAACTTTTACATTTGTAACAGTAGCCACCCATGTGACTGCATAACCTATGATGAAAGCTTACGCCGCGGAAGGCAAGACTACGGCGCGTGTTTTACACTTCGGTTTGCGCCTTGCATCTGGCGGACAGAACACAGTAGGCTGGGTGTGGCTAACATGCCGCGCGGGGGCATGCGCCCATTCTGGATGTTGGGATATTCCATTATATGAACTGTCGTCTTTTAAATTTACTCGCTCTTTCCTCTCTCTCCATCGGGTTAAGCGGATGCGGCTATTTTGATTCACGGGCCGCGCACAAGGCGCAGATCACCATGATCGGCATGACCTCCTACGACCTTCAGTCCTGCGCCGGTCTGCCAAGTGCCACCAAGCAGATTAACGATACAACGCAGATTTACATCTACAACGGCACGCAGCCCCAACCGAGTTATGGCGGCTCCACCCTTATTCCCATAGGGGACATTGCAACAACCATTGCCCAGCTTGGCGGCGGCGGCGGCACGACCTGCTCGGCCGTAATCCGGCTTGACCATGACCGGGTGGCCGATGTGCATTACACCGGCAATAATGATGAACTGATTGGCACGGATGGCATCTGTTCCATTATTACCCGCGGTTGCTCCCGCCAGCCCGAAAGCACCATGAACAAGTCCACCGGCAGCCTGCTGTTTGGTCCTGTTTCCGCCTTCCACCAGCCCAAGGCTCCCAACCAGTCCACCAATGCCACCTACTCCCCTCAGGCGGGAACGGTGGAAATGAACACGGATAAAAACTCCAAGGACCCGGCTATTATCCCGCGCAAACAATAAGGCTACCCACGCTCTGGCTGGGCGCCATCAGACCAGATGCCCGGCCAGAAGCCCCTCCAGCCAACCGGCAAATGCCTGCAACCGGGAGGAAAGATGCCGCCTGTGGGGGTATAACAGCGTAACCGGCATGGCGGGCGCGCACCATTGTGGCAGTACCGCACACAGCCTACCGCTCTCCACCAGGGCACGCACATCATACTGCGGCACCTGAATAAGCCCCAGCCCGGCAAGGCAGCAGGCTATTTGTGTTTCCGAGCTGTTCACCGTGACCGGCCCCGGCAGGTCCAACGTGTGGAGTTGGCCATCCGCCTCCCACTCCCACGCCTCCACCCGCCCATTGGCGGGGGACATGTAACGCACGGCAAGGTGTCCGTCCTGCACCAGATCCGCCGGGATGCGGGGCACACCGTGCCGGGCAAGGTATTCCGGACTTGCCACGTTAAGCAGCGTCATCTGCCCCATACGCCGCGCAATCAGCCCTGAATCATGCAAAACGCCGACCCGGAGCACACAGTCCAGCCCTTCCTCCGTCAGGTTAACGGGCCTGTCCGTTACCCCCAGCTCCAGCTTTATACCCGGATAGGCCGCCACAAACTCCGGCAAAGCGGGGGCAACAATCAGCCGGCCAATACGGGCTGGCAGGCTGACGCGCAGCAGGCCCTGCACATGCCCCCGTTCGCGGCGGAAGAGGTCCTCCGCCTCGTCCATATCCGCCACCAACCTGATGCAATGTTCGTAAAAAGCCAGCCCATCGGGCGTGGGCGTTACGGAGCGGGTCGTGCGGGTTAACAACCTTGCCCCCACACGCCCCTCCAGCGCCTGCACAGCCGTGGATACGGTGGAACGGGGCAGGCCCAGCGTTTCTGCCGCACGGGTAAAACTGCCCGTTTCCACCACCCGCGCAAAAATGCGGCACTGATCTATGCGGTCCACCAGCCTACCTCCTGCCCATATTGTTCGTAAAATCTGACAAGTCTTATCATATAGGGGAACTTTATCTGAAATTCACCAATGATACTGTGAGAGGCAGAAAAACGGGCATGGGCCTGTTTGTACCCAAAAGGCAGTCCAGACATGACCAAACACAGCATTGCCGGCAAAACCGTCCTGATAACAGGCGGCGCCAAAAATCTTGGTGGCCAGATTGCACGCGATCTGGCGGCACAAAGGGCCAAAACCATTGTTATTCACTACCACAGCGCCGCCAGCGAGGCAGATGCCAAGGCAACCCTACACGCCATCCAGCAGACCGGCGCACAGGCTTTTGCTTTTCAGGCAGACCTGACACAGCCGGGCGCTGTTGCGGGTCTGTTTGCAAAAACCCTGCACGCTGCGGGGTCTTTGGATATTGCTATTAACACCGTAGGCAAGGTGCTTAAAAAAACCATAGCGGACACAACGGACGAAGAATACGACGCCATGTTCGCCATTAATACAAAAGTGGCGTACCAGTTTATCCGCGAAGCAGGCAAACATCTGAACAACAATGGCAAGCTGCTCAGCATTGTTACCTCCCTGCTTGGGGCTTACACGCCATTCTACAGCACCTATGCCGGGGCCAAGGCTGCGGTTGAACACTTTACCCGCGCCGCCTCCAAGGAGCTGGGGGCACGCGGCATTTCGGTCAACGCCATTGGACCGGGGCCAATGGATACCCCCTTCTTTTACGGGCAGGAAGAACCTGAGGCCGTGGCCTACCACAAAACGGCTGCCGCACTTTCCTCCTTCAGCAGCACGGGACTGACCGAGGTGGGGGACATTGTGCCCCATGTGCGCTTTATGGTCTCTGATGGTTGGTGGATGACCGGGCAGACCATTCTGGTCAACGGTGGATACACCACAAAATAACCCTGTATTATCTCTATTTTTTATAAAACGGCTCTTCCTGCGTCCAAAGCGGGAGGAGCCGTTTGGCTTGGTGGCCCACGCCCCTCCCCCTTGTGTGGCCGCCCCCGCCATACGTTGCACAAATACAACAGACGTTTTGCCGCGTTGCGTGAACCACATAATTTTAGTTGTTATGTTATATTATAACTAATAGCTATGCGGCCCTTGGCTCACTCCAGTTCAGGCAACATGCAACCATGACCTTCCGACCCTCTGGTCTTCTCCTTTGCTCCTCTTTCCTGAGCGGTCTGGTGGTAACGGGCCATACGGCAGCAGCCCAGACGGCCACAACCACACCGCAGGTTACGGCTACAGCCAACACCCAGCCCTCCTCCACCACGGCCAAAAAAATTCCGGTCCGTAAAGGAAGCGAGACTGTAAAGGTTATTCCTCAAAACACTACGCACGAGGCGGAGCAGGTTATTGTAACCGCACACCTTGACCGCGCACGCTCCGAGCTTTCGCCCACCACGGGGGCCAGCGTTTACCGGTTTAGCCGTCAGTCTCTGGAAAACATTCCGGGTGGGGATAATGCACCGCTTAATCAGGTTCTTTTGCAAGCCCCCGGTGTTGCGCAGGATAGTTACGGACAGATCCACGTTCGTGGAGACCATAACGAGGTGCAGTTCCGGCTGGATGGCGTGCAGCTCCCCGAAGGGCTAAGTGTATTCGGGCAGGCGTTGATGACGCGTTTTGCCAACAACATGTCCCTCACCACCGGTGCACTACCTAGCCAGTTCGGTTTTCTACAGGCTGCTGTGGTAGATATTACAACCAAAAACGGCACCACCAATGCAGGGGGCAACCTGTCCATTTACGGCGGTGCGCGGGATTACTTCTTCCCTTCCCTGCAATACGGTTTTCACAAAGGGAAGTGGGATTTTTTTGCCACGGCGGATTTTGTGCATGACCGGGTGGGGATTGAAAACACCACAGGGTCGTTTAATGCCCTGCATGACCTGAGCAACCAGTACCACTTTCTGGGCCACACCCGTTACACGGTGGATGAAGACACGCGTATAAGCCTGATTGCCGGGGTCTCCAACGCGGAATACCAGTTGCCCAACAACCCGGGGCAGGACTGGAACCATGACTACACGCCCCCCGCCAATGTAACGCCAAGCAGCAACAGCCTGAACGAGCACCAAAAGCAGATTACGGACTTTGCAATCCTGTCCCTGCAAAAGGAAATTGGAGCCTTTAGCCTACAGGATTCCGTATTTACCCGTTACAGCAGCCTGCGTTATTCCCCCGACCCAACGGGAGACCTGTATTACTTTGGCAACGCCCAGTGGGCTGCACGGTCTGTTTTTTCCACCGGCACACAGCATGATGTAACGTGGCGGGCCGCACGGGACCACACCGTACGGTTTGGTTTTCAGGTTTTTGTGGAGCGGAACGTTTCCAAATCCACATCCTCCGTGTTCAGTCAGGCGGCGGATGGCTCATACGATGCCACCCCCATCAGTGTGCATGACGGTAGCGGCAAAACCGGTATGGTTTATGGCCTGTATGCGCAGGATGAGTGGCAACCGCTCAAGAACCTGACCATAAACTACGGTCTGCGGTTTGATGGTGTGAGCGAATACACATCCGAACATCAGGTCAGCCCACGTGTGAACGTTGTGTGGAAACCGTGGAACGGCGGCACCCTGCACGCCGGATATTCGCGCTACTTTACGCCGCCTCCGTTCGAGGTTGTCAGCAGTTCCTCGCTTTACCGTTTTGCGAACACAAGTGGCGCGCCGCAGAACTACCAGAATGACAAAGTCCGTGCTGAACGCGACCATTATTTTGATGCAGGCTTTGACCAGACCATTCTGCCCGGCTGGCACGTTTCGTTCGACGCGTATTACAAGCTGGCCAAAAACCTGATTGATGAAGGCCAGTTTGGCGCGCCCATCATCATGACCGGCTTTAACTACCGGCATGGGCAGGTTAACGGGTACGAGGTCAGCACATCCTACGACCGTGGTCCGCTTTCCCTTTACGGCAATTTTGCATGGTCACGCGCCATAGGCAAAGACATTACCAGCGCTCAGTTCAACTTTGACCCCAATGACCTGAAATACATCAGCAACCGCTGGGTCCATCTGGACCACGACCAGCGCTGGACCGCCTCCGCCGGGGCAGCCTATACGCTGTTCCACAAAACGCGCTTTCCGCTCCGCCTGTCCGCCACCATGGTGTATGGCAGTGGCCTGCGTGCGGATGATGATGCCAACGACATCCCCAACGGTCTTGCATTAACCCCTTACGCCACAGTCAATTTTTCTGCCGTGCAGACTATCCATAATACTTTTGGCACCGCATGGCAGGGGGATACGCAGCTGCGTCTGGATGTCATCAATCTGGGAGACCATACCTACCTGCTGCGTGATGGTTCCGGCATTGGCGTGGGCGCACCCCAGTATGGCCTACGCCGGACCATTCTGTGCGGGATTTCCCAAGGGTTCTAACGCCACTCTGGCTGGCAAAGACCACCATACGGCTCTTTGCCAGCCCCCCTGATCAGGCCTGTTTTCTGGCCCCAACCACAAACCGGCCCGCGCCCAGTACCAGCAGGGCCAGCACGGCAATGCCAGCACTCCACGCCAGCACCGCATAAGGGCCGGAGCCCCCCAGCACGACCCCACCACACAAAGCCCCCATACCAATCCCCGCCATTAAAGCCGGTTACGCTAAAGGAGCAGGCGGCCTCCCGCTCATCCGGAGCCAGCTCCATGGCGTAGTTCTGGGGGGCCATGTTCATAAATGCGCTCACAATCCCCCACACAACCATATCCACCCAGATCAGGCCGGGCATCCACCCTGCGGCCACCATAACCCCGTGGCTGGCAACAAGAGCCGCCGTTGCAATGCCAATAAGGCGGCCGGACGAACAGGGCAGCCGCGCCCCAACCCAGTTGCCACCAATGCCGGAAACCCCATAAACCAGAAGCAGAACGGGTATAAGATGTTCCGGACTATGCGGAATATCCTGCAATAACGGCACAACATAAGTATAGGCGGTAAAGTGCGCGGTAATAACCAGCATGGTCAGCACCGCAATATACGCAAATACCGGCTGACGGAGCAGACGCCGCAGGTCAAGGTGCCTGCGCTGCGCGGGCATGGCGGGCAAAAGTGCCAGCACGGCGGCAAACACCACCAACGCACTGACACCGCAAACAGCAAAAGCCGCACGCCAGCCCAACCACTGCCCAATGGCGGACGCCAGCGGAATACCCGCGGCAAACCCAACAGCCACCCCGCCAAAGGCCCAGCCCGTTGCCCGTGCAACCGGCATATCCGGCGCCAGCCGGACCGCAACCCCGGCAATAACCGACCAGAAAATACCATGCCCAAACGCCAGTATAATGCGCAACACGGCCATAACGGCATAGTTGGTCACAAAGGCGCAGGCCACATCCACACACCCGGCCAGCAGTAACAGACCAGCAACAAGCGTGCGCCGGTCCACGCCGGACGTTAACAGGGTTAATGGTATGGCCGTCACCGCCACCAGCCACGCATACCCCGTAACAAGCAGCCCCGCTTGCCCGGGCGAAACGTGCAGGCCTTGCGCAATGTCGGTCAGCAGACCAATGGGCATGATCTCGGTCACAAGCCAGATGAATGTCCCGACCGAGAGTATGACAAGACGTACCATGGTGACAAAACCCGACACAAAAAAGGAGTAAAAGCCACCGAGGCCCTACTATGCCCCACCACCGTACACAACGCTCCGCCGCATAAAGTCTGCTCCAGCTCTACGCGGTGCTCCCAACGGGGCACAAAAAAGGGCTGGCAGACCTATGCCTGCCAGCCCCTTCATAACCACCTGTAACGGCTGTTCAGGCCGTTGGCTGCGCAGCGGTGGACGTATCGCCCAATGCGGCTTTGAGCTTTGTTTCCGCCTCGGGGGAGAGGGACGTCTGAAGAATGCGGGCGTGGCCCTTGAACTGCTGCATGTCGGCCAGCACTTTTTCCGGCTGGGACTTGCGCACCAGCACAAACAGGGCGGATGTGTTGGGCGGAATGGTGTCGCTCAGTTTGGTAATAAACCCGTCATCAATCCCGTAATCGGACATTTTGCCTGCCAGTGCCCCAGCCCCGGCGCCAACGGCGCTACCAATCACAAATCCGGCCAGCGGGTTAAGGCACAGCAACCCAACCACAGCACCCCAGAACCCGCCCGAGAACAGCCCCCAGGATGCCCCTGCCTTTTCCAAATTCACGCTCTGGTGCAGGTGCACCTTGCCGTTGGCATCCCGCGTGACCACAACGGCGTCTTCCAGATCCAGCAGATATTCCTTCTGGAGTGCGCGGCATTCCGTCAGCACCTTGGTGGCGTCATCAATATGGTCAAAGCCCAGAACGATCAGATCAGACATGGTATTTCCTTCTCTTGCGCCCTGCTCCCCAACGGAACCAGCAGCGTAATGCCCATTAATGTAGGGAGCAGCCAAAACCTTTGCCAGAGCCACCCGCACAAGGCTGCCCACACAGAAGGGCCAGATGTGTTTTATTTTTAATGTTCGTGCCCGCAACTCTGCCACCCTGCGGCCCGTTGCACCTGTATCTCCTTTTCAACGACAGGGGGCTTCCAATGACATTCCTTCACTCCGTCACCAATGCCATCACGCATGTTGGGGACTTCATCACCGGGGCGACGTTGGACAGGTCCGGCCTGTTAACCGCCCTGAACGAAGTGCTTGGCCCAGTGCCACGGCCAGACCAGCCCAGTAAGCTGGAAAAACGTGCACAGGCCATGGGCATGACCGACACAATCCGCCGTTGGCAGAGCGCGCCCAACAGCGCACCCGCAACGGAAGAAGAAGTGCGCGGGTTCTTTTTGCAGGAAGAACTGGACTGGTTTTCCGAACAGACGGGTCTGTCTGATCTGGCTACCATGAAAATGATCCGCCGGATGCTGCCGCAATGCGTCAGACTCCGCGCCTTGCATGACCCGTCACTCTTTTCTCAGCCCCCCAGAACGCGGGTATGAGGGCGTTGGCGGACTGCACACGGTGTGTGGTGGCCACACGGTTTTGCCCCCACACCGTGCCTGCTTGCACAGGCCGTTGGACATAGTCTACCGCTACTGAACACCAGCCTGTTGTGGCGGAAGCACGTTGCGCCCATGCAGGAAACGCAGCCATAGCCACCCCATAATAGCGGACAGCACCGACCCAGAAAAAATCCCTATCTTGGCTGATGTAACAAGCCATGTTTCCGAAAACGCCAAATTGGCAATAAACAGGCTGATTGTAAAACCGATACCGCAGAGTAGCGAGAGACCAAACAGCATGGACATGGGTGTTTGGGCTGGCAATGTGGTGATCTTCAGTCTGGTGCACAAAACTGTCGCACCAAAAACGCCCGCAGGTTTACCAATAACCAACCCGGCCATAATCCCCAGCGGAACAGCCTCCAGCATCATGCCTGCATGAACCCCTGCCAGCGAGACACCCACATTCATAAAACCAAAAAGCGGCAGAACCACCCATGTCACAAAAGGGGACAAGGCTGCTGAGGCCCGTGCGAGGGGGCTGGCCTGTGCGGCATCCTTTCCATGTGTCGTGGCGGGCAGGCACAGACCCGTGACCATGCCAGCCAGTGTTGGGTGCAGGCCCGAAGCCAGAAGTGCGCCCCACAGCAAAGCGCAGCCAAGGCCATACCCCCTTAGGGTTCTCACCCCTACCCTGTTTGCACCAATCAGAGCGATTGAGGCCAGCAGAGCTGCCACCATGGCAGGCCAGTACGGGGCACTACCGTAAAACAGGGCAATCACCACAATGCCCAGCACATCATCAAAAATGGCAAGGGCCATCAGCCAGATTCTGGCACCGGGCGAGACATGCCGCCCAAGGGCAAGAATAATGGGCAATGTAAACGCGGCATCGGTTGCAACAGGAATGGCCCAGCCACGCATGGCTTCGGAGTGCCCGTATGTAACCAGCAGGTACAGCAGCGCAGGCACGACCATGCCCCCCAGCGCACCAATAAGCGGCAGGGCAATACGCCGGAGTGATGAGAGATGACCGGAGACGATTTCGGTCTTGATTTCGAGAATGACCACCAGAAAAAACAGGGTCATCAACCCATCAGAAACCCATGCTTCCAGAGTTTCCGGCCCGTGAGCACCAAGGATGGAAAGCCGCATGGGGGTTGTTATCAACGCAGCATAGCCCGCCGCCCATGCCGAATTTGCCAGAACAAGCCCGGCAAGAGAGGCCAGCAGAAGAGCCGTTGCCCCACCAGCGGGAGAGAGTAAAAATCGCCGGATGGATGCAGCCTGTATGCCAGAAGGGTCAGTCATTCACTCTTGTTGAATGAGACCAGCTCGGCACGCAAGCCAGTCACGCCCAAAACGGACTTAGCGCGAAAGGGGGAGTTCGGTCAGGGTCCAGCCCGCCTGCCCGTTATGCTCAGCACTTAGGGGAATGGCGTTGGGCAGGCGCACATTGGCCGGTAATGCCATAACCGCACGCAAAGCGCGGAACAGCGCACCATGCGCTACAATGAGGGGCAGCCCCTCTGGCGCAGTCGCCCGGTTGACTGCCTGCGCCGCCCGGCTTTTGAGCTCCGCAAACGGCTCTGCTCCCGGTGGGGTGTATTGCTCGGCAATCCAGTCATCATACCAGTCGGCAATCGGCTGGCCTTCCTGCTCCCCAAAGCAAACCTCGGCCAGCCCATCATCCACACTCAGCGGCAAAAGGGGCAGGCCGTGGGCTGCCAGTTCGTCCCGCACAATGGATGCGGTCTTATGGGCGCGCTCCAGAGGCGAGCAGACAATACGGGTAATGCTACTCCCCTGCCCTGCCGCACGCACGGCCTGTTCAATCAGCCGACCAGCCTCCACCGCCTGTTCAATACCGGTCTCGTTCAAGGGCACATCTGTGCGCCCTTGCGAAAGACCAGCCCGGTTCCAGTCCGTCTGACCGTGACGCAGATACCAGTAAGGGCGGGGGAGAAGCTGGCTCATGACACCTCAGTCAAACAGGGAGGACACGGAGCTTTCGTCCGCCACGGCACGCATGGCGCGGGCCAGCAGACCGGAAATGGTGATCTGGCGGATATTGGACGCTGCCGTAACGGCTTCCGTTGCCTTGATGCTGTCCGTCAGGGTCAGCATTTCAATCGGAGAATCGGCAATACGGGGAACAGCCTGCCCGGTCAGCACACCGTGGGTCACATACGCCCCAACGGAGGCCGCACCCTGTTCGGCAATGGCGCGGGCCGCGTTGCACAGCGAGCCGCCACTATCCACAATATCGTCCACCAGCAGGCAGTGGCGTCCCTTAACATCCCCGATCACGTTCATGACCTCGGACACACCAGCGCGTTCACGCCGCTTGTCAATAATGGCCAGATCTGTGTTCAGGCGCTGGGCCAACTGGCGCGCACGCACAACCCCACCCACATCGGGGGAGACAATCATCAGGTCACGGTCCCCATACTGTGCATGAATATCGCGCACAAACAGCGGAGCAGCGTACAGGTTATCAACCGGAATATCGAAGAAGCCCTGAATCTGCATGGCGTGCAGGTCCAGTGTCAGCACACGGCTTGCCCCGGCTTCTACCAGAAGGTTGGCAACCAGCTTAGCGCTAATGGGGGTGCGTGGCCCGGACTTGCGGTCCTGACGGGCATACCCAAAATACGGAATAACCGCAGTAATGCGTTTGGCCGACCCGCGACGCAGGGCGTCCAGCATGATCAGCAGTTCCATCAGGTTGTCATTCGTGGGCGTGCAGGTGCTCTGGATGACAAAGACATCCTCACCACGCACGTTTTCATGAATTTCAACAAACACTTCCATGTCCGCAAAGCGGCGCACGGTTACGTTACACAGGGGCAGGTTCAGCTCTGCGGCAACGGCCTGGGCCAGTGGCAGGTTGCTGTTACAGGCGACGATTTTCATGACAAGGACGGTTCCCGGCCTCAGCTGTTACACGAATTAGGAAGGAAGGCTGCAGCGAGGGGGGTTTAGCAACCACACGCCCTATTGTCATCCATCCTTCGGGCCTGCGGGGGCATATGGCGGGTTAGCGTGTCTTAAAAGCCGCGCATCCCCCGCATATGGCCTATCCATTACTTGCGCAAACCTGCCGCTTTCTCTAAGGGGGAGCGTTACGACCAAGCACGGCCCATGCCTATACCGCTTGGTCGCAGCGTCTTACCATTTATGGGGCGACCTTACGGTTTTACCCCCAGCATCTGGCACAAAACAGCAGGGTATTATGTGTTTTCCGCCCTGGCAACATGGCTGGGGCATGGCCAGACCAGCCCTGCACCGCGATAATTCACCGGTAAAGCGCCACCTTGCACGGCACAGGGCGCAGGTGGGCACTCCATACGCGGTACGCATAGCAGGTCGCAGTACACAGCATAACGCATCCCCCGCCCCTTACGCGCAAATATCGCCTCCTCCGGCGCGGACTGCCCCAAAAATCAGCCTTGCCATGCGGTTTAATCCACGCACAGGTTATTCGCAGCGCCGCAAGGACATGACATACTGCCCCACCTTAACAGTCCGTCCACGCGTACCCCTACGCAGGAAGCCAGCCCCAACGGAGCCAGCATGATCCGGCCCTCTTCGCCCGGTAGCCGCCCCAAAGCCTGTTTTACAACAGGCAGCATCATGCGGCATGTGCTGGTTATGGCCGGAACCGGGGCCATTGGGCTTATGGCCGTGTTTGCGGTTGATATGCTCAACATGATCTATATCAGCCACCTCAACAACACGGCCATGACCGCCGCCATAGGCTTTGCCAGTGCTGTTATTGGCCTACAGATTGCCATTTCCATCGGGCTGACCATTGGCATAAGTGCGGCCACAGCGCGCGAGATCGGGGCAGGCAGGCACGAGGAGGCCCGGTGCCTTGCCTCCTCCGCCATGATTGTCATGGCCGGTGTAACCGGGATTCTGGGCCTTGCCACGGCACTGGCCGCCACTCCCATACTCAGTCTGTTTGGCGCACAGGGGCAAACCCTGACCGAGGCCACAGCCTATTTGCGCACCCTGAGCGTGGCGCTGCCCCTGATTTGCGTGGGCATGGGCTGCTCCGCCCTTATGCGGGTTGTGGGGGATGCCAAAGGCTCCATGCACATTACCCTTATGGGGGCCATGGTGGCCGCCGTGCTGGACCCGCTGTTTATTTTTGGCCTGCATGAGGGGCTTATGGGGGCGGCCATCAGTTCCATCCTGTCCCGTCTGGTTGTGGCTGGGGCCGGGCTGCGTGGGGCTTTGCGGCACAGTATGCTTGCCCGCCCCTGCCTGCACCGCATTGTGCCCGACACCCGCCGGGTTGCTGGCATATCGCTCCCCGCCATACTGACCAATCTGGCAACGCCTGCCGGGGGCGTTTACGTCACACGGGCCATGTCCGGCTTTGGGCTGGAAGCCGTGGCCGGGCAGGCCTCCATTGAGCGTATGGTGCCGGTTCTGTTCTCGCTCGTGTTTGCCTTAACGGGTTCTGTTGGCCCCATTATGGGCCAGAATCTGGGCGCAGGCCGCCCCGACCGTGTGCGTGAAACACTGGTGGCCGCCCTTAAGCTGGTCGTGCTGAGTGTGGGGCTAACATGGGGCGCCCTCTATTTTGCACAGAATCTGATTATTGCCATGTATAATGCACAGGGTAACGCCGCGGCCCTCCTGCACCTGTTCTGCACATGGACCATTGGCAGCTATCTGTTTGTGGGCATGTTGTTTGTGGCCAATGCCGCATTCAACAACCTTGGCTTTCCACTTTACTCCACCGCCTTTAACTGGGGGCGGGCGACGCTGGGAACCATTCCGTTTGTTCTGCTGTGCGCGCGCTTTGGCCCGCAGGGGGTACAGGTGGGCCAAGCTATAGGCGCGGTGCTGTTTGGCTCATTTGCCGTCTTGACTGCTTTCCATGTCACGCGAACACTAACAGCTGTTCCCGTGCCGCGCCCTCCGGCGCCGGAACTCCGGAGCACGCCAGTTTCCGACGTGCCAACCACAAGTGCAGAAGCCGCCATGGCGGAACTGGACGAAGTGGAAAGTGCCTCCGACCTTTAACCGAGGGAACAGGAATACGCACATGTCCAAGCTGACCACGGAAGAACGCAACGCCCTGCCCGACAGCGCCTTTGCCCTGCCCGGCCGCCGTTACCCCATACCAGACGCCACCCATGCCCGCGATGCCCTTGCCCGTGCGAGCGAAATGCTGCATCGGGGCAACCTGACACAGGCTGAATACGACCTGATCCACAGCAAAGCCGAAGACGTGCTACGCAGAGAACGACTGTAACTGACAAGAATGCTCGACAAACTTTACGCCCGCGTTCTGCGGCACGCCGCCAGCCCACATGCCCCGTTATGGCTGGCGGCACTGGCTTTTGCTGAGGCCAGCTTTTTCCCCCTCCCGCCCGAAACGCTGCTGGTCCCCATGGTACTGGCCCAAAAGGACAAGGCATGGCGTTATGCCGCCATCTGCACCATGGCAAGCGTTGCCGGTGGCCTGCTGGGCTGGCTGATTGGCGCACTCCTGCTGGATACACTGGCCAAGCCCATTGTACATTTTTACCATGCCGAACACACGCTGGCCGCGCTGCAGGACAAATTCCGCCAGTGGGGGGTATGGATCATCCTGTTCAAGGGGCTAACACCCATCCCCTACAAGTTTGTCACCATTGCCAGCGGCATGGCCCACTTTGCCATTGTCCCCTTCCTCTGCGCCAGCCTTGTCACACGCGGGCTGCGCTTTGCGCTGGTGGCGGGCCTGCTCAAACGGTTTGGCCCCGCCATACAGGGATTTCTGGAAAACCGGCTGCCATTGGTTACAGGCGCTTTTGCCTTACTGCTGCTTGGCGGTTTTCTGGCCCTGCGCTACCTGTAAACACAGCATAAGGCCAAGCCGGAGCCACCTGCACACACAAGGCAGGACCGCTCTGGCGCGCCTTGCACTCCTTCCCCTGCTCGCGCAGGTAGGAAAACATCGTTTCAACCACGCATCCACACCATCACAACCAACGCGGGAGGCACAACAGGCATGGCAACTCAGATTGCGGTCATTACGGGAGCAGGGTCGGGTATTGGCCGTGCGGCAGCCCGTGCGCTGGGGCGCGCAGGGTTTGACGTCGCTCTGCTTGGGCGTGACAAGGCACGCCTGGAGGCCACGGCGCAGAACCTGGCCCAGCACTCCATCCGCACTCTGGTTGTGAGCGTGGATGTAACCGACGCGCAGGCCGTGCAGGATGCCGCTGACCATATTGAGGCAGAACTGGGCCCCATTTCCGTCTGGGCCAACTGTGCTGGTGCTACGGTTGTGGGGCAGGTTGCCGCGTTAACCGCGCAGGACATCCAGCGCGCAACGCAGGTAACCTACCTTGGCAGCGTTAATGGCACACTGGCGGCACTGAATGTGATGCGGCGCAGAGGGCAAGGGGCTATCATCAACCTTGATCTGGCCCCCACCCTGCGCGACCTGCCCCTGCAAGCGGCAGAAAATGGGTCCCGCGCAGCGTTGCGAGCCTTCTGCAATAGCCTGAGAACAGAGCTGCGCCACGATGCGGACCATATTCGCGTTGTTATGGTGGATCTGCCCGCCATTAACACCCCGCATTACAACTGGACCCGCAACCTGACCGGCAAGCGCCTCAAACCCTTTGGTCCTGTCTATGAGCCTGAAGTGGCGGCGGAGGCTATCTGCCGGGCGGCCTTTACTACCAGCCGCTCCATTTCCATTGGCTGGGCCAACAGCTTTGCGGCGCTGTGGCGCTTTGCTGGCCCCGGCTGCCGGGAGGCCCATCTGGCCGACCGGGGTTACAAAGCCCAGATGAGCCATGACTGGGGCAGACGGCCCCCAGCCCAGATGACCTGTACGAACCCGTACCCGGCGCTTACGGGTCCGAAGGTCCGTTTGAGGCCAAGGCCCGCAGGCTGAACAGCCCGTTTACGGTTTTTGTCTCATCCGGTCTGCGGGCCAGCCTGTTTGGTGCGTTGGCCGCCATGGGGCTGAGCGCGGTTTTTAACCATATCCGCCAGTGCCATAAGTCCTGATCCCGCTTTAAATGTGGGGGGCATTTTATTCCCCCCATACCAGCAGGGTCAGGCGCGCAGCTTGTCCGCTTCCACCCTCTCGGGTTGATCCACCTTATAAGGACCGGCTGCAAGGACCTGAATGGTCAGCAGCCCCATCTGACCCTCTTTCATGCCTTTAAGCGGCAACTCGGCATAGCCGGAGGTCCAGCGGCTAGCCCCAGCGGCCTCCACCGTATGCCAGCCGGACCATGCAGCCCCTTCGGCCTTAAGGTGCTGGGTCTGCGCTACATGGCGGCCGCCGCTAAACAGGGTTATGCCTCCAATGGATACCCCCAGCACACGCCGGTCATCGACATAAGGGCCAATGACCCCGGATGGCTTACAGGTGCGTGAGGCCAGAAAAACTTTTTCCACCCCTGCTGGCAGCATGTAAAAAAACTTGTCTCCATCCCGCCGCAGCAGCCGAACGCGCTGCCCCTTGTCCGTAACCAAAAACAACTCCGGGTCCATGCTCAGTGGGGGCGCATCCACACGGGGCCTGCAACCGGGCACACCGGGACTCCGCTCCTGCAACCGGGCAAAAGCCTCTGCCAACACCTGTTGCCCGCCAAGCTGGGGGAGCACTTCCTTTTCCCACACATGCGGGGCGGCATGGCCAATGCGCAGCATATCCCCACCCCACACAGGATTCTGCCTGTGGTCCTGCGCCAGATAACACTCCGTTGGCACACCCTCGGCTACCAGCACTGCGTGAGTTTCTGTTTGTACAAGTGTGTAATTGTAAGCAGTAATACTGTGGTCATAGAAAATACTGCCACCATTAACCAGCGTCCGTACGGGCACAAACTGCCCGTCATGCAGCACACTATGGTGGGGAGTAAGCAGCAGATCCCGCTCCGGCCGGTTTGGCCCCAGCGCGTGCCGCAAAACCCGGATGGGGTAACCTGCCTCTTCCTCCGGCAACGCGGGCCGGACCTGCACATGCCCACGCTCAACCCACAAAAGGCGTTGTGTGGTTGTTCCTCCCTGAGTCCACACATCCACAAGACTGCCGGTCTGGAGTGTGTCCAACATGACCTCGCTCCGGCCAATGTTCAGATGTGTGCCCTCAATAAAGCAGGCTTTTGTGCGGGCCTGTGTTCTATCCTCTGCGACACGGAGCGGGTGCAGGGTATCCGCCACCCGGTATTCCCCCGCCGCCAGCACTGCGTCGTGGGCCAGTTCCACCGTAAACCGCCCAACTTCCGCGTTGTCCGCCCCATGCAGCACAATCGTCCGGCAGGAGCCGCTGGCCGTAATATGGTACGCCGCAACAGGCTGGCTGGCGTGGCGGACCTCAATCATGGTCTGTTCGGGGTTGTAATCCAAAATCGCGGTACCAGACAGGTCAAACACCCTGTGGTCCGCGTTGACGACCAGCGTGCCACCCCCGGCCCCAAAGCGCACCGTGGCGCCACACAGCACATCGGCCGCACCCGTGCCGCAGGTAAACACGCCGCCATAGGCAATATCCAGCACCACACCATTCAGCGTTGCATCAGGTTCCGCTGGCGCAAACATGGCGCAGCCCCCCACAACATGTACGCACAGGCCAGCGGGTACGCCCAGCGCAACACCCAACACGGCATTGCCCCCAATATAAAATGCGCTACCCGACGGCACGTGCCCTGTGGCCGGGCCTATGCCAAATGTTGCCTGTACCCCCGGCGGCACAATGTAAGTGCCCCCTGCCGGAGCGGGAACAACACAAGGGCCACCCTGTTCGTCCAGCAACACGTTTCCATTTGTGCACGCCCCAAAAATGGCCGGATGAATGACACCATCATAAATCCGTGCGCCATCGGGGGCCGTGATGGCCACATGGTACCCATCCCGCACACCCAGAAACCCCTGATGGTCCGTGATCTGGTAAGTGACACCGTTTGTGTTGACGTAATGCGCCATACCCCGACACCTCCCCTTTTGAGAAATACACATGAAGGTGAAGGCATAATGACCGAATTATAAAAATTAGTTAATGAATTTTTATAGATAATACGCGTTGACGATAAATTAACCCTATGGGCTGGTTAAACCAGCCCGCCACCCCACACCCACCATGCCGGGTGCGCGTCTTCCAGCCTGTCGGCCGCCTGCCGTGCGGCCTGCGGTGTGGCAAAGATGCCAAAACACGTTGCGCCAGACCCACTCATCCGGGCCAGCACGCATCCATCCTGCCCGGCAATATCGGCCAGCACATGGCCCACTGGGGGGCATACCACACAGGCTGGCTCTTCCAGACTATTGCCCTGCTGTTTCAAAAACGTCACCACATCCGCAAGGCTGGACCAGCCATCGGGCATGGTGGCACGCGGCAGAAAATCACCCTCCCGGCGGCGAAACACTTCCGGCGTGGACACAGCCTGCCCGCAGTTCACCAACACCATGCCGCATTCCGGCAGGTGGGGGGCCGGAGTCAGGTTTTCACCAATACCTTCCATACGGGTGGTCTGGCTTAACAGGCAGACCGGCACATCTGCACCCAGTGTTTCTGCCACTTTAAGCAGGTCCGCCCGGCTGGCCTGCACGTTCCATGCCCGGTCAAGCAGACGCAGGGCGGCTGCGGCATCGGCCGAGCCACCACCAATGCCAGACGCCACAGGCAGCTTTTTTCCAGCACCAGCCGGCCACCCTGCACATGCGCCTGCGTGCCGCACAGTTCCTGCAAGGCCCGTGCGGCTTTGAGCACAAGATTATCCGCCCCGGCGGCCGAGGAATCCAGCGCACGGCCGAACCGCCCCGTAATCTCCAGTTGCAGAGGAGTGGGGCCGGGCTGGTAGTGCAGCACGTCTCCCGCGCCAGCAAACACCACTAGACTATCCAGCAGGTGGTACCCATCTGCCCGCCGACCTGTGACATGCAGGTACAGATTGACCTTGGCGGGCGCGGCCTCTGTGAATGCAAAGGTGGAAACGTCCAATGCTGCAACAGTCACGGCGTATGTTTTCCTTGTTCCTGAGCGGGTTGAGCAGGCGCGGCCTGCCCGGTTGTCTGGGGTGTTGGGGTTACACCCGCTTTCTGTAACGCAGTGCGAATAAGAGCTTCATCCGCGGGGCTTGGGTGCAGGCCAAGCGCAACATTCCACTGGTCCACCGCCTCGGCCTTGCGGCCCACACGCCAGTAGGCCTCACCCAGATGATAATTCACCTCCGGGTCCTCTGGCGTCTGCTCGGCTGCTTTTTCCAGCAGGGGAATACCACCGGCCAAATCGCCCTGCTCCACACGCACCCAGCCCAGACTGTCTGTTATGGCGGCATCCTGCCCGTCCAGCTCATGAGCCTTGCGTAAGAGTTTTTCGGCTTCCTTCAGGTCTTCATGCTGTTCGACCATGCCGTAACCCAAAAAGTTGAGAAGGAGCGGCTCATCCGGCGCGTAAGCCAGCGCGGCGCGGGTGTCGCTCTTGGCGTGTTCCCAGTCCCCCGCCTCGTGGTAGGCCATGCCGCGCAGGAACAGGAGCGTCCAGTCCGGCGTCTTCTGCGCATTGGCCAGATCAATCGCACGGGTATAGGCCGCTATGGCGCCGTTCCAGTCTTTTGTCTGGCTCAGCGCATTGCCCAGTGCACGTTCAATAACAATTTGCCCCGGCGCCTGCTGGGCCAGATGCTGCAACAGGGGAATGGCGTCTGCCGGGTGGTCGTTGGTGGTTTCCAGCACGGCCAAACGCAATGTTGCTACAATGGCCAGCGGGTCCTGCGGAGGTACACGCACCAGTGTTTCCCGCGCAGCGTCAAAATGCTGCTCATCGTCCTGAATTTCAGCCAGCATCAGGCGGGCATCAACCAGTGTAGGGTCCATGGACAGGGCAAAGCCCAGCATCAGGCGGGCAGCCTCATTAAACTGGTAAAGGTTCAGGGCCGCGCCTTCGGCCCCTCCACCCTGCTGTGCCTGCTCGTGGGCTTGCTGACGCAGCAAAAAAGCCGTCAGCACATAAGCGCGGGCAATGCCCTCCCGCGCGGATGTAACAGGGTAATGGCTGATATTGGCCTGCAACGCTGGACCAGCCAGCCCCAGAATGGAGTCTGTTTCCACCAGTTTACGAATAATGGTGCGCGCTTTGTCCTGCTGCCCGTGGTTCCACAACCATGCTGCATAGGAGCGGGTTAGCAGCATGTCATAACCCGGCATACTCTTCTGCGCCTGCTCAAACAGAGCGCCAGCTTTATCGGACAGGCCAGAAACCTGCGCAATAATGGCGGCGTGCAGGGCATTAAACGGCATAAGCACGGAGCTTTGGGCGTGCAGCAGACTGTCTATTGCCACATCTGCATGACCCTGCGCCTGCTGGCACCACGCCAACAGCAAAGGCATGATCAGATGGGCCATGGGGTCGGCCCCCGCGCGGTGGTAATACTGCACCGCATCGGGCCATGCGCCACGGGTTGCGGCGTCATTCCCCAGAACCAGTGCTGAGATAACGCTGCGGTCCTCGGGGGTTTTGTCCACCAGCCGCGCCAGTTCCACTGCCTGCGGGTCCCCCGCCATAACGTTCCGCACAAAGGCCTGCCGCAACAGGTCCATGTTTGCCGGGTCTGCCTGCAATGCGGTGCGGAAGGCCTGCGCGGCCTCCAGATCATCCCCCAGACGCACGGCTACGATGCCACGCAGGAAGGCTTCCGAATCGACACGCCCTTTGGCGGTCTGGTCAACCGGACCATCTTTATGGTGCAGAACGTGAGCAGGCTCGGGTACGGAGGCAAGGGCGGGCGCCACCAGCATTGTGGCGGACAACAGGAAAACCGTAGGCATAAGGCGACAAAACAGCATAAGAACCCTATTCAAGCTGAGGCGGCAGCACCGGGTTGCCGCGGCAGCCGCCCCACACCTGCCAGCATAGCGGAGAGGAACGACATGAACGGCTGGCTTTTCTCTACCGCGCTCATGCCAAACCGCCAAACCATCCGCGCCATATTCTGCTCCACCCCCTGCTTGTGATACGGTCGGGATAATGCAAGACGCCCTCTCCCTGCTCCGCCTCTATACTGAATGGGGCGTGGATACCGCCGTTACCGACAACGCCACGGACCACCGTCTGGCGGAGGCAGGGGCATTCCGGCTTCCGCCTGTGCGTGAGCAGGGCAGACGCACCGGGCAGCCACAGCCCGCAACCGCTCCTTTACAACACTCCCCAGCACCCGCCACCCCTCCTGCCGTCCAGCGGCCCACCCCGCCCCCACTGGTGGAAGGCGGCATTGCCAGCCTGAGCGAGTCCGTGGCCCTTGCCCAGCAGGTTGCGGCACAGGCCACCACCCCGGACGCCCTGCGCAGCGCCATGGAGCAGTTTGACACATGCTCGCTGCGTGGCACCGCCATGCACACTCTGGCGCCGTCCGGCCCGTTCAACGCACCGCTCATGCTCATAGGTGACGCCCCGGATGCGGATGAGGACCGGAGCGGGCAAGTCTTTGCCGGTCTGTGCGGCACTCTGCTAGACACGCTACTGGCCCCGCTCCCGCTGGAACGCGGCCAACTGGCCCTGAGCACCGCGCTCCCGTGGCGCCCGCCCGGTGGCCGCCCCCCGTCCGAGGCGGAACAACGCATCTGCCTGCCGTTTCTCCAACGCGCGATTACCTTGTTCGCGCCCCGCCGTGTGCTGCTATGCGGCCGCCTGCCCGCCACCATGCTGCTGGGCAAGGACGCCACGCTCCCCAAGCGGGACTGGGGGACGCTGACCCTACCCAATGGTCCAACCCTGCCTGTGCTGGTCATGCGGCACCCACTCCAGCTTCGGGCCTCCCCCACCGCCCGCAGGGAGATATGGCAGACGTTGATGATGGTGATGAAAACACTGCGAGACACACCATAAAGCAACCACAACCACGCCTGTAATAACCTCATACCTGTCACAAAGAATTACAGCATGAAATAACGCCAAATACCTTGGGAAAACAAAGAACTCCGCAAGGAACAACCGGCGCGTTACGGCAAACTTCGTAACGGTTTCTGAAACACGCCAACCAATGTTTACACAGAGTAAACTTGCTTTTTGCGCACAAAACGCCTAGACCCCGCCAGCCATGCGAGCGATAGGTCAAATTCCTCATCAGATCGCGGCAAAAGCCTTTTTGGCTGGTGCCGCTCTTTTGGCCAGCGCTTCCGTCAACACGACGAGAGCCCACGCCAGTTCCCCGGACCACGGGGCAGAACCGCACAGCGAAGAGCTGGCGATGGTTTTGCCGCGCCGGGCTTTTCCGGAAGGTGATGATCTCACCCTACCCAGGCCACTTCCACCGGATGTGGCAACCCATATCCGCTCCATTATCCGACTTCAGCGCATGGGTGCGTTTGCCGAGGCCATCAGCAGCACCACCCATCTGACCGATTCACTGCTGCTGGGCGAGGTAGAGGCCAACCGCTACCTCAACCCAAGCTACCACCCCAGCGCGACAGAACTGCGCAACTGGCTGAAGCAATACACCAGCTACGCGGATGCACCGGCTGTGTGGGCCCGTCTTGCGGCCCTGCCTGACCGGGGTGGGCCCATGCCCGCTGCCCCTTCCACCGAGCATCTGGCCCCCGAACACGCGGCCCTTGCAGCAGGGCCGTTGCAGGAATTCACCCGCAACCCCATGCTGGACCGCACTTTGCGCGAACGCACAACATGGGGCCTTAAAGGTGTGCATAGCGCCCTGCACCTCATCAGCATTACACCGGGCATGACCCCGGCCTATGCCGCCCAGTTGCAGGCGGAAACGGCACAGGCCATGCTGGCTGCGGGGGAAACAGACCTTGCGCTGGACATAAGCCGGACGGCCAACACCGTCTCCCACGGGCAGAATGCGCTGGCAGGCTACGTGACCGGGCTGGCCCTGTGGCAGAAGCAGGCTTACAGCGAAGCGACCGAGTTTTTTGAGCGTGCCTCCCACGCCCCGCGCGCCACGCCGGAAATGCGGGCTGCAAACGCCTTCTGGGCCGCCCGCACGTACGAAAAGACCAACAACCCCCATAACCACCGCTTGTGGCTCCAACATGCGGCTACCTTCCCGCGCACGTTTTACGGGCTTCTGGCCAGCAACATGCTGCGCACGGGTAGCGGCACGCCACACAAGCTGAGCGAACGCCACGGCCTTGCCAGCTTTGCTCCGCTGGAAAGCTCGGGCAATGCCAGCCAGAGCGCGGCCTCCGCGCCGGTTCTGACAGAAATTGACCTGGAGGCCGTGGGGAACACCAATGTCGGCCGCCGCGTCTTTGCCCTGCTACAGGTCGGGGAGCCAGAAATGGCGGAGAACGCCATGCGCCGTGCATGGCCCAGCCTGCACGATGTAACATTGGCCCGCTCCTTCCAACTGGTAGCCGATGCCGCCGGGCTGCATGACCTTGCGCGGGAGATGGAAGACTCCCTGCAAAGTCAGGCCACCACCGCACAAAACATGGATGATGCGCCACTCCCGCAGCTCCGGCCCCGCAACGGCTTTACCATGGACCCAGCACTGGTTTATGCGCTGGCCCGTGTGGAATCCAACTTTGACGCGCGTGCCGTATCCGGTGCAGGCGCACATGGGCTGATGCAGATCCGCCCCATAACGGCTGACTTTGTAACCAGCGCATCTGCCTCCAACCCCAACCACCGGTTCGAGCGCTCGGCCTCAGCTCTGCATGACCCCAGCCTCAATCTGGAAATCGGGCAGCGCTATGTGCAGTATCTGGCCAAGCTGACCCAGCAGGCCAACCATACGGAAGCACGGGGCGGAGACATTATCCGCCTGCTGGCCAGCTACAACGCAGGCCCCAACGCTCTGGCACACTGGGAAAATCTGGCAGCCTCCTCCGATGACCCGCTCTTGTTCATGGAGCTGCTGCCAAACCAGGAAACCCGGAACTACGTGCACCGGACCCTGACCTACCTGTGGCGCTATGCCGCCAAGATGAAGCTCCCAGCGCCCTCCCTGAGCGCTCTGGCGCAAGGCACATGGCCCGACTTTGCGGATGAAACCGCACTGGCCAGCACCCTGCACTAACGAGCCCGGCCTATTCCCCGGCATCCGTACCCTCGCAAGGGGCAACGCAACCGGGGCCGTTAATACCAAAAAGGGGCGCAGCTTTGGCTGCGCCCCTTTTTGTCTTCTCCACTCTGCCCCGCCCAGCGAGGCAAAGAGCCTGTTAGTTCTCCGCCAGAGCCTGACGGCTAGCCCGAACGCGGGCCACACGCCGCCCCTCCACTTCCAGCACCTCAAACAGCCACCCATCGTAAGCGACCTTGTCCCCGGCCGCAGGCACACGCCGCAGCAGGGCCAGCAACAGGCCACCCAACGTATGGTAGCTCCCCTCTTCTGGCAGGGAGCGCAAGCCCAGCATGTCCTTAATTTCATCCACTGAGGCCGTGCCTTCCAGCACAATAACCGCATCCGGGGCGGGCACATTGGCCGCATGGTGGCTGGACTGGGGCTGCTCGTGCGAGGTCTCGCCCACAATGGCGTCAAACAGGTCGGCTGGTGTCACCACACCTTCAAACGCGCCATATTCGTCCAGCACAAAGGCCATGCCCAAGGAGATGCTGCGCATCCGTTCCAGCATATCCAGCGCGGAAATACTGTCCGGCACGACAACCATCGGCCGCATCCCCGCCTCTATGGACACGGGCATACCCTCCAGCACCCGGTCCAGCATATCCTTGGCCAGAATGACCCCTACGGGGTTATCCACCCCTCCTTCGCACACCACGATGCGGGCATAGCTGGTCTGCTTGAGCAGTTGCACCAGCGCCTCGCGCCCGGCATGGCGGTCTATCCAGCACAGTTCATTTCTGGGCGTCATAATGGCCCGTACAGGGCGGTCCGCCAGACGCAGCAGCCGTTCAATCATGCTGCGCTCCTCGTGCTCCAGCACGCCCAGACGGGCGCCCTCGGCAATGTAGGCTTTCAGCTCCTCTTCCGTCAGGCTCTGGTTAACCGCATCACTCGCCCCCATCAGCCGCAGCACCATGTTGGAGGACGCCCGCAGCAGCATGACCACGGGGCCGGTCACCTTGGCCAGCAGTTCCAGCGGCATAGCCAGACGGGCCGCCATTTTTTCCGGCTCACGCAGGGCCAACTGCTTGGGCACCAGTTCCCCCAGCACCAGCATAATGGCGGTAATGAAGACCACCACCACGATCATGGAAATCTGGGAGGCAAAAGGCCGCAGAACAGCAAACTGCTCCAGAATGGGGGTCAGATGTGCCTCAACCTGCACCCCGCCAAACGTCCCCTCCAGAATGGAAACCAGCGTCATACCCACCTGCACCGTGGGCAGAAAAATCTGGGGGTCTTCGGCCAACCGCATAGCCCGGTCCGCACCGCGCACGCCGTTTTCCTGCAACTGGGCCAAACGCGGTTTGCGAACGGAAATAAGAGCCAGTTCCCCCATGGCGAACACCGCGTTGAGGATAACCAGAAAGAAAATAATAAGAATGGAAAGTGCCATGGATAAAACCAACACGCCTTTTGCTGTAGCGGGCTTTGCACAACAAAAGCCCCGCCGTGCAGGATAGGGGATGATCCGGCGTGAGACCAGCGCCGAACATGCGACCCTCCCTACCCGCCATGTCCATGCGGGCAGTGTATGCCTGCCCATCCAATAAAGCGGACCAAATTGGTATTCTTTTTCCGGCAGGCACAAAAAAACGGCCCCCGAGGGGGCCGTTCCTTGTCGCACAAAACCGATTCGCTATAGGGCGAATCAGTCAGCCGCAGTGCTTTCGGCCGGTGCAGCGGCCTTGGGGGCCTCATCATTAGCACCTTCGGTACGCACCACCTTAACGCGCGGAGCCTTGGCAGGCTTGCGGGCTGCAATGGCGTCCATCTGCTCTTCAACCTGCTTGGAGAACACGTACTGAGCAGGACGCTGGTTAGCCAGCGAGATTTCCGGCGCCATCGGTTTTTCGGTTTCGGGGCCAAACAGCGCGACCTTGGCAATGTGCCAGGGGCGGCGAACGGCATCCATTACGGCGGTGGATTCATAACCGGAATGCACCATGCAGTCGGCGCATTTTTCGTAGTTACCGGTGCCGTAATCGTCCCACTTCGTGTCTTCCATCAGCTCACGGAAAGACTTGGCGTAGCCTTCACCCAGCAGGTAGCACGGGCGCTGCCAGCCAAACACGTTACGCAGGGGCTTGCCCCACGGCGTGCAGTGGTACTGCTCGTTACCGGCAAGGAAGTTGAGGAAGAGCGGAGACTGCGTAAACCGCCACTTCTTGCCCTTGCCCAGACGGAACACATCGCGGAAGAGCTGCTTGGTTTTCTGCCGGTTGAGGAAGTGCGCCTGATCGGGTGCACGCTCGTAGGCATAGCCCGGTGCGGTCATGATCCCGTCCACGCCCATGGCCATCACTTCATCAAAGAAGTTGGCCATACGCTGGGGGTCTGCCCCATCGAACACGGTGCAGTTGATGGACACGCGGAAACCGCGCGCCTTGGCCTTTTTAATGGCGGCAACTGCGCGTTCGTACACCCCGTCCTGACAGACGGAGGCATCGTGCATGGTCTTGTCGCCATCCAGATGCACATCCCACGAGAAGAAAGGGGATGGTTCGTAATCGTCCATCTTCTTTTCAAGAAGCAGGGCGTTCGTGCACAGGTAGACGTACTTCTTGCGCGCGATCAGCCCACGGATGATTTCGGGCATTTCCTTGTGCAGCAGCGGTTCCCCGCCGGCTACGGCAATAACTGGTGCGCCTGCTTCCGCATCCGCATCCAGACATTCCTGCACGGTCATGCGCTGGTTGAGAATAGCCGCTGGGTAATCGATTTTTCCGCAGCCTGCACAGGCCAGGTTGCAGCGAAAAAGCGGCTCAAGCATGAGCACCAGCGGATAGCGCTTGCGCCCCGTAATATGCTGTTTGACAACGTAACTGCCGACCCTGACGGCCTGCATTATCGGTACGGCCATAAACCCCCGCTTTGGCGCATCCACTTAACGCCTGTATCGTGACTGGTAGTAAGACAAGTCAGTATTGAGTATGTCCATAAAGCGCGCGACCGGACCTGCTGCCTGCCTGGCCTGCTACTCCACCCGTGGACTGTTAGAAGGAGCAACAGGCGCGGAACATGTATAGCCACGCGTGTATGAGGTATTCGCCTGCATATAGGTGGCCTCGTTTGTCAAGCTCAAGTCTTTTTCGCTACCTGTTGCAAAAAAGACACAATCAGCAGCGAGTTTTGTTTCCGTGCTTGCGTTCTTTCACAAAACATTAAACCAAACCCCATTGGTTCGCGATGTCTGTCGGCATGTTAACGCGATGTAAGGCACGCCGGGGAACAGCATACCCTGCCTGAAAAAGGCAGTTATGTGCCGTTTTCCGCTAAAAAGAAGATGGAAACAATCGCATGGACAGTTCTAAAAACCAGAACGCCGCGTCACCGATTCCCACTTTTGGCCGTTTTCCTGCGCTGGATCGTGTTCGGGTTCCTGCGGACCTGCGCAACCTGTCTGTTGAGCAGCTCAAGCAGCTTGCGGACGAACTGCGGGCCGAAACTGTGGACGCGGTCTCCACCACCGGGGGGCACCTTGGGGCCTCGCTTGGTGTTGTGGAGCTGACCGTAGCCCTGCACGCGGTGTTCGACACGCCCGATGACCGGGTGATCTGGGATGTGGGCCATCAGGCCTACCCGCACAAGATTCTGACCGGACGGCGCGAGCGCATCCGCACCCTGCGCCAGCCGGGTGGGCTGTCGGGCTTTACCCGCCGCTCCGAGAGCGAATACGACCCGTTTGGCGCGGCCCATTCCTCCACGTCCATTTCCGCAGGGCTTGGCATGGCGGTGGCGCACCACCTGCGTGCCGAGGATGACCCCTCCTACCGTGAACGCAATGTGATTGCGGTGATCGGCGATGGCTCCATCTCTGCCGGCATGGCGTATGAGGCCATGAACAACGCCGCAGTGGCCGGGCCGGGCGCTGAACGCCTGATCGTGATCCTCAACGATAACGAGATGTCCATTGCTCCGCCGGTCGGGGCCATGTCCAACTACCTCTCGCGCCTCATGTCGTCGCGCAAATTCATGGAACTGCGCGAACTGGCGGGTAAATTCGTCAAGAAGCTGCCCGCTCCGGTGGAACGCACCGCCCGCAAGGCGGACGAATACGCCCGCGGCATGATTACCGGCGGCACACTGTTCGAGGAGCTGGGCTTTTACTACGTTGGCCCGGTAGACGGGCACGACCTGCCGCAGCTGGTCAATATCCTGCGCAACCTGCGCGATACGGATAAAGGCCCCATCCTGCTGCATGTGATTACGGAAAAAGGCCACGGCTACCGCCCGGCAGAAAACGCGGGCGACAAATACCACGCCGTAGCCAAGTTCAACGTCATTACCGGTGAGCAGAAGAAAGGCCCCGCAGGCCCGCCCAGCTACACCTCGGTGTTTGCGCGTGAACTTGTCCGCCGTGCCCAGACCGACAAGCGCCTGACCGCGGTTACCGCCGCCATGCCGTCCGGCACCGGGCTGGATGCGTTTGCCAAGAACTACCCCGACCGCTTTTTTGACGTAGGCATTGCCGAGCAGCACGCCGTAACCTTTGCCGCTGGTATGGCGACCGAAGGGCTGCGTCCGTTCTGCGCCATTTACTCCACCTTCCTCCAGCGTGCGTATGACCAGGTCATGCACGATGTGGTGTTGCAGAACCTGCCGGTTCGCTTTGCCATTGACCGTGCCGGTCTGGTTGGGGCCGATGGCGCCACCCATGCCGGGTCGTTCGATATTGCCTATCTGGGCTGCCTGCCGGGCATGACCATCATGGCCCCTTCGGACGAGCTGGAACTGCTGCATATGACAGCCACAGCCATTGAGTTTGATGAAGGCCCGATTGCCCTGCGTTACCCGCGTGGCAACGGGCTGGGTCTGGACCTGCCTGCCGAAGGGCAGGTGCTGGAAATTGGCAAGGGCCGCATTATCCGCGAGATGGGTCGCCAGTTTGGGGCAGAAACGGGTGGCATTGCCATTCTCTCGCTCGGGCCAAGGCTTGGCGCGTGCCTGAAGGCCGCCGACATGCTGGCGGCTCAGGGGCTGCCGCCCACGGTGGCGGATGCCCGCTTTGCCAAGCCGATTGACACCGCCCTGCTGGAAAATCTGGCCCGCAACCATGCGGTGCTGATTACCATTGAGGAAGGGTCCGAAGGTGGGTTTGCCACACAGGTCTGCCACCATCTGGCGCGCACCGGTCTGCTGGATCAGGTCCGATTCCGCCCGATGACCCTGCCCGACCGCTTTATCGACCACAACACGCAGGACGCGCAGTATGACGAGGCCGGGCTCTCCGCTCCACACATCGTCGCAACCGCTCTTAACGCACTGGGTGTGAGCGCTACGGGCATCGGAGACATGCTCGAAGCAACCTTGTCAAACCGCTCAACCGGGACAAAATCGTAAGCATGAAACGTATTTCTTTACGCGCAGGGCTTGTGCTTGGCATGAGCATGGCGCTCCTTCCCGTGGTTGGGGCTGGCGTGTCCGCCCCGGCTGCTTTTGCTCAATCCGCTCCGAACAGCCCGGTTATTGCACCCGTGCAGACGCTCTACAAAGCGCTGGACCAGATCGTGCAGTCCCACGGCAGCTTTGCAGAGCGTAGCCAGATTGTGGCGGCCGCTGTTGACCAGTCCTATAATCTGGAAGCGGTGCTCAAGGCCTCCATCGGCCCGCGCTACGCTGGGCTGAGCGCTGACGAGAAGCAGAAACTGCTTGTCGCGTTCAAGGACTATACGGTTGCGCGCTATGTCAGCAACTTCAAGCCCGGTGCGGACGTCAAGTTCACCATCCAGCCCACCGTGACTGACGCCCCTATTGGCGGTAACAAAATTGTGGTCACCGACCTTGGCGCGAGCGATGGCTCAACCCCGACCGAAGTCAGCTACATCATGAACAATGCTGGCGGGTCATGGAAAATTGTGGACGTGCTGCTGAGCGATGCCCGCATCAGCCAGACGGCCGCCCAGCGCGCGGACTTTAGCTCCACGCTCACCTCTGGTGGTGTTTCTGGCCTTATCAGCGTTCTTGAACGCAAGGCTCAGGCCTACTCCAAAGGCTAAAGGAACAGGACAAGGCGCGTGCGGCAACGCAAACAGACACCAATCCCCATTACGGGGCGCATAATGGTTGGGGCATGGTAGCGGTTTTTCCGATTCTGGCAGCTGCCAGCGCGCTTCTTTCTGTTACCGGCTGTATACAGTCCTCGCTGGGGGCTGGTCTGCTGGCACGCTTCCGCCGCAATGAGCGGCGGCCAGTGGTGCTGGGCAGCACCCCCCCGGTGAGTGTGCTCAAGCCTCTATACGGGTCCGAACCCCTGCTGGAAGAAGCGTTGGAAAGCTTCTGCACGCAGGACTACCCCCAGATGCAAATCCTGTTTGGTGTGCGCGATGCGGATGACCCCGCCATTGCCGTGGTGCGCCGCTTGCAGGAACGCCACCCGCATCTGGATATGGAGCTTGTGGTTGACCCCGCCCTGCACGGGCTTAACCGCAAGATCAGCAACCTGATGAATATTCTGCCCAAGGCGCGGCACGATATTCTGGTTATTTCCGATTCCGACATCCATGTGCGGCCGGACTACTTGCGCCACATTGTCTCGGCCCTGCACCAGCCCAATACCGGGCTTGTCACCACCCTGTATGCGGGCCTACCCGCCAGTGGCTCCATTGTGCAGATGCTGGCGGCCTGCCAGATCAACCACAACTTTCTACCCGGCGTCATGCTTTCCCGCTATCTGGGGCGGCAGGACTGTTTAGGGGCCACCATGGCCCTGCGGCGCCAAACGCTGGATGAGGTAGGCGGGCTGGAAGCCCTTCTACCCCATGTTGCGGATGACGCCCTGCTTGGCAGGCTTGTCCGGCAGACAGGCATGAACATTGCCATTGCCGAATGCATGACATGGACCACCATTGCCGAGTCCAGCCTTGGCGAGCTGCTCCGGCATGAGCTGCGCTGGGGCCGCACGGTGTGCACACTGGCGCCAGCGGGCTATGCGGCTTCCTCCATCCAGCTTCCGCTGTTCTGGGCCTCTCTGGTTGTGCTTTTTCAGCCACACGCGGCATGGAGTTTGCCATTCTTCTGGGGCATATGGGCCATGCGTGCCCTTACATCCCTGCTGATTGACCGCGCCGTGGGCGCTCGCGCACTGTGGCCGCTGCTGCTGCTCCCCCTGCGGGACTGGCTGTCTGCCGCCATTATGGTAGGGAGCGCAAGCGGTACGGAGGTCCACTGGCGGGGGCAGACCATGCACATAGCACCCCACCCGCCAGCGGCACCTGCCCCGGTGCGCAGCCTCTCCCCCGGCCCATAGCGAACGCACGCAAAGGCTTGCCTTCTTCATATGCGCCAGAGTAATTGCCTAAACCAAAGCAGACGGAAGTCCTTGAACCAGCATTTATGCCGGAGCTTACCGTTGGACCCCACCGTTCTACGCCCTTGTCAGGATAGAAACCGATGACGATGAGAACCCTTTTTCTCCAGCCGCCAACTTTTGATGGTTTTGATGGCGGCGCAGGCTCGCGCTATCAGGCACGCCGTGAAATCAAATCTTTCTGGTATCCGACATGGCTGGCCCAACCTGCCGCTCTGGTCGAAGGCAGCCGCCTGATTGACGCGCCGCCCGCCAACATGGGCATGGAGCCCATTCTGGAAGACGTGAAGAACCGCGATCTGGTGGTACTGCACACCTCCACCCCGTCCTTTGCCAAGGACGTGCAGGTGGCCCAGATGCTCAAGGACGTTAACCCGAACCTGAAGATTGGTATGGTTGGCGCCAAAGTGGCCGTTCAGCCGGAAGAAAGCCTGCTCAAGGGTGCGCCCATCGACTTTGTTGCCCGCAATGAATTTGATTACACGATCAAGGACATTGCCGACGGCATGGACTTCAAGGACGTGGACGGCATTACGTGGCGCAACAAGAATGGCGAAATTGTCGCCAACCGCGACCGCGCCATGATCGAAGACATGGACTCCCTGCCCTTCGTGACCGAAGTGTACAAGCGTGACCTGCGGATTGAAGATTACTTCATCGGCTACCTCATGCACCCGTACATCTCCATCTACACGGGCCGTGGCTGCAAATCGCGCTGCACGTTCTGCCTGTGGCCGCAGACCGTGGGTGGCCACCGTTACCGCACCCGCAGCCCGCAGCATGTGGCAGCCGAAATCCGTCTGGCCATGCAGTACTTCCCGCAGGTCAAGGAATTCTTCTTTGACGATGACACCTTCACCGATGATCTGCCGCGTGCGGAAGCCATTGCCCGCGAACTGGGCAAGCTGGGTGTAACCTGGTCCTGCAACGCCAAGGCCAACGTCCCCTATGACACGCTGAAAGTCCTGCGTGACAACGGCCTGCGCCTGCTGCTGGTTGGTTACGAAAGCGGCAACCAGCAGATCCTGCACAACATCAAAAAAGGTATGCGCGTTGAAGTGGCGCGTGAGTTCACCAAGAACTGCCACGAACTCGGGATCAAGATCCACGGCACCTTTATTCTGGGTCTGCCGGGCGAAACGAAGGAAACCATTCAGGAAACCATTCGCTTCGCGCAGGAAATCAACCCGCACACGTTGCAGGTATCCCTTGCTGCTCCGTACCCCGGCACGGCACTGTTCAAGGAAGCCACGGAAAACGGCTGGCTGGACGAAAGCAACGCCGAGCTGCTGGACGAAAACGGCGTGCAGATTGCACCGCTGCACTACCCGCACCTCTCGCACACCGAAATCTTCAACAGCGTGGAAGAATTCTACAAGAAGTTCTACTTCCGCGCTCCCAAGATTGCGTCCATCGTTGGGGAAATGGTGCGTTCGCCCCAGATGATGAAGCGCCGCCTGCGCGAAGGTGTGGAGTTCTTCCAGTTCCTTAAAGGCCGCAAGGCTGCCTGATCTGGCATAATCTACGGCGCTGGGTGGGGGTGGCGCATAAGTCCCCCACCCAGAACAGCCATGACAGCCCCCGCCCGCCGGTGTTAGACACAGGCAAAGCTTACCAAGGGGCCGCCAGAACCATGAAACGCGCCATTATTTCCGCCGATGATTTCGGCATGTCGGTTGAAGTGAACGAGGCCATTGAACAGGCCCACGTAAACGGCGTGCTCTCAACCGCAAGCCTTATGGTTTCCGGCCCCGCTGCGCAGGATGCGGTGGAACGGGCCAAACGCCTGCCCTCCCTAAATGTTGGCCTGCATCTGGTGGTTATTGAAGGACCATCGGTTCTGCCCCACAACCGCCTGCCGCTGATTACTGGCGATAATGGCTGGTTCTCCTCCTCCCAACTTGGGCTAGGCGTGGACTATTTTTTTCGCCCTGAAGGACGGCGGGAGCTGGAAGCCGAAATTACCGCCCAGTTCGAAGCCTTCAGCCGTACGGGGCTAGCGTTGGACCACGCCAACGCCCACAAGCACATGCACCTGCACCCGACCGTGGGTAAGCTGATGATCGGCATTGGCAAAGGCTACGGGCTGAACGCCGTGCGCGTGCCGCTGGAACCCCCTAAACCGCTCTACGCCGCGGGAACCTATACAGACACGCTGGGCGATGCGGCCCTGCGCCGCTGGACCGCCCTGCTGCGGCATCAGGCCCACGCGGCGGGCATGGCCACCAATGACTGGTGCTTTGGTCTGGCATGGAGCGGGCATATGACCACAGAGCGGATGGCGGCCCTTGCGGCGCACCTGCCCGATGGGGTGTCCGAAATCTATTTCCACCCCGCTACCCACAAGAACCCCATGCTGGAAAAGCTGATGCCGACCTACGAGCACGAGGCCGAATTTCAGGCGCTCTGCTCACCGGGCTTTCGCAAGGGGCTGGAACACGCAGGGGCGCAACTCTGCGGCTGGCAGGATATAGCACGGAGTGCATAGCAACCACGCCCATGTTGCAAATTTATCGTTATAACAAAAATTTGCATTCATATTTTTCTAAAATGCTCATTTTTGGTCGTTTTGGGTAATAATATTTCAAACCCTCCCTTGACCGGGCATTTCCCTTCATGCTCCTGATGGCAGACCGACAACAACAAAAACAATGACGGTCTGCCCCATGGTCGCACATTCTGCCCACCGGAATATCCGCCTCCGGTCTTATGCCGCCCGACCCAGTACGCTCTGGTGCGGACTCTACCCTGCGCCTGCTGCCACGGTTGTTCTGACCGTCTGAACATCAGGCCCGAAGTCTTTCCCCAGCGGAAACACTGCACGCACAAGACAACTCCCTCCAGCAAGAGCGAGAGGAAGCGGAATAACAATGTCAAAAACACACCGCCCCCTGCGCCGCCGCACGCCCGAGCGTGCGTTGTGCGCCCTGCACACCAGCACCGCCGCCGCCATTGCGCTGGCATCCGTCTGGCACGCCCCGTTTGGTGCGGGAGCGGCAAAGGCCCAGACGACCCATGCCTCGGCCCTTACAGCCCAGCCTGCCGTTGCGCCCATTTCCGACACGATCATCAACCCCGGCAGCAAGGTCCATGCCCTGCCTGCGCAGTCCCTACGCCCGCTAGATGCGGAGACCATTGGCCCGGACCTGAGCGCCATCCGCCGCCCGCCCAACACGCCCATCCCACCCAGCGGGGTGCCCATTCTGCCATCCCCCGGTCTGGCTCCTTTGAGCGTGATGCCGATTATGCCGTCGGAAACCCCACACTCCCTGCACCAGATCGAACTGGACGCCCTGAGCAATAGCGAAGGCCCCTCCGCCCTGCTGCCCGCAGGAGTGGACGCCCAGCGGGACTACGACCTGCCAGACCCGTACTACGTGCCCACAGCCGGTACGGGGCACCTTATTCCGCAGCTCATGCCCTTCCGCGACCGGTTGAGAGACAAGGGGTTTTCGTTCTCGTTCTCCTACAAGGGAGAAGCCATGGGGCTGGCATCTGGCGGGTTACCCGGCCAGAAAGGCATCAGCTACGTGCATGAGTTGACCTTGCAGACCACGTTTGACCTTGGCCGCATGAACGCCGCCCTTAACGGCTGGTCCGTGCATGGGTTGGTTATGGAGCGTGCAGGCCGTGCGGCGCAGAATGTGCGCGTGGGCGAATACTATGTGGCCCTGCAGGAGGTGTACACGCTCTCGGGCAACGTGGCGGCCCATCTGGTGGACATGTACGCCGAGAAAAAGATGCTCAACAACAAGCTGGACATCATTTTTGGCCGTATGTCGCTCACCCACGTCTTCGCCACATCTCCGCTGCTGTGCTCCTTTATGGTCACCTGCTCCGCTCCTGTGGCCATCAAGCAGTTGCCGGGCATGAGCGTGTACCCAAAGGCCACATGGGGCGCACGGGCGCGCTTCCGCCCCACGCGGGACACGGCCATACAGGTGGGCGCTTACTCCGTGAGCACCCTGACCGAAAACCCCTCTGGCTGGTCATGGGGGTCCGAGAACGCAACCGGCCTCTCCCTGCCTATCGAATTTACGTGGGCGCCGTTCCTCACCCGCAACCGCCTGCCCGGCCACTACGTGCTGGGGTATGAGCATGACACCACCCGCTACGCGGACAAGATTGGCTCGGTCCTGCCCAAAAGTGTAGCCAACACACTGCCGGGCACACATTCCGCACCATCCGACTCCATGTGGCTGGAAGCAGACCAGATGATCTATCGCCTTGGTGGGCGTAACCAGATGGCCGGTGGTTACCTGATGGCTGGGTACGTGCACGCAACCCCGCATGTGGTGAACATTTCTGACCAGGCTTATGGTGGCCTGTCATTTGTCGGGCTGATTCCCGGCCGTCTGACGGACCGGTTTGGTGTGCTGTATTCTTGGTACAAAGTTAGCCGCAGGCGGCGCGAAAGCCAGATTCTGGCCGTGGACAACGGGTATTCCCTCGGCTCAACCATCCGCGGAATCCAGAACGATTCAGAGCTGATCGAAGCCTATTACGGCATTGATGCAACCCATGGCGTGCTGGTCCAGCCTGAATTTCAGTACATGATCCACCCGGGGGAAACACACAACATCCCCAATGCAGCGCTTGTTGGGCTTAAAGTCATCGCGGCTTTGTAAGACGGTGGACTTACCCGCCATAAATGGTGGCTGCCCCCGTGGCAGGCTCTAGGCATGGCGGGCCGCCTCTGCTAGTCAGCTAGGCGAACGTTCAACCTGTACGCGACTGGCCTGCTGCATTGGCATGACTGATACGCCCGACACCACTCCCCCACACGGACAGACCCTTTCTGCCAAAGCAGAAGCGGCCCGCGCCGAACGGCTTGCCCGTCAGGCTGCGGCACTGCGCGCCAACCTGCGCCGCCGCAAGGAGCAGGCCCGGACAAGACAGGACCAGACGGCGGGGGACCAACCCCCGACCACCACACAGCCCACCCCCGGCAATGGAGAGAGCAAGACATGCCCGTGATGCCCGATACATGGATCCGCCAGATGGCGCACGATCACGGCATGATCGAACCGTTTGTGGAAAACCAGAAGCGCGAAGGCGTTATTTCCTACGGTCTGTCCTCCTACGGGTATGATGCCCGCGTGGCCGATGATTTCCGTATTTTTACGGATGTGAACAACGCCATTGTGGACCCCAAGAACTTCAGCCCCGAAGGCTTTGTGTCCCGCCGTGCGGATGAATGCATTATTCCGCCCAACAGCTTTGTGCTGGCCCATACCATTGAATACTTCCGTATCCCGCGGGATGTGCTGGTGGTCTGCCTTGGCAAGTCCACCTATGCGCGGTGCGGCATTATTGTAAACGTGACCCCGCTTGAACCGGAATGGGAAGGGCAGGTCACCATCGAGATCAGCAACACCACACCGCTGCCCGCGCGCATTTACGCTAACGAGGGCATCTGCCAGTTCCTGTTCTTCAAGGGCGATTCCCCGTGCGAGGTCAGCTACGCCGACCGGGCGGGCAAATACATGGGCCAGCGTGGCGTTGCCACGCCACGGATGTAAACACATGGATCACTTTGTCATCCGGGGTGGACGCCCCCTGCATGGGGAAATTACCATTGGCGGGGCCAAGAATGCGGGCCTCAAGCTACTGGTGGCGGGGCTGCTGACATCCGAACGGCTGGTCCTGTCCAACGTGCCCCATATTGCCGACATTGGCACCATGCGTGCACTGCTGGAGCAGCACGGGCTGGAAGTGCGCGACGTAACGGGCGATGGCTCCACCCTTTCGGTCGGTGGGGAAATTACCAATACCGAAGCCCCGTATGACATTGTCTCCAAAATGCGGGCGTCCATTCTCGTGCTCGGCCCTCTGCTGGCCCGCTGCCGGGAGGCGCGCGTGTCCCTGCCCGGTGGGTGCGCCATTGGTACCCGCCCGGTGGACCTGCACCTTAAAGGGCTGGAAACACTGGGCGCGGAAATTACGCTGGAAAACGGCTATATTAACGCCCGCGCCCCCAAGGGACTTGTTGGCGACCGCATTATCCTGCCTTTTGCCTCGGTCGGGGCGACTGAAAACCTGATGATGGCGGCAACGCTGGCTCAGGGTAAAACCGAGATCATCAACGCCGCGCGTGAGCCGGAAATGGTGGATCTGGCCAACTGCCTGAACGCCATGGGCGCACGCATTACGGGTGCAGGCAGTTCCGCTATTCTGATTGATGGCGTGGAAGCCCTGCATGGGGCCGAACACCGCATTATGCCTGACCGTATTGAATGCGGCACCTACGCCTGTGCGGCCGCCATTACGGGTGGCGACCTGCGGCTGGTAGGCGGGCAGATGGACCACCTTGGCGCTGTTGTGCGCGCGCTGGAAGAATGTGGGGTTGAAGTCACGCAGGATGGGGACACCATGCGCGTGCGCCGCACGGGGGCCTTGCGCGGGATCGACATCATGACCGAGCCTTACCCCGGCTTCCCGACCGATATGCAGGCCCAGTTCATGGCCCTGCTCTCGGTCGCTGATGGTGCATCCATGATTACCGAAACCATTTTTGAAAACCGGTTCATGCACGTGCCCGAACTCAACCGTATGGGTGCGCGCATTAACGTACACGGGTCGTCCGCTATTATCCGTGGCGTGCACAGCCTGTCTGGCGCACCGGTTATGGCAACAGACCTGCGGGCCTCGTTCTCGCTTATTCTCGCAGGGCTTGCCGCCCATGGTGAGACCATTCTGAGCCGCGTGTACCACCTGGACCGGGGGTATGAGGCCGTGGAACGCAAACTGGCCAAATGTGGCGCATTAATCGAGCGCGTGCGGGACTGAACACCCTCGAACAAACGCCGTAAGTGCAAAAAAAGCCGAGGCAGACGTAACGTAGCGTACGGCCGTTTTACTTTGTCTTCAGGCAGAATGGGGGGACAATACTCAGTCTTCCCACCACACGCTCAAAGTACGCACACCCTGCGCACCACGGATCAGCACACCCTGAATATCCGCCGTGGCGGATGGCCCGCTCATGAGCACACCGTAATTGGCGGTATGGAATTCCGGGCGGTCCATATAGGCCGTGTGCATGTTGGCCGTCAGGTTTTTGGGCGAGAGAATGACCACAATATGCTGGGTCAGATGAGCGGCCGAGTTCAGGTCATGCAGTTGGGCTTCGCTCAGGTAGATCGAGCCCATTTCCGCAATGCCGAAGGGGGAGCGCACAACCAGCACATCCACCGATGCCGCCTGCTGGGGAGTGCCCAGCTCTTCTATGCGGATCGTGCCTTCAAAATCCGGCACGGCGGAGCAGATAACCTTGGAATCGGGGAAGCGGCGGGCAATGGCGGTTGCCAGTGTATCCCCTTCCTGCCGTTCCAGCACCTGCCCACCCAGAATCTGGAGGCTGTTCTCAAACCGGGCCTGCCCGTTATCCATATCCCCCAGCCGTGCAACGGGGGGGAGCGGGTGGGCCTTGGGGTCCGGCCGGTTATCCCGCAGCCGGGTCAGAATGGCATCGCGCGAGGTGCTCATGCGCCTTCCCCTTCCTTCTTTTTGGTTTTCAGGCGGTTCTGCTTGTACCAGCTGTGGAATGTCTGCTTGACCGGGTGCGGCAGTTCACGGTGTTTGCCCCATGGATTAAGCCAGTTATACAGCACAAAGCGCGGCATGGTGCTTAACGCGACTTCCGTGCTGTTGATGGCAGCACGGTACAGGGTCGGCTGCCCCATAAGCTTGCCCGCCATGTGCATGACCTCACGTTTTACAAACGGCAGTTCATGGTGTTCGGCCAGAACCCTGCGCCATTTGTAAAGCTGCTCATGGATGTTGATCTTGACCGGGCACACATTGGTGCAGCTCCCGTTCATGGTCGAGGCAAAAGGCAGTGTGCTGTATTTGCGCTCGTTAAACGTGGGGTCAATAATCGCGCCAATAGGACCGGAATACACAGCACCGTAGGACAGACCACCCGAGCGGCGGTAAACCGGGCAGGTGTTCATGCATGCGCCGCAGCGGATACATTTGAGCGAGGTCCAGAAGTCCTCCATGCCCAAACGGTGCGAACGTCCGTTATCCACCAGTACCACATGCATCTCGCTCCCCTTCTGCGGGCCGCGGAAATGCGTTGTGTACTGCGTAATGGGCGACCCAAGTGCGGAGCGGGAGAGCATACGGATGAACACGCCCATATCCGCCATACGCGGCACAAGCCGTTCAATCCCGATTGTGGCAATGTGCAGCCCGGGCACAGTAGCACTCAGGTCGGCATTGCCCTCGTTGGTGCAGACCACAAAGGACCCGGTTTCGGCCACCACAAAGTTGCCGCCAGTCATGCCCGCATCGGCAGACAGAATAACCGGGCGAGCCGCCAGCCGCTGCTGCCATGCAAGGGACTGCGCACTGTTGTCGTTAGGGTCCGTATGGTAGTATTTGGCAAAAATCTTGGCCACATCGGGGATCAGCTTGTGTACGGCTGGCACCACAATGTGGCTGGGCATCTGGTCATCCAACTGCTGGATGCGCTCGCCCAGATCGGTTTCTGTCACCACAACGCCGCGTGGTTCCAGATACTCGCGCATACAACATTCTTCGGTCACCATGGACTTGCTCTTGATGAGCGATTTGGCACCGTGTTTTTCCAGAATTTCGCCAACTATGCGGTTATGTTCCGCACCATCGGCAGCCCAGTGCACATGAATACCGTTCTTTTTGGCGTTGGCCTCAAACTGTTCCAGATATTCTGGCAGATTGGCCAGCGTGTGTTCCTTAATGGCGGATGCACGCGCGCGCAGTTCCTGCCATTCTGGCAGAATGTGCATTTGCTCATCGCGCTTCTGCCGCAGGTCCCACAGCCGCTCGTCATGGAAGTCCATGTGGGCGGTGTCTTCAATAAACTCTTCTGCCGCCTTGGCGTGGTTGACAGGTTTGACTTTCATTCCCGCGCTCCATTCAGAATTTCAGCAATATGAATGAAGCGGATGGGAACACCGGCCCGCTCCGCACACCCCTGCTGGTGCATCATGCATGACGTATCGGCCGAAACAATGTACTCCGCCCCGGCATTATGGTGGTCCCGCACCTTGTCCGTGCCCATCTTGGCCGAAACAGCCTCCTCCGTAACCGAGAAGGTGCCGCCAAAGCCGCAGCATTCATCGGGCCTTTTGGGCGTTGCAAAGGAAATACCCTTGACCTTGCTAAGCAGATCCATGGGCTTGGAGAAGAACGGCTCCCCCAGTTCGGACATGCTTGCCGTGCGCAGCGCACGCAGGGTGCCACAGCTATTGTGCAGCCCCACCTTGTGGGGGAATTCGGCCCAGGGGAAGTCTTCCACCTTCAGCACGTCATGCAAAAACTCAACCAGTTCAAACGTGTTTTCACGCACATGGCGCACTTCGTCCGTCTGGTCGATGGCGTCAAAATTATCCCGCACATGATGTGTGCAACTGCCTGACGGCATGACAATGACATCATACTTGGCGAAGTTTTTGACAAACAGAGCCTCTGCCGCAGCCGCATCCTTGTTACAGCCGGAATTGGCCATGGGCTGGCCACAGCAGGTCTGGTTCATGGGGTATTCCACGTCCTGCCCCAGCTTTTCCAGCAGTTCCAGTGTGGCAATCCCCGCGTTTGGATAAAACGCGTCTATATAACAGGGAATAAACAACCCGATTTTCATACGCACCCCCGGTAAAGAAGCGAGCCTCCTCAGCCCGCTGCAATCACAATTTCCACTAAAGATGGGCCATCAGTTGCCAGAGCCGCCTCCAGTGCAGGGGCAATATCGGCTGCCCGTGTCAGTCTGGTCGATGGCACACCCATGGAACGGGCAAGCGCCTGATAGTCTATGCTCGGGTTCACAATATCCATGGCTGGATAAGTATCCTCCCGCGCGGAAATATAGTCTTTTTGCTGCCGCATGAAGTTCTTGAGCACATTGTACTCCTGATTATTCATGACCACAAAAGTAACAGGCAGCTTCTCATGTGCCGCAGTCCACAACGCCTGAGGCGAGTACAAGGCTGCGCCATCCCCCACAAGAGACACAACCCGGTCACGCCCAAGGCCAAGCGAGGCCCCAACGGCAGCAGGCATACCCCAGCCCAGTGCTCCCCCCCGAAGGAAGGAATACTGGGCAGACCATGCACTTTCCAAAAACAGGCGCACATCGGAGGATGTGGCTATGGCCTCGTCCACAATGGCGATTTCCGGCCCAATGGCGCGCACCACCTCCCACGCAGCAACTCGTGGGGAGATCACGGCATCATGGTAATGGGCCTGCACATCGGCCCGGGCCTGCGCCTTTTGGCTCCTGCGCTCCTGCGCAACCTGCTGGCCCACCTGCCTGTAACGGCTGGCGTTGGCTTGCGTAGCCCGGTGCAGCTCGGGCAGCAACGCCTGTAACGAGGCCTTTACATCCCCCACGACCGAGAGCGGGGTCCAGAACGTCCGCCCCAGATCCCGCACATCGGATGACATCTGATACACCGCACAGCTTGGCGGCAGGGCCGGGCCTTCTGTGTACAGAATGGTAATGAGCGACTTGCCACCCAGTGCAAAAATAGCGTCATACGCGCTTAGTTTTTCAGCAATGGCGGTCGCCTGCGTTGGCAGGTTGCCACACCACAACGGGTGGGCCGTTGCAAACGGAATGCGCGATGGCCAGGAAGACCCATACACCGGCGCACCAAGGCACTCGGCCACAGCCGCGACTTCCGCAGCCGCATCGGAGCCATAAACCTCGTCCCCTGCAATAATGGCCAGCCGCCCTGGCGCTATGCCCGCCAGCGCCTGTGCCAGTTCGGGCAGGCCACCCGCCACAGCCTGACGGTTAATCTGCGATGGCACACCAATATCCACCGCGCTCAGTTCTTCCATCACATCCATTGGCAGGGACAAAAACACCGGCCCGCTGGGGGCTGCCGTGGCATCATGAAAAGCGCGGCGCAACAACACGGGCAACTGGTCCGCGTGGGCGACTTCCTGCGCCCATTTAACGGCGGGGCGGGCAATCTGCACCAGATCCCCAAACAGCAGCGGGTCGGAGATGGTGTGGCGCGAATCCTGCTGCCCTGCGGTCACCACCAGCGGGGTTTGGGACACACTGGCATTCAGCAGGTTGCCCAAGCCATGCCCCAGCCCTCCTGCCGTATGCAGGTTGAGGAATCCGGGCTTGCGGGCCGCCTGTGCGTAACCATCGGCCATGGCCACCACGCTGGCTTCCTGCAAACCCAGAACGTAATGCACATCCGGCACTTCCAGCAGGGCGTCTATTAACGGAAGTTCCGTCGTACCGGGGTTGCCAAAAATGTAATCAACGCCCTCGCTACGCAGCACCTCCAGCAGCACCGCAGCGCCCCGGCGCAAGCTGCCTCCGGCCGTATCCACACCTGTTATGCCTGACATGCCTTTTGCTCCCCCGCGCTGTTTGCCCGCTATACCTGCCCCAACCTACTGCTGGCGGTTACTCCGCCGCCAGCTTCTGGCCTTTGAGGGCCGCAGGTTCCGGCCCGCCGGTGGCCCAGTCCAGCAGTTCCACCGTGTGCACAAATGGCAACCCGACCTCGCTGGCCAGTTGGGTCATGCAGCCAATGTTCCCGCTGGCAGCAATCTGGGCATCAACCGAGCGGATGTTGCGCAGCTTGCGCTCCTTAAGCTCATTGGCAATTTCTGGCTGCAACAGGTTGTAGGTGCCAGCAGACCCACAGCACAGATACCCTTCGGGCACATCCAGCACGGTAAACCCTGCCTCGCGCAGCAGGTCCTTGGGCTGGTTCACAATCCGCTGGCCGTGCTGCATGGAACACGCGGAGTGGTACACCACCCGCAGCCCGGTGGGGGTAGTGGGTTTTTCCAGCCCGATCTCGACCATAAACTCGGTAATATCACGCGCCATGGCGGATACGCGGGCAGCCTTGTCTGCCCATTCCGGGTCCAGCCGGAGTGCATGGCCATAGGCCTTGATGGATGTGCCACAGCCGGATGTGTTAATAACAATAGCATCCAGCCCGTTGGGGCCATCGGCCTCGCGCAGCCATGCGTCAATATTGGCTTTGACCAGTGGCAGGGCCTGTGCCTCGTCCCCCATATGCTCGGCGGGGGCACCACAGCAGCCTGAACCTGCGGCAACCACCACTTCCACTCCGTGGCGCTGGAGCAGGCGGATTGTGGCCTCGTTAATGGCGGTGTCCAGCACAGTCTGCACGCAGCCGTTAAGCAGCGCTACACGCTTACGCGGTTTGACCGCCTTGCCCCCCTCTGGCGCGGGCAAGAATGTTTGCGGCCGGTCCACCGGGCTGGGGGCTGGTAGCGGCGTGGTTGGCACCATGTCCAGCATGGCGCGCAAGGTGCCCGAGAACAGCCCGCGGAAGGGCCGCCCCAGACGCCCGCCAAAAATAGCCAGACGGAACAGCCGCGCATTGGGAATAAGCCGGATCAGCAGTTCACGCACCGCACGCTGGAAGAGCGGACGCTTGTAATGCTCCTCCACATATTCGCGGCCATGCGCAATAAGCTTGGAATATTCCACGCCTGAGGGGCAAATGGCCTCACACGCAAGGCAGGTCAGGCAGCGGTCCAGATGTTCGACCGTTTTGGCATCGGGGGCCCCACCTTTTTCGTACATGTCCTTCATCAGGAAAATACGGCCACGTGGGCTGTCATTTTCCTCATGCTTTACGGCGTATGTGGGACAGCGCGAGAGGCAAACGCCGCAATGCACGCAGTTGCCAATAATATCTTTGGCCAGTTTGACGTTCGGGTCCGCATCCAGCGCGGCCTGAGGAATATGGCTGAGCATTGGTGCGTCTCCTATGCCTGAACGGTCATGCGGCCGGGGTTGAGAATACCGGCCGGGTCAAAGGCTTTGCGGGTACGAGCGGCCAGAGCCGCCACACCTGCGCTTACGGGTGGGAACGCACCAAACTGCGCGCGCACGGCATCTGGCGCACGCAGCAGGGTAGCCCGCGCACCTGCCTTTTCCGCCATTTTGCGGTAGCGCAGCGTATCCACTTCCGGCTGCACACCGCGCATGGTGGAGAACACCGCCCCACCGGCCCAGTCCACAAAAAAGCGGTTGATACAACCTGCACTGCGCGCCTGCTCCACAAAGGTGGGCATGGTTGTAGCGGGCAGGTTAACACGCCAGACCAGCTCATCCGGCTGGGCGTTCAGGCAATCCAGTTCGCGCACACCGGCCCACAAGGCATGGCTTTGTTCCTGCTCCAGCACAACCATGGCTCCACGGGTAGCCAACATACCGTTAAGCACCTGCTGGTTACCGGCAACACCGGGCACTGTGCCTTCCACCCGCACCAGCACCTCACACGCTCCTGCGGCATTCACCCGGCGGGCAAGCCCACCTATGCCCAGCGGCAGGGCGCGCATTCTGGCAAACAGGGCCACGTCCTCTTCCAGACTGGCGGCGGGCAGCACCAGCGTAACCTCTGCCCGTGGGGCGGGCAGCACCTTGAGGGTTACAGTTGTCAGTGCGGCCAGTGTGCCGTTGGCACCAGTAACCAGTTTGCTAATGTCGTAGCCGGTCACGTTCTTCATGGTACGGCCACCGGCCTTGAACACGTCTCCCTGACCGTTCACGCCCTCAACACCCAGAACAAAATCACGCGCAGCACCGGTTAGAATCCGGCGCGGGCCAGACAGGGCGGTGGACACAGCCCCGCCCAGCGTGCTGCGTGCGCCATTGGTGCCATACAGCCCGGCATAGCGTGGGGGTTCAAACGGCAGGTACTGCCCTTTTTGTGCCAGAACCTGCTCCACCTCATCCAGCGTGGCCCCAACACCTGCGCGAATAACCAGATCATCAGGGTCATAAAAATCTATCTGGTCCAGCCCGCCCAGCTCCAGCACGCGGGTTGAGGCAACGGGGTTGCCCAGCCCGGCACGGGTCCCATTGCCCCGCACCACCAGAGCCTCACCCCTGCTGGCCGCGTCCATAAGAATATCTGCAACATCCTGTGTAGTGGCAGGACGCATGGATGCAGTAATTTGTGTGTCTGTCATGCTTGCAATGCCCTACCAGAATCAGAAACGCGGAACGTCCGCAAAACGCAGGTTACCGTTGTGCACGTGCATCCGCCCGAACTCCGCACAGCGGCACAGGGTGGGGAACATCTTGCCCGGGTTCAGCAGGTCTTTGGGGTCAAACGCACATTTGACCATCTGCTGCTGCTGCAAATCTATTTCGGTAAACTGGTGGGTCATCAGGTCACGTTTTTCAACGCCAATGCCGTGCTCACCACTGAGCACCCCGCCCGCATCCACGCAGGCAATCAGAACATCCGCACCAAATTCCTCGGCTTTTTCCAGATCCCCCGGTTTGGCTGCATCATACATAATAATGGGGTGCAGGTTGCCATCCCCCGCATGGAAGCAGTTGGCGTAATCCAGCCCGTATTTTTTGGACATGTCCGCCATCTTGTTCAGAACTTCGGGCAGTTTGTTACGCGGGATGGTGCCGTCCGTGCAGTAATAATCCGGGCAGAGCTTGCCAATGGCGGAAAAAGCCAGCTTACGGCTGCTCCATATCCGCTGGCGCTCTTCTTCCGTGGTGCTGACCTTGAGCTCGATCGCCCCCTGCCCGCGTGCCACATCGCTGACCACGCCTACCAGGGCGTCCACCTCAACCGCTGTGCCGTCCAGTTCGCACAGCAGGAGAGCTGCCGTCCGGTCGTCGAATTTTTCCTTGATCAGGACCGAGACGGCATCCAGCACCTTGCGGTCCATGAATTCCAGCCCGGCGGGAATAATGCCAGCACCAATAATGGCACCCACACATTCACACGCCTCCTCCACGGAGGAGAAGCTCATGGAAATAACACGCGCCACCTCGGGCACAGGCTCCAGCCGCACGGCAATTTCCGTCACCACAGCCAGCAGCCCTTCGGAACCGGTCAGAACCCCCATAAGGTCCAGCTCGCCTTCCGCCGCGCCAAGGTAGGCACCGCCCAGTTCCACCATTTCGCCGGTCATCAGAACAGCCTGAATGCCCAGAATATGGTTGGCGGTCACACCGTATTTGAGGCAATGCACGCCACCCGCATTTTCCGCCACGTTACCACCAATGGTGGAAATAAGCTGGCTGGACGGGTCGGGCATATAACACAGCCCCAGATGGCTGACTGCCTCGGTAATTTTGATGTTAGGCACACCGGGCTGCACTCGCGCCACACGGTTATGCTCATCCACCGACAGAACATGACACAGGCGCGATGTCACCAGCAGCACGCCATCTTCCAGCGGCAAAGCCCCGCCAGAGAGCGATGTGCCAGAACCACGGGGGACAATTTTGACCCCTTTTTCGTTACAAAAACGCAGAACAGCCTGCACTTCCTGCGCAGAACCCGGCAACACCACCAGCAGCGGCACGGCCATGTAGGCGGTAATGCCATCGCACTGGTAGGGTTTACGCTCGGCATCGTCGGAAATGACCCAGTCTTTTCCCACAATCTGCCGCAGGCCATGCGCCAGTGCATCACGCTGGCTTATGATGGCCTGACTTGGTTCGGGCATCTGCATTTTTGTTCTCTTTCATACTGCGTTGCCGCGTCATGGAAGAAAAAAGGCAGTGTGCCTGCCTCCTTTGCTCCGTCCGCCAGTAGTGCCGTGTTGTGGTGTTATAACAACATTGTCGCGCTAATGAAACGGACGGAGCGGATGACAGCAATAGAACCTGTTCTGCGTCAAGCGCAGCCCTTTTGTCAGGCTGCTGCCGTGGTTTCTCCCAACTGAGCCAAAGGCTGCATCAGCAGGTGGTTGTGGGAGTAGTCAACCGGCACGGCAATAACCACCGGCCCTTCCACGTCCATGGCCTCCCGCAGAGCCTGACGCACCCCATCCTCCGTGGTGGCCGTAATGCCTTTTGCCCCGCAGGCTTCTGCATATTTTGCAAAATCAATCGGACCAAAATGCACGCCCGACCCACGGCCGTATTTTTTCTGTTCCTGAATTTCAACCATGTTGTAGGCCTGATCAATCCAGACCATATGGATCAGGTTGCACTTCAGGCGCACGGCTGTTTCCAGCTCCATGCTGGACATCATGAATCCGCCATCGCCAGAAATTGAAACAACTTTTTGCGAGGGGTTCACAAGGCTGGCGGCAATCCCCCACGGCAGGCCCACGCCCATGGTCTGCTGGCCGTTGCTGATCAGCACCTGACGGGCACGGAAGGACAGCAGGTAACGGGCCAGCCAGATGTGGAAGGTCCCCATATCCAGACACAGGGTCATATCCGGGGTTACAAACTGTTCCAGCTCACGCACGATCTGGAGCGGATGCACGGCGGAGTTGCTGCTGCTACGCGCATCCAGCAGAGCAGTGCGGCGGGCTTTTTTATACCCTTCCAGCACGGCTTCCAGTTCTGGCGCGCGGGCAAGACCACCCGCCTTGCCACCCAGCCCTTCAAGGGTCAGTGCAATGTCACCAATCAGTTCAATGGCGGGTACAAAAGCGTTGTCCAGCTCGGCGGGAACAATATCAACATTAATAATCTGGCGGGCGTCATTCACGTTCCACAGCCACGGGTCATATTCCACCGGGTTGTAGCCCACGGCCACCACCACATCGGCCTCGTGGAGCAGCTGATCACCATGCTGGTTGCGGAACAGGCCAATACGGCCGCCAAACCGGTCCACCAGCTCTTCCGACACCGCACCAGCGGCCTGATATGTGCCCACAACCGGCACGCCTGTCAGTTTAACAAAGGCGCGCACGGCATCGGCCACGTCCGGGCGGCTGGCCAGCATACCCAGCAGCATGACCGGACGTTTGGCTTTTTTAAGCAGCGTTGCGGCCTCGGCCACCACATCCGCCGGAGCGCCACCCATACGCGGAGCCAGACGGTCGGCCAGAACCGGCGCATTGGCAGGCATGGACAGCACATCCATGGGCGTGCTGACAAATGCTGCACCCGGCCGCCCACTTTCTGCAAAGCGGAAGGCATTGGCCATAACTTCCGAAATGGCGGTGGGAGTGGTCAGCTCCACGCTGTATTTGGTTACGGGGCGGAACAGGCTGACCGTGTCCATGGTCTGGTGGGTCAGCTTAAGCCGGTCGGCCAGCTTGACCGCGCCACCAATGGCCAGAACGGGGTCGCCTTCGGAATTGGCTGTGGCCAACCCGGTTACAAAATTGGAAGCACCGGGGCCGGATGTTGCAATGCACACCCCTGCCTTGCCGGTAATGCGGCCAAGGCCACCAGCAATAAAGGCGGCGTTCTGCTCATGCCGGGTCACTACGGTTTCGATCGAGGAATCGACCAGTGCATCAAACAGCCGGTCCACCTTGGCGCCGGGAATACCAAACACATGGGTAATGCCATGCGCTTCCAGATTTTTGACAATAAGCTCCGCACCGCATTGTGCGGTGGTGTCTGCCGTTTTTGACATTGTAGAAAAACCTCGGATCAAGGTGGGCTACCGGGAAACAAAGCGCACAGCAGCCCAACACCATTCAGAAAAAAAACAGGTTAGCCCCAGAGAACGTCAGCCACCTTCGGCAATGCGAATGGCCTCACTCAGGCTTTCGGGGTTCAGGTTGGCCTGCGCAAACTGCTTGGTGCGCGGCAACTGCACCTGAAGGTCAGAAATTGTTGCAACTTCCAGCATACCCTTAACAATTTTGTATTCCGTAACATGCCCACCACGTTTGTGATCTTCGGACAGGAAGTGCAGGTGATACCCCGCCACGTTCACGCCCTGCATGTACACTGGGGTGCGGAAGCCGATCATGGTTCCACTGACCGATTCCATAGTAAAAGTCGGCTGTTTTTTAACAACTTCCAGCATATGGGGGTATGGCTTGCACTGGCAGAACACCGTGCGGGTATCCACCCGCTCGAACAGGCCGGTAAAGCGCACGGCACCAAACAGGTTGGGGTTGCCCAGAAGCTGGTCCACCAGCGCTTCAAAACTTTCCTTATCCTTGGGCGTATCGACCGTCACATTTTTTCGGGTTCAAAATACGTCACGCAGGCAAAAGGTGTTTTAAGGGAGCCGGGCACTTCCGCCGCCAGCCCTTCCGCACGGAACTGGCGCACAACGCCATCCGTTACAATCATCTCCCCATCAAGGGAGTTAAAGGTGCCAAGGCCAAAGTTGCCGTGCTGGAGCAGCTCATCCAGCGTGGTTTCGCCATCGTACACCGCATCCAGCAGAGCGGCCATGGTGGAGGTCTGATAAAGACGGTTGATCGGAGGCTTGCCAGAAACTCCGTTACCCAAGGCAGAAGACCGTAGGTCCATATCCGCCACTGGCTGCTTTACCATCGTCCGCACTCCTTCAAACTCATACTGGGTCTAAAATCATCTGACGCAGATGTTATAACGGCTTGAAGCAGTCTTCCAATATATCTTGGCGGTGTTATCCATATCGGATATGTATGGGTTATGGACATCCGACACCTCCGCTATTTTGTGACCGTAGCCGAGCATGGCAGCATTACCCGCGCGGCCGAGGCACTGGGCATGGAGCAGCCGCCGCTTAGCCAGCAGATCCGGCAACTGGAGAAAAACCTTGGCGTGGTACTGTTTGAACGCCTGACACGCGGCGTAAAACTGACCGACATAGGTGCGGTTCTGCTGCCTCGCGCCAAAACCATACTGGAATTGCAGGCCCAGTTCCTTTCCACAGCGCAAGGCTTAGCACGGGGGGAAATGGGGCATATCCGCCTAGGGCTGGCGGGCGCGGTCTCGCTGTTGCCGGTTATTCCTTTCACCATCCGCCGGTTTCGGGAAATGGCTCCCGATGTCACGATTTTTCTGGAGGAGAGCAACACGCCCTCGCTGTGCACAGCACTGCATGAACCCAGCGTCGACATTGCCATTGTGCGCCCCCCCGTGCCCGACCCGGTAAGGCTTTCGGTTTTTCACCTACTGGACGAACCCACGGTTATTGCCTTGCCCCGCGGGCACAAGCTGGCGGATACGCCCGTGATCAGTCTGGACATGGTGGCGCAGGACCCTCTGATTATCTTCCCGCGAGAACTGGGGCCGGGTTTTCACGATGCCATTTTGTCCGCCTATCAGCTTGCGGGAGTTACACCGGTTATGGGCCAGCAGGCACCACAGATTGCAGGCACCATTCCCCTGGTTGCGGCAGGGCTTGGGGTTTCGGTCGTGCCACGCTCACTCAGCCAGATTCATGCGGGCGGGGTGACCTTCCACACAATTAGCGAACCCGCACCCTGTGCAACGCTGGCTGTGGCCATACGGGCGGGGCAGAACATGCCACTGGTCACACGCTTTGCCCGTGTGCTTCGCACGGCCTGCCGCAAATGGACAAACCGCCAGCCCGGTCAGGATTTTTTTGATCTGGAATAGGCTTGCTCCGCATAGTGGCGGGCCGCACACCCCATAAGCCTCTGCCTAAAAAGCGTATTCTCTGGCATCTGCCACAGCCCGGAGTACAAAAAACGTGCGTGTCTGCCGCACATGGGGCAATGTGCTCAGCACATCTGCATGGAACTGGTCAAAACCTTCCATGTCCTTGACCCGTATTTTCAGAAAATAATCAAAATCTCCGGCAACAAGGTAGCAGTCCAGCACGGCGGGCTGTTCCGCCATGGCCGCCTCAAACGCGGGAAAACTGTTTGCCGTGCGCTCCAGCACCACCCCGACCAGCACAACCATACCAAGCCCGACCCTGCTGGCGTTAACCGTGGCCCGAACGGAGGAAATATACCCTTCATCAAACAACCGCTGCACCCGGCGGTGGCAGGTTGCGGGGCTGAGCTGCACCTTGTCCGCCAGTTCCGCATTATGGATGCGCCCATTATTCTGCAACAGGCGTAAAATCTGCCGGTCCGTCTTGTCCAGACAGTTCTCCATGAAATAGCCCCCTCCAATTGCCTTAATATATGAAATTTTGTTATTTATATTCCGTTATAAAAGAAATATTCCGCCAAAAAATCCGTCCTTTTTGAAAAAAAGACCGCCCAGACCGGTTCCGCAGCATTTCATACTCTTATTCGGATGCACAAGCGCAAAAATGAAGAGCCACACACCGTGCCAGCACGGGAGAAAACGATAAAATTATTTGCTGGTCAGGACGGATTTTGCTTAATTTATATAAGTTGCAAAAGGACTTACACCCCATCCAGTTTGTTGCGGCCCCGGAACCGCCAACCACGCCTTTCGCCCCACCGGCTCCATACCGGAACAACCGGGCAAGCCCCGTTCCCGCTGCCAGCACGGAGACAGAAAACCTTGAACGCCACACCCCCGCCACCACCCCATGCCACCCCAAACCAGACGGCGGAAGGTTACCGGCAAGGTCTGGGCAAACGGCAGATCCAGATGATCTCCATTGGAGGGGCCATTGGCACGGGCCTTTTTTTGGGAGCAGGCAGCAGGTTGCAAGCCGTTGGTCCCTCGCTTGCCATTGTGTATCTGGTCTGTGGCGTTTTTTCCTTCCTCATGCTCCGCGCTCTGGGGGAACTGGTTATGTACCGCCCCACCAGCGGCAGCTTTGTTTCTTACGCGCAGGAATTTCTGGGGGATAAAGCCTCCTACGTGGCGGGGGCGCTCTCGTTCTTCAGTTGGGCCATGACGGGTATTGTCGATATTACCGCCGTGGCGCTTTACATGCACTTCTGGGGTGTTTTTGCCGCCGTGCCCCAATGGGTCATGGCGCTTATGGCGCTGGTCGTCATTACCTGCATGAACCTGATTGGCGTTAAATGGTTTGGGGAGATGGAGTTCTGGTTCTCCATCATCAAGGTTGCGGCCCTGCTTGTGTTTCTGGTGGTGGGCACCGCCATTTTGGGCCTGCGTATGCCGGTGGATGGACACGCCACGGGGTTACAGCTTGTTACCGAGCATGGTGGCCTGTTCCCCCACGGTATTCTGCCTGCGCTGGTGCTGGTTCAAGGTGTTGTGTTTGCCTATTACGGCATAGAGATGATCGGCACCGCCGCGGGCGAATGCAAAAACGTGCGGGATGTTCTACCCGCCGCCATTAACAACGTTATTTGGCGGATTATGATTTTTTATGTGGGCACGGTTACGCTGCTGGTCCTGCTGCTGCCCTGGTCCTCCTACCAAGCTGGGGTCAGCCCGTTTGTGACCTTCTTCTCCCGCCTTGGGGTGCCGGGGGTAGATTCGGTCATGAACATGGTGGTGCTGACCGCAGCCCTTTCCAGCCTGAATTCCGGCCTGTATTCCACCGGGCGTGTGCTACGCGCACTGGCCATGAACGGCACAGCCCCCCGGTATCTGGCACATATGAACAGGCAGGCCGTGCCATCCGCCGCTATTCTAACAACAGTTGCCATTTATCTGGTTGGGGTTGGGCTGAACTACCTGCTGCCCTCCCAGATTTTTGAAATTGTTTTGAACATGGCCTCCGTTGGCATTGTCAGCACATGGTGCTTTATCCTGCTTTGCCAGATCAGGCTGCGGCAGGCCATTCGCGCAGGGCGCATTGCCCCCACGGGTTTTGCCATGCCGGGTGCGCCGTTTACCGCTTGGCTGACCATTGCCTTTTTTGTCAGCATTCTGGGCATGATGCTGTTTGACTACCCAACAGGCACCTACTCCATTCTGGCCATCCCCGTACTGGCCGCCCTGCTGTTTGCGGGGTGGAAGGCGGCCAGCCATACTCCGCTTAACGTGGTGCCCCAGACCATTCCCTCGGCAGAATTAACGGATGATGCCGACTTTACCCCCACACCCAGACCCGACCGTTTGGGCCAGTAAGCCTGTGCCCCCGCTACAAGGCGGGGGCTAACGCCCCCAACACGGCGCCGCACTGGTATGCAGGCGCCACCTTTACACAAAACCGTCCGGACGGTATGTTTTGTGTATGAAGACGCATAAGACCCTTACCAACGACCCGGAAGCCGTTAAAAACGGCCTTCTGGATGCCGCAGCCGAGATACTGGCAACAGACAGTGTGCAAAAGCTCACACTCAGTCTGGTTGCCCAAAAAGCGGGTGTGAGCAAAGGCGGCCTTCTGCACCACTTCCCCAACAAGGAGCAGCTTCTGGACGGGTTATTCCGCCGTGAGCTTGACCTGATGCGGCAGGAAATGCTGACCGCCATGCAAAACGACCCGCTAGAAACCGGGCGGGCCGCGCGGGCCTATATCGGCTTATGTAACCCCAATCCCCCAGCGGACAAAAGCTACCTTATTCTGCGGCAGCTTTTGTCCGTCATGCTGTCGGACTACCAGTTGTCTCAGGAATGGACGCGGATTTACTGGGACACCATCAAATCCACCGGGCTCTTCAAGGACAGTTCTCCCCTCAGCCTCATGTGCTGCCTGGCAGCAGATGGCATGTTCCTGTGGGAAATGCTCGGTATTGAAAAAATAGATGGCTTCAATACTGACGATTTTTACAAACTGGCCGATAAAATAACCAGATCAACAGAATAAAATAAAAATCCAACCAGTATAAATCTCTAATTCCTGAGCGCATTGCATATCCTGCAATGTTTTGTCATGCCCACTTCACTTATGCGGAACAGAAAACCCGTGCCTGCAAACAAAATTTCCATTGGTGTTGTACTCCGGGACTTCAGACTGGGAGGCAGCGAGCGGGTGGCTATTGGCCTTGCCAACTGCTGGTCCATGCTGGGTTTTCCCGTAACTGTTTTTGTCGGCCGGGCAGAAGGGGATATGCAGGATTTACTGCACCCCGGCATTACCGTGCACAATGCGGCGCTCTCCCCCCATATTCCAGATGGCAAACTGGGCGACAAAACAGCCCATGCGGCCGAGCAGTATTTTTATGCTCACCCGGTCAAAGCCTGTTATGTGCCGGGGAATGGCCATTGGCCCGTGGCACGCCGCTTGGCACGCCTGCCTCTTCCGCTGCGGCCTGTTATTGTTACGCAGGTCAGTTCACCCATCTTCAAAAAAGGGCGGAAGGCCATAGGGCAATGGCTTTACAACATGCGTATGCGCTTTCTGTTACGCTACAGTGACCATGTTGTGACCATAAGCCAGCTTCTGGCGCGCAATACCCGCACCGTGCTCAGGCGGAACGACATTAACGTTATCCCCCTGCCCGTTGTATGGGACCCACAACCGCCCCGCCCCGTGCCCACCGGCACGCAGGAAATTCTGGCAGCCGGACGGCTGGTGCCCATTAAAGGGTTCGACCTGCTTATTCAGGCCATTGCGCTGGTCAAACAGCATATTCCCACCATCCACCTGACCATCTGCGGCAAAGGGCCAGAACATGCCAACCTGACGGAACTCATCCGCAAGTTGGGCCTTCAGTCCAATGTAACGCTTCAGGGGTATGTCTCGTGCATTCGGCCGTGGCTGGATAGAAGCCGGCTGTTTGTGCTGTCCTCCTACGCGGAGAGCTACGCCGCCGTACTGGTTGAGGCACTGGCCGCCGGACGCCAGACAATTAGCACGGACTGCACACCTGCGGTGGAAGACCTACTGCAAAACCCCGATACGGGGGCCGTTGTCCCCGTTGGCGACGCACCAGCACTGGCCGAGGCCATCCTGCGCACACTCAAAACGTCCCCACCCTCATGCACGTATCTGGCAAACCTCGTCAGGTCTTTTCATCTCACCAGCGGGGCAAACCGGTATCTTTCTCTTATGTCCCGCTACCGCTACGACCCCGTGCCGAATTAAAAAAGGGGGAACCAATACGGCCCCCCCTCCCTGTTCGTCAGATCAGTAACCCGGTGGAGGGGGATACGGCACAGGTGCCGGCGCCACCGGATAAGCACCATACGCGGGGTACGGTGTGGCAACGGGGTACGGCGTAGCCGGGTAAGCCCCGCCCGTAATCACATTGGAAATAATGCCCGTGGCAATGGCCGCCAGCAAAAAGCTGCCACCATAGTTGATCCAGCGGTAACCCGGCGGGGGAGCATACAGGCCACGGTAACCGCGCCAGTTGTCCACAAAAATACCGCCACCATCATACCGGTCGCCCGAGCGCCACATGCCGCCATGCGGGCCTCCCCGTGGACCGCCGCCCCAACCACCGCCAGGACCACCTCTTCCACCACCATGAAAGCCGCCGCCACCGGGGCCACCGCGACCGTGCCCATCGCCCGGACCGCCACCGCCGCCCGGCCCGCCGGGGCCATGTTGTGCGTGCGCGGCAAGTGGGGCCGCCGCCAGCGCCAGCCCCATAAGGAACGCCATTGAACTTTTTGCCTTGAAGATCATCGTCAATCTCCTTCCTTCTTCTACCATTCAGATACCATGATGTGGCGGAAGTTTGTCGACATCATAGCCGAATAACGATGGGCTTAATCCGGCCTGCCAGCCCTATGGTACGGGTGGCCTGCCGCAATGGCCTGCGCACGGTAAATCTGCTCTACCAGCATAATCCGTACCAGCATGTGCGGCCATGTGAGTGTGCCAAAGGAGAGGGTCGCCCCGGCCCTTTGCAAAACAGAGGCATCCAGCCCCTCTGCCCCACCAATAACAAAACAGGGCGTGCGGCCCGTGGCCTGCCATGTCTGCATGGTGGTGGCAAAAGCCACACTGCTGTAGGTGCGCCCGCCCTCATCCAGCGCCACAACAAGGCTCTGGGCCGGGCAGGCCGCCAGAATGGCCTGCGCCTCGCGGCGTTTGATCTCGTCCGGGCTACCGCGCCCGTCGGGCAGTTCCACAATATCCAGCGCCGGGCGCAGGCGTTTGAGGTACCGCTCGACCAGCGCGCGCTCGGATTTGTCCTTCATACGCCCGACTGCCACCAGCCTCATGTCTGGCTTCCGTGGCAGCGGGGCGTGAGATGTTGTAAACCGAACACCAGCACTTACAGACGGGTTACGCCGTCTTCGTTGCTTTCATCCAGTTCCGCACCCCACATTTTTTCCAGACCATACAGCGTGCGTGCTTCGGGCTTGAACAGGTGGACCACAATGTCCCCCGTATCCAGCAGCACCCAGTCGGAACCATTAGCGCCTTCAACCAGCACACGCTTGATGCCAATATCACGCAGTTTGCGCTCAATATGCTGGGCCATGGCGGCAATCTGGCGGTCAGCCAGACCTGTGGCGATCACCATCTTGTCGGCAAAGGATGCGCGGCCGGTCAGGTCGATGACAACCAGATCTTCCGCCTTGTCATCTTCCAGACTGGTGGTGATGATAACCAGCGACTGCTCCAGCAGATCGGGGGCCACCGCCTCGCGCTTGGTGGGTTTTTTAGGCCCGGCAGCGGCAGCTTTTTTACGAACAGACCCCGGAGCAGCAGCGGCTCCAGAAACTGCGGCGGCGCGGGAGGCGGCCGTGCGGCCCCCTCGGGCGGAGGCCGTGGACGGGCGGGCGCGTGCCGGCGTCTCGGCGGGTGGCTTGGTGGTTATGACCGTTCTCCTGAAAACTAGATAACTTGTGGGGTGGTGGGCTGATCCGTGGTGGCGTCAAACCCGCCCCGCTGACGAATGGCTGTTGCAGATATACTGTTTTGTACCCCCGGAAGGAAAGCCCAAGCTGGGGGGGAAAGTGTGGCAAGCCGTGCTGCCTGCCGTGCAGGCACGCGCCAGCGGGCCAGATAATGCGCCGCCAGACCGCCCAAAGCCGCAACATTCTGCCCCGGACGGGGGAAAACCGCCAAAGGCACGGCCTGGACCAGTTGCCGCCAGTGCTTCCAGCGGGGCAGGGTTACCAAACCATCTGCCCCCATCAGCCATACAAACCGCACATGGGGAAAACGGGCCTTAAGCCGGGCCAGCGTATCCACCGTATAACGGGTACCGAGTCGGGCTTCCAGATCCGTCGCCACCACATGCCGCCCATCCGCCAGTTGGCGAGCTGTTGCCAAACGGGTGGCAAAAGACGCCATCTCCCGCCCCGCCTTAAGCGGATTACCGGGAGAGACCATCAGCCAAACCTGATCGAGCCGTAATTCACGCAGGGCGCGACGGGCAATGGCCTGATGCCACCTGTGACCGGGGTTGAATGACCCCCCCAGCAAACCAACGCGGCTACGGCGGTTATCCCCCCATGTGGGCAGGTTGGCCCCCTGCCCGCTGCCCCCCATAACGGCGCGCACACTATGGCGGAGCGCAGTCAGGGACGAACCTGACCGTTGCCGATAACCTCGTAACGGAAGGTTGTCAGCTGTTCCACACCCACCGGGCCACGTGCATGGAAGCGCCCGGTGGCAATGCCAATTTCCGCCCCAAAGCCGAATTCACCCCCATCACAGAACTGGGTAGAGGCGTTCCACATAACCACGGCGCTGGTCACACCGTTCATAAAGCGGACGGCAACGGCCTCATCCGCCGTCACAATGGCCTCGGTGTGGGAGGAGCCAAAGCGGGCAATATGGTCCAGCGCCTCGTCCACGCCGTCCACAACCGCCACGTTCAGCACCGCATCCAGCCACTCGGTTGCAAAGTCCTTCTCGGTTGCGGCGGGCAGGTCGGGCATAATCTCCCGCGCCGCAGCATCGGCCTTAAAGGTGCAGCCATGCTCGGCCAGATCAGCCACAATCTGCGGCAGCAACACGGAGGCAATGGCCGCGTCAACCAACAGGGTTTCGGTCGCGCCACAAATGCCCACACGGCGCATTTTGGCGTTCAGCACAATACGCCGCGCCATGGCGTGGTCCGCCGCCGCGTGCACATAGGTGTGGCACAGCCCTTCCGCATGAGCCAGAACGGGCACGCGGGCCTCGCGCTGCACACGCTCCACCAGAGAACGCCCCCCACGCGGAATAATCAGGTCCACAAGGCCAGATGCGGTAAGCATATCCGCCACATGCCTGCGGTCAGAATCCGGGGCAATCAGCACCGCATCTTCTGGCAGGCCCGCGTTACGCAGCCCTGTTTGCATGGCGGCATGAATGGCGCGTGCACTATGCAGGCTCTCGGACCCACCACGCAGCAGGATGGCATTGCCGGATTTAATGCACAGGCCCGCTGCATCCGCCCCCACATTGGGCCGACTTTCGTAAATAACGCCAATAACGCCTACGGGTGTGGCCACCTTGCGAATACGCAGACCATTGGGGCGGGACCATTCCTCCAGTATCTGCCCTACGGGGTCGGGCAGATCGGCAATGTTTTCCAGCCCACGGGCCATAGCCTCCACCCGCTCCGGGGTCAGGGTCAGGCGGTCGCGGAAGGCGGCATTGGCCGTTGATGCCTCCAGATCGCGCGCGTTGGCCTCCAGAATGGTGGCCGCAGACTCACGCAGCGCACTGGCTGCGGCCCACAAGGCCTTGTCCCGTTCGGAGGAAGAACTTTGCGCCAGCGTGCGGGCCGCCAGCCTGGCCCTGTGCGCCAGACCGTGCATGGGGCATGGCGATGGCACGCCCTGTGCGGGTGCGTGCGCTTCTGCCGTGGCCATGTGCAGCCGACTGTCTTCCTCCGTATTCATGCTGGCGTCCCTTATCTCCATTGCCTTGTTTTCTTTTTTGTCTCTCATGGCCCGCCCCGTGTGAGCGGGCCTATCTGGTCTGTTTAGACTGCCGTATCAGACATTAAAGCGGAAGAGCAGAACGTCACCATCCTGAACAACGTAATCCCGCCCTTCAATACGCAGACGCCCGGCTTCCTTGGCGCCTGCCTCCCCACCATAACGAACATAATCGTCAAATGCGATGGTTTCGCAGGCAATAAAGCCACGCTCAAAATCATTGTGAATAACAGCAGCAGCCTGTGGCGCCTTGGTGCCGACCGTAATGGTCCATGCGCGGGCTTCCTTGGGGCCAACCGTAAAGTAGGTGTTCAGCCCCAGCAGCTTGTACCCGGCGGCAATAACGCGGTCCAACCCGCTATCCTTCAGACCCAGCCCTTCAAGGAACTCACGCCGTTCCTCATCTTCAAGCTGGCTCACTTCGGCCTCAATGGCAGCGGAGACAATAACCACCGCAGCCCCTTCGGCTTCGGCCTTTGCCTTCACCTTTTCGGAGAACGCATTGCCTGTAGCGGCGGAATCCTCGTCCACATTGCACACATACAGCACGGGCTTGGAGGTCATGAGCTGGAGACGGCGGACCGTTTCCTCCTCCCCGGCGGGGATGGCGGTGCGGGCGGGTTTGCCATCACGCAGGGCGGCCAGAATGGGGTCCATAATGGCAAGCTGGGCCGTGGCCTCCGCGTCCTTGTTGCGGGCGCGCTTTTCCAGTGCGGGCAGGCGCTTTTCCAGCGAGTCCAGATCTGCCAGCATCAGCTCGGTTTCAATAATTTCAGCATCACGCACGGGGTCCACGCCGCCTTCGACATGGGTGATGTCATCATCCTCGAAGCAACGCAGAACGTGGATAATGGCGTCCACCTCGCGGATATTGGCAAGGAACTGGTTGCCCAGCCCTTCCCCGCGGGATGCGCCGCGCACAAGGCCTGCAATATCCACAAACTCAAGGCTTGTGGGCACTTCGCGCTGGGACTTGCCAATAACCACCAGCTTGTCCAACCGGGGGTCTGGCACGGCCACGCGGCCCACGTTTGGCTCAATCGTGCAGAACGGGTAGTTGGCGGCCTGCGCCGTTGCCGTTGCTGTAAGCGCGTTGAACAGGGTGGACTTGCCCACGTTGGGCAGACCTACAATACCGCAGTTAAATCCCATCAGCCCTTGCTCCCTTGTGGCAGTGCAACCTGAGTCATAAACCGGTCAGCATGACCTTCCGCCAGCAGCGGGGCGGCATCGGCCATGCGGTCCAGCAAATGATCGAGCCATTCCTGCTGGTCTGTCTGTGTAAAATTACCAAGCACCCAGCCATGCACCCGTTCCTTGGCGCCGGGGTGGCCTATGCCAATGCGTACGCGCCAGTAGTCCGGCGTGCCCAGCATTTTGTCTGTCGAGCGTAAACCGTTATGGCCCGCAGCGCCGCCGCCACGCTTGATGCGCAACTTGCCCGGAGCCAGGTCCAGCTCGTCATGAAAAACTGTTATCTGCTCGGGGGCTATTTTGTAAAAAGCGGCAGCCTCCTGCACGCTCTCGCCCGAGCGGTTCATATAGGTCATGGGCAGCAGCAGCAGCACCTTATGACCACCTATGCGGCCTTCGGCCACCTCGCCCCTAAAGCGATTGCGCCAGGGCGAAAAACCATATCTGGCGGCAATAGCCTCAACCGCCATGAAACCAACATTGTGCCGGTGCCGGCGCATGGAGGACTCGGGATTACCCAGTCCGACCCAGAGCAGCATTACGGATTCTGCCTTACGTTATGAACAGAAAGGGGGGCACATGCGCCTGCACGTGCCCCCGCGTTCCATCAGACTCGGATTGCTCCGCCCCCGATTAGGAAGCGTCAGCTTCTTCCGCCGGTGCTGCTTCAACAACCGGAGCAGCAATGGAGGCAACCACAAAGTTGGCTTCGTGAGAAACCGGGGTTGCGCCTTCCGTGCCCTGCACATCGTCCCAACGCACGTTGTCGTTGATGTCGAGCTTGCTCAGGTCAACCGTGAAGAATTCGGGGATGTTTTCCGCCGCCACTTCCACGTCAACCGTGTGGCGCACAACGTTGAGCATACCGCCACGCTTGATGCCGGGGCTCTTTTCTTCACCCACAAAGTGCACAGCCACTTCAACATGCACGCGTGAGCCAGCGGACAGACGCAGGAAGTCGATGTGGATGGGCATGTCTTTGACCGGGTGGAGCTGCACGTCACGCACCAGAGCGCGCTCGGTCTTGCCGCCTTCAACCTTGATGTCATACACGCGGGAGCGCCAGCCAGAGGTCTGGATTCCCTTAATGACAATGCGCGGGTCAAGCGCGATCAGTGTGGCTTCCTGCTTACCGCCGTACACAACGCCGGGCACCAGGCCAGCACGCCTCGTCGCCCGCGCTGCCCCCTTACCAGCCTTCGCGCGCGCAGAAGCTTCGATTGTTGTAATTTTGGACACCTTGACTTCTCCTGAAAAACTTGAGCACGCAGGCCTCCAGGGGTGCCTGCGCGATGGCTGCGGCCTTACAGCAAAACCCCGCCACAAGCAAGGTCCGGCATCATGCCGCGTACCGTGCCCAGCCCGTGCCAACAGGCACACCTAACCCTAAGCCGGAGAGTTTGCCATGACCCTTCCCCAGCCGGCAGCACCCCGCCAGCCCCCCGCCACCATCCCCCACCAGCAGTTTGGCAGCGACAACTACGCAGGCGTGTGCCCGCAGGCGCTGGAGGCCATGAACCGCGCGGCATCTGCCTCCGCCCCGCCTATGGGGACGACCCGTGGACCCGCCTTGCCGCCAAAGCCGAGGCCGAGCTGTTTGCCGCCCCGCAGGCGCGCGTGTTCTTTGTATTTAACGGCACGGCCGCCAATGCGCTGGTGCTGGCAACGCTGTGCCCGCCCTATTGCAGCATCATCACATCAGAAATCGCGCATGTGGATACATCCGAACGCGGGGCGGCGGAGTTCTTTTCCGGCGGGGCAAGGCTCATTACCCCGCCCACGCCAGATGGCAAGGTCACCCCGGCCTCCATTGCGCAGGCCATGCGCCGCACGCGGGACTTTGATGCCTCCACCCCGGCGGTTGTCAGCATTACCCAGCCTACCGAAAACGGGTTGCTCTATTCGCTGGATGAGATCCGCGCCATTGCCAATGCCTGCCACGACAACGGGCTGCGCCTGCACATGGATGGCGCCCGCTTTGCCAATGCCGTAGCCGCGCTGGAATGCACCCCCGCCGCCATGACGTGGCAGTCCGGTGTGGATGCGCTCAGCTTTGGCGGCACCAAAAACGGTATGGCCGTGGGCGATGCCGTGGTGTTCTTTACCCCGCAACTGGCGCAAGGCTTTGCAGAGCGCGCCAAGCAGGCCGGGCAGATTGCCTCCAAAATGCGGTTTCTGTCCGCCCCGTGGCTGAGCATGGTCCAGTCCGGCGCATGGCTGGACAACGCACGCCACGCCAATGCCAGCGCGCAGGCTTTTGCACACGCCATAGCGGGTATGGATGAGGTGGAACTGGCATGGCCAGTGCAGAGCAACGCGGTGTTCCTACTTATGCCAGAACGCGTAGCCAACGCCCTGCGTGCGCAGGGGTGGCGATTCTACACCATGTTTGGGGGGGTGTACCGCTTTATGTTCGCGTGGGATGCACGGGCAGACTCCATTGCCGCCCTTGCAGCGGAGCTGGGCCGGTGCGTGCGGGTCTGAACCCTGCGTAAAATGCCCCTTGGTAGCAAAACAGGCCGGGTTACCCCCGCTCCAGCCTTGACATAAGGCCCCGGCCCCTGCTTCCTCCACCCCAATTGAACTATGGCAAAACCAACGCCCGCCCGCAGGCCGGGCCACAAAATTCGGGACAAGACCATGCACCCTTACCGTACCCATAGCTGCTCGGCCCTTCGCGCGGGCGATGCTGGCACCACCGCGCGCCTGTCCGGCTGGGTGCACAGTAAGCGGGACCACGGGGGCCTGCTGTTTATTGACCTGCGGGACGAAACGGGAATCACCCAGATTGTCATCCCCGCTGGCTCCGAAGTTATGCAGACAGCCGAGCACATTCGTGTGGAAAGCGTAATTACGGTAACCGGCGATGTGGTCCTGCGTGAGGAAGGTACGCGCAACCCCGACCTTGCCACGGGTGATATTGAAGTGCGTGCAAAGGACTTTGTGGTGCAGTCCCACGCCGCCGTGCTGCCCCTGCAGGTTGCCGGGCAGGAACATTATTCCGACGAACTACGCCTGCGTTACCGCTACATCGACCTGCGGCGCGAAAAAGTGCACGCCAACATCCGCCTGCGTTCCGCCGTTATTGCCAGCATGCGCCGCCGCATGACCGAGCTGGACTTTATTGAGCTGCAAACCCCCATCCTGACCGCCTCCTCCCCCGAAGGGGCGCGCGACTTTCTGGTGCCCTCACGCAACCACCCCGGCAAGTTCTACGCACTGCCGCAGGCACCGCAGCAGTTCAAGCAGCTGGCCATGGTGGCGGGGTTTGACCGCTACTTCCAGATTGCGCCGTGCTTCCGTGATGAAGCCTCCCGCGCAGACCGCTCCCCCGGTGAGTTCTACCAGCTTGACTTTGAAATGGCCTTTGCCACGCAGGACGAAATTTTTGCGGTGATGGAAGAGGTCATGAGCGGGCTGTTTACCGAGTTTGGTAATGGCCGCACGGTCAGCACCGCTCCGTTCGAGCGTATTCCCTACGCCCGCGCCATGAAGGTGTATGGCTCCGACAAGCCGGACCTGCGCAACCCGCTGCTGATTACGGACGTAACGGAAGACTTTGCAGGCTCGGGCTTTGGCCTGTTTGCCCGCATTGCCGCCGATGGTGGTGAAATCCGCGCCATTCCCGCTCCCGGTGCGGGCGACAGGCCCCGCTCCTTCTTTGACAAGCTCAACGCCTGGGCGCGTGAGAACGGGGCCGGTGGTCTGGGCTACATCACCTTTAACGCCGAAGGTGGGCAGGGCCCGATTGCCAAAAACCTGGAAGCCGACCGCGCCGAGTCCATTCGCACCAAGCTGGGGCTGAAAGCCGGGGACGCCGTGTTCTTTGCCGCTGGCAAGGGGCTTGACGTAGCCAAGTTCTCCGGCCTTGTGCGCACCCGCATTGCCGAAGAGCTGGACCTGATCGAGAAGAACGCCTTCCGCTTCTGCTGGATCACGGACTTCCCCATGTATGAGCTGAATGAGGAAACGAGGCTGGTAGACTTCTCCCACAACCCGTTCTCCATGCCGCAAGGTGGGCTGGAAGCGCTGAATACCAAAAACCCGCTGGATATTCTGGCCTACCAGTATGACATTGTGTGCAACGGGATCGAACTCTCCTCCGGTGCGGTGCGTAACCACCTGCCAGACGTGATGGTGCGGGCGTTTGAAATTGCAGGCTACCCCGAAAGTGAAGTGGAAGCCCGCTTTGGTGGTATGCTCAACGCCTTCCGCTACGGTGCCCCCCCGCATGGTGGCTCCGCTCCCGGCGTGGACCGCATTGTAATGCTGCTGGCCGATGAGCCGAACATCCGCGAGGTTATCCTGTTCCCGCTCAACCAGCAGGGCGAAGACCTGATGATGGGCGCACCAGCCCCCGTGCCGCCCGAACGCATGAAGGAACTCTCCCTCGCGCTCAACCTGCCCAAGCCCAAGCCAACGGTCAAAAAAGACTGATAAACGCCCCTTGGGCCAATAAACACGCATCCGGCCGGTTGCATGACCGCGCCGGATGTTTTTTTGTAGCGGGTATGACAATACGCTCCCTGCGCAACCGCTCAGCCGTACTGGCCGCCACCGTGGCAGCCCTTACCCTTGCCCTGCCAGCCATAACCGCACAGGCGGCCACGCCTGCTTCCGCCCTTGTCTCGCAACAGGCGGTGTATGATCTGGGGTTAGTGGAATCGGCCGGGGGGCAAACACTTTCCGCCACCGGGCATATGCAATACGCGGTGCTCAAAACATGCCTCGGCTGGTCCTCCCACCAACGGCTGGACATCCAGAGTGTAACCCGCAAGCAGGGCGAGGAGCACCTGCTGTCCGACTATGCCGCGCAGGAGAGTCTGGACGGGCGACACCTGACCTTTAAAAGTCAGGAGGCGCGTAACGGCAAACTGTTACGGGTTGTGAGCGGGGAGGCCAGCCTCAACCCCGATGGATCGGGCCTTGTGCAATACCGCCAGCCCCTTGCCAAAACACTGCACCTGCCTGCGGGCACCATGTTCCCCATAACGCACACAGCGAGCATTCTGGCCGCAGCGGAAAAAGGCGAGCGGGAACTGACCACCCCCCTGTTTGACGGCACCCTGCCTGATGGGCCGGAAGATACCTATGTCTCGCTGCTCAACTGGGCACAAACCCCTAATGACAGCCCTTACCGGCCGTTGCAAAAACTGGCGGCAGGGCACGTGCACATCGCTTTTTATGACCGTAATGCCCACACCATGATGCCGGAATACGAAATGGGTATGCGCTATTTTGCCAATGGCGTGTCGGACCAGCTGCATCTGGACTTTGGTGATTTTAAAATGCAGGGCACGCTCAGCACACTGAACCTGCCCGCCACCCCCACCTGCTCGCAGGATGCGCAGCCCTAAGGGCGGATACCCCGCCCCCCTAAGCCTGCGCGTCCACCGCATTGCCCATGAACAGCAGGTTCTGAAAATCCATTTTCTGGTTCTGTTTTTTCCTGCGCCACTTCTTCTTGTTCGCACGCCGCCTCACACGCGGCACAAACGAATAGGCACGCGGCAGAAAGCCCGATAGCAGGGCCGCCCAGCTCATAATCAGAATAGGGGTCAGGCTTGTGCTGGCCAGCGCGCCCATATAGGTGGATTCCGCCATAAGGTCCTGCGATGACACCAGAATGGCGCTGGACTGAAGGGCCTCTTCCGCCAGTTGTTCGCGGCTGAGCTGGGCCGTGCCCCACCCTGCCAGCCCGGCCTCCACCGTCTCGGCCTCCTGCCTTTGAGTGAGCTGAAGCACATGGTTCAGCAGTGGTTTTTGCACCGATGCCAGATACGCGGCGTTTCTGGCCAGAACAGCCCGCAGGCCACCCGCCCCGGCGGCAAAGCGGCCGGATACTTCGGCCTCCTCCGTTTGCCCCATATCTTCCACGTCTTCAGCCAGAGCAGCACGGACCAGCCGCCCCCGTATGGATGGGCTGACCGCAGGCATAAGCGCCGCAGCCAGCAGGGGGTTCAGAAGGGCTTGCGGGATCTGGGTAGAATCATCAGACGCCTCAAACGTCTGAAGCAGGGCTGTGGCAGCCTGCTTTTGCTCGGTTGTGGCGTTTTCGTCCGACAGGACAGACGCCATCGCCTCAAACAGTTCGGGCAAAAGGGCGTTTGACAGGGCATTGCCAGACAGTTCGGACAGGCCAGCAGCGGAAGCCGCAACCGCCTCCTCCGTGTTCTGGGGAAGTTGCACAATGCCGCCGGGCAGCACAATTTCCTCCGCCTGCGCTGTGCTTGTGCCCAGCAAAGCGGAGGCCATGTTCCGCGCACTCTCCTGCATGGCCGTGCTGGTCAGGCCGTACAACCCCGATGAGGTCACAACAGCCCCACCAAGCAACCCGCCGGGCTGCGCGGCCAATGTGGACTGCCCAGCCAGTTGGGAGGCAGACGTGCCAGCCGCACCACTAGCGCTTTGAGTGGTCATGGTTGTGGCCACCTGCATAAGCTGCTTGGCCATGGCCTTTTGCTCAACCGTGGCGGACGGGTCATTCAGCACCGCATCCGCGGCCTGCATCACATCTGCCGCCAACGCATTGGTGCCTGCGGTGGCCACCACAGCACCGGCTGCGCCGCCATTCGCCAGCAGACTTTGCGCCCCTTCCGACAGGGTGAGCATAACATCCGCCTGCTGGGCCTGCGCATCGGCCACAGTAGAACGGAGCGAGAGGGATTGTGCGGCAGAGGATGCCCCGGACTGGGGCTGCACGAGCGACTGCCCTGCCCCCTCCACCATAGCGGCACCCAACCCGGCCCAGTTCCCCGAGCCGGACAGACCGCCTGATCCTGCTGTTGCCGTCATGGCCTGCTCCGTCACACTTCAGAACAGGGCGGGCGGGGTGCACACGCCCCTACGCTCCTGTTCGCCAAGCCTGCCACAACCCGCAGGCTCAGGCCAACAGGAGATCGGGCGTTAGTTTACCTGTGCGCTGCTGCCTGCCGCAGCCCCACCACGCAGAACGCCCACCAGTTCCTGCAAGGCCTGCGGATTGTTCTTGAGGATAGCCACATTGGCCGGGTCCGGCACAGGCATATGGGCACCGCCCTGACCGGGAGGAACGTTGAGCAGGCTGCCGGTCAGGCCCACGCAGGTCAGGCTCATAACAAAGTCCCGCGCGCTCATGCCGTGCGCCTTGAGAATGGCATCCAGCCCCGGCACCTGCCCCACCAGGGCAATCTGCTGGTCAAGCGACATACCAACCCGCCCCGGTGGCTGAATGTTGGCGGCCTCAATGGCTTTGAGGGTGGCGCTCAGGCGGGGCAGCACATCCGGGGCCAGCTTGTAGTGCAGGGCGGTGTCCATATCATGCTGCATGGTTGCCACCTGTTCTGGGGTAAGGGAGGGCGCCTGCGGCGTAGCTCCCCCCACAGGGGCCACGCTCTGCGCCTGTGCAGCGCCTGCGGCCAGCAGGGCCACAGCCCCCAGAACAGTTGATGCCTTGCGGATAAAACCCATGTTGTCCAACCTTATCATGCTGCAATCACCCATTCGCCTTTGCGCATGAGCGGCACGCGGCCACCCTGCGCATCCAGCCCGTCCACATCAATCTCACCCGAGCCGATCATCCAGTCTATGTGGATCATGCTGCTATTAGCCCCACGGGCGGCCAGTGCGGCCTCATCCTGCCCCTGCGTGTCCCGCATACATTTGGAGTAGGACTGGCCAAGGGCAATGTGGCTGGCGGCGTTTTCGTCAAACAATGTGTTCTGGAACAACAACCCGCTGCGCGAGATGGGGGAGGAATGAGGCACAAGGGCGACCTCGCCCAGCCTTCTGGCTCCTTCATCCGTATCCAGCACGCGTTCCAGCACGTCCTGCCCACGGGTTGCGTGCATTTCCACAATGCGCCCGCCCTCAAACCGGACCTTTATCCCGTCAATCAGCGTGCCTTGGTGCGAGAGCGGTTTGGTGCTGGCCACGGTCCCTTCCACGCGCAGGCGATGGGGGGTGGTAAACACCTCCTCGGTCGGAATGTTGGGGTTGCACACAATGCCGTTGCCGGCTTTTTCCGCCCCGCCTGCCCAGTCATGCCCATCGGCCAACCCAACCAGCAGGTCCGTGCCGGGGCCGGAAAAATGCAGGGCGTCGTAACGCACATCGTTCAGAAATGCAGCACGGCGGTGCAGAATGGCGTTGTGTGCCTCCCACTGGCCTACCGGGTCATCCCCGTTCAGGCGGGAGACGGAAAAAATAGCCTGCCAGAGTTTTTCCACCGCCTGCTGCTCGGGCAGGTCGGGGAACACCTGCATGGCCCATGCCGGGGTTGCTGCGGCAACAATGCACCAGTTCACATCAAAATTGGTAATGATCTCCATAGCCGGGCGGTTGACCTTGGAGGCCGCCTTACTTGCACGGGAGACATGGTCCGGGTTTTGCCCGGCCAGCAAGGCGGGGTTGGAGCCGGTAATGGCCATACGCGCTGCACCGGAGCGAAAGCCCTCCGCCATACCGGCGGCCAACCAGCCTGCGGCCGTGTCAAACGTGCTTTCCTCGCCATACTGGTAGCGGGCCAGCGTGGTTTCCTCATCCGAGTAGAATGTGGTGACCAGCGATGCACCTGCCTTGTAGGCATGTTCCGTAATACGGCGCACCAGCGGCACCGCATACAAAGGCGCTGTCATAATAACCTGCTGGCCGGGAGCGACGTTCAGCCCCGTGCGGGCAGCCACTTCGCCCAACCGGTCCAACATGGCTGCAAATTCGGCCGAGGCCAGATAGCCACCTGCGGCCTGCGTGTTCTGTTCTGTCACGTTTTTGTCTGTCCCTTTATGTGGCGCAATTCTTTGGAGGTATCGGATACCCATGGGGCGCGTGCGTCAACTCCCGCTATGTTGCCCCCTGCCCTTATGCGCCTGCAGGCTGAACCTCCGGCTGGTCCACTGGCAGTTCAAACGGCTTGAGGTCCGCTGGGAGATACAGCGGGTGGCAGGGCCGCCCCCCTGCACTCAGCCGCAGCGCGTACACGGCAATACCGTGGCTTTGCAGCATATGCACAACCTGCGGCCCCCGCGCGCGCAAAGCCTTGTGGTGGGGGGAGCCATATGCCGCCACCACAAGGTCCGCCTGCCGGGCCATATCTAGCAGGGCTGCGTCATTCTCTGGGCCAACGGGGTCCGGTGTTTCCACCAGCCGCATCTGATCGGTGCAGCGGTAGGCAAAGGTATTGCCCACAAACAGGCCACCATAGCCCCATGCACGGGCATAACGCTGGCATTTGGCCACGGTTCGGTCATCACCATATTCGGTAGCGACGGAAGGGTTCATCATCAGCCACATGACCAGAGGCTTCCCCTCCTCCCACACGCGGCGCAGGGTGTAGCGGTAACATTTGTCTGGCCCGCCATACGTGGCCGTGCTGACAACATCCCCCGATAGTTTGAGCGGGCGGGACTGGCCTACATGGTGGCCTGTAAACAGATCTTTCATCACTCTTCCGGCTGGCAGGGGTTAGGCACGTCATTTTCCCCCACGTTTACGGCGCAATGGCGTGTGGCACAAACCCACATGCCCCGCCCTAGGGGGCAAACCCTGTACGATCGGCCGGAGTAAGCGCGCGCAGCACCCGGCACGGCACACCGGCCGCCACCACCCCTACGGGCACATCGCGCGTAACCACACTGCCCGCACCAATAACGCTGCCCTCGCCAACGCTCACACCGGGGGTCACATGCACCCCTGCTCCCAGCCAGACACCGCTGCCAATGCTGATGGGCTGCGCGTAACATCCCCCTGCCGCGCGTTCGTGCGCATCCAGCGCATGGTTGGCTGTGTACAGGCCCACACGTGGACCAAACAGAACATTATCGCCAATTGTAATGGGCGCGGCATCAAGCAGAATACAGTCAAAATTAGCGTAAAAATTATTACCAATGCTAATATTGCGCCCGAACTCGCACCGTAATGCCGGTTCAAAATGCACCTGCTGCCCAACACGGCCCAGCAGGGTACGCAGAAGCTCCTCCCGCTCGGCTGCCGGGCGGCCAAAACTTGCATTGTAGCGGTTGCTCAGCACAACGGCATCTGCACGGGCCTGCACCAGTTCTGGCGCAAGGTCATTGTACATTGCGCCCGTTTGCATAAACGCCATGTGGTCTTCCAACGTCATGGCTTGCCATTCTCCCTGCTCTTGCCCGGCACCTGAGCACACAAGAGAGCATGTGCAGGCCTAGCCGGGATGCGTTGCATGCCAGTGCGCCACATAAGCAAGCACGCAGAATACTGCACAGGTTAAGAGGCCAAATGTTTAACCTGTGCATAAACACGCATCTTTTTGCGACTTCTTCAGCCCAGAGTGCTCTGCGGATGCAAACGGGCGTTAAGCAAGGTTAACACCAGCACGGTCAGGGCGGCCATCCCTACCGTGAGCATAAGGGCCGGAGCAAGGCCAACACCCATCCATGCTGCCAGACGGGTTTGCAACAGCGCGTTGCTGGCCGCAATCAGATTACCGCACTGGTAAGCCAACCCCGGAAACGTGGCGCGGACAGATGCGGGGGACAATTCGCTCAGATACGCCGGAACAACGCCCCATGCACCCTGAATACAGAACTGGATGCACACCGCCCCAACCCCAAGCCAGATAACGGAATGTGGTAGCGTCCATAAGGGCAGAATTGGCAGGGTCAACAGGGCCGCAAGGGCAATGGAATACTGGCGGCCAATACGCTGGGAGAGCACGCCAAACACCACCCCACCCGCAATGGCGGCCAGATTGTACAGCACCGCGAGCGACGTGATGGAGGACGGTGGCACATGCCGCTCAAGCGCCAGAAATACCTTGGGGTACAGGTCCTGCGACCCGTGGCTCATAAAGTTAAAGGCCGCCATAAGCACCACGGCAAACACGCAAAGGGCCATGTTCTGCCGGACAACTTCCAACATACCGGGCTGGTGCTCGGCCTCCGCCCCCTGTGCCTGACGGGCAAGCCAGTCCGGGCTTTCGGGCACGGCCAGCCAGATATAAATGGCCGAGACAACCGCCCCGCCCCCTAGTATGAACAACCCGCGCCAGCCCAGAACGGGCAGCAGCAGAAACATAAGTGAGGCCAGCAGATACCCCGCCGGGTAACCCGCCTGCAAAATACCCGATGCCGTGCCCCGCCATGATGGCGGCACGCTCTCCATGATCAGGGAGGTCCCCACCCCCCATTCCCCGCCAAGGGCTATGCCAAACAGGGCGCGCAAGACCAAAAAAATGGTCAGCGTTGGGGCGAAGGCTGAAAGCACCTCGATAAGCGAGTACACGGTAATTGTGCCGATCAGCACAGGTTTGCGCCCGTACTTATCCGCCGCACGACCGCACAGAAAAGCCCCAACAGGGCGGGTTATCAGGGTTAATGTGGGAGCAAGCAGCACGGCCTCCAGCGAGGTTGAAAAACTGTGCGCCACATTATCCAGCGTGAAGAGAACAATAAAAAAATCGCACGCATCAAGCATCCACCCCAAAAAGGAGGCAGCCACAACATGCCGGGCTGTTGTGCGGTCGATGGAAGAGAGAGCACTGGCGGACATGGGTTACTCCTGCTTGCCGGTTCCCCACCTTGTTGCATGTCTCCCCTGCGCTCCGCCACGCAGGCGTGATCACGAATACGCCAGTATTTTAAACAGATTTTTCATAACATTATAAAAAGTGCAGCCCCTCCGCCGCAGGCCGCACAAAAACTGACACCATGGAAAAGCGCCATAAATGCAGAAGGGCCGGGGCGTTCCCGCCTCGACCCCCCGGTCTTGCCGCGCAAAGCAAGATTTCTTCCGTGTCAGTCCATAAGCCTAGGCTCTGGCCTGCACAACGCCTGACTGCCCAAAAGCCATCTGCCCCCACACGCGCTCGCGCAGCATGGGTACAATGGACTGATCGCTCAAGGCAGACAGATCACCTAGTTCATTCGTATCCCCACTTGCAATCTTACGCAACAGGCGGCGCACAATTTTGCCTGACCGGGTGCGGGGCAAGTCGGGCACAAGGTACACCGCTTCCGGCGCAGCGTACCGCCCGATCAGATGAACCACCAGACGGCTGATCCCCTCCTCATCCAACCCGGCGGTTACATCCTTGCGGGGGATGGCAAATACAACCAGCGCCTGCCCTTTGACCGGGTGCTCCACCCCCACGGCCGCGCATTCCACAATTCTGTGGTCCTCGCCCAGCGCATCCTCCACCTCTGCCGTGCCAAGGCGGTGCCCGGCAATGTTGATCACGTCATCCATGCGGCCGGTTATCCAGTAATAGCCATCCTCATCCCGTCGTGCGCCATCACCCGTAAAATACAGGCCGGGGACCAGCGCAAAGTACGTCTGGCAGAACCGGGCGTGATCCCCCCATATGGTGCGTGCCTGACCGGGCCATGAGCGGGCTATGCACAAGGCCCCCTCGGCCTCTCCCTGCTCTACCTTGCCCTGCGGGTCGGTTATGACCATCTCCACCCCCGGCAGGGGCATGGTGGCTGAACCGGGTTTGAGCGACTGCACACCCGGTATGGGGCCAAGCACAATGCCCGCCGTCTCGGTCTGCCACCATGTATCGGCCACGGGGCAGCGTTTTTTGCCTACGACATTATGGTACCACAACCACGCATCCGGGCTTATGGGTTCGCCCGCCACACCCAGCAGACGCAGGGAGCCGAGGTCATGCCTGTTCACCACCTCATCCCCTTCCGCCATCATGGCCCGCACGGCGGTCGGGGCGGTAAAGAACATGCTCACCTGATAAGCATCTATCAGGTCCAGCCACCGGCCGGGCTGGGGGTATGTTGGCAGGCTGTCCGAGATCATGGTGGTGCCACCATTGGCCAGCGGGCCATACACGACCGAAGTATGCCCCGTAATCCACGCCACATCGGCCGTGCACCACAGCACGTCACGCGGCTGGTGGGTATACACCATGCCCATCGTATAGGCGGCCCAGACCATATACCCACCGGTTGCATGGACAACCGCCTTGGGTTTACCCGTGCTGCCCGAGGTATAGAGCATAAACAGAGGGGCTTCCGCCTGCATGGTTACGGGCACAAAATCTGCCTCAAAATTATCTACAAAATCATGAAAATCGTAATCCCGGCCGGGGAGCATGGGCACCGCCTCGTCCGATGTGCGCACGACCAAAACAGACTGCACGCAGCTTTTGCCGCCTGCCCTGCACAGGGCATCGTCCATGCTCTGTTTGTAGGCCACCGGTCTGTTGCCACGCCACGCCATGTTGGCGGTAATAACGGCAACGGCCCCACTATCCACAAGGCGTTCGGCTATGCCCTCGGCCGAAAAACCACCAAACAGCACCACATGCACCGCCCCTATGCGGGCACAGGCCAGCATGGAGACAACCGCCTCCGCCACCATAGGCAGGCAAATGGCGACCCGCTGCCCTTTTTCCACCCCCAGATGGGTAAGCGCATTGGCTAGGCGGCAGACCCGTTCGTGCAGATCCCTGTATGTCAGTTTTTCAGAGCGGTCCGGTGCTTCGCGGTGGCTGATCAGGGCAATCTGGTCGCCCCGGTCGGTCAGATGCTGGTCTATGCAGCAGACCGAGGCGTTCAGCGTGCCATCCGCAAACCAGCTTATGGACACGTCTTTGTCAAAACTGCCCTCAAACCCCACGGTAGGTTTACGGCACCAGTGGATACGCCGCGCCTGTTGCAGCCAGAAGGCATCCGGGTCACGCGCAGCCTGCTCCCGCATGGCCTGCAACTGTTCCGGCGTCATCAGTGCTGGGTAGTCCGGGTAGGCGCGGGTTGGAATAATGGTATGGTCCGTCATGGTCTTGTATCCCCTGTTCTTTTTGTTGTGTTCGGGACAGAAGTCTGCGGTTTTAGGCGGCGGTGCGGTCAGCCTGCCCGATATGCGGGAGAACCGTGGCCACAATGCCTGCGTCCAGTGTTTCGTAATCATAATACCGGAGTGTTTTGTACAGTTCCTCACGGGTTTGCATCCGCTCCAGCATGGCCTGCGTGCCACCCGTGCGCGCAATGGTGGCAAATAGGTCCGCCTGAGCCCTGTTGGCCACGCGGAGTGAACTGACCGGCCATATGACCATGCTGTAGCCCATTGCCTCGAACTGGGACGCCGTAAAATAGGGTGAGCGTCCAAACTCGGTCATATTGGCCAGCAGCGGCACATCGGGCAGTCGTCTTGCAAACTCCCTGAACATATCTTCCGATATCAACGCTTCGGGGAAAATGGCGTCCGCCCCGGCCTCGTAATACAGTCTGGCGCGGGCCACTGCGCCATCCAGCCCTTCCGAGCTGGCAGCATCGGTGCGGGCGATTACCACCATATCCCGCCGCGCACGGGCGGCGGCGGCCACTTTTTGGGCCATCTCCTGTGGGGAGACGAGTTTTTTGTCATTCAGGTGCCCGCATTTTTTGGGCAAAACCTGATCTTCAATATGCACGGCGGCGGCCCCGGCCTCCTCAAACGCGCGGACCATGTTCATCACGTTCAGGATTTCACCATAGCCGGTATCGCCATCCACCAGCACTGGCAGGCCCGTGGCACGCACAACCTGACGGATGAAAAAACACACCTCGTCTATGGTAATAATGCCTAGGTCAGGCAGCCCCATGCTGGCGGTCATGGCTGCACCCGAAAGGTACAGGGCCTCAAACCCGCAATCCTTCGCCTGCAGGGCAGCCTGCCCGTTATGCGCACCGGGGATTTGCATAATGCCCTTGCGGTGCATCATGTTCTTAAAACGCTGGCCCGCAGGCGTTGCGGGCAGGTCTTTGCCTACCAGATAGGTCATGCGGCGTACTCCAGTCCGTCACGTTCACGCAAAGGGATGAGCGGGCGGGCATCCGGCCCAGTATAGTTGGCGGATGGACGGATGATTTTTCCATCCATGCGCTGCTCCATAATGTGCGCGCACCAGCCGGTCACGCGGGCCATGACAAAAACAGGTGTGAACATGGCTGTGGGAATATTCATGGCGTTGTAGGAAACAGCACTGAACCAGTCGAGGTTAGGGAACATCCTCTTCTGTTCAGCCATAATTCGCTCTATGCGCTCGGCCACGGTATAGAGCCGCATGGTGCCGTTACGGCGGGAGAGGTCCCTTGCCGTTTCCTTGATAATTTCGTTCCGCGGGTCGGCCAGAGTGTACACCGGGTGGCCAAAGCCGATAATCACCTCTTTGGCCTCCAGCCTGCGGCGAATATCTGCCTCGGCCTCATCCGCCGTGTGGTAGCGTTGCTGGATGTCCAGCGCCACCTCATTCGCTCCCCCATGTTTGGGGCCACGCAGCGCGCCAATGGCAGCCGTTACGGCGGAATACATGTCCGACCCAGTGCCCGCCACAACACGCGCGGCAAAGGTGGAGGCGTTAAACTCGTGCTCGGCATACAGAATGAGCGATGTGTGCATGGCCTGCACCCAGTCCGATGGCGGCACCTGACCATGCAGGAGGTGCAGAAAATGCCCGCCCACGCTGCCATCATCCGTACGGGTTTCTATCCGCCGCCCGTGGTTGGAATAATGGTACCAGTAGAGCAGCATGGAGGCCGTGGAGGCCACAAGCCTGTCTGCTATCTCCCGCGCACCGGCGACCGGGCAGTCACTCCGTTCCGGCAGGGCACAGCCCAGAACGGATACCGCCGTGCGCAGCACATCCATGGGGTGGGTGGAGGCTGGCAGACGTTCCAGTGTTGCCCGCACAATATCGGGAATATCGCGCATACCCATCAAATGCCGCCTGTAACATTCCAACTCCGCTGTGTTGGGCAAGTAGCCATGCACAAGCAGGTAGGCGACCTCCTCAAACGTGCAGGAGCGGGCAAGGTCTTTTATGTCATACCCACGGTAGTGCAGGTCATTCCCGCTGTGGCCAACCGTGCTGAGGGCTGTATTGCCTGCCACGGTGCCGGACAGAGCAACGGATTTTTTGGGTTTGGTACGGTGCAGTTCGGTATGCATTGTTCTTGCTCCCCTGCGTTTTAGGCTGCGTCTATCAGGACGTAAGGGCTGCGGGCTTTTGGGCCGCTTTTGTGCCCATGCCAGACTGACCAAAGTTAAAAATGCCTTCCACCCGGTTAAGCTGCATGTCCTGCGGGGGAATATGCAGTTCAAGCTGGTAAAGGTCCCCCGCTCCCAGTTCTGGCAGGCGCTGCACGACTGCCAGAAAACGCTCCACTTCCGCAGAAGGCACGATTCCTTCCGACAGGGTGCGGAATTTTTGAATATAGTCCGCCCGCTGCCACGGCGTTGCCCCAAGCGTGTGGGCGTTGGCTACCGCCAGTTCATCCTCCAGCACGCTTCCATCCTTCATGCGGATGATAATGCGGCCGCCAAAGGCCTTTTTTTCCGGGTCCGTCTGGTGGTAGCGTTGTGTCCACTCGGGTTTTTCAATCGTGTGGATTTTCTTCCATAGCCGGACCGTATCGGGCCTGCGGGCACGTTCTGGCTCGTAAGAGCGCACGTGGTGCCAACATCCGTCCTGCAACGCCACAGCCACAATATACATAATGGAATGGTCCAGCGTTTCCCGCGTGGCCTGCGGGTCAAACTTCTGCGGGTCGTTGGACCCTGTGCCAATAACGTAATGCGTATGGTGGCTGGTTTCGATCAGCACATCTTCCACATCATCCCAGTTGCTGATTTTTTTGCCCATGCGGAAGGCAAGGTCGATCAGGGCCTGACTCTGATATTCCGCCGAATGTTCCTTGGTAAAGGAGGAGAGAATAGCCCGCTTTGGCTCGCCCATGCCGGGCAGGGGAACGGTGTAGTGTGCATCCCTACCATCCAGCATCCAGGCAATAACGCCATCTTCCCCTTCATAAATTGGGGCTGGAGATGTCTCACCCAGCATCGCACGGTCCACCGATTCCACGGCCATTTTTCCGGCATGGGCCGGTGCGTAGGCCTTCCATGACGAAATTTCGCCCTTGCGGCTTTGGCGTGTGGCGGTGGTTACATGCAATGCCTGCCCAATGGCCTGATAAATGACCGAAGGCGGCAACCGCAAAAGCGTGCCAATCCCCGCCGCGACCGAAGGACCGAGATGGGCGACGTGGTCAATCTTATGTTTATGCAGGCAGATGGCGCGGGTCAGATCAATCTGGATTTCATACCCCGTGGCAATGCCTCGGATCAGGTCTGCGCCACTCCGCCTGCATTGCTGGGCTACCGCCAGAATACCGGGAATATTATCCCCCGGATGGGAATATTCCGCCGCCAGAAACGTGTCATGAAAATCCAGTTCCCGCACAGCGGTGCCATTGGCCCAAGCCGCCCACTCCGCATGGACCTGCACATCCGGCCCCATGCCAAACACCGTTGCACCACCCGGCCGACTATGGGCCAGCGCCTCGGCCCGCGCGCTCATGACCGAATGGCGGTTGACTGACGCCATGGCAACAGCGGCATTATCAATCATACGGTTGATAATCATATCCGCCACGGCGGGTTCCACCGGCACGGGGTCCGCTGCAACCTGCGCAATCTTCCAAGCCAGTTGGTCTGCGCGGTTCAGTCTGTCGCTCTCAGGGTGTACGCGCACATTATGATTTTGCATTGTTCCATCCCTTGCCATCTTGTGATCTGGGGAAACAGTTGCAGACTGTTGCGTAAAGCAGCAGAGGAATAAGAGTAAAAAGAGGCGAAGGAATTTGCCCCTGTTGCAAAGTCTGTAAAGGTTGGTGTGCATGGCCAGAACAAAAACCAAGCTGTTTGCCGGCAACAGGCTGCGCCAGTTACGCCAGCGCGAGGGTATGACACAGGCCGCTCTGGCCGAATGTGTGGGCATTTCCCTCAGCTACCTTAATCAGTTGGAACGCAACCACCGCCCCCTGCCCGACCACCTGCTGCAAAGCCTGTGTGAACGCTTTGCCGTTGGCACGTCATGGTTTTCCGACACGCGAGAGGCCCATGCCGTGCAGGCCCTGCGCGAGACAATGGCTGACCCGGTTTTTAAAACTGCGCCCCTCTCCCTTGTGCAAATGGCCGAGGCCGCACGGCATAGTCCGGAACTGTGCGAGGCTTTTTTAACTCTTTACCGCGCTTACACGTTTGATCAGGAGCGCCGCTCCCATGCACCTTCTGCCAATACGCCACCGCTGGAACCCTACGAGGCCGTGGGCAACTGGGTGCAGGACCACAACAACTATTTTCATGAACTTGATTGTGCGGCCGAGTCTTTTTACGAACACCTTTTTTCTGATGATGTTCCGCTTGCCACAGCCCTTGCACAACATTTGCAAGACCGACACGGGCTAAGCATAACCCACAGCACGGCCCTACAGGCACGCGGATTGGTCTGGCGCATAGACCGGCACAAACACCAGATCCAGCTCCCCCACAACCAGCCGCCAGAAAGCACTCTGTTTTTTCTGGCCCAGATTATTGGCCAGCTGGAACACAACCGCCTGATGACGGACATTTTGCGCAAGGAAGGACCAAAAGACCGCAACGCGCAGGAACTCGCCCGCGTGTATCTTGGTAACTACTTTGCCGGGGCTCTTATTTTACCCTATGCCCGTTTTCTGCACACAGCGGAAACGCTGCGTTATGATGTGGATGAACTGCGCCGCCACTTTGAAGTCAGCTTTGAACAGGTGTGCCACCGGTTAAGCACCATGCAGCGCGTTGGTGCGGAAGGGATTCCCTTCTATTTTCTCAAACTCGATATTGCAGGAAATATTCTTAAAAGTTTTTCAGCCAACCGTTTTTCACAAGCCCGCTTTGGTGGCCCCTGCCCGTTGTGGAACGTTTTTCGCGCTTTTGCCACACCGGGGCAGATTCAGGTCCAGCTTTCGCAAACAACGGATGATTCCATCTATCTTAATGTTGCCCGTACAGTCGGGCGGGAAGGGCTGAGCTATGCAGACCGCCCCCGCCAGATTGCCATGGTGCTGGGCTGCACCATAGCCGATGCCACAAAAACCGTTTACGCCGCTGGCCTTAATCTGGAGGACCACACATTGGTGGTGCCTATTGGACCGGGATGCCGTGCATGTGGGCGGGAGCAATGCAGCCACCGCTCGCTCCCTGTATCTGGCCGGGCGTTGGATACGGGCAGCAATGCCAGAGGTGTTGTACCCTACAGGGCTTTACCCGAACATTAAAAAACCCGCTGCAAGAGCGGGTTTGGGCTGGTGGGGCAAGGGGGAGGAGTAGAAAGAGATCTTACGGACTGACCGGGGATGCAAAACAGCCCGTAAGTTCGGGGGGATAGTATTTTACGGTATAGTCACGACAACCACAGATTGTCGCGGTGATGCCCCTTGCCCCACCAGCAGAAACGCCTTCATCACCGCGACAAGTTAATAATAAGAACCATTCTCATTAAAGCGCAAGCAAAAAATAGAGGGCGGTGCATTTTTTTTTGCACCGCCCCACCTACTTTTCTGTAAACCTTTGTTTGGTAAGGTTTTTTACTGCGCGCTACCTGTAGCAGACTCCGCCTTGGGAGCAGCCGGTGCGGGTGCCGCAGGTGCAACCGGCGCCGCAGCAGGCGCGCTGGCCGGAGCCGGAGCGGCAGCAGCATTGCCAGTTGCGTGATCCGCAGCCTGCCCTTTGCCCGAAGCCTGCCCGTTTGCGGGCTGGTCAACATAGTCGTCCGAGACGAACACAATGCTATCCAGCAACTGGTCCAGCGCTTCCTTTGCCTGCGCAGCCTGACGGCCTTCCGTCAGCACGCGAGCGCGGTACAGGGTGCTCTTGGTCTGTTCCAGCGGGGCCAGCGCAACAATAAAGTCCGCGTCCTCACCCACAACCTGTAGGTTCTGCTGGGCCTGCGTGTTCTGCCCGGCCTTGAGCGCCTGATTAGCCTGCTGGGCTGCTGCTTTTTTCTCGGGGGCCAGTGTTTCGGTCAGGATGAATTCACCCCCAACAGGAATCCACGTAATGGCCCCTGTTATGGGTTTGTGCGTAGCCGAGGCGGGGTGCTGGGGAGCAGGCTGCAACTGGTCTTCTGCTGCAAAAAAGCGACGGTTATCTTTTTGCGCTGCCACAAAACGCTTCTGCGCATCATAAAGAGGGGGAATGGCCGCATCCGTTTTGCCCTGCGCCAGCAGGTCACGCGCCTGCAACACATCCTGCATGGCCTTCTGTCCATCTACAGAGAGGTGGTGCAGCGCACGACCGGCCTTGAACTTTTCCCAATCTGTGTGAATAGCGCCAGCATGTGCAGCAGAGGCACCGAGCATAAGAGCGGCCACTGCCGCTAAAGGTGTTTTAAACCGCATAAAAACAATCCTGACCGAAAATGTTGACCTGTAACAAAGGATTCAAACCCAATATTTGGTTAGTGCAACATATTTCTCAAGACGTTGGCGAGAAAATGGCCAGCATTAAAAAATTTATTATTTTGTGTAATAGGCCCCATACCCTGCGCCTTCTGACCATGACTTTAGAATTATGCAATACAGGCATGTTTTAAACACACACACTCATTTGCCGGACCGAAACACATGTGCGCGCGTGTTTTTACACGCCCCTCCCACCGCGCAAAATTAGTCTTTCCGTTAGATTCGTCCACAGATTCTGCGGATGCTCCGGTGCATAAGCCTGTGGATAATGTGTACAGTTGGTGTGAAAGCCGGGAACCCGCAGCGCCACCCTCCCCACACCCTGCCTTTGTCATGCAACTGTCACACTGCTTCAGCCATGTGCTTGCTACATGCCTGCCAATCAACCACACCGGCGGGGCAGAGGGTTCGATTGTTAGACAACACAGACGAGTGCAGCATCTGGCTGGCCACCCATATTCTCCCGCATGAAGGCCATATCCGTACATGGCTACGCCGTTATGGTGATATTGAAGCGGATGACATTATCCACGAGGCCTATGTGGTCATGGCGCAGGCGGACTGGGCGGCTGTTACCAACCCACGGGCCTACTTTGTGTCCATCTGCCGCAATCTGGTTATGCAGCATTACCGGCGTGCGCGCGTGGTGCCTGTTACCAGTCTGGCGTTAATGCAAACAGACACCATGCCAGACACCACCCCTTCCGCCGAACGCGTGGTCCATGCCCGGCAGGAAATTCGTTTTCTGGAAAAAGCCATTGCAAAACTTCCATCCCGATGCAGAGATATTTTTATTCTGCGCCGGGCCAGAGGGCTGACACAGAAGGAATGTGCGGCACAATTAAGCATTTCAGAAAATATTGTAGAAAAACAGCTTGCACGCGCGCTTGTTTTTCTTTCCAAGACATATTCGGAATCAGACAGGGAGATGACCGTTGATGAGGAGAGGCGCCCGCGTCTCGCCCACTCTCGCAAACGCCAGCCCTGAAGAGGCGGCAGCAGGATGGACGGCCAGGCTAGACAAAGGCCCCCTGTCCACAGGCGAACAGCAGGCATTCCAGCACTGGCTGGATCAGGATATACGACACAAGGGAGCCTTCCTGCGTGCAAAGGCCATATGGCATGCAAGCGGCAGGCTGGGCGCGTTACAGGGGCCAAAAGGGCCAGCCATTGCGCACCCGGAGCGGCTGCCTACCCTGCCCCGCCGCCGCTTTTTTGCTGCGGCCGCCGCCGCGGTTGTTCTGCTTGCAGCCCCCAAACGGCAAGGCAAGGCCAACAGCCTGTACACCACCAACAATGCCGTATCCGCCCCGCTGAACACCGCATTTGGCACCATTACGCTGGATTGCTTCTCCCGCCTTAAAATGGGGTTGGAGAGCAACCGCCTTGTAAACGGCCGTTGCTGTGTGCAGGGCCGCACTGGCATGATTATGAAGGCGGGAGATTTTATTTTTGCGCCCCATGGCCGCATGTTGCTGTCCTGCACGCCAACACAGGTTATGGCCACGACCGTTTCTGGCACGGTGCGGCTGCGCAGGCACCACTCGGATGAATGGTGGACCCTGACATCGGGCGCACAAATAACATTGCGCGGAGACCTCCCCCCAGAAATCCGCAGCCTTCTGCCCGAAGAACTGGACTCCCAAAACGCATGGAGCATAGGGCGGCTGGAAGTGCATGATGAGAGCATGGCCAGCATTGCCAACACGTTCAACCGCTATAACCAGCGGCAACTCCACGTGGCACCCGCTCTGGCCAACCGCCGCCTGACAGGCGTTTTTAGCCTGAACCACCCCGAGGAATTTGCAAGTGCTGCCAGAACAATACTGGGCGCGCGACTGACCGAAAACACTCAAAGCCTTTTATTATATTAGGTTTTTTTAAATACCCCCAACGCCACTCCCTTTGACTTATTTGTGTAACAAAAAAAAGCAGCGGAAAACACAGCGACTTTGACTCTTAACGGTATGTTCCGTCACTTGCAGGGCCACTACCGTGCGATCTTTTACCTTACGCCTTTCCTCCCTTTCCCTCTGCCTTTCTGGCGTATCCTTTTTGTCTGCTTCCCATGCTCTGGCGGCTCCGGTTCCTTTTGCCATTCCCGCAGGACCGCTTAGCCAGACGGTTGTCACCTTCAGCCGCCAGTCCGGCCAGCAGGTTGCGCTGGATAGCGCGCTGGCCGCCAAAGCCACCTCCGCGCCGGTGTACGGCACCATGGAGCCCGAAGCGGCAATAAACCATCTGCTGCAAGGCACAGGACTCAATGTGGCAGCACATCAGAAAAACATGCTGATCCTGCAAAAAGCGCCTGTCTCCAAGGCGGCGGCCCATACATCTGCTTTGAAAAAAGAGAAGAACACAGACGAGCACATTACCGTTCTGGGCCGCGCCATGCGCCTGTCCCCCGCTGTTGTGCCGCTGGATATTACAGAGCCGACATCGCGCATTCAGAGCAACTTCATCAACAACAACATCATCCCACTGGCCAGCGTGGATGATATTATCAAATTCCAGCCCAGCATATGGACACAAAACCCCAACGGTCCGGGCATGGGCAAAGCCGAAACCATGAGCCTGCGCGGTTTTCAGGACGGGCAGTATAATATGACTTACGACGGCATTCCGTTTGGAGATGCGTCGGACCTGCACCATACAACATCCTCTTTGTTTATCTCGCATTTTTTGGGTGAAGCACAAATTGACCGTGGCCCCGGTACGGCGTCTACCATTGGTAACGCCACCTTTGGCGGCACGGTTGGCTTCCGCTCCAAAACGCCGCCCAGCAAGGCAGGCGCTCAGCTTTATGGCACCTATGGCAGCTTCAACACCCGCGCGGGTGGGTTGGAACTGGACAGCGGACAAACCCGCTTTGGCAAAGCCGTGCTGGACATGCAGCATGAGGAAACCGACGGCTACCTGACCAATTCCTACGAAAAACGCAGCAACATCCTGTTCAAAGATGAGATCAAACTGGCGGAAGACACAACACTAACCGTCCAGACAACCTATAATAAGGAATGGCAATACACCACGCAGGGCGCCACGCTGGCCGAATACGCCACCTATGGTAAAAATTATGGTCTGTGCGACGACCGTGCCAGACAGTGCTATTACGGCTACAACCCCAGCACCTATACTTCCGACTTCAGCTACATTGCGCTCAAAACCCGCCTGAATGACTGGCTGACCCTGCAAAACAGTGTTTACACAACAGGGTTTGAGCATGAATACACAGAATCAACCGATGCCAGCCAGCGTTCACTCAGCGCCAATGGCGTGACTTTTTACAGCACGGCAGGCAAAAAAGTCGCGACATATGCGGATGATATTCCCGGCAAATATGCCGATGCCCACTTCCGCAATTATGGTGATACGCTGAACCTGACAGCCAAAACCCACTACGTGGATGTGCAACTGGGGATGTGGGCCGATGTGCAAAAGGACAGGCGCATAAGCTATGCTGTGGACCTTTCCAAAGGGTCCATCCCTGTTCCCGGCAAAACGGGCTCTCCCTACAGCTACAATATTTCGGACACCAACACCACGCTCCAGCCTTATCTGGAACTGGACGTGCACCCCCTGCCGGGCATGACCATAAAACCCGGCGTCAAATGGTCCTACTTCCATCGGGACTATGATGCGGCTTTGAACAAGTCCACCAAACAACCGCTGAACGCTACACAGACTTTTACATCCTGGCAGCCATCCATTGCCATTAACCAGCGCATCATGAAGCAGTGGAGCGCTTACGGGCAGATTGCCCGTGGTTTTCTTGCGCCCCCCATCTCGGTTTTTCAGGTTGGTGATATTGGCAATGTCAAACCGGAAACAACCATGAACTATCAGGTTGGCACCGTTTACCGGGATAAAAAATGGATGCTGGCGGCAGATGCCTACTACATCAACTTTTCCAACTACATTGCCGCAGCCCAGATTAACGACCCCATTCAGGGCGTAACCAGCACCTACGTCAACAGCAGCGGCGCCATTTACAAAGGGCTGGAGCTGGAAGCCCAGTATGTTATTGGCTATGGTCTGTCTGTTTATGGCAACTACAGCGTTAACAGTGCACGCTACAAACACACGCAGGTGCATGTTGCCGCCAGCCCCAACATGCTGGCCTCCTTTGGCCTGCTGTATGAGAACGACAGGGGGGCTTACCTCTCCCTTATCGGAAAATACGTGGGCAAACACTGGGGGCTGGACAGCGTGACCAACGGCAGCGGCAACACACAGTTTGCCAACCAGTATAAAATTGGCAGCAATGTCACCGCCGACCTTGCCATGGGCTGGCGCATCCGCAACGTTGGCAGTGTTTTCCGCGAAATTACGCCAAGCCTTAAAATTGGCAACCTGTTCAACAACCGCTCCGTCAGCAACTTTGCAGGGAACCAGAGCGTGGGAGATGCCCCCCTTTACTGGCGCAACCCCGGACGGAGCGTCTTCTTCAATCTGGCGGTGACCATACCATGAGACACCTTACGCTCCTTTGCGCGCTGCTTGTGGCAACACCTGCCCTTGCAGCCGCCCCCTCCGCACCGCAGGACGGCGCAGTGCTGGAACGTGTGGTGCTGGTAGCCCGCCACGGCATACGGAGCCCCACCAAAGCACCGCAAACGCTACAAACCCAGACCGGCCATGTATGGGCACAATGGCCTGTTGCACCGGGTGAACTCACTGACCACGGCAAACAGGCGCTGGCACAAATGGTGGGCATGGTGCGCCAATACTACACGCAGGCCGGGCTGCTCCCCTCCGCTGGCTGCCCCCAGCCCGGCACCGTTGCCATATGGGCCGATGCCAAGGACCACCGCACGCGGGAGAGTGGCGCCATATGGGCAAACCAGTTGGCGCCATCCTGCGCCGTGCAGGCACAATCCCTTGCAGATGGGCAGGAAGACCCGGTTTTTGCTGGGCCATCCACCCCGTTAAGCCAGCAGAACCAAGCCGCCATTACGCATGAATTTGACCAGCGCGTAAGCACCATACCCCCAGGCATTAGGCAGAGCCTAAACACGTTGCAGGCTGTTCTGGCTCCCACCGCCTGCACCACGGACAAGCCTCATTGCCTGAGCGCCAACATGGCCGCACTGGCATGGAAAAAAGGCAAACCCCATCTGGAAGGCGGATTGGCAACTGGCGGTACTGCGGCAGAAAACCTGCTGCTGGAATATGCGCAGGGGATGCCCAAACAGGCTGAACCCTTTGCCCCCCACGACCCCGCCCCCCTGATTGCGCAGGTTTTTCCGCTACACACGGAAGAAAGCTGGCTTATCCGCCGCCTGCCCACATTGGCGGCGCGCAAGGGGGCCGTTATGGCGGCCATTGTGCAGAATACCCTGTTTGGCAAACCCGATGGAACACTGCCCAACGTAACGGAGCAGACAAAGCTGCTCGTGCTTTCGGGGCATGATACCAATCTGGACGTGCTGGCGACCCTGTACGGGCTGGACTGGTCCTTTACCGACCAGCCAGACCCCACCGCGCCCGATACAACACTGGCCTTTGAGCTATGGCGCACGGCCAGTGGCCCCAAAGTTACCGTCCGGTTGTTCCATCAGGGGTTGGAAGACCTGCGCACGCTGGCCCCCCCACCCCTGCTGCGGATATGCAGGTTATTGCCAAAGGCGCTTCCCTCCAGACGCTGCGCCCCACCGCCACGCAGTAAGGCTGGGGCGCACATTCTGTGGCCGGGCGCCTTCCCAACCACCCGGCCACGCCCCATATTGATACTATGACGGATGCACGGAACCGCGCCGGGGCCAACGCCCCCTCCGAACTTGTGCGGCAGCGCCGCATGGCTCTCCTGCTTGTCCGGCTGCCGGACAAAACACGGGGCTGGCTCTTCTGGCTGCGTGAACCCCGGCAGAAGTGGCTCCGCCTGCCAACTGGCATTTTGCTTATAGCAGGGGGCCTGCTCTCCTTTTTACCCATACTCGGCCTATGGATGTTACCGTTGGGCGTTGCCCTGCTGGCGGAGGACTTTGCCCTCTGCCGCAAGGCCAGTGCACGTATGCTGGACTGGGTCATCCGGCGCAAACCACACTGGCTCGGCATTGCCCCGGACGAGACAGAGGAGGACGCCTACAGCCGTATCCGCCCCCTTATTCCGCCCCACCACATGCCGGAAATGGCGGAACAGGCGGGCGGATAACCCGCTTACAACTCGGCCCATTGCCGCATAAGGTTATGGTAGGTGGCCGTCAGGCCCAGCACGGCGGAGTGGTTATCTGGCAAACTCTGCCGCGTTTCCATAATGGCGCGGTCAAACTGGTAAAGCAGCGCGCGCTGCGTATCATCCCGCACCATGGACTGTGTCCAGAAGAAGGACGCCCAGCGGCTCCCCCGCGTAATGGGACTTACCGCGTGCAGGCTGGTGGAAGGGTACACCACCATATCCCCCGCTGGCAGTTTGACGGTCTGCTGGCCGTAGGTGTCCTGTATAACCAGTTCTCCCCCATCGTATTCATCCGGCCCGCTGAGAAACAGGGTGGAAGACACATCCGTACGCACACGGAAGCCGGTGTCCGGCACAGGACGAATGGCGTTATCCACGTGCATGTCAAACTGCATACCCTGATCGTAGCGGTTGAACAGCGGCGGATAAACGCGCAGCGGCAGGGCAGCACTATGGAATACGGGGTTCCGGCCCAGTGCCTGCAAAATCAGGTCTCCCAGATGTTTGCTGGCCTCGCTCTCCTGCGGGATCTGAAGGTTGTATTTGGCTTTGGCGGACTGGTCCCCCGCCGTTACCTTGCCATCCACCCAGCTCTGCTGCTCCAGAATCTGGCGGAAATAGGCGACCTCATCCGCTGTCAGAACCTTGGGAATATGGACCAGCATACGCGTGTGCTCCTTGGCTGAATGCGTTGGCTGGTTATAGGTTCATTTGCGAATGATTATCAAACAAAATGAGCGATGAAAGAGCAGACCCCCAACAGGGCACCTTTATTGTGGTATGCGCAAATACCGCAGCCCCTGCTTTGTGTTATAAACGGGGTTCGTATTATACTGGAGCGCGTATGTTCTGATACGGCGTTTGGCTTTCTCTTTAACCATCCTCGCGCAAACACATTTTATACTTTTATATCAAAGGGTTCTGCAAAAATATGTCTCCCGCCTTCATGAATATGTCCCCACTGAACCAACTAAAGGAGACAATCAACGGAACCCCGGGCCATATCCGGCAGATTTTACGGTCCGTTGTGCAGGAGACCGGGCCACACTGTGTGGACCTTTTTTATAAAACCCTGTTCCACCACGAACGTGCGGCGATTTTTTTGGAAAAGGAAACCGTTGAGGTCAAAATGCGGCCTCAACTGCTGGCGTGGATTCAGAGCCTGTTTTCCACCGAGGCCGATCAGGCGGAAGACCTGAGCGAACTCCAGTGCCGGATTGGCGCGGTCCATGCCCGGTTGGACATTCCGACCGACATTGTTGTGTACGGCATTTACATTATAAAACAGGCACTTGTTGTGGGGATCAAAGAGGCCACCACAAACAAGGATGATGTTATTGACGCCATTATCTACCTGAACACCATGATGGACTTCGCCTTCAAGTTCATGATCAAGGCGTATGACATCAACTTCCGCAAGAAGGTGGAAAGTGACGAGGCCTTCCGCCTTGTCTCCCTCGGCCACAATATTTCCTACGAAAAAGAAACGCAGATCAGCACATTTTCAAGCTGGAGCACGCAGGCTTTCTTCTGCCTGTGCAAAGGGCACGCCACGGACCTGCCCACCATTGCGGAATCTGAATTTGGCCTATGGCTGACCCATAAGGGGATGAGCCTGTTCAAAGGCACGCATGAAGCAACGGAAATTCAGCACAAGGTGCGCGATCTGGATACCAAGATTGAGGCCATTCAAAAAAGCGGCGTCATTCCGCCCGAATTCCCGACCGAGCTGCACGCCACCATTACCAACCTTACGTTTCTGATCGGCCGCGTCTTCCGGCATCTGGAGGAAGTGGAAAACGGGCGTGACCCGCTGACCAAGGTGTTCAACCGCCGGTTTCTGGAGGTGGTCATCCAGAACGAGATCACCTTTGCCCTCACGCATGAAAAGCCGTTCAGTCTGGTTATTCTGGATATTGACCACTTCAAAAAAATCAACGACCGGTTTGGCCATCTGGTTGGGGATGAAGTGCTGTGCTTTGTGGCAGAAATTATTGCCGCCAACGTGCGCGCCAACGACTTTATCTTCCGTTACGGCGGGGAAGAATTTTTGGTTGTTCTGACCGAAACCACAACAACGGAAGCCCTCGCCTGTGCAGAACGCATCCGCCGCGCACTGGCGGAACAGGCCCTGACTCTCTCCTCCAACGACAAGGTGACCGTCACCCTCTCTGGCGGTGTGACGTCTTTTGCGGGGGAAACCAACAGCCGTCTATTGATCCATCAGGCGGATGAGGCACTCTACAAAGCCAAGAATTCAGGCCGCAACCGCATTGTTACGGCATAGGGCTGGCGCAAAATTTCTCAAATTTACGAATAAATTACCATACGCATGTAGCATTTCTTCTACCAATAAGAAGAAACGCTCTTGCGGATATCTGCATCCCACTTATGTGCGGTGCAGATATAATCCCCTGATTAAAAACAATTTTATATCGCTCACACCTGCATTTTTCCATACGGTTGGCTGGAATTCCTTTCTGGCATTGCAACAGTTGCAGTGCAGAGACGCCATGTTTTCTTGGTAATAATTTTTTTTCCGAGTTTACGGCGAATTTTATTGCTTATAAAATCGTCCAACGAAAACTGAATAAATCACTTTCAATCTCCACGAGTACACTATGTATGCCTGACTGCACCATCGCCTCCATGTGGGATGCCGGAACGCTTCCCCCTCCCACTCTCCCCCATAAGGATTTCATCAAAGGGGTGAGCAATATCCAGAACGGGCATGGTCGTCGTGTTGGGCTGCTGGCTGTACGAATCAACCAACTGGCGCGGCTCGGGCTGGACCCTGACACCATGCAACTGGCTGGAGAATTGCATGATACCGGCAAGGTACTGACCGGGCGGGACATCCTGCACGCCCCCCGCGCCCTGACGCCGGAAGAAAAAAGCATTATTCGCAAGCACCCCCTGCTAGGGCTGGGTGTGCTGCAATGGTACGAACACTCCTTCCCGCGGGAGGTCATGGATGCCGCCCTGCTCCACCACGAACGATGGGACGGCACAGGCTACCCGCTGGGGCTAAAGGGCCGGAACATTCCGCTCTGGGTGCAGGTCATATCCGTTGCGGATACTATTGATGCCTGCCTGTCCAAGCGCAATTACAAACATTCATGGACGCCGGATGCCGTCCGGCAAATTCTGCAACAGGAGGCCGGGCGGGCGTTTGAACCCAAGCTGGCCACGCTGTGTGCAACCCATATGGATGAATTGCTGGACGTGTGGAAAGCCGATTATGCTTGGCAGAATGCGGGTAACCACCCGCCCGCCAACCAGCACGCCAACTAACCCCCGGCAGCCCCTCAGACCTGCCCGATTGTGCGGGCTGCCTCATCCAGCAGGGCGGCAATTTTGTCTTCTGCCTGCGGGTCCAGCCCGCCATTGCGCAGCTTAAGGCGCAGGGCGGTTTTCAGGTTTTCCATCGCACGCACCACAGGCACAGAGGCATGACGCCGCCCACTCCGCCCTTCTTCCGGGGCTTTTGCCACGCGTGAGAGAATTTCGGCCAGTCCGGCGTGGTTTGCGTTTACAAATGCCTCGCCTTCTGGCGTGACGTGGTAAGTCTTGCGCCCGTCTTCCTCAACAGGGCGAATATAGCCAGCCTCTTCCAACCATGTGAGTGTTGGGTAAATAACGCCGGGGCTGGGCGTATAGCTGCCTGCAAATTTCTCCTCAATGGTTTTGATCAGTTCGTACCCATAGGTTGGTTTTTCCCCAATCAGATTGAGGACGAGCAGGCGCATCTCCCCATAATCAAAAAGCCGATGGCGGCCACCCCGCCGGCCAGCGCCGCCACGACCATGATGATGGCGACCACCACCTGTTAGAGCGGGCAGACCTTCAGGAGCAAAAAACTGGTGGCGGTTACGACCGCCTGCGTGTCTGTTTTTGTGTTTCATAATTCCGATATAGGTTCCGATATATCGTAAGTCAAGATATATCGGGATATAATCTTTATTCCGCCTGCTTCCGGGTCATATTGACTTGTCTGCTGCGTTTTCTTCATACTACGCACGGCAATGGACTCTGCCGGATTTTGGCTTCCCGAAATCGAACCGCCCTGTTGGCTGATGATTCCTACCCCGCAAAAACCATGCGTGAGGGAGGAGTGTGTCCAGCGCCATGCGCCCACAAACAGATTTGCCACCCCGCGCCAGTGCAATGCCCGTGGTGTCTCCGCTCCCAGCCCTGCCACCACGCCCTTACCGAGAGGCCAGAGCTGCCTATGCGTATTCTCGCTGTTCTTGACCAACCCGATACCGCAGCCCTAACGCTGGACACAGCCAGACAACTGGCGGAACGCGTGGCCGGTACGGCAATATGCGTCCTTCACCCCAAACTGGCCACCAACCCGGATTTTCAAAGCCCGGATGAAGGTTTGCCAGACGCAGCCGAACAAGCCCGCTTTGCACAAAGTGTCACAGCCCGCGCCACGGCTTTGCACCAGATTTTTGACAACTGGCGCACAACGCACTCCGACATAGCCAACGCCCAATGGGAAGAACAAGCGGGAGACACGCGTGCACTGGTCCGCCTTGCGGCAGAAAAAGCCGACCTTGTTGTGCTGGACCGCCCGACAACTACCACCCCAAAAACAACGGAGCAGGCGTTTACCGCAGCACTTTACGATGCACAGGCAACCGTTGTGCTGGCTCCATTAGCAGCACAGGCCACACTTGGCTTGCACCCGGTCATTGCATGGCAGGACACCGCCAACCTTGCCCACGCCATCCACAGCGCACTCCCTCTTTTGCAAAAAGCGCTGCATATCACTTTTATTATTGGAGAATCTTTTCCCCTCACAGTTCCTGACCCTGCCTTGGTTGCAGAACTCCGCGCTGGGGGAATTACGGTCACCGTGGAGCGGTTCATACTAACGGATGAGCCGGTTGGGGAGCAGATAAAGGCCCACGCTCTGCGCGCCGGAGCGGACCTGCTGATTATGGGCGCTTATGGTCGGCCCCGCTTTATTGAATGGCTATGCCATGGCCCAACGGTGGATATTCTGGCCCACACATCCTTGCCTATCCTGACCCACCATTAACAAAAACCCATTACTGGAGAAAATGTTTTCCTATGTCCGCCAATATCTTCCCTTCTCTTCTCATCGGCCTTGCAGGGGCGGCTGGTACATTGCTGCGCTACTGGGTCGGGCTGGCCACCATGCGCTGGAGCCAGGTGCTACCTTGGGGCACAATTTTGATAAATGTTACGGGGTCTTTTGCCATTGCCTTTTTTGGCACCCTGACCGCAGCCAGTGGCCGCCTGCCTGTATCCGAAACCGGCAGACTGGTTTTTATGGTCGGGCTATGCGGTGGCTACACCACCTTTTCGTCCTTCAGCCTGCAAACGCTCGATCTGTTGAAAAATGGCACACCGGGCCGCGCACTGCTGAACATCGGTTTATCCGTGGTGCTGTGCATGGCCAGTGTAACCGCAGGCTACATGGCTGCTCAGGCCATAAATGGCCTGAGCGATGGTAAAAGCTAAAGCGAAAACAACAGAAAATTAAAAGCGCTTAGTTCTTTATGGGAATAATCCGGGCGGCCCGGCTAAGCGCCATAAGCGGGAAGAACTGGCGGTACAGGTCATACCGCAGCATGAATGCGCGGGAGAGTTCCGCCCCCTGCTGCAACCGTTTGGCCACCGCCGGGTCATCCAGCTTAATGGTCTGCCCAACCCCATAACCGGGGAAGCCAGTGCCGGTAAATTCTTCCTCCGTCCAGCTCCCGTCTTCTTCCTGACGGTCAATCAGGAACCGGCAGCCCCGCGCAATGGCCTCATGGTCCTGCGGGCGGTTAACGGCAATCAGCCCCATAAGCGCCCATGCAGTTTGCGAGGCTGTAGGCGTGCCATGACCAATGGATGCAACATCCATATAAGATGCACAACTTTCGCCCCAACCGCCGTTTTCCTGCTGGTGAGCAACAAGCCAATCACACGCACGAGTAATGTACGGCTGCGTCATGTCCTCGCCAATGGCGGCAAGGGCGGGCAGCACGGCCCCGGTGCCGTACAGGTAGTTCACACCCCAACGGCCAAACCATGCCCCGGACGGCTCCTGCTCTGCACGAATATATGCCAACCCGCGCTGGATGGAGGGAGTCTCCCTTGGCAGGCCAAGCAGGCCAAAGGCTTCCAGCACATGGGCTGTCACATCCACAGAGGGTGGGTCCAGTGCTTCACCAAAGTCACAGAACGGAATTTTGGAAAGCAGGCTGCGGTTGTTGTCCTTATCAAACGCCCCCCAGCCGCCGCATGTGCTCTGCATGGCAATCAGCCAGTTCACACCGCGGGTAATGGCGGCTTCTACGCCTTTTTTCTTCCATTCCTCCCGATGACGGCAGGCGGAAAGCGCAATAAGAGCCACGGCCGTATCGTCCGTATCCGGGTAGCGGTCATTGGCATATTCAAACGCCCAGCCGCCCGGTTCCACACCCGGCAGTTTGATCGACCAGTCCCCCGTCACACGCACCTGCCGCTGGAGCAGCCAGTCCAGCGCCTTGTCCATTTCTGGCGTGTAGCGTTCTTCCGCCCCGGCGTCATGCAGGGCCATAAGGGCCAGCATAGTGTCCCACACCGGGCTGTTGGTTGCCTGAACCCACGAGGCATCGCCCCGGTCCTGCCGCCAGCCGGGGTCATCCAGCGCGGCAAGGGCTTTGGCCATAACGGGGTGGTGGAACTGGTAGTCCTCCCCATGCAGGGCCATAAGACCATAGACCCACGGGGGTTGAATTCCACCCCAACCGCCATCCGCATCCTGATGCCGGATAATCCATTCCAGCATGTGCTTAATGGCTGCCTCACGCAGGGTGTTGCGTTTGAGGAATTTGGACTGGAGCCAGTGCAACCCACGATCTGTGGTACGGAAAAAGCTTGACCACAGGTCCATCCCATCCCTTTTGGGCAGAACGTAATCAAAGTTCTCACGCCCACCGGGGAAGAGTGCATCCAGCCGGTCCTGCGGGCGCAGGGGGCGGCTAGGCCTACGGGCGGACAAAATGGCCAGCGGCACCAGCGTTGCCCGCGCCCACTGCGCAAAATTGTAGATTGAGAAAACAAATTTGTTGGGGAACCAAATAATTTCCGGCGGGAGGTTGGGGGTCTGCTCCCACGGCCATTCCCCAATTAATGCCAGCCAATAACGGGTAAACACCCGGATGTTCCTTAGCCCGCCCATGCGCATAATCCATGCACATGCCTTGCTCAGGGCTGGCGTATCAGCCGGGTAACCCAGCGAGCGCAGGGCCGCGTAGGCCTCCACCGTTGCGTTAATATCCCCGTTCCCTGCACCCCAGTAAATGCCCCAGGACCCGTCCTCTCGCTGCATTTGCAGCAGGGCGTTACCAAGGCGGGGGCGCAGCGGATGGTCCTCCAGCCCTAAATACCACAAAGCCAGACACCACTCCGCCTCCATGGAGGCATTGGAGGCAACTGGCCCAACCCAATGCCCATCGGCCTTCTGCTCCCCTATCAGCCAGTCACAGGCCGCAGCCACGGTGTGGGCCAGACTGTTATCCATGCCTTTAAAAGGCGTGGGCGTTGCAGAGGTGGGAGTATGAGAATCAGACACGGCCGCCTTCACTTTCGAGGGGTGAGAAATCGTATTCATCTGAGAATACCCGAACGTCATATCAAAGTATATTCATGCAGGCTCAGGGCTTATGCGGCACCCGCCTCCACTGGTAAAGTGAGTTTTTGAATATCCTCAAAAACGCTGCTCCACTCAGCATCCTGCATATCGACAAAACCGAGGCTTCTTAGGAAAAAAGCGCCTTCTGCGGCAAAAATCATGGTGCGTATCTGCCGTGCTTCCACGGTATGGCCCTGCCCCGCCTCCAGCCAGCGGGTGTACCACGCCCGAACCCGCGCAAGATGCCGGGGGGACTGAAGCAGGGTGACAAGCATACCCACCATCCGCGCGCGCGTTGCATCATCTATCTGGCTACAGGCGCGGGCATAGGCGCGGGCAAGGTTGGTGGGGTCTTCTGCTTCCGCCCCGCGGCAATGCTCCACCTGCGTATCAAACACCAGAATCCAGCGGTCAATCAGGGCGGCAATCAGGTCATCCTTGCTGCCAAAGCAATATTGCAGCCCCCCTTTTGTAATACCGGCCTCACGGGCCACGGCGTCCAGCGTCAGGGCTTTTGCACCATTGCGCTGCACAAGCTGCTCCGCACAGGCCAGCACTTTTTCCCGGTCTATGGTTCTGGGGCGTGCCATAGGCGACCTCAATCCAGTTTAATTCCGTCCGGATGGAATTAAATAAAGCCGCTCCCCTTTTCAAGCCCCTGTCTGTTCAGCCCTGTTCCGCATCATTTTAGCGCACACAGCACATTGCGAGACGATACGGTCCCGTTTATTAATTCGGAACGTCAGAGTGATTCGGCACACAACCAGCGGGGGGAGCCAGCATGGGTATGAAGCGGCACGGAGGACGGCCAGATACAAAAATGTCTGGCGAGCTGGACCGGCTGATCCTGCAAACGGCCAGCCAACTGTTTGGCGAGCAGGGTTATGCGGCCACATCCATGGAGCAGATTGCCTCCTGCGCGCAGGTCAGCAAGCAGACCATCTACCGCCGCCATGCCTCCAAGGAGGCCCTGTTCATGACCGTCATGACCGATCTGGGCCAGAGCTTTCTATCCGCTGCGGCTCCAGCGGCGGACATGCTCTCCACCGACCCGCTCCAGGCCCTGCGCCAGACCATGCGCAGGCTGCTGGACCTTGTTCTCAGCCCCCGGACCATAGCGCTAAGCCGCACCTTTGTGGCCGAGGGCTGGCGGTTCCCCGACCTTGTGCAACATGCGGGTGTGCATATTTTTGAACCGCTGGAACGCCTGACATACGAACTGCTGGTTGCCGTGGAAAAAGCGGGCCTGCTGAACGGCATTTATGATCTGGTCGAAACCAGCCGCGCCCTGTCCGCCCTGCTGCTGGGTGGCCCACACCAGAACATGCTGTTCGGCCGCAACACCTTTGCAACGGCAGAGGCACGCGACCACTACCTTAATCAAGCGTGGGCCGTGTTCATGACCGGTATTCTCTCCCGCAGGACCACAACAGAACAGGGCATAACAGCATGACCCGGCACAGGCCCTTCCGCCACGTGGCTCCCCTTGTTGCAGGCGGTTGCCTGCTTGCCCTGCTCTCCGGCTGCCATAAAAAACCCACCCCGCCGCCGGAGGTACGGCCCGTGCGCTCCGTTGTGGTGCAACCACAGGACAGCACACAGGGCGACCTACTGAGCGGGCAGGTCGCAGCCCATAAAAGCGTCAACATGGCATTCCGCGTTCCGGGCAAAATTGTCGCGCGGGAGGTTGATGCAGGCAGCACGGTCCATGCCGGGCAGGTTCTGGCCCGGCTGGACAACACCGTAGCCCTGCAAACCCTGCGTGCCGCCACAGCGGATGCACAGGCGGCGCGGGCGGCGGTCGCACAAGCGGCGCCATTGTATAAACGCGCCACAGCGCTGCTGCCGGTCCGCGCCATCTCCCGCAATGATTATGACGAGGTGGTGCGCCGCTACAAAACCGCGCAGGACGCCGTGCAGTCCACACAGGCGCGGGAGCGGATTGCGCAGGAGGAGTTGGACCACACCCTCCTGCGGGCAGATACGGACGGGCTGATTACGGAGCGTCTGGCTGAGGTGGGCGAGGTTGTGGCTGCGGGCCAGCCGGTCCTGCGTATGGCACAAGCCGCCGGGCGGGATGCCCTGTTTGATATGCCCGCCGACCTTGTGCGGGCAGGACTGGCCACCGGCACGGACCTGTCCGTCTGCTTGGATGCGGACCGGCACATCTGCACCAATGCCCGCCTGTATGAACTGGCCCCCGATGCGGATCTGCTCACCAGAACCTACCGTGCCAAGGCCCTGTTGCAGGCAACACCCCCGGCCATGGTGCTGGGTTCCATTGTGGTGGGGCGCGTGGTCCACGCGGCACCCTCCGCCATCCACCTTCCCCCCGCTGCCCTGACCACACAGGGCAGCAACCCGGCCGTATGGGTCATAGACCCGGCCAGCTCCACCGTAAGCCTGCGCCCCGTTACCATTGCCAGCTATGGCGTGCAGGACGTGGCCATTGCCTCCGGCCTGCAACCGGGGGAGCGGGTGGTTACGGCGGGTGTGCAGGCCCTTTACCCCAACCAGAAGGTCTCCCTGCTGGATGAAGCCGATGTCCGACCCTAACAAGCCCACCGCCCCCACGGGCATCAACCTGTCGGACTGGTCCATCCGCCACCGTGCGCTGGTCCTGTTCTTCATGCTCGTTATTGCGGTGGCGGGCATCCGCTCCTACTTCAACCTTGGCCGTAACGAGGACCCGCCCTTTACGGTCAAGACCATGGTCATTGAGGCCATGCTTCCGGGGGCATCGGTTGAGGAAACCACGCACCAGCTTACGGACCGGATAGAAAAAAAGCTTCAGGAAACACCGTATTTTGACTACGTCAAAAGTTATACGGTTGCAGGCAAGACCACCATTCTGGTCAACCTTCTGGGCAGCACGCCCAAGGCGCAGGTTGCAGGCATATGGTACCAGGTCCGCAAAAAGGTGGGAGACATAAAACCCTACCTGCCCTCCACCACCGTTGGCCCCTTTTTTGATGATGAATTCGGGGACACCTACGGTATTATCTACGCCTTTACGGCCGATGGTTTTTCCCACCGTGAGCTGCGCGATTATGTGGAGACTGTGCGGGACGAACTGCTGCGTGTGCCCGATGTTGCCAAAATTGACACGCTGGGCGCGCAGGATGAGAAAATCTACGTCGATTTTTCCACCCACCACCTCTCCCGCCTTGGCATCAATGGCGTCATGATTGCCGCCGCCCTACAGGCCCAGAATGCACTGGTGCCCTCCGGCACAATGGACACCGGCAAGGAGCAGATTCTGGTCCAGCCCACAGGGCGCTTCAACACCGTGGATGACGTTGCCCGTGTGACGGTTTACGCAGGCGGCAAAAAAATCCGGCTGGGCGATATTGCCACCATTACCCGCACATATTCAGACCCACCGCAAACCCGGTTCCGTGTGAACGGGCACGATGCCATAGGCCTTGCCCTCTCCATGACCACAGGCGGCAATGTACTGGCGCTGGAACAAAACATTGTCGCCAAAATGGCCGAACTGCACGCCAGAATGCCCGTGGGCATAGAGGCGCATCTGGTGGCCAACCAGCCCAAAGTGGTCAAGGACGCGGTGGGTGACTTTACGGAGGCTTTGTTTGAGGCCATTGCCATTGTGCTGGGGATCAGCTTTCTCAGCCTTGGCGGGCGGGCCGGTACGGTGGTTGCGTTCTGTATTCCCTTTGTGCTGGCCGTTGTTTTTACCTGCATGGAAATACTGGGCATTGACCTGCAACGCGTCTCCCTTGGTGCGCTAATTATTGCACTGGGCCTGCTGGTAGATGACGCCATGATTACGGTGGAAAGCATGGTCAGCAAGCTGGAGGAAGGCTGGAGCCTGCCCCGCGCGGCCACCTTTGCCTACACCTCCACCGCTTTTCCCATGCTTACGGGCACGCTGGTTACGGTAGCGGGGTTTATTCCAGTAGGGTTCGCCCACAGCATTGCGGGGGAATACACGTTCTCCCTCTTTGCCGTTGTGGGGCTGGCGCTTATTGTCTCTTGGTTTGTAGCGGTGCTGATTGCGCCCCTTATTGGTGTCACCCTGCTGCGCGCCAGACCGGCCCGCAAAACGGCGGACACCAGCACCACGCCCCCCAAACGGGGGCGCATTATGGCGCTGTTTGAGCGGTGCCTGCTGACCTCCATGCGCCACCCCCGCACAACCGTGCTGCTGAGTGTGGGCGCACTGGGCATTTCTGTCCTGCTGGTCCCCCTTATACCGCAGCAGTTCTTCCCCGCATCGGACCGGCCGGAGCTGCTGGTCAACCTCTCCCTCCGCCAGAGCGCCTCCATTCGCGCAACGGATGCGGTCTCGCAAAAGCTGGACGCCATGCTGCGCGGAGACCCCGATATTGACCACTGGAGTTCATACATCGGGCGGGGGGCCATCCGCTTTTACCTGCCGCTGGACGAGCAGCTCCCCAACGACTTTTTTACCCAGACCGTCATTGTCACCAAAAGCACGCAGGCGCGGGAGCGTGTGCAGCGCAAGCTGGATGCCGCCCTAAGCCGGGACATGCCCGATGTGGTGCACGGCCTGTTCCCACTTGAGCTAGGACCGCCCGTTGGCTGGCCGGTGCAGTACCGCGTAAGCGGGCGCGACCCGGACAAGGTGCGCCAATACGCGCATGACGTGGCGCGGATTATGGCAGACGGTGGCAACCTGCACCTGATTAACTTTGACTGGGGCGACCCTGCCAGAAAACTGCGCATAGACGTAAGGCAGGAAGAGGCGCACCGCCTTGGCCTGTCCTCCGCCGCCATTGCGCTGGCCATTAACTCCGCCGTAACGGGCACGACCGCCACACAGGTGCGCGACAGCATTTACCTTGTGGATGTGGTGTTGCGCGCCAACCATGATGAGCGCCAGTCCATTGAAGGGCTGCGGAATCTGGACATACGGCTCCCCAATAACCTGACTGTCCCCCTCTCCTCCGTGGCGACAGTCGGCTATGTGGAGGACTATCCCCTTATCTGGCGGCGTAACCGCCTGCCCACCATGACCATTCAGGCCCAGCTGGCCAATGGCGTACAGGCCAATACCGAGGTCTCGGCTCTGGCAGGCAAGATTGCCGCCTTTGCTGCCCACCTGCCCCCCGGCTACTCCGTTGCGGTTGGCGGCACGGTGGAGGAAAGCACCAAATCGCAAAAATCGGTCATAGCGGTCATGCCTGTTATGGCGCTGATTATGATGGCGGTGCTTATGGTCCAGCTTCAGAGCTTCAAGCGCCTGCTGCTGGTGCTGAGTGTGGCCCCCTTTGGGCTGATTGGGGTGGTGGTAGCCCTGCTTATAACCCGCAACCCCATTGGCTTTATTGCCCTGCTTGGCCTTGTGGCCCTTGTTGGCATGATCATTCGCAACTCGGTCATTCTTGTGCACCAGATTACGATTGAGCAGCAGGAGGGCCGGTCCGAATGGGATGCGGTGGTGGCTGCGGCCATGATCCGTTTCCGCCCCATTATGCTGACCGCTGTTGCCGCCATTCTGGGCATGTTGCCCATTGCCTCCAGCGTGTTCTGGGGGCCCATGGCCGATGTGATCATGGGGGGGCTGGCGGTTGCCACGGCGCTGACACTCATCTTCCTGCCCTCGCTGTATGTTCTGTGGTTCCATGTGCGCGAACCCGCGCCGCCCAAGGTGGAGGGCCAAGCGCCATGAAAAAACTGCTCGTCCTGACCCCGCTGCTGCTGGCAGGGTGCGCGTGGCTTGCGCCGGACTACAAGCGCCCCGTCATGCCCCTGCCCAAAACATGGCAGAACGCCCCCACCACCCAGCGGGACGACAGCACATGGTGGCGCAGCTACAACGACCCGGTGCTGGACCAGTTAATTACGCAGGCCCTTGCCGGGAGTGATGACATTGCTCTGGCCAAAAACCGGCTGGGGCAGGCACAGGCGCAGTATAATTACGCCTTTGCCAACCAGCTCCCCGTCCTGTCTGTGGCGGGGACAGATGCCTACGGCAAGTTTGCCAATGGCCGGGTCAACGCGCTGGGGCAGTCCTTCCACTTCCCCAATAAAACAAGCAACTTTGGTTTTGTCGGCGGGATGCTCAACTACGAGCTGGACCTGTGGGGCAAAAACGCCAGCCTGAGCAACGCAGCCAAGGCCGGTGTACACGCGGCCCTGTATGCGCAGGCCGCAGCCCGGCTGAGTGTTGCCGCAGGCGTTGCCCAGCTTTACTTTACCCTGCGCGCACTGGATGCGGATGTAGCGCTGCTCCAGCAGACCGTACAAACGCAGGACGCCCTTTTAGCACTGGTGCAACGCCAGTACGATGTGGGCGCGGTAGATGCGCTAACCCTGCAACAGGTCACCGAGCAACGGGATGCCGTACACGCAACCCTGCCAGATATGGAAGACCGTAGAGACAAGACGGAAAGCGCACTGGCCGTGCTGGTTGGCCAGTCCCCGCAGGACATTGTGCAAAACGCAGTCCAGCGCGGGCAGGCCATACAGGCGCTGGTGGTGCCAGACCCCACGCCCTCTGTCCTGCCTTCGGCCCTGCTGGAACGCCGCCCGGACATTGCCATGCATGAACAGATGCTGATTGCGAGCAACTTCAATATTGGCTACGCGCGGGCGGCCTACTTCCCCTCCATTTCACTCGCCTCTCTGGCGGGCGTGAACAATATTGATATTGATAACCTCTACCGCGCCTCCAGCCGGTCATGGACATTAGGGGCCGCCATGGCCGCCCCCGTGCTGGACTTTGGCCGGACGGAAAGTGGTGTCAAACTGGCCAAGACAGGGCGGGACGAGCAGATCGTTCTGTACAAACAATCCATCCGCACCGCGTTCAAGGAAGTGCGGGATGCGCTGCTGGCCCAAGCGACCGCGCAAACGCGCGAGCAGGATACGCATGACCGGCAGACCGCGGCACAGGAGCGCCTGAACCTGACAAACCTGCGTATGGAGCAAGGCTATGCAAGCCAGATTGATGTTCTGGCGGCGCAGTCCTCCCTCCTTCAGGCCCAGCTTTCCTGCGTGACGGCCCGGCTGCAACGGCTGACCGCCTCGGTCGATCTGTATAAGGCAACGGGGGGCGGATTCCACACCTCTCCCTTAACAAACGCCAGACAGCCCCATTAACCCGGCAGGGAGCCCCATCCCGCCCACATATCGCACACAGGGCATGGACAGCATGGCAGGCGGGCTCTATTTTCCGCCGGTCATGACCTCCATACCCAACCTTACCCGCATTGGCATCGACTTTGGCACCACCAACAGTGTCATTGTCATCGCACGGCCTGACCGGACAATTCAGACCATCCGGTTCCCCACCCCTGATGGGGACACGAGCGAAACATGCCGCACATTGCTGGCCTTATGGCAGGAGCTGGAAGGCGGGCGGCGCGTTAACGAGCGGGCTGTGGGGGCGCACGCCATTGAAGCGCACCTTGATGACCCGTCCGAGACGCGGCTCATCATGTCCATGAAGTCCTATCTGGCGCAGGCCAGCTTCCGCGAGACACAGGTGTTTGGCCAGCGCCTGTCGCTGGAAAGCCTGATTGCGACCTTCTTGCAGGAATTCATGGCGCTTGGCGGCCTCTCCCCCGCTGACTGCCACGTAACAGTGGGGCGGCCTGTCCACTTTGTGGGTGACAATGCCGATGATGCGTTGGGAGAAACCCGACTGCGGGCTGCGTTTGCTCAGGCCGGTTTTGCCCAGATCTCCGTCATGATGGAGCCAGAGGCCGCAGGCTGGCGCTTTATGCAACGGCTGGACCGCCCGGCAACCGTGCTTGTTGGGGACTTTGGCGGCGGCACAAGCGATTTTTCGGTCGTACGCTTTGACCCCACCAGCCAGGACGCCACCCGCCCGCTAGGCCACGCAGGCGTGGGGCTGGCGGGGGACCAGTTTGACTTCCGTATTATCGACAACGTGGTAGCCCCTTTTCTGGGCCGGGACTGCACATTCCGCATTATGGGGGGCGAGCCGCTCCCCGTGCCGATTGAATGGTACCATGCCCTTGCCCGCTGGCACCGTCTCTCCCTCATGCGTACGCCGCGCATACTGAACGAAATAGCGGATGTGACCCGCACGGTCTCCGAGCCTGACAAGCTGAAAAACCTGATCGAGCTAATCCGCGAACAGCGTGGGCAGGAGCTCTACAACGCTGTTTCGGCCACCAAACGTGCGCTATCCTCCAACCCAACGGCCGAACTTGCCTTTTCCCAACCTGGTCTTGATATTCGGGCTACCGTCTCCCGCGCGGATTTTGACCGCTGGATTGCCCCCGACATTGCCCGTCTGGGCGCGGGCATTGATGCCGCACTCAACGAAGCATCCCTAAGCCCGGACCAGATCGACCGCGTCTTCCTGACCGGGGGCACATCATTTGTGCCTGCCGTACGGGCACTATTCACCTCCCGCTTTGGCGAGGAACGAGTGGAACTGGGAGGCGAATTTGTCTCCGTTGCCGAGGGGCTAGCTCTGGCAGGCGCATAACCTCCCCTCCCCCAAAAGGTTTACTCTGCGTCCCAGTCGGGGCAGTTCTGGGGGTATGACCCGTATTTTTATCGATTCCGATGCTTGTCCCGTCAAAGACGAGGTGTATCGCGTGGCTGGCCGCTACGGCCTGCATGTTTTTGTTGTCGCCAACCGGATGATCGCGGTGCCAGATGCCCCATTGGTGGAACGCATTGTGGTGGAAGCCGGGCCGGATGTGGCGGATGACTGGATTGCCGAACACACGCAGGATGCAGACATTGTCATTACCGCCGATATTCCACTCGCCGCACGCTGCGTGGAAAAAGGCGCTTATGTGCTGGAACCCAAAGGCCGCCTGCTGGATGGAGATGCCATAGGCATGGCGCTGGCTATGCGGAACCTGATGACCGACCTACGCTCCGCGGGAATGATGACACCGGGCGGCGCCCCCTTTGGCAAGGCAGACCGCTCCCGCTTTCTGTCCGCGCTGGATACACTGGTCATCAAGGCCCGCAAACCACGCCCGCGCCCGCTTACACCCCCGGTCTTTTAACCAGACTGACCAGCGGCCCCCTCCGGCTTGGTAGGCTTACTTCTTCTTTTTCCCCTGCTGGGGTTCACGGTAATCCCAGTCCTGTGGCCGCAGGTCCTTGGTCTGGTAGAACTGCCGGACAAGATTCAGAAAATGCGTAAAGTCCCGGCTGGACGCTGCCAGCCGGTTGGCACTGTTCCAATCAATGGCAGTCCGTTCCAATGCGGGAATCAAAAGTTCACTCTCGCTCGGGTTAGCCTGATCAAGCCGAATAACCCCAATCCCATGTGTGCCAGACAGCACCCGTAACTCACTAAGCGTTTCGCTTCCCTGAATTTCCGCAGCAACCAGATAGGGAAAATTCGCCCATGACGAATTGCTGACAGCCTGAAAAAAGGCTTCGCGCACATTGGCACGGTTAAGCAGCAGCTTGACCTCAAACGAATACAGCTTGCTCCGTGTTTCCGAACTGGCGGAAACGCAGTCTATAATCTCCCGCTCCCAGTTTGCTGTCAGATCTTCAATGCCGACCAGATCGGGATAAAGCCATTTGTTCCCATCCGACCCATGCTGGTTGCGTGCCCGTTTTTCATCAATGCGCATGGAATAAATGCCCAGTTCCGTTAGCAGAAACTGGGACAACAGGGGATACAGATCAAACTCACGCAGCCGGACCGGACCAGCAACCTGCGTATCGGCCTGCCCCGCCTCCTGCAAAGGGGCTTCTTCCCCTTCCACGGCTGCAACCTCATCGGAGTCAGAGTTCGTGGAGTAATAATATTTACGTGGCCGCTCCTCGGTTGTTTTAAGGTTGAAGCGCGCCTCCAGTTGTTTGCGCTGTGCGGCTATCTCTGCAACAATTTGTTGGAGCAAAGCATCATCGCTATCCAGCGTCTTGCTCCGCTCGCGCTTGTCTTCACACGCCTGCGGATACGTCTGCATGATCAGACGGGCAATATCCCGTGCAATCAGGCGTTGACCCGGCCGCTGTTTTAAAAGCTCTGGCACAAATTTAATAATCGAGAATTTTTCAGTCATAAAATAGTCCTGATCGTTTTCGGACATCATAAAAGAATGGAGCGCTCTGCCGCAAGTTGCCAAGTAGCGGAACACCCATCCGTGCATCAGCGCTTAAGGATGTGCACACATATCCCAATGGTCACAACCGAGACTTGCAATAAAAAAGGGCACCCTTTGCAGGGTGCCCTTTTTTATTAACAGGATAACCGGCAATTAGTTGCTCTGGTTATCGTCATGAGAATGTTCATGACCTTCGTGGCCTTCATGCCCTTCGTGGGACTGCTGTTCACCACCGCGATGTTCTTCACCACGCTTTTCGTGCTGGCCGCCTTCATGGCCTTCACGATGACCAGACTGACCTTCATTCTGGCCGGACTGGCCATCACGCTGTTCAGACTGGTGGTCACGATGTTCGTGATGTTCTGCGTGTGCAGCAAGCGGAAGAGCAAATCCAAGAACGGCTGTCAGAGCAATAAGTTTTTTCATCTTTAAAATCTCCTGAACAAACTGGTGTCATAAACTATCCCAGCGTCACACGAATTGTTAGGAACTAACCGAAGATGAATAAAGCAATTCATGCACATATATATTATATAATAAATACATATATGCGAATTTATCAAAATACCGTGATAATCATGACTGGCATTTTAGGCTTATTCATCCAACTACAGAATACAATATAGGCATGACGTCCTGTTGATCCATACGGAACAAAGCAGGAAGCCAGCCTATGTTACAGAATAGTTTAAAACTCAATTCGGGCTGTTACTTTAAAGGAGCGACCGGGTTGTGTGTAATACCGCTCGGAAAGAGAGGTAGAAGACTGACCATAGGGCAAAGAAGCCGCGTTATAATAAGCCTTGTCAAAAATATTGTACATACCGGCCTGAATCCGAAGAGGCTTGTAGAACGATGGGCTATACCATGCATTCAGGTCAAAAATAACATAACCCGGTGTTTTCCACTGGTTGGTCAATGTGCCGGTGGAGGTCAGATACTTGGCATTGTCACGCCCGGTGGCAAATGTGCCCGACAGGTCCGCCCCCCAACGCTGGGTTTTATATCCAAAGCCAATAATCCCACGGAACGGCGCGACCGAGCTCAGATGGAAGTTCATGTCCTGATCACGCCCATCGGCATAGGCCAGTGAACCCCATACATGCCAGTGGTCATCAAACGCCCAGTTTCCGCTGGCTTCCACCCCATAAATCCGCACATGCGCCAGATTGGTATAACCGTAACACAGCATATAACCCGTGCAGCCGCTTATCCCCATCATATCAATGAAGTTGTGATAATGGTTGTCATAGAAAGAAATTTTGGCACCCCGTTCCGAATTGCCGTATTTCATCCCGACTTCCCACCCCCGACTGCTTTCGGGTTTGAGGTTTGGGTTCCCAACAACCTGATAAACCGGAGGTGTGCTGTAGTTCAGATACTCCTCGGTGGCTGACGGTGCCCGATAAGCCTCTGCGTACTGACCGTATAGGACAAAGTCCTTGGCAATACGGGCTTCCACCAGCACCTTGGGAGAAAAGTGGGAGCCATGTGCCCCATGTGGCAGGCCTGCATAACCGGCATTGGCCATGTAGGATGCCGTGTTGTGTGGGTCGCGCTGGAAGTAGTCAAACCGGAAACCCGGAGTAATATGCAGCCATTCCCCCCGGCCAATGCCAATACGGTCCTGCACGATTGCCCCCATATCCGTCCCATGCACCTTGGGCATGTCCGAAAAATTGTCATGGGTATAGGCGTTGGACACGGCGCGCTGGCCGGTTTGCGTCTGGTAGGTATCGGTCAGGAAGACCTCTCCACCGTAAGTCAGGGCGTGGTGGAGCGGACCTGTAAAGATGTTGTTGGTCGCGGACCCGGTCACACCGTAAGATTCAACAGGCAGGGTCAGGTGCTGGTGCACATAGGACGTGGGTCTGGCCGGGTCCCTGTTGGTAATATCCGTATCGGTCTTTATGCTTTGCCAGTAAGCCAGAAAATGGGCCTCGCTGAACAGGGCCGTGGGGCTCTCTGCCTGATAGTCATAATTGGCGGACACGCGCGAACGCTGGTTCTCGCTCCGGGTGCGATAGACGTTGGTGGCGGTTGTTTCGGACGTTCTGGTGCGTTCGTTATAATTACGGTCAAACCATTCGCCCGTCAGGCCGACCCTGTGCCCTCCTTCAAAATAATGCCGGATTTTGCCCAGAAAACTCCCCTGATCATACGTTGCCGGGTTTTTGGCGGTGCGGGTGCGGCCATACCCTTCAATGTCGCCCCGGTTGCCGGTCTCGCTCCCGTTCTGGTAGCCACCTTGCAGCAGAAAAACCGTGTTTTTATACCGTGCGGCAAAAGCCTGATTCAGCAACGCAGCCTCGCTTGAGCCATTATAGGTGAGCTTGGTCAGCCCCCCAAAGGTCTTGCCCGGCTTAAGCAGATCTTCCGGGTCCAGCGTGCGCAGGGCAATAATCCCACCCAGCGCTCCGGTGCCAAAAAAGCTGGAATCCGCACTTTTAACCACGTCTATGGTCCCAAGGGAGTTGAAGTCAAAGTTGTTGACACCCCCCTGTGCCGAATTGAAAGACCCAGCATACGCGCCATCGTTTGCCCAAGGCATACGCACGCCATCTATGGTTGTTAAAATGCGGTTCTGGTCCAGACCACGAATGTTGATGCTGGAATTACCATTGCTGTAATTGACCGAGGCATCCACACGGCGGGCGTAGTCCTCCAGACTGTCTATCTGGCGGTCACGGAAGGTTTTAAGGGTGGTTGTTGTTGTCAACACACCTGCCTTGCCAACCGCGCTGTGGTCTTTATCGGGGTCAAATTTCATGGAATCCAGAATATCCGTGGCTCCACGAACCCTGACAGGCCCCAAAACGACAGTACTGGAAGAAACCGCAGGAGGCTTACTGGCGTTTTTACCAGTGTTGGCCTGCGTGGCTGTTTCTGCCCTGGAAGGTGCGGACTCTGTTGTCGCGGCTAAAGCGGGCGCTGTGCAGGCATAAACCAGAGCTGTGGTTGCCAGCATCCGGTAATGCGCAGCCCGGCAGAAAAGGGGCAGCCTTGTCATTGTGCATCCATGATGTTGATAATGAGAATCATTACGATTTAATGATGCAGAGTTAAGTATTCCCAAGCAAGCATTTATTGCATATGATTCTTATTTGCGTTAAATGCGCCACACTTTGCGTTCTTCCCAAATGCCACTTCTGTCGTAGAGGCCAAAAACCATGACCAGAACGTCCGACACACTCTCACTTTCTCTACGCCTTAAAGACGCCACGCACACGATTCATGAGGATCTGGACAGGGGAATTATGGCGCAGGGGCTGTTCTCCAGTGCTGATAAGTACCGGAATTTTGTGCAGCTTCAGTACCAGTTCCACAGAGATATTAACGGCCTGTACAGCCATGCCGATCTGGTGGAAACCATTCCTGATCTGGCGATCAGAAACCGCTTTGCACTGGTTCATCAGGATATGCGCGACCTTGGCCTGCCCCTGCCCGACGCCCAAAACCCGGTGGAGGCCAAAGACGCATCCACCGCCATAGGCTGGCTATACGTGGCGGAAGGCTCCAAACTGGGGGCGAATTTTTTAACAAAACTGGCTGAAAAACTGGGATTTACCGAAACCTTCGGGGCACGTCATCTGGCAGCGGACCCCGGGGGGCGTGGCCCGTCGTGGAACGCCTTTAAAAGCGCCATTGACCATGCGGGGTTTGACCCGGCTCTGGCGGTAACGGGGGCACGGGCTGCGTTTTTGCGCGTTAAAACCTATCTTAACGCACCAAACGCATCGCTCAACACTCCAGCCTGAACGAGCACCCTATAAAAATGGCCTGAAATGCCAAGCATTCTCAGGCCATTACAGCGTTTATCTATTAAGGCCTAAAGTCTAGGCCGAGACATCCTGCAACACGGTAAAGCCTTCAAACACCGGGGGGCCAGCCGTCAGCACACGGCCCTGCCCTGCCCCTGCATGGGCCTGACGGAACTGCTCGGACTGTGTCCAGCCCACAAACGCATCGTATGACTCCCACACCGTATGAGAGGCATAAAGCCTGACCCCATCTTTTTCCGGCCCTTGCAAAAACTGAAAACTGATAAATCCGGGCACTGTCTTTAATAAAACTTCACGCTCCAGCCAACGCTTCTGGAAGGCCTCCTCATTTTCATGGGAAACCAGAAAACGGTTCATGGCAATATACTGGGACATAGCCTGTTTTTTCTCCTTCAGCCTTTATTGGCAAATCATATCATGGGGCAGAACATAGGGCTTGCCGGTCCCCCCATGCATATGCACGCGCCCCTCTTCCACCCCAAACACCCGGCTAACCAGCGCGCTGGTTAGCACCTGTTCTGGCGGCCCCTGTGCGTCAATGCCCCCCTCATGCACCACAACAATGTGGTCCGCACAGGCGGCAGCCCAGTTCAGGTCATGCATCACCATCCCCACGCCTCCGCCACATCTGGCATGGGCGCGGGCAAGGTCCAGCACCAGATGCTGCCGCGATAGATCCTGCGCCGAGATCGGCTCATCCAGCAGCAAAAAGCCCGGTGGCTGGTCTGTACCATGCACCGGAGCCTCCAACTGCATCAACACCCGTGCCAGATGGGCACGCTGGCGCTCCCCTCCCGACAGGTCCATAACGTCCCGCTCGGCAAAGGCCGCCAGCCCTACCCGCTCCAGCAGCAGGCCCGCCAGCGCCCAGCGGGCCGAATGCCCCATGAATGGCGCGGAGACCTGCCCACCCATTGCCACCAGCTCACGTAGTGTAAACCGGGCCCGCAAGGCGCAATCCTGCGTTAACATAGCGCGACATGCCGCCAGTTGGGCGGGGGAAAAACTGGTTAAAGGCGCATTGCCAAGCCACACGGCGCCACTGGTTGCAGGCAACAACCCGCTGGCAAGGCGCAGCAACGTGCTCTTACCCGCACCATTTGGCCCGACAATGGCCGTAACCTGCCCCGGCTCAAACGCCAACGTAGCCCCGTGCACAATGGGCTTGCCCCCCACGCGCCAGCCCGCATTCCGCAAGGAGAGGCTCATGCCAGCACCTCCCGGTCATGCGCCCGTGTTAGGAGCCATACAAAAACCGGCGTGCCCAGCACTGCTGTTACAATACCCACCGGCACATCGGCTGGCATGGCAATAACCCGCGCCAACGTGTCCGCCGCCATAAGCAGGGCCGCACCCAGCAGGGCGCTACCCGGTAGCACCAGCCTGTGGTCCGGCCCTGTGACCAGCCTTACCAGATGCGGCACCACAACCCCCACAAACCCGATTGCCCCAGCAAAGGAGACGGTAGGCCCCACCGCGCAGGCCACCGCAAGCATGGCCAACCGCTTGATCCGCTCCACAGGGTACCCCATAAGCCGGGCGTCACTCTCCCCCAGCAACAGGGCATTCAAGGGGGCAGCCAAACCTGCCGTTATCCATGCCGCCACCAGCAGGAAAGGGCACAACAACCCAATACGCGACCATGTTGCACCGGCAAAACTGCCCATGGTCCAAAAGGTGAGGTCACGCAGCGCGGTATCGTTAGCACGGAAGATGAGAATACCCGTTAACGCACCAGCAAACGCGCTTAGCGCCACCCCGGCCAGCAAAATCATGCTTACAGAGGTTACCCCGCCACGCGTTGCAAACACATAAAGCAACTATGCGGCGGCAAAGCTACCCAACATACCGGCCACAGGCACTGCCCATGCCGTGCTCATAAGCGCCGCCTGTGCGGCCCCTGCCCCAACGTCCACCCACGCGCCGCCCAGCACAATGATGCAGGCCGTAGCCAGTGCCGCCCCGGAGGAGACGCCAATCAAACCCGGATCGGCCAACGGGTTACGAAAAAGCCCCTGCATGACCGCCCCGGCCACAGCCAGCGCGGCCCCCGTAAGCCCGGCCATAACAACGCGGGGGCCACGGATCTGGGTCAGCACAACCCGGTCTGCAAAGCCGTCCACCTGTGCACCGCTATGCCATAAGGCCATAAGATGCACCCCTGTTGCCCCAACATTGAGCGAGACAGCCGTAACCAGCGCCAGCAACGGCAACAGAGCGCACAAAAACAACACTGCGCGCCGCCGCTCCCCCGTCATGCGGGGTGGCCCACCGCCGCCAGCATTCTGGCCAGATCAAGTGCCGCCTGAGGCGTGCGGGGGCCAAAACCCAGCAGGCGCTCCCCTTCCATAACAACAAAGGCATTGCTGCGGCCTGCTGGCGTCAGCTTAAAGCCGGGGTCAGCCTGAAGAGCGGTACGAATGGGGGGCGCGGTCTGGTCCATCAGCAAGATGACATCGGGCCGCAGGGCCACCAGATTTTCCTGATCCACAATTTTGTAGCCTTGCATGGCCGCTCCGGCGTTAACGCCCCCGGCAAGGCGGATCATGGCGTCGGCTGCGGTGCCGCTCCCTGCGGCCATGGGGCGGTTGTTGGTCATACGCATAACAAACAGCACACGTGGCATCCACGTATGTGCGGCGCGCCACGCCACCAACTGCCGGAACTGCCCGGCAATGGTGGTGCAGAGTTGTTCACCCGCCTCTTTGGCATCTACCAGATCGGCCAAAAAGCGGGTCCGGCCCTCAATCGCCTCGGGGGAGGGTGTGGCATCCACAAACACCACGGGCACGCCCGATGCCACAAGCTGGTCCATGGCGGCGGGTGGTCCGGCATCGTTCATGGCCAGCACAAGGTCTGGCCGTAGGGAGAGAACCCCCTCGGACGATATGGCGCGCATATAGCCCAGACCTTTTTTCTCCTTCTGCGCCTGCTCTGGCCATGTGGAGGTTTGGTCCACAGCCAGAATAGCGCCTGACCGCCCCAGCGCATAAAGCGTCTCGGTTATGGGGCCACCAATGCTGGCTATTCTTGCAGCACTACGGAGCGTAACGTGTCGGCCTCGGCAGTCTGTGACCGTCCGACCCGCCTCCTCCTGCGCGCACCCAATGCGCGGCATAATGGCCGCAGCCGCGCCAGAAGCCAGCATAGCCGCAAAAGACCGGCGAGGAAGTGCCGCCATAGGGGGCAGAAGGGGAGCGGAGCGGGGTGTCATCCATGCGTTTTTCATCAGGCAGCCTGCTCCTGCCCTTCGACCGTGCGCAGCACATCGTAGCCACTGAATTCACGCTTTTCGAGCGTTAGCGGTTCGCCCTGCCCCATGCCTTTATGGGCAATGTGGAACAGTTCCGACTTACGCCAGGCCTCATACGCCTCGCGCGATGCCCAGATTGTTTGGGACGCATAGGCCACGTAAGCGGGCTGCACATCCCCCCGCATGAACTGGATCATTAAAAAACCGGGGGCCGTCCGCAGCAGAACCTCGCGGTCCAGCCAGCGACTTCTGAACTCGGCCTCTTTTTCCGGTCGGACTTTAAAACGGTTCATGGCAACAAACATTGGCCCCTCCACACTGCATGATGCCGCCCCGACCTGCGTTTTTTTCACAAACGCAGCAAGGCCATGCGCGTTAACTGGTCATGAGCTTCCCATAAACGCAAATGCGAATCAATATCACTTTATGCGTATCATCCCCTCAATCCAGCGCCCGCAGCAGTGCTTTATGAAAAAGGTCAGGTGCTTGTAGCTGCGGCGTGTGCCCGACATTGGGGAATTCAACCAGCTTTGCACCGGGAATAGCCGCAGCAGCAGCCCGCCCCAGTTCGGGGTAATGCCCCAGCTTTGCGCGTACTTCCGCCGGTGCGCCATCGCTCCCTATTGCGGTTACGTCCTTATCCCCAATCATCACTGTTGTCGGGGGTTTAAGGCGGGGCAAGTCATACACAACCGGCTGCGTTGCGATCATGTCATACAGCAGGGCGGAGTTCCAAGCGACACTATCCGCCTCTGGTCCTCTATACATACCAGCAAGCATTTGGACCCACGGCTCGTAATCTGGCCGCCATTCATCCGCATAATAGACTTTTTGCTCGTAAGCGCGGATCTGCGCAGCCGTTTTACCCCGTTCACGCGCATACCATGCGTCAACAGTTCTGTACGGCACACCCTTGGCCTGCCAGTCCTCCAGCCCAACCGGGTCAACCAGAACCAGTCGGGAAATATCCTGTGGGTACATAAGAGCATAACGAATAGCCAGCATTCCCCCTGTGGAATGACCAACCATGGCAACCTGTGGGATATTCAGATGCTCCAGCAGGGCGTGGGTGTTACTGGCAAGCTGGCCAAAACTAAACTGGTAGGCCTGTGGTTTGCTGGACTTACAAAATCCGACCTGATCCGGTGCAATAACCCGATACCCCTTCTCTACCAGAACATGAATGGTATTGCCCCATGTTGCCGCACAGAAGTTCTTGCCATGCAAAAGCACAACAACCTGCCCATTAGGGTTGTCCGGCCTGACATCCATATACGCCATGTGCAGCGTTTGCTTCTGGGAAGGAAAAGAAAATTCCAAAACAGGCCACGGATAGGAAAACCCCTGTAATTCAGGTCCATAAACAGGACCATCTGGGGGGGCTGCCTTGGCCAATGAGCTAAAGAGCAGGGCCGCGCCAGCTAAAAACAGACATAACGTAGAGCCACAGCCTGACAGAGCGGTTCTCATCCTTCCACCCCTTCCCCTAGCGGAATACCGTCCACACTTCTTGGCAACGGTATGGACAGAACTAAAAACGGTGCATGCACCTCATCCCGGCCATTGTTCAAAAAAGCCAGCTTCTGCAACTGCGGGCAGGGGATATACAATGTGCGCTCACGGTCTATGAACAACGCATCGGGGGAAATCAGGCGCTCATCCTGCACCAGCGTTGTCCGCTTACCCTCAGGTGACAGCACGGTAATCCGGCTATTTTCCGCATCTGCAAGGTAAAAATTGCCGCGCGTATCCATGCAGGTGCCGCCCACACTGGGAATTTCCGCAACAATCTCAACCTTTTGCGCAAGCTGGTCATCCGTAAGAGCCATATCCAGAAGGTCCGCAACCCCAATGCGCTTGAGCGGGCCGGCTGGGACAGCAAAGTAAAACCACGTTCCACCGGCATCGACTTCAATATCATCGCTGGCAATATCAGGGCGCTTTCCATTTCCGTCGGCCAGAATACGCCCCCCTATGCCTTTATGCAGATGCACTCCATCATTTTGCATAACCTTCTGGCCAGACAGCCGCCGGAGCGTTGTTCCGGTCGAAAGGTTATGGATAATCACGCCCCCAAGGCCGCTATCCGTCACAAATATCAGATCACCATGTATTCTCAGGTCATTAAACCGCGCACCAGACGGCATAACGGCATGAGGGAAGCTCAACACACGGAGAATACGGCCTGTTTTTACGTCCAGTTGCACCAGTTTCTGCGCGCCGGGCTCCGGCTGGCTGCCAACGGGTGCCCCCTGATCCACAACCCAGAGCGTATTATCGCGAAAAAGGTGAATGGCGTTCACCATAACAAAAGCCCGGCTGCCATCCTGCCCTTTTTGCCACGTGTTCCAACTACCACCGGGAAAAGGAATAGGCTCCCCACTCTTATTCACCCGCGCCAGAGAGATCGTTTTTTCCATACCGGGGAAGCGTGGCAGCCCCAGAAAAACCTCCCCCTCGTGCGAGACAGCAACACCACTGGCAATAAAAGGAGACCGCGCAACAACAAAAAGCGTCTCTTTGGCACTGGCCTTCATCACCGGGGCACTCACACACGCAGCGGCTACGCCATTCAGCACAAGCCTTCTTGTTATCAAGCCGGATGCCATGGACTACTTCCCCTAAACAGAAAGGCCGTATTATGTGTCTTCAGTTTTGCCTTGAATGTGCCACCCAAAAATGCTGGCGACCTTTAACAACAGAACGTCATATAAAAGACTGTGTTGTTATTTCTTGATCTTTGTCACGTAAAAAACGGTATTGTGAAGATCAGCCTCTGGCAGAGTGCCTTTAAAGACCTATTGCGCCTTCTGTTCCTTTTGCGGGTCTTGCGATCGGTATAAAATGGGCCAATCACCCGACATGCTGCCGCCACAGCCAAGCTGAAAGGTCATCCCCGTCAGAACGAAGTGCTGGCCATCCCATCGCCATGCATGAGAAGCACCGCAATAAGCCAGACCCATGCCTTTGTAAAAGTCCGTAAGAGTTCCAGTCGCCACGTCAAAATCAGGGCTTGTCACAATACTTCCTTCATCGCCTGGGTCTCCCTTGATCAGGACGGGACTTGGCAGGCTGGCGGGCTCAGGTTGGCCATTGCCGGTGCGCGGCACAACAAAAACCAGGGACGCCCCCTGATATGCCGCCATCGAACACCCGAACAGGATAAGCGCATTGTTCTTGTCCAACCCGTAAACCCCTGATTCCAAAAGGCTATCAGTCCCTTTATCCGGGTTATCACAACTCTGCTTTTTTATGAGCTTGGCCTGCGTTCTTTCTGTCCATGCCATCAAGCGGTCCCGCTCTCTGCGGGCAAGAACGATGGAGCGATGAGCAGATGGAGCCGGCGGTAGTAATGGCGCAGGGGGTACGGCACTGGCTGATTTTGCCCCCGTGCGGATCAGTGCAGTTACACCACCCACTCTTCCCTGTCGGTCATCCATGTGCAGCACTGCAGCACTTAACCCGTTCAATGGCACAATCCCATCACGTACCTGCAGTACTGTCCCATCGCGCACCTGCGCCACAAACGCCGCAATAACTTCGGGCCGTTTGCTAGATAAGATCGTGTTTCCGTCCCGTGTGTTGAGTGCCCATGCCGAACGGTCCAGCAACAACGGCCTGCCGTCCACACGCAGATCCGCCAGCCCAAAGGGAAACCCAGCGCTCAGCCGCGCTTCAATCACACCATCCGGTCCGGCATTACGAATAAAGCGCAGGTCAACCGATCCGTTGATTGGCCTGTTGTCCGGCATGCTCGAAGTAACATCGTCATCACTCTGCACAAAGCCTTTAGCTTCACAGGTCAAGATATTGTCGCATGCGACCAACCACGAGCCATAAACATCATAAGATGGCTTTGCTGCCCAAGCTGCCCTCGCCCACAGCAGACACAGAAAGATCAGGGGTACCCGTCCATATTTCATCCTGCCCCTTTCTCCAACTGACTGATTAGCCCAGCCATACAGGAATGGTGGCTCACCTTTCCGTCAGCCCGATTTCCTCCTACACGGGATTCCGATCACAAAAAAACCCGCCGAGTAAGGGCGGGTTCATCGTGTCTTTTCATTTGGAATTCATGGTTGCGGGGGACAGGATTTGAACCTGTGACCTTCAGGTTATGAGCCTGACGAGCTACCGGGCTGCTCCACCCCGCGATGGTGATTGTGTTGATTTTGTTATGAGAAGATTTGTGAGGGTAGACTGGAAGACCTGGCGGCGACCGACTTTCCCGCGGCTTAAGCCGCAGTATCATAGGCGCTGGGGGTTTTCACGGCCGAGTTCGGGATGGGATCGGGTGGAACTCTCCCCGCCATGGCCACCAGGTCATCCAGACCACCCTTTAGGGTGTGTGGATGCGGTTGGTGCGTTTTGGTGTTTTAGCGTGTGACGCGGTTATGGATGATTTCTGTGCACGGGCCATCTTTTCAGATGGTGTGAGAGTGAGCCTATTGGGTGATTAGGACCAGTTAGCTGCACGTGTTACCACGCTTCCACATCTGGCCTATTAACGTGGTGGTCTACCACGACCCTCAGGGAGATCTAGTTTTGAGGTGGGTTTCCCGCTTAGATGCTTTCAGCGGTTATCCCGTCCATACTTAGCTACCCGGCTGTGCCGCTGGCGCGACAACCGGTGCACCAGAGGTATGTTCATCCCGGTCCTCTCGTACTAGGGACAAATCCTCTCAAATCTCCAACATCCACGGCAGATAGGGACCGAACTGTCTCACGACGTTCTAAACCCAGCTCACGTACCACTTTAATCGGCGAACAGCCGAACCCTTGGGACCTGCTCCAGCCCCAGGATGTGATGAGCCGACATCGAGGTGCCAAACCTCCCCGTCGATGTGGACTCTTGGGGGAGATCAGCCTGTTATCCCTAGAGTACCTTTTATCCGTTGAGCGATGGCCCTTCCACGCGGGACCACCGGATCACTATGGCCGACTTTCGTCTCTGCTCGAGCTGTCACTCTCGCAGTCAGGCGGGCTTATGCCATTGCACTCAACAGCCGGTTTCCGACCGGCCTGAGCCCACCATCGCGCGCCTCCGTTACACTTTGGGAGGCGACCGCCCCAGTCAAACTGCCCACCATACAGGGTCCCGGACCAGGCTTACTGGCCGCGGTTAGACATCAGAAAAATTCAGGGTGGTATTTCAAGGATGGCTCCACAGGAACTGGCGCCCCTGCTTCAAAGCCTCCCACCTATCCTACACAGAATGTCTCTGATGCCACTGTAAAGCTACAGTAAAGGTTCATAGGGTCTTTCCGTCTGACCGCGGATACCCCGCATCTTCACGGGGAATTCAATTTCGCTGAGCCGATGCTGGAGACAGCGGGGAAGTCGTTACGCCATTCGTGCAGGTCGGAACTTACCCGACAAGGAATTTCGCTACCTTAGGACCGTTATAGTTACGGCCGCCGTTTACCGGGGCTTCAATTCAGTGCTCTCACACCTCCTCTTAACCTTCCGGCACCGGGCAGGCGTCAGACCCTATACGTCGTCTTTCGACTTCGCAGAGTCCTGTGTTTTTACTAAACAGTCGCTACCCCCTGGTCTGTGCCACCCACAAATGGTTGCCCAAATGTGGGTCTCGCTTATCCCGAAGTTACACGAGTAATTTGCCTAGTTCCTTCAGCATCGTTCTCTCAAGCGCCTTGGTATGCTCTACCAGTCCACCTGTGTCGGTTTAGGGTACGGTCTATACGCCAGAGCTATTTCCTGGAATGCTCCAAAAGCCGGTCCAATCCGTTAAGGACCAACAACATATCGCATTCGTCACTTCTGGCAGGTTCAGGAATGTTCACCTGATTCCCATCGACTACGGCTTTCGCCCTCGCCTTAGGGGCCGACTAACCCTGCGTGGATTAACCTTGCGCAGGAACCCTTGGACTTTCGGCGACAGTGTTTCTCGCACTGTTTGTCGCTACTCATGTCAGCATTCGCACTTCCGATATCTCCAGAAGGGGTCACCCCGCTTCCTTCACAGACTTACGGAACGCTCCGCTACCGCGCATACATAGTATGCACCCACAGCTTCGGCACGTGGCTTGAGCCCCGTTACATTTTCGGCGCAGGGTTTCTAATAGACCAGTGAGCTATTACGCTTTCTTTAAAGGATGGCTGCTTCTAAGCCAACCTCCTGGTTGTTTTGGAATCCCCACATCCTTTCCCACTTAGCCACGATTTAGGGGCCTTAGCTGGTGGTCTGGGCTGTTTCCCTCTCGACAATGGACCTTAGCACCCACTGTCTGTCTGCCAGGCTAAACTTCCGGGTATTCGGAGTTTGGTTGGGTTTGGTAAGGCTTTGGGCCCCCCTAGCC